>JBDTVZ010000006.1:0-47457 GCA_040006935.1 Candidatus Dojkabacteria bacterium | reverse complement strand
ATGCAAGTTAAGGAAATGGCAGCTTTTTATGAAAAAGTTTTCGGAAGGAAAGCAGATATGGAAATGGAAGGTTGGTACGGTTGGGATTTAGGTGGAGCAACTATTTCTATTGGAGAGCATTCTGAAACAGCTGGGAAATCTCCTAATCCAGCAAGAATTATCATTAATTTAGAAACTAAAGATGTTAAGTCGGAGTTTGAAAGAATAAAAGCAGCAGGTGCAACAGTAATTAAAGAACCGTATGAAATGGGCGGTGGATGGTTATGTACTTTCGCTGACTTAGATGGAAATTACTTTCAACTAACAACTCCTTGGGAGAATTAATTACAGTATTCGATCATTAACTTATTAATATGAACGGATCAAACTTAACAGTAGAAAATGGAATAGCCAAAACTTTTTTTAAAAATGGAGTTTTAGCTACAGAAGCAGAAGTAGACGAAAACGGATTATCGAATGGTTTATCGAAAGTTTATCTAAAGAATGGGCAGCTTAGAGCGATTGGAAAAAATGTAAAAGGTAAAATGGACGGAGAATGGAAATGGTATCGAGAAGATGGGAAACTTTGGTCAATAGGTAATTTTAAATTAGGTTCACGAGAAGGAAAATGGATACGTTATGAAAAAGATGGAAGTTTATACGATGAAAAAAATTTTAAAGACGATAAGGAATTTGGGGAATATAAAAGATTTGATAAAGCTGGAAATGTAATTAAATCTAAAATATTTAAATAATATTTTTTAATTCAAATATATGTTTGGAAATGGGAAAACTTTTGCAAGTTTCAGTGTGCCAGATTTAGCTAAAGCTAAGGATTTTTATGTTAATAAACTAGGATTAGAAGTTGTTATGGAAATGGAAGGAGTTATGCAATTAAAAACTTCAGATTGTAGATTGATGATTTATATTAAACCAAATCATGTGCCTGCAGCTTTTACAGTTTTTAATTTCGAAGTTGACGATGTAAATGCTGCCGTAGATGAATTAAATAAAATGGGAATTACAATGGAAATGTATCCAGAAATGGGCACAAACGACAGAGGAATTACAAAAGATAATATGGCTTGGTTTAAAGATCCGTTTGGAAATATATTATCTGCAATGCAGTTAGGTAAATAAGTTTATAAGTATGGAAAAAGAAATATCTTACAGAAATAATAGAGGACATAAAATTTCTGCAGTATTTAATCAAGTAAATGAGGATAAAAGTACTCTAGTGATAATTATTGCTCATGGATTTGGAACTTATAGAAATGGTTCCTCAAGTAAACAGTTTTCTAAACTTCTAGAAGAAAAAGAAATAAGTTCGTTTAGATTTGACTTTAATGGACATGGGGAAAGTGAAGTACCCTTAGAGGATGTCACTATTAGTGAGGGTGTTGACGATATTTTAAGTGCAATTTCTTATATTAAATCTCAAGGATTTAATAATATTGGATTACTAGGAACTAGTTTTGGGGGTGCTTGTAGCATAATAGCTGCCTCCCAAAGTAAAGATCTAAGTTTATTAGTATTAAGATCACCAGTTTCTGATTACTTCACCCGTGAGTTAATGACGAGAACAAAAGAAGAGTTGTCATCTTGGAAAAGAGATGGTTTTAGGCTTTACAAAACTTTTGATCAAAGAAAAATTAATCTAAAATATAATTTCTTTGAAGACATGAAGAACAATAGAGGTTTTGAAAGTGCGGAAAATATAAATATTCCAACTCTCGTTGTTCATGGGGATAAAGATGAAAGTGTACCCCTTGTTTTAAGTGAAATGTTAATAAAAGCTATCTCCAATTCAAGATTAAAGGTAATTAAAAATGCAGATCATAAATATTCAGACCCTATTCTTAATGATGAAGCTGTGAACGAGATTATAAATTTTATAGTTGAAAATTTATGAGAAAAATAATAGCTAGTGAAATGATTTCTATAGATGGATTCTTTGCAGGCGAAGATGGAAATATTGATTGGCATACAGTTGATGATGACTTTAATAAATTTGCCGTTGAATTTGAAAAGACAGTAGATACAATTTTATTTGGTAGAAAAACTTATCAAATGTTTGAAAGTTACTGGCCAACAGCATTAAAAGATCCAGCTACAGGAGCAGAGGATATAGAAATTGCGAAATTTATAGAAGATGCTAAAAAAGTTGTACTATCAAAAACTTTAGATAAACTAACTTGGAATAACTCAGTTTTGATTAAGGATAATATTAAAGAAGAAATTGAGAAGTTAAAGAACGAAGATGGAAACTTGCCTGCCGGAGCTTCAGCGAAGGCACGGGATATTGTGATTTATGGAAGTGGAAGCGTAGTAGCAGAATTAACAAATTTAGGACTAATAGATGAATATTTGTTCATAATCAGTCCAACTATTTTAGGAAAAGGAGTAAGTTTGTTTAAGGATATAAGTGAAAAGATTAGTTTGAAGTTGATTGAGACGAGAAAATTTGAAAATGGGAATGTAATGGTAATATATAAAAAATAACCTATAATATTTACTTTCAATAACACTGCGCTTCTTCATATTGACTTTCTGTATTCCTGCGAGTAGATTGTTAGGAATAGTTTTTATCTAAATTCTATGTTCTTGAGAATGTTCGATGATGAACCGGGTGGTGCAACAGCTATCCCAAATATTGATGTAGGTAGTAAAAGTGGATTTACCGGGTTTGGAGATTTAATTGGTGAACATGGGCATGAAATCATGGCAGGAATGATTGCTGAAATGAGAGAAAAAGATATTAAAATAGCAAGAATAAACATTCCGGATCTAGGTCCTAATCACGAAGGAATATATCTAGTTGCAGATAGAGCATTAGCTGAGCAAATGATAAGAGAATTCCCTAGAAGTAGTGTACACGAAAGCCTTATCCCTGTAATCGGAAATAGTCTATTTGCAATGGAGGATACTCCAGAGTATAGGCAAATGAGGAAACTATTAGCACCTCTTCTAGGCTTAGGAAGCGTAGGGGAATATATTGATGGAATGGTGAGAGTTACAGATGAGTGTTTTGATGAATTTCTCAAACCTGGAATGGAAGGGGTAAGAGAAATTAATATTGAACCGCTTTGTGAACAAATAGCTGCAAAGAATGTAATGGTAAATCTAACACCATTAGTAAATGTATCAGAACAAGAACTAGAAGAAATGATTAAATTCATTGCTAAGGGAGAAGGCTTCGTAGGATTAAATAGTCTGATGCCAAATCTCCCTGAACTATTGGTCAAACTCACTCCAAGAGTGGTAAAAGATTTTTTAAATAGACAACTTCAGAATTATTTATATCCAGGAGGAGAAGCAGGGTTTAATATAGATAGAAATAGAATTAGAGCACTTTTATTAGAAAATATAAATTTAATATTATCTGGAGAAGAACTAAGCCCTTTTGTTAAGAATTTGTGGGTTGGCTTAAATGGAGAACAATTGACAGGGGAAAGTCAGGCAGAAATCAAAACAAAAATGGTAGATGCATTTTTAGGTTTATTTTCCGCTGGTGAGGCCACAACAACAGGTGCATTGCAATCAATTACAATGGCCTTAATGAGCAATGACGAATTGCAAGATCAACTCCTTGGAGAAATAGATGCTGCATTATTAGATACAGATAAAATAACACATGAGGATTTAAGAAAAATGCCAATCTTAGGGAAATTCATTGATTGGGTTGTTAAACAAGTACCCCCAACACATTTTCTCCCTAGAGAATTCCCAGAAGGGGGGTTTGAGATAGATGGTGTTATGTATAAACCAGGAAATCAGGTCTGGATAGCAATATTTGGGGATCAACATGAAGATAAGGCATTTGATCCTAAAGGAGAATATGATAAAAATTTATCCTGGGGAGCTGGTGGCAGGAGATGTACAGGTGAAATGTTTGCAAAAGCAGAAATGAGTATTTTTATAATTAGGCTATTGCAATATTTAAGAAAGAAAAATGCAAAATTAGTACCTTACAAGAAAGATCCAGAACTTAGCAATACATTAAGTGGATTTAAAGCCACAGCGCCTGTGAATAAGAAGTATGCATATCATGCTGTTGCGATGGAAGGTTAATAAAATAGAGGAGTAGAAGTTTTGGTAATGGGAATGTGACTGTAGGGTACGCTAGAATTGACTAGTCTCATGATATAATCGTAAAAATGAAAAAACTATTTACAAAAAAAGGAATATTAATTTTAATAGGAATGGTTGTTCTTGCTTGTTGTTGTCTAACCTCTCTTGCTGGAGCAGCTATTTATCTTGAAAGAGACTATCTTCTAGACCAAGGAATAAACATTCCAGCAGGATGGAATACTTACAATGAGAATGGATATCACTTTGGTTACCCACAATCTTTTACTTTAAAGAATCTGACTGTCGAAAATAAATCTAATCTTGAAGATTTTTCGGATAGAATTTCTGTTGGGATTTTACCAATAGGTAATCTCAGAGTAGATTTATCTGATTCAGAAAGTAAATTATCAAATTGCGATTTCATTGAAAAGAGGTTTAATAACATTTACAATCACCTTCCTGTACCAGAAGGAGGGACAAACTCTGCTAATAATTCCGGTGCTATGAAAGAATTAAGAATTAATGGCAGACAAGTTTGTAGGTATACCGAAAGAGTTGTTGAAACTAATTATAAAACAACTCAATTGATATATGTTTTTATTATAGAACAACAAGGTGTAACTAAGGCCATTTTAGTAAGTGTGTCTTCCGGCGATAATGTTACAGTTGAGGATAAAGCAGATATGGAAAAAGTAGTAAATACTATGAAATTTGATAATAATATTGAAATTAAAGGGTGGGAAGATTTTTTTCCACAAGTAGGGAATTAATTATTGCTCCAATTTGTAATCTACAACTTTTCCTTCCTCGTATAAAAATATTCCGTTCACATTCTCACCTTTTAAAACTTGTGGTACCCACAATAAATTATCTGGCCACATAAATTGCTCAGGTAATTCATCGATAGGATACCACTCAGGTTTAATAACTTCTGACTCAATTGGTGATCCTTCCCAATCATCACATGTAAATACATAACAACGTTGATTATATCCGGGTTCATCTCTTTTGTGAGGGAAAAGGAAATAAACTACTCCCACTTGCTTTGCAGAATTTATTTTGACTCCTATTTCTTCCATAGCTTCTCGCTTAGTTGCTTGAAGTGCATCTTCATTTTCTTCAATCCCACCGCCTATACCAACTCTTTTTCCAAGCCCTGGCTTATCTTTCTTTTTACGTCCACCTAGCAGTACTTTTCCTTGTTTATCTAAAATATAAACCACAACCACATCTCTTAGAACAGGAGTTAACTCTTCCAACAGTTTATCAAGATTACTCATAAATTAAGATAATAAATACTTATGGATACTACTTCTGTTTAATTAAAAAATATATGCACATATTGCACATTTTTTGCACACAGGTTAATATCAGAATTATGAAAATCTACTTTACCGCTTCAACTGCAGAATTTAATAAATATAAGAAAACTTATTTTAAAATAAGGGATTTCTTAGTATCTGAAAATCATATATTAACAAGGGATTGGTTAGATAAGACCAGAACAAGAATAGACAATGGGATGTTAGAGGTATTTGATATTAAAGAAATTTACGATGCGTGTATGAAAGCTATCGCTGAGTCCGATATTGTAATCATTGAAGATACCGTTTCTAATTTCAGTACTGGGCATCAAATAACCGTTGCACTTCAAAGACAAAAACCAACTTTAGTCTTATGGTCAAAACCAAAGCATAGGCATTTTACAAATACATTCATAAATGGAATTGATTCAGACATTCTCGAATTCTACGAATACGATGAATCAAATATTGAAGAAATAATTAGAAGGTTCACAAAAAAGTATGAGAACGCAAAGCAAAAAAATAGATTCCATTTAGTATTAAGCGATGTAGAACGAAGGTATTTAGACTGGGCTCAATATAATAAAGATAAAAGTCGAACAAAAATTATTAGAGACTCATTGAGGAAATATATAGATTCGGATGAAGAATACAAGAATTATTTAGAACGTAAATAAAAATCCACCTTTCTTGCCTGACTTGGCATGATCGGTGGATCTTTAATTCTTCGTTCAGAATCTCAAATAAACATTGCTTTCCTCACCAACTTACTCATATGTATCTCACTAGCTTTGCTTAATAACTCTCTCCAAACTTTAAATTTAGAATTATCTTCAATAAACTTATCAAAAATCTCTGAATGTAAAAGATTACTTGTTAGCTCCACTCCATATTTTAGTTTAAACGCACTTTGCATTTCAGTGAAAGACCAAAATCTTGTGTATCGTTGCATAAATTCATTTGAAAGCAGTTCATCAACATTTCTTCTTATAGTAAACCTTGTTACTTTATTATCAGATTCTACGAGTTTTCTTATTTGATCGATTCCAGTGATTCGTGTTTCCATGTGCAGTGCGGTAAAAAATATTTTGTAGTGGATTGTGCAATTTCCACTTAAATCTCAGTGTAAATAAATTATATAATTTTGTCAATAGATATTCCGTCAATAATCCAAATAAACCTCTTGCAATGGTGTCAAAAAGTGATAGTATAGATGTACAGTTCTAAAAAATTACTTAAATAATTAATAAAAATTTATGCATAAAACTCAGAGAAAACTTTTACAAATTTCTAAAACACAAGACATTACTCAAATGTCTTTGCGAACAATAGGAAAACTAATCGGAGAAGAACATCCGCAAGTAGTTAAATATCATTTAAATGCTTTAGAAAAATCCGGAGAATTATCTTTAAATAAAATTGGAACATTTACTAAAAATTTAGAAGCTGCAAAACAAACAAATGCGTCAAATAATTTAGTAGAAATCCCAATTTTAGGAATGGCAAGTTGTGGAGTTCCTACAATTTTAGCTACAGAAGAAGATTTAGGAGTGTTGACAGTGTCAAGTTCTATAATAAGCAAAGAAGCAAAACTTTATGCATTAATCGCAAAAGGAAATTCAATGAATAAAGCGAATATAAATGGATTAGGAATTGATAGTGGTGACTATGTTATTGTTGACCCTAGTAATTTAACCCCAAAGAGCGGAGTTGATTATGTAGTCTCTATTATCAATGGAGCTGCAAATATTAAAAAATTTTATTTAGATACTCCTAATAAGCAAATAGTTTTAGTATCTGAGAGTACAGAAAAAAATAATCCAATACATATATCTTTGGAAGACGTTGACGGTTACATAATAAATGGAGTAGTGAAGAAAGTGATAAAAAATCCGATTAAGGATTAATAATTTCCAAATACTTAAATTACTGGTAAAATCCAGCAATTAAATATTATCGAGAAATTATGAATCAATCCTTATCTCACGATATAGTAGATAAATATGTAGGTGACCTTGGTGCAGATGTTAGAAATATCACTGCTATGTTGGATTGGTGTCAAAGAAACCCAGAGCTTTACCCAGCAGTTGAAGAGGGTTTTATGCAAGTTGTAGCGAAGGTAAACGAATTGTTACTTCAAGAAGATCCTAAATTTCCTCAAATTAATAGTCTCAATACTTATCTACAGTCTACTCCAATACCAAATATAGACGATATTGTAGCAGGCAGGAGCAAACTTAATATTTTTAGTTTTGGACAGGCAATCGTGGATATGCGAAATGAAATGATAGAAGGTGAAAGAATCGCAGACGGAGGAGAGAGAACAACAAATTTATTTTTAAAATTTCATACAATAGAAAAAGGACATCTGGCAAGATTATGTGGAGCTTTTTTTCATTTTTATGACACATTACTAAGAAGACAATTTCCAGGTGTTCCTAGAGAATTAATTTGTGATGCTTTGCTCGAAGCATTGGTTGCTTTAGGACCAGAAGATAATATTATCTATGATGAGCTAACAAATCCAAGAAAACTTAACTGGGTACTTACAGGAACAGGAATCTTCAGCGATGAACTATTAGCTGATGCGAGAAGAGATTTCCCATTTGAAAGTTAAAGGTATAAATATGCCCGAAACAACAAACTGGAATTTGTTACAAAAAATTCCTGGTATTGACTTAAACATTGAAAATTATTCGAAAAGTCGAAAAAAGTTATTAAGTATTTGGGAACAATATAGAAAGAACCATGGGATTCCAGATCATATGCTTAGAAGCATATTTAATCCAGAGGATTCAGCAACAAAAGCTGGGAGACTTCATGACTTACTCTCAGGAATTGAACGTGCTTTTGATTTAGAACCTGTTTTTAATTCGCCAATACTATCTGCACCAACATACATCACCATGTCTACGCATAATAATCAAGTTAGCAGCAATGCTAATTCTTTAATGCTTGGATCACTTGGAGCAACCACTGCAGTTGAACATGACATGATAGCTAATGCTTTAGGAGTGGATAACTCTTACCATATTGACAAACTGCAGAGTGACTCTGCTCAAAGGTATATTAACTCAACTGGGAACGACACTTTTACAATACAAGATGCAGAAAGCATGAACTTTCCTTCGGATTCCATGGAGATAATAATTGCCGATTATTTATTTAGAACTATTTTTATACAGTTAGCTGATGATCTACATATTATAACTAGAGTAGTAGCAGAGGCTTTTAGAATATTAAAACCTGAAGGCAAATTATTAATTGTAGATCAAGTTCCTGAGTGGGCATTACAAAGAGGAATTACACAAGCAAAACATAATGAATTGTTAGCAAGAACTTTAGCACAAGTTGGTTTTGACGTTACTTTATTCCCAGTTTTTAAATATACTAACAGAAGACTGGCTTATGAAAGTTTCCCCAAGATGGACTTTAGTTTGATGACTGAAGATGATAGGTCTATTGGAATTGAAGCCAGAAAGGTTTAAAAAATAAATAAGGCGGAGTAATTCGCCTTATTTAGAATTTCTTATTTCTTTTCCTTTGGTGGTAATGCAGCAATTATATCTGCGATCCAATTTACTACTTTATTTAAATCTTCATCGTTTGCATATCCTGCAGGTTCCACTACAATCATTCCATTCATAGCTTTTGGGCCTAACATTCTTTGTTTAACATTAGGCATTTTTAATGCTTCTTCTTGCATTTTAGGTCCAACTCTTCCTACTAATCCTTGATTACTAACAGAAACAACCATGTTGTCGTTAATAGTGAAAGTTAATCCACCGAATAAAGACTTTTCTGCTAAACCTTGTCTGCCAGCTAGAGCTTTTCTAACTCTGTCTGCTAATTCCATGTCATATGCCATATATAGTATTTTAATAAATATTCTTTATTCTCTCAGAGATTTAAGTTCAATGCAACCAAGATAGAATTAAAAAGACTAAATGATATAATCGCAAAATAAATAATTATTAAAAATACACTATGTCTAATAATGTTCCTGAAGAAAATACGAATTTATTTAAAGTCTATAATCAATTCACCGAAGGTTATTCCGATGGGAATACACCGTGGATAAAAGGAATATTGTTGACACTATTAAATGAACTATTGAAAGAAAAGTCCGATGCAAGAATTTTAGAAGTTGGTGCTGGTGGTGGAGCTTTGGGCGAACAAATATTAAAAAATACATCTGCTCAGGAATACTTTGCAGTTGATGGTTCTGAACCAATGACAATGATGGCAAAATCACGTCTTGAGAAATTAAAAAATACTGATCAATTGGCAGAAGGACAAAGATTTTTTGTTGTAAACGCAGACTTTACTGGAGGTTCTTTAAAAGGTTTAGAAAGTAATTGTGACATTGCAATTCAAATTGGAACAGGAGATTATAAAACTTTTTATGAAAATCTCTATCATGCAATAAAATATGTAAAAGATGGGGGATATGTTATTAATGGAGAATTTTATTTACGAAGTGAAGATAGTAAAATAAATAAAGACGCTGAAAGTACTTTTGATTTCTTTAAACAATATGGCCAAAATAGAGTTGGTTTCATATTACAGTCTGTTGTAAATCTTCTTAAAAGTAAAGGCGGAATAGATTACTTTAAAATGGCATTCAGTAAGAAATTTAGAGATGAAATAGGAAACGTAGATAGGCCAAAAATTGAAGATATTTTGACTTTAGCCCAGTTATTTCCCGATGCTATAAAACTAGGTATGACTAGAGATCTCGGGTTTCCATTTGCACTAATTGTAATACATAAAACACCTGAATTGATGAATTTTCTTGAAACAAGATTAAATAGTATTGAAGGTTAAGTCTCGAGTATAATGTCTCAATGTTTATAATCACCAAACAACAAGCAAAAAATTATTTACTAACTAAAGCAGGATTTAATTCTGATAGAAATTTTCTACAAGTTATTAATGATTTAAGCTGTATTCAAGTAGATCCGATCAATATAGTTGCTCGAACTCACGAACTCTCATTATACAATCGTTCTAAGAATTTTAGGAAGAAAGATCTTTATAAATCACTATACGAAGACCATAGTCTATTCGAATATTGGATGCAGTTATATTCAATAATTCCAATACAAGCTTTCCCATATTTGCACGGAGTAGATGAAGTTCCAGGTGATAGACAAAGAGAAATTTCTGGTTACTGGCATGAAGATTATAGAAAGCAACACAAAAAAGAAATTGATATAGCTTTGGAGTTCATAAAAGACAATGGGCCAACATCTTCAAAGCAAATATTACACCTTCCTAAAGTTCCGGCAATTCATTCCTGGAAAGGAGAAGACAGTCAAATTGCTTTGCTAGAATTTCTTTGGAATACAGGTGAAATTCAAGTTAGTCATCGTAAATCAAATACAAAGTATTATGATTTAACAGAAAGAGTTTTACCTAAATCTGTCAGGGACATGAAAGTTACTCGTGAGGAAAGTTATAAATTTCTACTAGATTCTTATTTTAAATATTTTGGGCTAATAAGATCTTCTAGACTTAATCGGTCTGGCAGGAATCGAGCACAAGGATTAAGAGACGAATTAGCAAAACAAATTAAAAATAGTCACGCTGTTGAAATTAGAATTGAAGGAGGATTGTATAAATATTATGCTAAACAAAGTGAAGTAGAGAAATTACAAAATTCTCCATCAGGTTCGCACAAAGGTTTGAATGTACTACCTCCTCTTGATCCAATGATTATCGATAGAGAACTAACCGTTGATGTATTTGATTTCTTTTACAGATGGGAAGCTTACACTCCTCAGTCTAAACGAAAATACGGATACTACAATATGCCAATTCTTTTTAATGGAGAAATCATCGGTCAAATAGATTTAGTGAAAGATAATCAAGAAAATAAACTGAAGGTGAATAAACTAGCCCTAAATAAGAAATCTAAGCAAATAGATCAGGCATTGAAAAGTGAATTAAAAAGATTAGAGGAGTTTAGTTTCTCCTAAACAATCTTATCTTTAGACCTAAAGATATTTACTGATAGACCAAAACAAACTAGGATCAATAAACTTCCAACTACAAATGGTGCTGGGACAGCAATAGTAGCTACTGCGCCTCCTAAAATTGGACCAAATATCATTCCAATACTTTGATACGAAGCGCTTAGCCCCATGATTGAACCTTGAGATTCTTCATCTGCTTCCTGAGAAATAATAGTTGGGATAAGTGTTTGAACAACACTATTAAACAAAGCCAGAATAATTGCTGAAATTATAAAAATAGGCAGGATGCCTGAGAATCCCATAATTACAAAAGCTAAGGAAGTGAATAGTATTGAAACAGAGAATGCTTTCTTCATTCCTAAAGATTTTGAGAATCTTGCAACAAAGAAGTTTTGTGCAATTAGACCCACAACTCCAAACAAAGTAAATAAAGCAGCATTTCCAGAAGCATCAAGCTTTAGGATATTCAATGTATAAGGTTGGAAACCAAAAATAATTGCACAAGCAAATGCTAAGTAGAATATTAATGTGATTACAAAAGTAGTTCCTAGTTCTTTATCAAATAAAGTCCTCCACATTTTAGGAAAATCAAAAAGTCTTTCATTTTTAGTCGTTCCAATATACGCATTTGTCTCTGGTAAATAGAAATATGTTAAAACTGCTGCAATAACAGTAATAACACCGGCTATCACAAACGGCAACGGCTCCCAAATCCCAACTGTCAAGGCAGCTATTGCTGGCCCGAATACAAATCCAAAATTGAATGCAGAGCCTATCATTCCAAAAGCTTTAGCTCTCTCCTCTGGTTTTGTTGAGTCAGAGACTACAGCCATAGCTACTGGAATATTACCTGCTGTGATTCCATCCAGAGCTCTGGCTAGAAATAAAAATATTGCACTTGGTGCAAATGCCATAATAAAAAACGAAATAGCTGTACCAATGATTGACAGTATAAGCATAGGCCTTCTTCCGTATTTATCGGATAATCGACCGATAACTGGGGTAGAAATGAACTGACAAACAGAGTAAATTGCGAAGAGTAAGCCATTCTGAAAGTCTGTTAAACCAAATTTTTGAGAATATGCGTAAACAATTGGAATAATTATTCCATAGCCAAGCATATTTACCATCGCAATTAGTGAAATGATTAATAAGTTTTTATTTTGAGATGTTAGATTTATTTTCATAATTGTAAATTTTTAGAAAAGCAAAGTTATATTTTACTACAATTGACCTCTAAAATACAAACCTGCTTATAAGTTGCGGACTAATACTAGCTTGGATGTCCTTAATGCCTATAGTAAATTTAACCCTAATCTGGTATAATATGACTGTATTTTTTGATGACATTATGGATAAACAATCATTTAAAGAGGATCCTAAATTCTTAATACTGACATCAGTTTTGGTGCCTATTTTCATATCTATAATTGGGCTAACTGGGGCCATTCTTCCAAATATTTTGCCAAAATCCGATACTACAACCACACCAACATCTCAACAAGCGATAAGCGTTCCCTCACAAACAATAGCTGAAGAATCTAATAAACCTATAACTTTCAAGGATACTTATGGATATTTAACATCTGACCAGATAATTAGCTCTATAAATTCTACAAATATTACTTTTAACCCTTCAAAAAGTGGTGATTCTTATGAAGTTCAATTAATAGAAGGTGAGTATTACTTACTTGGCTTTGCTAAGAGTTTAGATCTTCAAGGTATTCAAATATCTGCAGCAAGTATATCCGACTATAAAAATTTGGTTGCCCTTAAGTTTAAAGATATTACTTCTATAAAGAAGGAAGACATTAAACAAAAGAAAGATACCTACAAAGTGCTTACAATAAACGCCAAAAGCCTAAGAGCAGATTTAATAGCTCACTAACACCACTTCTCATTCTGATGATAAAATATTAAGTATTTCTTAATATTTTCCTATGCAAATTAATAAAGAATGGCACTCTCAAAATAAAATGCCTAAAAATGCAACTATAGCTCAAAGAGTAAAGTGGCATATTGAGCATGTGAAGCAATGTGGATGTAGGGAAATTCCGAAATCTATTTTGAGACTGATGAAAAATAAGAGTAGCAAATAATTACTTCTGATTTTTTAAAATATCTCTAATCTCTTCTAAGAGTAAAACCTGTGCTGTCTTCTTCACAATCTCTTTCTGATCTTCTTTCTTTTGCTCTTCTCGTTTTAATTTATTTATGACTTTAATAACCACAAATATTACAGCTGAAATAATTATAAAGTTAAACACTAATTGAAAGAAGTTTCCAATATTTAAACTTAAGGCTGGAATTACAACGCCCTGTGAAGTTGTGTAGGCGTCCCTCAACACAATCTTAATTTCACTAAAATCTACTCCTCCTAGAATTAATCCTATTGGCGGCATTACAATATCATTGACCAGTGAGTTTACAATTTGTCCAAAAGCTCCCCCAATAATAACTCCTACGGCAAGGTCCATAACATTCCCTTTAGAAACAAATTCCTTAAATTCTTTTAAAATCTGCATGTGCCATTATTAATAATTATTAAGAATTTTACTTTATTTGTAGATTATATTAAAGTCTTGAGTGGTTAATAAAAAATAACTTATGATAGATTTATCCCAAGATCAAAAAGATGTTCTAAATACTTTATGGCAGTGGCATAAAGACGAAAACAAAAAACAATTTATAACTTTAGGTGGTTATGCTGGTACAGGTAAAACTACTTTAATTTCTATATTTAGAAAATTTCTCCACGATAAACATCCTAAACTGAAAATAGCTTTCTGTAGTTATACAGGTAAAGCAACTCGAGTGTTAAAAACTAAAATTATTGAATCCGAAGCATTATTTCCTAAAGATTCTATTTCTACAATTCACGCCCTCATTTATTCTCCCATGGTTAATTCTGATGAAGAAATTATAGGTTGGGAGCAAAAAGATGAACTGGAATATGATTTAATTATCGTGGACGAAGCCTCGATGATAGATGAAAGAATTTGGAAAGATTTATTGTCATACAAAGTTCCGATAATTGCAGTTGGTGATCATGGTCAACTTCCTCCAATTTCTGGAGCTTTTAATTTGGTAGAAAAACCAATGCTTAAACTGGAACAAATTCACAGGCAAGCAGCTGAAAATCCTATAATTAAGCTCTCTGTAGATGCTAGAACAACAGGAAAGATCGCTTTTGGTGATTATGGTAGGAATGTTAAAAAAATTAGTAAAAACGACCCTGACGCTCAAGAGTTTATTAATGAGATTTTAGGTAGATATAATAAAGACACTTTAGTACTTTGTGGCTATAACTTTACAAGAGTTAAGCTTAATAAATTTATTCGATCCGCATTAGGATTTGAAACTGACTTACCAGAAGCCAAAGATAGAGTTATTTGTCTAAGAAATAATCATAAGAAAGAAATTTATAATGGAATGCTTGGAACTATTAAATCTATAACTCAAGATGAAAACGAGACGTATTATGCATCAATTCAAATGGATGAAGAAGATATTAAGTTTAAAGGTTTAGTTTCGACAGACCAATTTAATAATCCAGAGAGTTTAAACTTCACTTCTAATAGAAAGAAATCAATAGATATTGATCTGTTCGATTTCGGTTACGCCACAACTGTACATAAGGCACAAGGTAGCCAAGCAAAAAGAGTAATTTTGTTTGAGGAAAGATTTAGTAAAATGGACGATGAAATGTGGACAAGATGGCTTTATACGGCTGTAACGAGAGCTGAAGAGGAATTGATAATTATAGGAAACTAATTTTATCTTTACACATCAAATACAACTTTCTCACCTGGTTTCAAATAATTTCTAAAGTTACCCCTCAGATATATGTATTCAGGTTCTTGCTGTTTGAAAAAATCTAATTTTAAGAGTTCTTCTTCAACAATTTTAATAGTTTTCAACTGAGCTATTCTCTTTTCCAAAAAATATTTATAAACTACTTTTTTCATTTCCTCATCTGTATATCCCCTTGAAGTTTGCCAAGATTTTAAAACTTCTTCAATTCTTTTATACACACCATTAACCCAATCTCCTGGATGAGAGGCTAAGTTACATAAATCCAATTCGCTCAAATCTAAAGCTCTTAATTTATCAAATGACTCTAGGATGTATTTACACTTTTCATTTGCTTCTTTTTCTAAATCTTCACCTTTTATAACTTGAACAGACATGTCAAATGTATTATCTATAACACAAAAAATGTCCGCAGACTTTACTGCATCCCAATTTGCACCTAAGAAGTCTTTGAGATTATCAAACTTTCTTCTATACCCATAGGATCTAATTGTTTGTAAAAGAACTGAGTTTCTTCCAAACTGTCTTGTATAATTTATTAATTTTGAACTAGAATTTTCATCTTTATTTATATCTTTTGGTTTTAATACAAGAGAATTTTCCGAAAGAGTATGCAACCTTTTAGCCTGACCTTCTACAGGTATTTTTTCGTAAGTATTATTTCCATCTTTATGTTGAATAGCATGACAAATTTCTTCTGTAAAAGCATCTATTGCATAAGGCAAATGACCATTAAATAGTGCATTTACTATATTAGAAAAAGAAGGTTTTTGTAATCCAATTCCAATATTTGGACCTTTTGAATTTGGGTTTTTATCGAGGATAAAAACTGCAGCATGGTTCCCTTGATTCTCTAATCTCCCCCAAGAATAACGTGCGCTTATATTCCCTCCTGTGCTAATTTCACCATTACTTGGCAACCCTTCTCGCATAAAATCTATAATTCCTAATTCACTTTGTTCGTTCAAAAAGTTTGTTTCCCTTCCTATTCTCTTAAGAATATTTTTCATTATAATTTCTATTTCTGGATTGTTTAATTCTGGAGATTTACTTCTTTCTTTTTTATCTGCTTCTTTTGCATCATTTGTTCCATAAATACACATACGGACTTGACCAGGATCTAAATAACCCCTACTTAGTAAACTAGCTTCTATTTTACGTAAATTGTCTATTTCTTTATCAATAGTACTTTTATTACTTTCTAAGGTTATATCAGGTAAATACATATCAGACTCATCTACAAATCGTACCTCGCACTCTTTATTCATTGCCGAAATTATTTTTATTAACTCTTCCTTTAAATCATTCTTTAGAATAGGATCAATTCCTAATTTTCTGTTTGATGGCAAAATAAAAATATCTTTATTCCCAATCAGTAAATAAACAGTTCTTCCATCTAAAAACTCTACTAGTATTTTTGAATTTGTATAATCTTGGTCCTCAGGTTTTAAAGATAGAAGTGTAATTAAGTCTGTTAAACTCTTTTCAGATATGTTTAAAACTTCTTTATTATCTATTAAGTCAGTTGTTTTTTCAGATAACATTAACTTATTATAAATTAGTTATAACTATCTCATTCATTTTATCTCCAATTGCAATTTTATCTACAACATCCATTCCTTTTGTTACTTCACCAAATATTGTATAACTTGGTGGAAGTGGAACGTCTGCTAGCATAATAAAGAACTGACTTCCATTTGTATCCGGTCCTGAGTTTGCCATTGCAACAATTCCCCTTGTGTATTCTCTAGTTACTGGCTCATCTTCAAACTGATATCCTGGGCCTCCGTAACCTGCTCCTGCTGGATCTCCTCCTTGAATTACAAATCCTTCTTCTCTTCTATGGAAAATTATTCCGTCATAGAAGTGGTCTTTAGCTAAAAATATAAAATTACTTACTGTTAAAGGAGCTTCGTCTCCAAATAGTTTAATTACAATCTCTCCCTCGTCTGTTTTTATAGTTGCTTGTTTATTAATTCTATCTGCTTCGGGTAAAACATCTGGGACTTTTGTATATTTATTTAATTTTGATGAGTATGGATTTGTAGCTGTTAATCCTAAAACATCAGATGCATCTGTACTTGTTGTATCTGTAGGAGTATTTGTTTGGCTGCTCATATTATTTTGTAAATTTTTATAAATTAGATAACTTCCTGCTAATATTATAGCAGCGGTTACGGTAACAACGATAGTTTTAGTTTTCATATATAATTGTTTATGATTAATAAATATATTTTAAATTTTAATGCGAATGGCAGGATATTCTAAAACACCTTTAATAAAAAAGCTAGGAATTAGAGATGGGTACAAAGTGAAATTTATTAATGAACCTAATTATTATTTAGATCTCCTTGATACAGTGAATAATCATATCCTATTTACATTTAATGAAGATGATTTAGATTTTGTTCATATATTTATAATTACTATTGACGAATTAAAAAATAAGATTGAATATTTGAAAAAATTAATTAAGAAAAGTGGAATGATTTGGGTTTCGTGGCCTGCCCGCTCCCGACCATTCGGGAGGGCAGGCGTGCCTAAGCAAGCATCAGAAATATTCACAGACGTAACTGAAAATAAAATTAGGGACTTAGCTCTGAGTTCGGGGTTAGTAGATGTAAAAGTTTGTGCCGTGGATAATACTTGGTCTGGATTAAAGCTTGTTTACCGTCTAAAAGATAGGTGATCTACATTCCCTCATTTAACGCAATGGTATTTCCCTCGCTATCTTTAAACCAAGTTGGGTATGTTCTGCCTTTGATGGAGCTGTGACATAAACTAAGATCCTTGTGTCTCCACCTGTTTTAACAAGAAACATTCCATCCATTTCCTTTATAATTTCTAAACCTAATTTTGTTTTATAAAATTCTTTTGCTCTATTAATATCTGTAGCTGGAAGGACTGATGATGACAAGAAATTATTCAACATATTAATGACCTAAAAAATATTACAAACTCAGCAAATCATCAATAACGTGAATTACTCCATTAGAAGTCTTTATGTCTGCTGTGCTTACTTTTGCCATTCTTTTTTCATTTCCAACCCATAGTCCATCTTTCTCTTCAAGCACCATTGGATTATTATCTAAAGCTTTCATTGTTTGTTTTGATTTAGCTAATACTAAGAGTTCCTCGCTTGTGTGGGTACCAACAATCATATGAAATCTGAAGATATCTAATAATAAATCTGTATCCTGAGAGTATTTCTCCACTGTACCAGGTTGTAATTTAGAAAAAGCATCGTCCGTTGGAGCGAATACAGTCAATTGATCTTTTCCACTCAAATTATCTTTTAAACCATCGCAAATATCAATTAGTCTTATGAATGTCTTAAATTTACCATCTTTAACTAACTGATCATAAATTGTATTTGCCATGGAGTGGTTCATAAAATATATAGAACAATGATATTTTTATAATCGCTCCATGTCAATAGCGACTGACATGAAATTTAAATTCTTCCCAGTTTTTTCGACAGAATTTCAGCTTCGTTTAATAGATTACCTATCTCTAAAATCCCTTGCTCCCAGAAATTAGGTTTTAGAATATCTATTCCAATGGATTTAAAAATTTTATCTGGAGCATCAGATTCTCCAGCAGCAAACATTTCTTTAACTTTTTCTATATATTTTCTATCTTGTTTAAAATTATGTTGAAGTGCTTTTGAAATTAGTAAACCACTCGCATAAGAATATACATAAAAGAATCTTCTTATATGACTCCAGTAAACCCACCAGTTTTTATTAACTTCCTCCATTTCAACTGAATCCCCTAGATAGGCAACCATATTCTGTTTAAATATATTTCCAATTTCTGCATTCGACAAAAAACCCTTTTCTCTAAACTCTTTGTGTAGTTGAGCTTCAAACTTATAGCAAGCAATCTGTCTAAATATCGTAGAAACATCGTCATTCAACTTCATCATTATAATATTCAGCTTCAATTCATCATCTGCTTCTTCGATTAATTCTTCTAGAACAAAATCTTCCATAAAAGTGCTCGCAACTTCAGCAGTAGCTAGTGACGCTCCAAAATACATCCCGATTTGTTTTTTTGCAAAAACATAATGTATTGCATGTCCCATTTCATGAGCAATTGTTAAAACGTCTTGGAGTCTATTTGTGTGATTTAATAAAACATAGACTGGACCATTCTTAGATGTTGGCATACAATATGCTCCTCCAGACTTTCCTACTGCAGGGAAGAAATCTACTTTACCATTTGTTACCATGTCTAAGAAAATTTCTGAGAAAGATTTATCTATTCCTCCTAGAACTTTATTAACAAGCTCTACTGCTTCGGATTCAGAGTAAGTTTTATCTGCTTCACCTATACTTAAATTTCTTTCATGATACTTTAACTTATCTACTTTAAGTAGCTTTGCTTTTAGAACATAGAATCTTTGTGAGATATTAAAACCATTGCTCACCCCCTCTACTAATTTATCTATAAACTCAGTTGAAACATCATCGTTGAGAATACTAGATTCATCTGCTCTCTTATGCCCTCGTAATTCATCCTCAACTTTCTTGATTTCTAAAACTGAGTTCATTTCAAAAGTTGCAATTTCAGAGTATTTTTTATTTATCTTATTGAATTCCTTAGCAGCAGATTCTCGAGTTTTCTTATTTTTAGAATCCATCAAACTCGAAATATCACTAAAACTTTTCACAACTTTATTTCCCTCATTATCAACAATGGTTCCGGTTGATTTTGAAAGTAATGTGGAAGTCATTTCAATCCAGTTTGAATAAGAAGTTTTTGAGGTTAGATTAAGAATCTTTTCTTCTGGTTCGGATAATATATATTTACTTTTTTCAAAAAGTCTTCTTAAATACGAATGATATTTCTCTAAATTATTAGCATTTAAGAATATATTTTGTTGTTCTTGAGAAATCTTGGAAAGCCTATTCCCAAAGAAAATCATTTTATTAGCACATTGTTGAAGTACATCTATATATTTATTATAAATTCCACGAATATTATCGTCGTCCTCATGCAAAGAGTTTTGCATAAATAAATATATTCCTGGATTTCCACCATAAGCATAATTCTCTATTAAATAATTATATTCATTTAACGCTTCTTCTAAGTTTTCAGGATTTATCAGGAAAGAATTATCTACTGACCACTTTGTTGAAAATTTATTAACTAAATCTACATATTTTTTCGTATCTTCCTGAATTTTTGGATCTGGAAGATCTTTATAAAGGGCTTTTAAATTCCAATTAAACTGATGTTTCATTTTAGTTATTTAATAAATTAACTTCGAATGCTCCACTTTGGCCATTATAATAACTTGCTTGTTTAAATTCAGAGACTAGTTTATGTTGTTTGAGAAGCCTTGTGACATAAGGTTTTACCACAGCACCTTTTCCTACTATAACAATTACTTGATCAAACTTTTTAATATAACATTCTTCTAAAAATTCATTAAGCATCTTTTCTATTTCGAAAGAATCAAAATGGTCTAGTATATGAAAATCTAATTCAGCTTGGGAAACGAAGAAACTATTTTCAGGATCGTTTTTGTATTTGTTTTCGTGAGATTTCTTAGTCATGGAATACTGCCTTAATTCTTGATCTCAATCTTTATCTTAAATTTATAAGAATCTAGATAAAAAATTAAGGATAATTTGCGGGACCAGGATTCGAACCTAGGTAAATGGTTCCAGAAACCATTGTCCTACCACTAGACGATCCCGCAATATATTTATTTTTTCATTAAGTATCTTTACTAATTACTACTTAAGTCTAGCTTTTCTATGCGCAAATCTACATCTCCTCACTCGATAAATCGAGTTCGTCATGTATCTTTGGGCTAAACGACTCTCGAGTAGAAATTACGAATGACGAATTAAGAATGAGATCCCATTCGTCACTTGTAATTCGTCATTCGTAATTTCAAGAAACTCCTAAAAGAATACTTAAAGCAATCAACAAAACTAGAACATATTCTATAATTACACTTCTTGTTAATGTCCTTGTAATTGCATGCTGAATTATAGCAAGAGATAAGTAGAAAATGAAAACCAAACATAATGCAATCTGCAATGAATTCAATCTATTTAATAGAATAAGCCCCTGGCAAGCAGAAACTTCCACAAGTGATGCAATGAAGGCATAGAGATAATATCTTCTTAAAATATGTTTTTGCCTTGTAATTAAAAGTAATTCCAAAACGAAAGATAACGTGAATAAGCCTATTGCAAGCTTAGGAAAGCTATCACTAGAAAAATTGATAATAACGTCTGCACCTAGGAAGAAGATAATAAATTTAAAGAAATCGTAAACAAAATGTGTTTTACTTTCGACATCTATCTTATTTTGAAAGAATGCTCTTATATTTATAAACAGAATGAAGAAAAGAATAAATGTTAGAGCCAATACAATTCCCAATACGTTACTTCCTAGATTATAATAACCAAAGCCAATAATACTTGCATACAAAGCTAAAGGGATCACAATCTTATTAAATAAGTGAGCTACTTCATTAACTTCATCTGTAAAATCCATATTTATAACAACAGCTTTACTTCGGATTATGTAGTTCACTAAGATTTCCGCAATAATAATCACAAATATTGCTAGGGAAAAAATCATAAACTGAGAATTATTATTGAACTTATGCAGCTCTTGAATTGCTTCAAATATAGCTAGAGATATACCTGCTGAATAAATGGCTGGTATGAAGATTAGATTTCCGAATTCTTCTTTTTTCATAATTGAAATTCTTTATGAAGATTGTACATTACACAGGAGTATTTTGAAAGAAAAAGGGAGGTTTCCCTCCCTTTCTTCAATATTAACTAAGCTTACGCTGCATCAGCATAAGAGTCGTCTCTATTTCCACCAAAAGATCCGCCTCTGTTTCCATAGCTTGATCCTCCGTTTCTATCTCCTCTATATCCACCTCTTGAGCCTCCAAAAGATCCACCAGTTCTTTCACCTGTGAATTCTCTTTTCTTTTCTACAACAATAGCTCTTCCTTCTAATTCCTTTCCATTTAGAATCTCGATTGCTTTGTCTAGATCTTCAGGATTTTTTAGAGTTACAAAAGCCATTCCCTTTGATCTTGGAACGTTTTGTCCTTCTCTATTGATATAATTTTTATCTTTTAAGATAAATACAGCTTTATTTTTCTCTTCATCATCAGCAATCTCAATAGCGTGATCAACAGTACCTGCTTCCATTGCTGAGTTAAATTCTGCAACGATTAGATCTTTTAATGAATCAGTTAAAGTGTATGCTAAGTTCTTTATGAATAACGTTTTGTTTGAATTGTCCATTTAATTTTCTTTAATTTTATAAATATAATTGATTCTTAATTTAAGAATCTGTTTCCCTATTTTGCCCTCCTTTACCTAATATTTAATAATCTACCAATTAATATCAATGATAATTAACTAGTTTGTCACATTATATAGCTAAAATACTTTTTTTACAAATCTTATTTAATATTATTGGTTTTATGTTTTGGGAGGTTTCTAATATACTCAAATAAAAATTGTCCAGCTAAAGCAACATTCCCTTCAAAATAGCCAAAAAACCATTCCTGCATTTCATAATAGGAACTCTTCGGATTCACGTTATAGAAGTCTGTCAGAACTCTCTTAGCCCAAATATCTAATGGGGTAACTTCTTGAAAACCTAGACCAAAAACTAGTACGCAGTCTGAGATTTTATCGCCAATTCCATTAAAGTTTATTAAATACTCTTTTGCTTCTTTTAAAGACATTTTCTTCAAATTAACATTATCTTTATCATTTAAGATTTTTTCTGCTGCAGATTTAAGATATTTTGCTCTAAATCCTGCCCCTATATCTTTTAATTCTTTCTCTGAGAGTTTAGCGATAATTTCAGCCCGAGGGAAAAGATAGTGAACTCCATAATCTGATTTAATTTCTTGTCCATACTTTCTGCTTAAATCTTTTACCAATTTTCTAACAGCTTTAATACTTTTATGAGAAGTTAAAATGAAATTCAGTAAAACAGTTCCGTAATCCTGCTTGAGAATTCTTAAGCCAGAATACTTTTCAATTGCATCTTTTATAAATTTATCTTTTGAAATAGCTTTTATATTTTGGTCATAAGTTGGACTTATGTTCAAATAGTCTTCGACAATTTGCCTATCATTTTTTTTAGGGTAAGATTGCCATAAGATATCTTTACCCTCAGGTTTCAATACTATTACGGAATCTTTTAAGGTTCCTATATAATAGCCATTTTCTAATGTCCAGCTGAATGATTGCCCACCTAATAAAGTTAATTGCAGATTGTAGTTTTGAAGTTCTAATTTATTCATTAAAAGATTATATTACAACTATGCAAGATATTGCTGGATTGACATTTAAAACAATAGTTGATAATCTAAAGTTACCTTTTTATTAAAGCTTTGTGAGAAAGATTCCGAAAATTGTAAACAAACTCCCAATTTATTTGGTATTAATATTAGTTTGTGGCTTTGTATTCTTTATTCTAACTGGTAAATTTAAGTTAGAAGTTGTAAATGTTTCTGCTAATTCATCTGAAGTCACGAATTATTTAAAACTTTCTACTCTCGACGGGCAATCACTTAATAATATACTGACAGCTCAAAAGACTATTGGTTTTGTAAGTTCAAGCTATTGCAGTAATTGCGATGTTGTAACGATTACACTAAAAGATTTTCTTTCTAAGAATCCAGATTACAAAGTTTATGAGTTTGATTTAGATAGTTCCCGATCCGCTCTTAGAGATATTGGTGTGGAAACAGCCCCAAGCTTACTTACAAAAAATACTAGTCAGTTGGAAATCAGGCAGAATATTTCTGTACAAGACTTAAAAGATATACTCCTAACAGAATTTTCAATTTAAGCTACACCGACTTTCAACTTATCAAATATAAATCCTGAGACAATCTTTTCTTCAAAACTTTCAATGTCATTTCTTGTAATTATTTTTAGGTCATTACTTGTTGTGGGATGTACTAATATCCCACCTTCAGTGCTGAGTTGCATTTTTAATCTTTCAGCAATTTCATCATCTGCAAAAGCAATGTGGATTCCATTAAAGGGTGCTTTTTGAATTAAACCTTCACTACCATCTCGATAAAGAAGTTCAATATTTTTTAAATTTGGATACTTTTTTAAATTTAACCTTGCCATTTCCCAAATCCATTGGACTCTTTCTATTGAATAAACCTTACCCGCATCACCAGCACAAAAACCTAAAATTGCTGCTGTATAGCCGCTCCCTGTACCCACGTCTAAATATTTTCCCCCAAACATTGGGCTTAAATATGAAAGCATTTGTGCAATTATTGTTGGTTTGTTTAATTTCTCACTATATCCAATATCAATTTCATAATCCCCATAGGCCATATTAGCAGTTTTTTCGGGGACAAAATCTTTTCTATCAACAGTTCTAAAAGCATTTATTAATAAAGGGTCCGTTAATATTGCACTTTTCCCACTTATTAATACAGATAGTAGGTATTCTTTCGTCCATGAGAATACATTTGCCGTGCCGTAAGGATTTATCTTTATATTCATTGTAGAGAATTAATGTAATTTGTTATTTGTTCTAGGATAATCTGAGTAGATTCACTTGATGTTACATTTAATGTTGGATCACCTTTAGTGTTTCCGGCCCAAACTCCTATTGTATAATTATCATTATAACCAAATGAATATACATCCTTATAATTATCTGTGTCTCCATTATATACTTTCCAAGAGTTTGAGGATTCCGGCATTAGCTGTTTAGCCATTTCAATACCAATTTTAATATTTGAGAAAGAAGAATTTGTATTTAAAATTGACCTGGTAATTCCACCGGTATTTTTAATTGAATAAATTGTTGTTATGGGAGTTTTTATTCCATTGTTTTTTAAAGTTGAATAGAAATAAGTTAAATCTAACAATGTTTTTTCACAACCTTCCATTACTAAGGCATCTGTACAGTTTGGCCTTGTATCTTGCAGTAGAGTTTCGAATTCGTTAAATCCCTCACTAATTTTGTTTGCTCCAAGATCTTTTGTTAATAATACTGAAGGAGTTTGTAAACTATTTACAAATGAATTTGATAAAAGTTCCGAATCCGAACTATAACCGTTATTATTTGCAACGATTAGATCTGTATCGATATCACCTCTTTTTATATTAATCTGAAATGGTAAATCAGAATAAGAGGTATTAGGGTTTTTATCCTTTGAAAAAGCATATGAATATAAAAAAGGAATTATAGAACTACCCGGTTGCCTGAAACCCAGCGCACTATTAAACTTACCATCTATTGAATCATCGAAGAAGTTTGTACTACCTATCATTGTGGCAAGATTATTCTCTTTATCTAAAATAACAACAGCAGCGTTATTTATATTTCTATCTCTTAGCGTGTTAATTACATTCTGAGATATTTCTAAAGCTTTTTTATGTAACTCATAATCATAATTTGTATAGACTTCAGCACTTTGGGACAAAGTCACAGCACCAAAATTTAAAATATTTGGTGTTTTTTGCTGTTTATCTTGTATCAAGTCAGACAGAAATTGAACAAAATGTGGTGCTTTAACTACAACTGGTGCCAGATTAAAAGATAGTTCTTCCTCAAATGCAGCCTTACCTTGCTCTTCAGTAATATAACCATCTCTCAGCATTGATCCAAGAACAATTTTTTGTTTTTCTTTTGCTTTCGTTATATTTCCATATGGATTTAAAACTCCAGGCCATTGAGGAATTCCCGCGATGTATGAACATTCTGCTAAATTTAAATCTTTAGTAGATTTTTGGAAATAATCATTCGCTGCACTTTCAATTCCATAATTTAAATTTCCAAAAAATACGTTATTCAAATACATTTCAAGAATGTCTGATTTACTCCTAGTTGAGTTTAGCTTTAATGCTTCCACAATTTCATTCAATTTATCGACTGGATTACGATTATAAATTCTCTCGTTAGAAACTTTTATCAATTGTTGAGTGATAGTACTTCCTCCACCAGATGATCCTCCAGTAAAAATTGAAACGCCCAATCTACCGATTCCATTTAAATCTATTCCAATATTATTCCAAAAATATCTATCTTCAACCGACACAATTGCATTTACGCAATTCGCAGGAACTTCTGTAATCTTGATAGGTGTAGTTTTGACAGAATTATCTTTAGAAATTTCCCACAGCAAAGCCTTATTTTTATCTAGGACTTTTATTGAGGCATTACTAAATTGAACTGACGAAGTGTCAAAGGTAATATATTGAATTGCAATATATACAGTTAACAGTGATAAGCCTAAAAAAGGTATTAATATCAATAGTGATTTTATCCTGAGTACAGTAGAATCGAGTGATTTTAGTGCCTTCATTATTAATAAAAATGCAGAATAAAAATATTATAGTAAAGTTTTACTTAGTGTACAAACTATTAGACTAAACAACCTCCTATGACATATAATTGCATATTTACTATACAACTATGTCAGACAGTTTAAACTTAGATTATAAAAAGATAATTCTCCCAAATGGTGTAAAGTGCATTCTCTACAGGAGATCTGAGATTCATTCGATTAGTATTTCTGTAGAAGTTCAGACCGGTTCATTAGATGAAGATAGAAAGACTTCGGGAATTTCTCATATGCTTGAACATGTTACCTTTGATGGGACAAGAGATTTTAAAACATGGGAGGAATTAGATAGATTTAGAAATTCAATTTCTGGTAGCTCAAATGCTTCTACTAACTACGAAGAGACTGATTATTATGGAACATTCCCAAGTAAATATTACGATGAAGCTTTATATTACCTTTCTCAAGTAAGTTTGCATCCAACTATCACAGAAGAAGCTATAACAAAAGAAAGGACTATAATTCTCGATGAGATGAAGAGATACGAGGATTCTGTTGATCATCAGGTATTTAGAAATGTTGTAGAAAATAGATTTGAAAATAACGAAAATACTTTTGTGTACGATATTATTGGATTTGAAGATAATCTAAATTCGTTTAAACATGTAGATTTGAAAAAATACTTTGATGAACATTACACCCCTGATAATATAGAAATCTACATTGTAGGAAATTTTGACTTGGATAAAATCGAAGCTTCTCTAAATAAATATTTTTACGAAGACATAAAAGACCGAACAAACAAAAAACCTGAGCGAAAGTTTAAGACAAATTTCCCAGCATATTCTGACTTTAAAGTACATGCAAGACAAAAATTAGATCTTGATCAATATTACCTAACAATAACATTCCCTAGCCTTGATTTTGCTTCTACAAAAACAGTACCTAGAATTTTGATTGATTATGTCGAAGATGTAACAGCTTCTTCGCAATTTTTCCAATCCGTACTATGGAAGAAATTGAGAGAAGAATTGGGAATGGTCTACGGCGTTTCTGCATGGACCAGTTCATTCTACTATAGAGCGTACACAAGCATTGAGACCTCATTTAAACCTCAATACTTAGAAAAAGTTTTGGAAGAAATTTATAAGGGAATAAATCTAATTCGAGAAGGCAAAGTTAGTGACGAAGTATTTAAGTCAAAGCAAAAAAGAGTGCTTGATAGCCAACCGATGCGTTTGGATAACCCAATGGTTGCGCTTAATTGGATAAATTACATTGAAGACGAGAAAGAAGAACATAATTTTGATCTAAACTTAGATTCTTATTTAAAAATAAATTCTGAATTTAAATTTGAGGAAGCAATTAAATTATCAAACGAAGTATTTGACTGGAGTAAAGTAAATATAGGAATAGTAAGTAAAGACAATACTAAAGAGATTGAAGATAAAGTAAAAGCTATGTGGGATAAAATTATAAATGAAAAATAAAAAGAAAATCAAAATTGATAAAGATATGGGAATCAATGCTCTTATAGAAGCCTACCCAGTTGTAGTGGATATTCTTCAAGAAGAGTACGAATTCCATTGCGTAAATTGTATGTTTTCCGAATTTGATACTTTAGAGAATGGTGCAATACTTCATGGAATTGAAGGAGAAGATTTTAATGATATGGTTGAGCATTTAGAAAAAGTTATTAATAAAGAATAGGATTAACTAACAATTTGCATAACTTCCCAACATTCTGTATTCTATAATTTGTAATATTTTATACAAGTTATACTAAATATATGGGACTCTTTGATTTTCTTTCATCTAAGCCAACTACAGCACCCTCAAAAACATCAGGTTTAGTAGTTTCACCATCACAAGGGCAAAATTATTCTTATCAAAATTCGAGTGCTAGTGTTACTCCAGCAGCTTCTGCCGACTATAAAGATATTCAATATCCTATGCCTCAAGCTAGTAACCAATTAGGAGCTACAGTACTTCCGGATACTAAAAGTTTAACGCCTCAAGGTTCCTATGTTACGGAGAAATTACCCGTACCTGTAGTTTTGCCTACGGCTACACCCGAAAGCCATGCTGAGACTATTCTAGACAATGGTGTTAGGCAAGTAACTTATACCAATCCTCAGCCTCAAATGACTCCAGAATTAAGTACTATTCAGCCCGAAACTCAACCTGAAGATAAATATGCTTTTTCACAACCACCACAACCAGCTGTAACAACTCCGGTAATGGAAACTCCAGCAGAGACTAACCTTACTGGCGCAGGAATGCAATCTGTCTTAAATAATCCAGAACCAATTAGTACAACACCTACAACTGAACAACCTCAACCTGAAGGTGTAGTTGTAAACCCACCAACGGAACAAATCTCAGCACAAGCTGAAGAAGATTCAAGTAAGTCCATAGGTGATATTATTGAAATTGGTAAGCCTACCGAATCAATTGACACACCAGTTGAACCAGTAACTGCTCTTACGACGGAGACTACACCAACGGAGCCAAAAGACATTATGGAAACTCCAGTTCCAGAAGTAACACCTCCTGTAGAAACTGATACTACCCTAACAGTAAAAGAGCCGGAGACTGAAAGTATTAAACCCATTTCTACTCCAGTACCTGAGGAGTTGCCAGAAATTCCAGCTGTAGAAGTTGAAACGCCTTCATCAGTTCCGGAAATTACTATGCCAGATGTTGAAGAAACTAAAGTTCCCGAACTAAAGACGTCGGTAGAAAGTGTTAAAACTGAAAATCTAACTCAACCAATTGTTACTGAAAATAAAATTGAGGAAGTTGTAGATGTTGATCTTAAAGTATTTAATAGAATTGCTTTTGTTTGTTTAAATTCCCAAAGTGTAAATTCAAGTTTGAGTAAAAAAGTAAAATCTTTGGCAGAAATGTTTAAAAATACAGATACTGAAATCTTTATAGACTCAAATAAGGGTTATGGAATGGATGTGATTTCTGGCCTTGCAGGTACAAAAAATAAATTAACTGCAGCTTACCTAAAACCCTTCTTTTCAAAATATTCAGATGAAACTACCCTCGATATTCCTGTCGAAAATTTAGCAAAAACTATTTTCTCTAACCTTAAGGACAGAGTTCAATATTTATCCAAAGAAGCAAACATATTTATTATTCCCGAAACTTCGGGTCTAACAAATTTATCCCAGCTTATGATGTTTTTGAGTTTGCAGTCTATGTATTATGGTACTCACAAACCGGTAATTTTATTTGGGATGGCTTGGAAAAATAGAATGAGTAGTTTAAAAGATAGCTTTGGATTATCTCAGCAGGAAATGAGCTCTATGTATTTTGCTTCAACACCAGAAGAAGCAATGGATACAATCAAACAGCTAGATAAAGAATTCTCAGAAAAGAAATTGATTGCTAAATCTCAAGTCATGGATTTAAGGAATGAGGAAGAAGAAAGAAATATGATAATGAGTTAACATAAAGTAATAAGCTTAGAATTTAAAGATCCTTCGGGATCTTTTTATTTTAGTAGAATCAGTTTATACAAGTTATCAACCACACTTTCTCCCGACTTCTCATGTAAAACTAAGTAGAGCTCACTTCCATTGGGACTAATTGCAATAGGATTTACACTTAATCTCTCGTCATTAAAGAAGTCTTTTAAATTCTCTCCATCCTTATCCATTATAGTTAAAGTGCTGCTTATATTATCCAATTTTTTAATAAACGTGATGCTATTTGAATTTTCCAGAATGGTTGAATAAACGACACCTGTAGTTGTAGTTTTAAGATTGCTAAGAGTTGCATTGTAAGATTTGTTATCTACTGTAGGCTCAAGATAAAGTGCATACATATCACTTCCTTTTACTAGAACATATTCTGTCAGTGGATTATTAATATTTACTACTAAATCAATATCTTGAAAAGCAGCCTGGTAGAGCTTTGCTTCATCAAAAAACGTTAGGCTTTTGTTTACACCTAAAATTGCAATTACATCTTCATTGCTGTCTGAAAGTAAAATTCTTGACGGATTTATAGCATTGATATTTTGAGTAAATAATTCTAATTCAGTGGAGCCTTTATTTTTATATGAATAGTATTTACTATTAACTTTATTAAAATAAATAATTCTACTTGATGAAACAGCGTATATTGGATCAGAATCTGAATTGAAAGTCACAATCGTTAATTGCTTTGAGCCAATATCGTATTCGTAAATAAGATTATTTACATCAAAGACTAGTGCTGATGATCCATTAAACCAGTCCACTTGAGATGGAAATGAATTTAATATATTTTGAATTTCTACTATTCTGCCTGTATTTGCATCATATACTTCCAAAAGTTGCAAAGAGGGCGAAAATATAAGAAATCGTGAATTATCTCTACTAACTTTAATCACATAATCAGATGTCTTGAGTTCTATAGCTTTATCATTTTCAATCGGTAAAATTTTTACAGGTTTATTCTCTGTCAGATTAAGGATATTTCGAGAGAGCTTAAGTTTCCATATTCCTTTATCTCCAGGGTTAGTTTCATTTAAAACACTATAGAATATATATTCCGAATCTTTGGTAAACACCGCTTTATCAATGTTACTCACTGTTAATGCAGACAGATCTAAGTTATTGGGAAATAATTGAACATTTATGTCTTTAACAACTCCAGCTTGAAGGACGACATCTTTTTCCCAAGTGGTATACCCATCTTTTTCAACTCGGAGCTTTATAGTGCCAGGGTCTAAGTTTTCAATCCGGCCATCTACTCTATCTACTCTTTTATCATTTACAAATACATTAACTTCATCCGGTAAACTGTTTAAATTTATAATGCTTGTTTGGATTACTCCTTCAGTGATATCTAATTTTCTTCCTTGAGCAAAAAAGATTGCCAGTGTTGCTGCTGCAATAAAGAAAGTTGTAAATAGAAATGCTACAATAAATGTTGTTATCCTTTTCCTGAGCATATTAATTTAAATAATAAAATTACCTAGGTTATATTACCATGTACAACAGAACAATAGGAGAGCGTTTAAAATCAGAAAGAGAAAAGCTATGGTTAGGCCTGGATGAGATTTCCAATGCTACTAAGATAAATAAAAAATATTTAGTGTTGATAGAAAGTAATGAATTTTCTGATTTTACCTCACACGCTCAAGCGATTGGTTTTATAAAAAATTATTCCAAGTTTCTAAATATTGATTCAGCTAATTTAATTGCAATTTATAAGAGAGACTTCGAAGCAGTAAAAACCGCAAGAAAGATTACTACAATTGATGATGAGGAACTTGAGAAAATAAAAAAAGAAAAGGAAAGAAGCATAAACCTACGCTTCAAACTTACATCAAAGGGTCTTTTTGGATTGGTTGCAGCTACTTTTATAGTAATTTTCATTGTTTTAACGATTTCCTTCGTCAGAAATGCATTTGAGGCTCCATATTTTAAGATAGAAACTCCAGTTAGCCTTTACAATGGTGAAACTAAGAACTATTCCACATCAGCCAAAACAATAAAAATTACAGGCGAAACTGTTGGATATACTTTAATCAAACTTAATGAAGTTCCTTTAATATTAAGTCCGGGATTTACATTTGAGTCTAATGAAATTCCCATTACTTCTGAAAATACAAAATTAGTTATAACGGCTGAAAGCCAATTGGGTGTTAAGTCCGAATCTATTCTTAATATTGTACGCGAAGATATTGCTAGACTGAATGGCAAAAAGGAGCTTAAAATCGCTACCCAAGCCCCGGGAGTATTTATAAAGGCTACAGGCGATGATCTAGTACAATATAATGATATTGCCACTCCTGGAGTTGCACTATCCTTTTCCTTTACACAAAATGGAGTAATCGAAACAGATAAATATACTTCAGTAACTGTAACGTTTAATGGCAGAACCTACATTCTTAAAAGCAATTTGCAAAGATTCAGTGTTAACTCAAACGGAGAATTGGTCGAAGAATAAATCTATTTAATCTTTATCTTCTTTATTAATTTACCCTTAATTTCGTCTCGGGATTTTTTACTTCTGAGTTTAGAAAAAGTAACAGCAATTGCTACAAACATTGAAATTACAATGACTATACACCCGAAACCTTTACTATTTCTCTTCATGGAATTAAATTATTAGTTAGACAATATTCAGTATATTAAATTTTTCGAATAAATCAAACGAACTTGAATTCTTATAGCCCAGCACTCTTCTGAACATCTCTTACCATACCATCTATAGCATCCACCTCAGATTGTAAATGTGATTTGAAGCTTTCTACACGGTGCTGAAGGTCATTTTTAAAATTAGTAATTTCGTTAGCCATGGATTGTATTTTAGATTGAATTGGTTTGATTTTATCTGCCTGAATAGCAGGATTTACTATCAATTGGCTAACGGAACGATTTGCCTGTTCTAGAATATTTGTTATATCAGAGTCCATAAAAAAAATGTAATAGTTATAATAAATTATAACATTTTGGGTATTCTAATTTTTAATAAAATCACTTTAAGGTTAATGGAAAAGTATGAATGGCGATTTTGAGAATTCATACATTAGAAATTTATTATGAGTATATTATTTGAACTATTGCTTCAGAAGTTCCCGAGACTCTTCCAACATTTCACTCTCTTCATCGGTTGGAATTACAATAATTTCTGACTTACTATCTTTCCCTGTTATATTTAAGATACTATCGACATCTTGCTTATTCGCATTGATATCCACATCAATATATATTCCTAATATACCTAATCTCTCACAAATCATCTGCCTAACTATGTCCGAACCTTGTCCGATTCCACCTGTAAAGATTAGGACATCTACTCCATTTAAAGAAGCTACCATTGCCATTACTTGCTTTACTACGGAATTAATAAAAATATCAAGTGCAAGCTTAGCTCTCTTATTAGTATTCCTATCTTTTAAAATAACTTTCATATCGTGAGTGTATCCGGACACTCCGAGTAATCCACTTTTTAGATTTAGTAATTCGGAGATATCCTTGTCCGAATAGACTTTTTCTTTTCTGATCTTTTGGACTGCTGTATAATCAATCTCACCGACCCTCGTTGCCATAACTATATTCTCCTCTGGAGTATATCCGAAAGAAGTATCCACACACTGTACACCTTTTATACTACAAGCGGAACAGCCACTTCCTAGGTGTAGAGATATGATTTTGATATCTTCTGTTTTACCTATTTTACTCGTATTTTCTGAGTACAATCCCTGATCATTTGCGATATGTTTATGGTACGATTTCATAACATAGCTATGTGATATTCCATGGAACGCATACCTCCTAATTTGATATTTTTCATAATATTCCAAAGGTAATGCATAAAGATAATTTACTTCAGGCATTGTCAGCCCAAATGCCGAGTCGAATACTGCAATCTGGCTTGTACCTGGATAGCTATCAATACACTCTTCAATAGTGGAAAGTGAAAAAGGATTATGAAGTGGTGCTAAATCTAAGATCTTATTTTTCATCTCTGCTAGAACTGTAGCATCAACGAAAATAGGCTTAGTATAGATCTCCCCACCATGTACAACTCTATGAATTATGTGACTGATTTCGTTAATATTTACTAATTTCCCATTTAGAAGCAGATGCCGTATAACTAAACCCACCCTATCTTCCCAGTCTTCATTTGTAATTATCTCTTCTTTACCTTCAAAAATTAGGTATTTGGAATCATCGCCATAATTTTTCACCTCTCCATGGGAAATTACTGAGCCCTCGTCAGCAGAAAAGAGTTTAAACTTTAGCGAGCTTGAACCTGAATTTAAAACTAAAACATTCATTATTTTTGGGTAACTATATACAGAATATAGAAAAGAAATACGGAATACAATCTGAATATTGAGAGAAATTTAATAATAAATTTAGACCTTTGTTTAAAACGGATTTGATTTAAACAATACATTTGATAGTATGTTTATTACTTTAGTTTATTATTCATGTTTGGATTTTTAAGAAGAAAAAAAAAGAAAGCAACAATTTACCGAGCAGCACCTAAGAAGAATAATACCAAAGGTGAACCTAGCTACCCGCTATTGATTCTAACTATAATCCTATCTCTGTCAGGATTATTAATGATTTTTAGCGCAAGCGCCGTTATTGCTTATATTTATGACGAAGGGGACACTTTCTTTTTCCTTAAAAAACAGGTCCTTTGGATTGTAATAGGAAGTATCCTTGCACTTGTACTCTACTTTCTACCAATGAGTAGTTTAAGAAAGTTTAGTTATATTTTATTAACCGTATCTCTTTGCCTGCTTGCTTATACAATTCCTGAAGCTATTTTTCATGTAGATATGCCTTTTGTTAAAACTTTGAATGGTGCTACCAGATGGATTGATATGGGATTTTTTGACCTACAACCGTCCGAATTATTTAAATTTGCAATTATTCTCTTTACAGCAAGCTACATGACTATGTCTGAATCTACGAAAAAGATAATAGAAAAAATAATCGCCTCGAAAAAGAATTCTGAAGTATGGCATTTTATTTACTCTATTTTCTTTTCTATACTACCGATTATAGCTGTTGGAATAGGCTCAATTTTAATCCTTTTACAAAGAGATTTAGATACAATTGTTATTATTGTTCTTTCATTTCTTGTTGTTTATTACATTGGTGGAACTACAAAATTACACACAATCATGACTCAGGTGGTTTTATTCGTTTCGTTAATAGTGGGTACGTTGGCTTCAGTTTTAGAGCCTTACCGCAGAAGTAGGGTTAATGCTTTTATACAGATATTGCTGCATGGAGAGCCAAGTGAGGCTTCAAAAGCTGGGGATAGCTTCCAGGTTTGGAATGGTTTAATAGCAATTGGTTCAGGTGGACTTTTTGGTGTTGGTTATGGTGAATCTAGATTAAAATTATTTTTCTTACAAGAAGCAGCTTACACAGATTCTATATTTGCAATTATTGGTGAGGAATTTGGCTTAGTAGGAACCCTTTTTGTAGTTTTTGGTTTTATATACTTTTTATCACAAGGACTCAAGATTGCAAAGAATGCTCCTGATAAATTTACGAGTTTACTTGCAGTAGGATTTACCTCTTGGATTGTTATTCAAGCCTTCTTAAATATAGCCGCGAATGTGGCCTTAATCCCTTTTGGAGGCATTCCACTCCCTTTCTTTACTTATGGAGGTAGCAATACAATGATGATTCTAATGGCAGTAGGAATCCTTCTTAATATTAGTCGAAATAAGAAGATTAGATAATCTTTTTAGACTAGAATTTCAACATTGAAAGTGAATAGAGCACAAAAAGAGTTAGCACTATGACTAAAAGTGCAAATGTTATTCTAAAATAAATTCCAGCACTTTTTTTAAATATGAACGGCTCAACGTTCCAATTATCTAGAAGATATATTTTTTTGAGGTCATCTAATTTTAAGTATACAGCAAACAAGGAGAAACTAACCCACCATAGAATTGCTTCGAACACTCCACCATATGAGATTAGTGCATATACACTTGTAAACAGCATAATAAACGAATGGATAAAGATTAAAGCTCTATTATTCTTCAATTTCAAACTCCTCCTAATAGATTTTACTAGTGCTATTAAACCAGTTATTAAAATAAATAAGTACGCCAATGTTCCAACGACTCCTTGAGTTATAAAGATGTTTACAATCGTCGAAACATTAGGATCTAGATTTGTTCTCTTTAAAGCCAAATCGTAAGCTCCACTTCCAATTAGTAATGCTTTAAAATCAAGACTTCCTGTGAATGGAATCTTCAATTCGTTTACGAAGTTATTAATCGGATTTGTAATAATACTGAAGTTAAAATTGAACCCAAAATGTACAAGAATTCCTAAAACTATTGCTAAAACTGAAACAGTAATTAGAAGAAAATAAGAAACTTCACTAATACTATATTTCTGATCTTTAAAATTAGAATTGAAATTTCGTAATTCTAAAGTCTTTGTTTTTATAATTTCTCTTTTAAAAAATGCATAAATTAATCCTTGCAAAATTATTGAAATTATAAGTACAGTGATAACTTGAGTGCTTCTAATGGGATCGGGAGATGTTTGTGGAGTAAGAAAAACAAAAATTGCACTTACAATTAAAAGTGCTGCTTTTAGAACTTTTTTAGATTTAGTTAAGAAAATTGATAAAAGTAATATTATATAAATTAGAATTACAATTCCAATATTGTTATTAACATACGACGTATCGCTAATATTTGTATGGATCATTAGTACAACTACAAATAACGAAAAGCCTAGCATTAGAAATTTGAAGAATCTTCTCATTAGAGTCATGTCTCTTATTACAAAGTTTATGAAATAATAAAACCCTACAAAAGCCATTATAGTGAATCCAGCAAGAGATCTGAAAGTATCAATTCCAAAAGTATTTGAAATATGTGCATCTGTATAACGCCTTATTACTGAAGTTGCGGTTGTTAACAACGCAAAGGAAAGCACTGACAAGAAATATTTAGGATCAAAAAATACTTTTTTACCTAGTAAAATAATGAAGCTAAGCAAAAATCCAAAAGTCAATGTTGTAAAAAGTACAAGAATACTAAAGCCAGACTGCTCTATTGTTTGACCTGTGAATAGTATTGAAGATGGCAATATTGTAATTAAAATAAATAACGATGCAACTCCCAGACTTAACAAAAGTTTACTTAATATTTCTGATTTTCTTCCTTTTAATCTCGGTAATCTAAATCTAATATCACCAAGCTCACTTAACTTTATCAAATACTCTTTCATAAATAACCTAAATGTAAAAATTATTAGACTAAACGAAAAAACCTGCGCCCACTTTTCCTGCAACACCGCCCACTATAATGACAAGCATAATAATTGCAAATAATGCTAAATGGTAATGCGAGTAGGATTTTAACTTTTTTGCAAAATCAGTTCTACTTAATAATAAGAAATCTAATAGAAAAAGAATTCCTATAAATGCAGCAAACCCTAAATTAACTAAATTCTTAGATTGAGGTGTTATAGAAATAAATGGAATTGCCGAATCACTCACACCTTCAACAGTAGCACCAATATGTGTGAATTGAGTGGAATCAGTGAGGGGATTTAATGTAGTTTCATTTACTCCTTGTATCTTAACAATATTTTGCCCATCTAAAAAAGTATCAATTTTATACGTAAATATTCCTTGATTTACATCTTCGGTAGATTCATAATTATCGTTGTTGAAAATATTCACTTTGTTGTAACCGAATGCTTTTCCAGTTAAGTCTACGTAAGAAGTTTTTATAACTTGCCCACTCAAGGGACTAGTAATTTTGACTTCTTCTTTTGTAATGTCAAACTCTGCATTAGATTTTAAAGTGCCAAAATGAGCTACCACTATAAAATTATTTGGGTTCCCTTGATACGACCCTTGAGCAATTCCAAAGCCAACTTCAGTATATTTATCTCGTAAAATATTTTCTCTATGGCTTTGACTATTTACCCATGCGTCCATCACTTTATCAATTGTATAAAAACCTTCTGCTAAGTTTTCACCTGCAAAAGAATAGTCATATCCCACATCATTAAAAAATTCCCATGGAGAACGCCCATCTGGACAGTAATGGGACCAACAATCATTTCTTAATAATTCATTAGCTTTGTTCTGTGCCGACAAATTTAAGAGTGTATCTATTTTTAATGCACCTAGATTATGTTCTTTTCTAAATTCATTGTGTCGTTCTAAAAGCGATCCTGTAGTAATTTTATCTTCTTCGCTTTGAGCACTTATACTTGTTGGAGTTAGTAAATTGAACGACAGAAATCCAATCAATGCAAAAGCTAGAAACTTATTAGTTAGTAGAGTTGCTTTATGATTATTTTCTTTTAAAGGAATAAAGTGCTGTAGCATTATTATATTTTATAATTCATTCCAGTTTATTACATTGGAGGCAAAAACTCTACTTTTTTAGATTTAAGTTAATAATTTTAAGATGTATAATTTCTCATTATGAAAAATGAAATCATTACAATAAAGAATTTTAGTAAATCGTTTGGAGATAAGAAAGTAATAGATAATCTATCTTTTTCAGTTTACTCAGGAGAAATTTTTGCATTCCTAGGGGCAAATGGTTCTGGGAAAACTACAACTATTAGGTGCTTATTAGATATTTATAAACCTGATGAAGGTGAATTATTAATAAACAATCAACGCTATTCAACAGATCAATCTAATATTTTAGGTTACCTCCCAGAAGAAAGAGGTTTATATTTGAATTCTACTGTAATTGAGATTTTAACTTACTTTGGTGAATTGAAAGGATTATCTGCGAAAGAAGCGAAAATTCAAGGTTTGAAATATTTAAGTAGAGTTGAAATTGCAGATAAAGCTAATGTAAAAGTAAATAAATTATCTTCTGGTCAACAACAAAAAATTCAACTTGGAATCACATTAATAAATAGGCCTAAACTATTAATTCTTGATGAACCGACAAAAGGTTTGGATCCAGTAAATCGAAATTTTTTAATGGAAATGCTTTTAGAATTAAATAAAGAAGGATCAACAATTCTTTTTAGTACTCATCAAATGGAAGAAGTTGAGAAGATTGCAGATAGACTTGCAATGATTAAAGATGGAAATCTGAAACTCTATGGAGAAGTTAACGAAGTAAAGGAAAAATTTGGCAACAATGTTATAAGAATTAACTATAAGGGAAAACTTCCTGAGAATACGGAATTATATACATACAAATCCGAAAACTATTACGCAGAACTTGTGCCCCAGGAAGGTATCAAACCCACTGACATAATCAAGTATTTAGCAGACGCAGGGTTGGAAATCCATAAATTTGAAGTGGGTTCCCCAAGTTTAAATGAAATATTTATAAAAGTAAGTAACGAATAATATGAGCAAAACTACAATTATTGTAAAAAGAGAATATTTTAAAGTGGTTAAGAAACCCACATTTTGGGTTGCAACTCTACTCTTACCTCTCTTTATTGTAATTATTTCTTTAGTATCTGGATTTTCTGCTCAACAAGCTGAAGATACTAATAAAAGAAATCTTGAGGCTGAGAAAGGTAGCCAAGTGCTTATTTTAGATGAATCTAATTTAATAAATCCCAAAATATTCATAAATCCAAATGGAACAGTTAGTGCTAGATTTATTGCTAATAAAGATGAGGGAATTCAAGAAATAAAGGATGCAAAAGAACCAGTTTTTGTTTACTATCCTAAGGATCTAGTACAGGGTGCGAAGATCGAAATTTACGTTACGGATAAAGGATTGTTTGGGAATAGTAGGTACGATAGTTACGCAATAGATTGGATAAACCAAAGTATTATTACTAATCTTCCAGCGGATTTACAGGTTGCATACAAAGCCCAATTAACAACTGAAACCAGAGCCTTTAGTGGCGAAAAAGAAATTGATACCTCTCCTACAAAGCTAATTCTTCCTGCGGCTTTTGCCTTAATTTACATAATATTAACGTCTTTTGCTACAAGCTATTTATTAATGAGTGTTTCGGAAGAAAAGGAAAATCGTGTAATGGAAATTGTTCTTTCAAATGTAAAACCTAGAGAATTAATTACGGGAAAAATTTTAGGTCAAGTTGGAGTTGTAATAACACAAGTATTAATATTAGGTATTCTTTCTGCTCTTGTTGTATTCGTATTTAAAGATACCTTAACACCTGTTGGTCTCAATATTGGAGCAATCTCCTTTAGTTTTGAACAGATTTTACTGTCAATATTTTACACAATTTTGAGTTTCTTTATACTCGCCTGTGTTATGGTTGGAGTTGGTGCCGCAATGCCAACATACAAAGAGGCACAGAGTTTTTCTACTGTGTTTGTAATGGTTTCCATAATGCCTTTCTATTTTGTAAGTATATTAATCGCAGAACCTTCTGGAATAATTGCACAAGTGTTAAGCTATTTCCCATTGTCTTCTGGAATTGTTTTACTATTTAGAAATGCCCTAGGAGTTTTATCACCACTTGAGATTATTGTAAGTAGCATTCTATTAGTTATTTACGCATATATAGCTTTATATTTAGCGTTTAAATTATTTGAATTTGGAAGTTTAGAATACGGAAGAAAAATCTCATTTAAAGACTTCTTTAAGAGTATTCGTAGATAATTATTTTTCTGTCAAAGGATCAGTTCTCAAAGACATAAATTCCTTAAATACATCACTAAGTTGAGAAGATACTGCTCTTTCTAAGATCTTTGTTGTTGAAATATATGGTGATTGCCTATCCACAACTATAACTTCACCATTATACTTTTTCACTGTTTTGTATTCTTTTGAATCCTTATAATTTTCGTTCCAATCTTCTTTTACGGTTACGTAAATATCAGGTTTAAGTAATCCTAAACATGGTTGGCAACTTGGTTCTGGAATTAATGTTACAAAATCTACCCATCTTAAATGTGATAGCATTTCGAGCCGAACCTTTTCATCGAGGATAGGTCTATTTGGGCCCTTAACCTTTCTAATTGCTGCATTTGATGTAACGCCAACAACTAGAACATCCCCCATTTCCTTAGCTTCCTGAATATAGCGTGCTTGTCCAACATGTAGCATATCCCAAGCTCCTGCTGTAAATACTACTTTTTTACCTTTCTCTCGAAGTTTATCACCTAAATCCATTAAATCACTTTGCTGAATTAATCTTCTTTTCCATGAGGACATATGGACAGAATTAACAATTAAAAATTAACGATGAATCCCAAGCTTAAATTAATTGATATAGCTAAACATAACCTTTTAATTGTTTAGTATTCTTGACTTTCTTAATCTTGCAACAGTTCTGACAAAATGTTCGTTTCGATTCAAGTTTTCGTAAGGATTATGTTTTAAGAATTTATAAAAATCATAAATCCAGAAGAAGTTTACCAAAATTGGAAGGTCATTTTTGAATTCTTTATTAAATTCTGTTCGTCTTGAATCCAGATAGCCTAAATATAGAAAATTATAAATTATTTCTCTATCTGTCTTATATTTACAATCCGTTAATAAAAAGGCAAACGTTCTTGCGATATCGTATATCGATGAACCTTTGGTTACTTTCTCAAAATCAATTACACCAGATAACTTTAATTCCTTTGCTTTATTCTCAAAAATTAAATTACCTCTTACTAAATCCATATGCAATGTTGTTTTGCTAGAATCTTTTGTTTCTTTAAGTATTTTTTCTAATTTTGTATGAAAAATTTTAAAATTAGTTTCGTCAATATTTATATTTAATTTAGACTGCAATGTTTTTTGGATTTTATGATCAAAAAGATATGAATCTAAGCTTTTTAATTGTTGTTCTAAAACCTTTTCAACACTGGAGAGTTTCATAAGAGGGAAATCCTTTCCGATATTATGAATCTCTGACATAGACTTACCTAGAAGTATTAAATGTTTTCGAGTCCAAGCCTCCCATGGAATAGTTTCTCCTTCTATGTATTCATACAAACATGCAAAATATTTCCTAGATTTTCCGTTTAATTTAATTTCTGATTCTCCTTTGATAGTTCGAATAATTTTTCTTGAAGGGAAATTATGATTATGTAGATACTCTGAGAATTCATTTGCATTCGAAATTATGTTGTGAATATCTTCGTGATTTCGATAAATGATTAATGTGTAGCTTTTACTTTTAGTCTTCAGCTTTAAAGGAAGATTTCTATAACCTTTGCTGGGGAAATACTCGTATAAAACAAATTTGAGGTTATATCTTTTGGAAAGCTGAGTTAGGAGAGTCAATTTTTGAAATTAACTTTTTGATAGTTCTGCTGAAGTTAATAATTCTTCCGGATTTTCTATATACTTTATAAACAAAATTCCTTCCAAATGATCCAACTCATGGCCAACTACATGTGCAAAATATCTTTCCGCTTCTAATGTTTTTTCTTTCCCCTCTAAATCCAGATATTTAACTTTCACTTTTGCTGGTCTTGTTACTCTACCAAATAAATCTCCATTATTTACACTTAAACATCCTTCCCAGTCAGTGGAAAGCTCTTTAGACTTAAATATATATTCTGGGTTTACCATAACTTCCCAAACAGACTTTCTTGAATCTTTATTACTCCTATCTTCCAAATCTAATCTTCGACAAATTGTTACACGCTTAGAAATACCGATCTGTGGCGCAGAAATTCCAGCTGCTGTATCACCATATCTTTTCATTGCAGCAAATAAAGAATCAACAAGCTCCTTTATTTCAGGAGCTGTTGGATCTTTTACAATTTCAGTAGGAGTTTCGAGAACTGGATTACCGTATTGTACAACTTTTGGTGCCTTTTTAACTTCCATTAATTATTTCTTTTTGCTTAATATTTCCATTCCAGTACTTACAAGTGCTGATACAATACTCAAAAATACTAATGCTACTGTTCTATCCTGTAATACTATTGGACTAAGGAATGGTAAACCTAAATTAACTGATTGATTATTTACCCCAACGAATCCGAAAAGATAAATTCCTACAAAGAAGAATATGAAGCAAACTATAACTCCCATTAGTAGCATTGATCCTGCACTTTCAGGTAATTTGAGAAATTTTAATAAATTTGGAATTAACATAATAAAAACTCCAAAAATAAGTCCAACTAAAATACTATTCATTACAGAATTTGCAGGTATACCAAACACGCTTCCTACTTGAATATTTGGGGATAATATTACCACCAAGAAAAAGAAGATTAGCATATTGAGAATAACCACGAATACTTTGTGCATACGTATAATATAAAAAGTAAAAATGTTACTTTGATTATATATTCATACTCAAGCACATGCAAGCTTCTGATAATGAAGAAATTAAGTTACTCCTTTAATTTCTTCATTTTTTCATTCTTTAATTATTTAGTGGTCTCGGTTCTAACATAAACATCTCTAATGGATTTGGCATTTCTAACAAGGTCTCTTCCTGCTCTGTTTCGGACCCATAAATAAAGCCTTATTGGATAGTAGGCAATACTCCAAATGAACTCTTTCAAGTTTCTTGAATACGTAAGTGGATACCAGAAATATGCAACTTCCTGCCAGAATGATCTTGATTTTGTTTCTGGTTTTATAATTTCGTACTTCCAAAGCTGTTCAAATCCAATCAAACTTCTAAATTTTTGTTTTATAAAATCACTCCAATTTGTAGGATATTTAACTAGAACCCTTGCTTCTGGTGCATAACCAATTTTGAAACCATGATTATAAATTACATAAGAAAGATAAGCATCATCGAGAAATAAATCTTCGGGAAAATGATATTTAAAATTTTTAATAGCCATTATGTAACCACTGATTGGAAAAAATTTTGTTTTGGACTTATCTCTATCTAATCTCATTTTATGGACTGCATCAGCTTGTAAATGTGCCCAATATCCAAAAATTTCAGATTTTCGATCATTAAATGCAATGGGTCTTCCACTTACCCCGCCTAGCGTTTTATCTGATTCTAAAATATTAAGTAACTCTTTTACTGCGTTTGGTTCAAAAAATACCTCTCCGTCTGTCAAAATCAAAATATCTCCTTTGGTCATTTCGAAAAGCATATTTAGTGCTCTTGGCTTACCTTCACATTTATCTTTTACATAAGTATATTTGTTCTCAACTCCTAGTTCCTTAACTTTAGCTTGAGCAGCATTCGCTGTTTCCTCATCAGGTGCAACAAGTAAAAGTTCAAAATCATCTGGAATTCCCGAATATTCTTTTTTAACTAAACATTCAATTGCTTTACCTACTGTTCTTTCTTCCTTCCAGGCAGTTAAGAGTATTGAGATCATTTCAATTATATTTAAAGATAATTAAGAAGATTTTACAGGAGATTTAATATTAAAGAAATACTATTAACTAAGCTACATTACGATAATATACTAATTTATAGTATCTAGATTGTATGTCTTTTACTATTAATGAAAGATCTTCACTACCGAAATATTTTAATTTATCCAATAAGCCTGCAATTATTCTGCCAAGCATTTTCTCTTCATCCCTACCTATGAAGTCCAGATTTTCGTCATTAAAGATACTTAATAAGTTCACAAGATCTTTTCTGAATAGCTTTACAAAACCAGACTCTAACATGCTTTTATACTTATCAATGTTTTCAAAGTCCAGGTTCTTAAAATCTTTATCCCAATCTATTTCTAAATCTAATATAGAGTAGGCTCTCAAGTCCTTGTCAGGATAATTTAATGGCCCTATAGAGAATAGGAAGATTCTATAAAAGGACTCCGCTAGATCCTTAGGGAGTCCTTTATTAATTTCCCAATCAAGGTTTGGTGTAAAATGACTGGTTTCTGCTTCCATTAGGGAATTGCTAACACCTGTTGTGGCCAAATTAATGCTTGCTCTCCATTTGGAAGAAATCCAATATCATTAATATTTGCATCTTTAATTCTTACCCATTGGAATGCATCACCATAGTGTCCTGCAGCAATCCACCATAAAGTATCCCCTAATTGAACTGTGTATTTATGATCATTTGCTGGGATATCACCAGTTAAATATTGAGTTGGAATCCAGTAGCCTGAATTATTTATTTCTGTTTGATTAGAATAACTTCTATTTAATCCCGCTTGGCTATGTCCAGATGGTAGATCTGAAGTACTTTCTGTACTTGCACCATTTAGTACACCATTATCTGCATTTGAGGAGTCGGATTTTGAGTCATCTGAAGAAGATGAATTAGATGATGTGTTACTACCGGTACTAGAATCTGAAGCTTCTGGTGAACTAACAGGATTTGTAGAATCTCCATTATTATCCGAAGCATTATCTCCATTACTTCCCGAATTATCTTCACTATTATTAGAATTAGTTGAGTTATCTGTAGAATTTGATGTACTATTTGAATCTGAGTTAGATGTATTTGAATTTTGATCCACAGTTGTATTTATTGTATTTGTAGAATTGCTATCAGGGTTTAAGCCTCTGTTTATTAATAAAGCTAGTGCAATTAAAAATATAATTACAATAATTGAAATTACTACAAAAAGTATATTTCTCGCTGTATTATTGTCTGTGGATTTCGTTTCTGTCTTAGTTTCTTTTGTTCCAACGGGTTTAGTTTCTGCTGGCTTATTTTCTTTTTTGGTCTCATCTGACATAATATTTTAGCTATTAAGAATTAAGATATAAAAAAGTTATAACATATTATTTGTGATATTTTAATACTCTATTCAAAATTTTTATTTAATATATATTTCAGCTAAATACAAATATATTTAACGATATGGCAGAATATAAAACCGGTAAAATGGATCGAGAAATTTTATGTATTAAAAGCAATCTATTAGAAGGTTTATTTAGCGGGAAGGATTTTGTTTATAATGAAAAAATAAATATTTTAGATAAAATAAACAAAAGAACTGAGTACCTGCGAAGAGGTCCACTGGAGAATGATAGCCATTATCGTCAGATTATTCCTTATACAATTTTAATCAATGGGAAAGATGTTTTTGTTTATAGACGTTCAAATAAAGTTGAGAATTATAGCGAGACAAGATTATATGAAAAATATTCCTTAGGTGTTGGTGGCCATACAGAAAAGACAAAGTTAAAAAATGTTGAAAATATTTTGGTAAATAATGCAATTAGGGAAATTAAAGAAGAGACTTCTGTTAGAATAAATTCTGGGAAACTTAAATTGTTTGGATATATTAAACTAAATTACGATGTACATAAATATCATCTGAGTATTTGTTATCTAGCTCAAACTAAAAGTAAAAATGTAAAATTTAGAGATAAAGAAATAACAAATGGTGAATACTTGAATATTGATGAAATAATAAGGCTATCCAAAAAAGTAGATATGGAAGATTGGTCTAAAATCCTTTTAAAACCTCTACAAACTCTCTTAAGAAAATAAACATGGATGAAAGTCAGCATAGAATGAAAATTGCAAGAACACAGGATTGGTACGATTCAATTTGGAAAACCGTAGGCAAATGTGTTTTTTGCGATCTGAAAGATAAGTATATTTTGCACGAAGAAAATGGTGTTGTTTTGACCATTAATCTTTACCCATATATTGATGGGCAAATGATGGCAATTCCTAGAAGACATGTAAAATCTACAAATGAACTAACTCAAGTGGAATGGGAAATAATGAGGAAGTTTGGTTATATCGCAAAGAAGTTTTTTAAGAAAATTCATGGACATAAAGCAATGTGGTCCTTAGTAAAAACTGGGATTTTGGCGCAAGGAACAGTAGCCGATCATTTACATATGCATTTTATTCCTTTTGATAAACAGGATTTATGCAATTGGAACTTTAGAGAACTCAAATATGCACCCCTAGAAAATGTTGAATTATATAAAAAAGACGCACGTGAATTTGTTAAAAATTATATGAAGTTTGATTCTAAATATTCTAATAAATCTGAACTACCTATAGTTTGTGATATTTTTATTAAAAATAAAAAAGATGAATTCTTATTTGAAAGGAGAAAAAAACAAAACAAAATTAAAGGTGACATTTTAGTTCTACCTGGAGGGCATATAGATAGTTTAAACGAAGACCTTATTACAGGATTACGTAAAGAAGTATTTGAGGAAACTGCTCTTAAACTTGTTGAAAATAAAGTAAAAATAATAAATTCAGATATAAGTGAGTTAACCTTTATTAAGAAAAATCCATATTTAAAAGCTAATTTAGAAGACAAGGAAAAGTTTTTAAGGAATACTTACATATACTCTATTGCAGTTAATGAAAAGATTATTAAACCAGGGGATGAATGCGAAGAGGTAATATGGTTAAGTAAGGAAAAAGTGTTGGCAAGCGAACATGTTTCCGACTCAACAAAAAAGATGCTGCACGTGCTCAGTTGAATTAACCAATTGTAATTGCTAAAATCTCTGTGTGAGTAACGTAGTAGAACCTCTGAAATGTTATGATAAAGTTGATAATGCAGATGTAGTTCAATGCACATAAGCTCAAGTTGAGACGAACGTAGTGAAGTCGAAACTTAAGAGCGCATTAGTACCGCGTAGCGGTAGTAGAACCTCTGAAATGTTATGATAAAGTTGATAATGCAGATGTAGTTCAAT
>JBDTVZ010000005.1:0-58872 GCA_040006935.1 Candidatus Dojkabacteria bacterium | reverse complement strand
TAGTAGAACCTCTGAAATGTTATGATAAAGTTGATAATGCAGATGTAGTTCAATGGTAGAACGCTTCCTTGCCAAGGAAGAGGTTGCGAGTTCGAGCCCCGTCATCTGCTTACAATAAAAATGGAGATACGATTCAAAGAATGGAATGATTGAAGATTAAACGATTGTTCCATTTTTCTCTATTTTATTAAATAGAAGTAATAGATAACGTCTTCCACTTTACCTAAAAACCATGTACTCTTTCATTAAGAGTGTAAATAATTCAGGAATTAGAACATGAACACATTTGAAATTCAAAAGTTTGTACCAAAAAAATTATTAATTCTCCCTTCTAATATAGAATCTCAGAATAGAGATAATTACGAGCTTGTTGTGAATCTGAGATTTATGGCGCAACATACAAATAGTATTTCAGTTCAACAATCCGAGAAAAATGGAGAGCAGGTTAGTAATATTTACTTAAAGGATGTTGAAATCGAAGGACGGTGGCTACCAAAAATGGAATATCCACAAGATCATCTTGTTACTACTAAACAAACTGTTTTTTATAATCCTAATTTATTTTCTGAAGAAAGTCTAAAATCCGAATTTGATAATAGGAAATTTGTAGGAGATAGAATATTATCCGAAGGTGGAAGGTATGCCTTTGGTGATGGCCTTGTTTTTTTGGGTATGACAAAAGTTTAACTGATGACCAACAAATTCTCTTACAACGGGCATTTAGTTTAGATGCTGAAATTGTAACACTTCCATCTCCCGATGCTTTAGGCTTTAAACGAGAACAAATCTTTGGGAGAGTACCTAATCACATAGATCAATTTATTGGAGGGGCAATACAATTTAATAGAGGTCAATTACTCGTCCCAATTATGAGATCATACTACGATGCAGTCAAGAACTTTTTTACCTAGCCATACAAATAAATCTGATATAACTTATACTATATTAGATAGGGATGATTTTTATATATTTAATTATCCTAGGGATGATAATGGAGTTTTTTATCTTGAACCTATACTAGTTGAGGTGATTAAGTCTAACGAAGGAATTGATTTGGAAAGATTAAAAGGAAAAGTTATAGTGTTACCTGAAAACACACCACTAGTCTCAGATCGAGCTGGGTTAAAATGTAGAATAAATTTTATTACTCTTTAATACTTATGAACCATTCTCCTCTACAAGACAATGATGACAATTACAATCCAATAATAGATAGCATTCTAAAAGAATATGGTATTGAAGCTGACGAGGAATGGTATCTTGACCCAGCGATAGATCCAGATATAAAAGTACAAGTACTAAAAGATATTGCTAACAAATTTGCAGATGGGACAATCAATGAAAGTGACCCTGCGTTTTATAATGAACTACAATGGTGGGGAGAATTAGTATTTAATTACAATGATTATTCAAAAACTTTATATGATGTAATTATTATTGATCAAGATGGAGAATTTATTAAAGCTTTAAAAATTTTATTTAAATGGATTGAAGGGAAAGATATTGACTTTGAAGGCTTACTAAGAGAACCAAATGAGTTAGATGAATTGCCCGAAAGAAGAGTAGAGTTTTACAGAAAAATAAAAAGTCTAATTTATAAATCTAACCCTTTTAGTTTGAATTAATTTCTGCAATCAAATTCTTAATCTTTTCATTCTCAGAATTAGCAGTTTTATTTAGAAATTTTACTGCAAGATCTTCAATTCCCCAATATCTAACCATCATTTTTCTCTGGCTATCGGGTTTTAAATATAAAGACCTATAAAGAGTAAATACAAATTCTGTAAAATCACTTCCAGGACTTTGCACGCTTTCTCCCCAAGGTTCTCCTTGTAGTTCACTGATTTCAATTTCATAATTTTTTCGAGAAGCAATTTTTTTTAAATGCTCTGGAGACATTGTGAATGGTTTATTTAGTATTATAGTTCCATCCATTTTATTAATAAATGGAATCCTATTTTGATAAGGTACTTTATAATAATAATTCACACCTAGAATAAATTCTGAGTTAATATCTTGGATTGTTTTAAATATGCTTTTAAAGTCGTTCAACGCAGCTGAGTTTATAAATATGGTCGTATCTTTAAAATGTGTTTTTATTATTTTTAATACTTCTTTCTCGAATTCAGTTGAAACAAATACTTCGTATTGGCCGAATCTATTAAAACATTCATTATCTCCTTGAATGGCAATTATATTTTTTAGATTCTTAGAATATTCTTTTTTTATATATTTTAATAATTCTTCAAGATATTTTAATGCTGCATTTGCAATTGGATGATCCAACGTAATTGTGTCTCTTTTATTAACAAGTGCTTTAAATTGCTCAGGAATATGCTCTTCGGGCCAACGCATTGTTTTTATTGGACCAACATTCAAAACAACTTTTAGATTATGCGAAAAGCAATAATCAAAATATTTTTTATAATAAGAAAAATCAAAGATTTCATTTTTATAAACTTCAGACCATTTTATTGAAAGTCTGATATTTTGAATTTTCAATTCTGTATGTAAGTATTTTAAAGCAGAAATTGGATTTATTCCTTTCTCTTTAAACACATGATGAAAAGGATCAAAAGAGCAACCAATTTCTAGATCTTTGAAAATGGAAGTATCGGCAGAATAACTGTCAGCTAGTTTATGCGACTGTATTAAATTTTTTAAATTTCTAAACATATTCTGAAGATAATTATAAGATATTGTAACAAAAACTTAAGTAGCTTATACTCTGTTTAATTAATTTAATATTATGAATTCAGGTGCAAAAGAATTATTAGGAAAGGGTTTGGCATTTGGGAGCTTTTCGACAGGTACAGATATCCATAAAGTGACAAGAGCTGGTATAGAAATTATCTCCAGTGACTATAGTAATCACATTGGGCATTATAATGATCAATTTCCTCTAGCAAGGTTGACTGCAGGGCAGGAGATCGTTCACTTGAATAATGGAATTAAGTTGTCTCGTGTATATGCTGGCGGGTCTTTAAAAGATGGAGAATTAGCTGAGCTTGGAATCACTCAAGATGATATTATAAAATTTTTAATAGAAATTATTACTGATCATTACGAAGCAATCAGGCTTGAAAATGATTTCACTTGGACAAAAGGTAATTTAAAATATGAGTATAAAGTGACAGGGAAAAGCGAAATAATTCCTGTAACATCAAGTTTGGAAACCATTTATTTTAATGATGTTCCAGTATTTCAGCACTACATTATTATTTGTCCAATTGAAGGTTAATATTATTTTATGAATACACCTCTGGATGGTTTTGAACAAATGTTTAAAAGAATGCAAGATGCAGCAAAGTTGGAATTTATTGCGGAAACAACAAAATATCTTTCTTCTTTTTTACCAGGAGGAAGTTTGTATAAAGAACCTACAATAGATAGTCTTGTAGAATTACTAGTAGGTACCGAATATGAAAATAATCCTCTTGGTTTCTTACACAATGCCGGCGAACAAGATTCGGATATTTCTAATGCAAACCCTAGTTACAGACATATTTACAATCTTATTGAAGCTAATGATAATTGGGCTGACTTCATATTAGGAATAGCTCCTGAAGAATTATAAATTCATTCCCATTTATTGTTAAAACCTGTAATATATCCTATATATATTTTTCAAATATTATGAAAATGGATGTTAAAAATATTCTTATGATTATAGGTTTAGTAATATTAGCAATCTTTATAGTTTACGCAATTGTGGCAACAATTTTTACAATGCGTACTAAAAGTATGTCGGAACAAGAACTTTTTACAAATAGTAAATTTCCAGACCCTATTCCAAATGGTGACTTAAAAGGCAATGCTGATAATCAAGGTTCGTGGTTAGGAAAATCTTTTGATTCTGCAGCAGGTACTGGAATAAATAGATTTAATGATGACGGCATGATTACAAGAAGTTCTAAATTTGTAACTTATAAAGGAAATAGTATTACAGATCCAGAAAAGGAAGTTTTAACAATTGATTACAACATTCCAGAAAATCCAATTTTCTTAAGAGTAATTTTAGATGAGCTTGTAGAAATTGCTCCTGGAAAATATTTAGGAAAACTTCAGTTAAGAATAATTCCTTTCATTCCATTTACAGTCCAGTATTTTAGATTGGAGAAATGATTACTTTATAACCTCAGGCAACTCTTGTCCTTCTGGAATAAATTTAATTGATACAGAATTTACGCACTCTCGTGTATTTTTTTCTGTAAGCTGTTCTCCTACAAATTCATGTCCTAAATGTGCTTTGCAATTTGCACATTCTATTTCTGTTCTAGATCCATCAGCATCTGTTAGTTTTAACATTGAGTTTGGATAACTATCATCAAAAGCTGGCCATCCACAAGCAGCATTAAATTTAGCTTTAGAATCAAAAAGTGGTAAATTACATCTTTTACAAATATATTGACCGTTTTCGTAGAAATTATCATATTTTCCAGTAAAAGGCGCTTCTGTTCCTTTATCTTCAATGACATTTTTTTCTTCATCAGTTAGAGAGTTGTATTGAGGTGCCATATGAATATTTTTATAATTAATACTCTATTTTATCATTTTCCGTAAAAGAGTAGGTATATAGTATTGTTGTATATTCACTAGCCTTCAGATGAGTGGTAAGATCTTAAAAATTATATTCATTTCTGTTTCCAATCATGGATGAATCGGGGCCAAAAATATCAAGCAAAAGAACAGGATTGTTAGACTCTGCGCAAAGCACTATTTACATTGACAATTTGGGAATTCAAAGCGCATTATATCAATTTAGACATGGCTTTAACCTTATAGATGAAGCTATTTATTTCCCAATAAAATTTGTACAAGAATGGCAACAATACGACTCTCAACTTGGATTAAAATCTGAAGATAGGCTGAGTGCTGATCTTTTTTCTGCTTATCAAAATATAACATCATCAACAATATTTAGGAATTCTTTACTTTGTTGGCATATAGACTGTGTGCTTGGAATGGAGTACTGCAGATTTCTTAATGGAAAAATCACAGAGGAAACCTTTCTCTCAAATATGAGCAAGTTTCTATTTATATATTCTAAGGACAAGGATTTTGAGTTTTTCTGGAAGGAATGTTACTTATCCACAATATTAGATTACGATAAAAAAACTCAGTCAATTAATCTTAACTTAGACACGATCGCTCGAGACCAGGAAAATATTAGGGATGTTGAAGAATCAATGATTGCAGGTAGTATAGATAATAAAACTCCTGGGTTTTTAGATTTGGTGCATAAAATGATACGAAACGGTATTAACATAAAAGTTGGTAGGGAATTTGAAGATGAATTTTTTTTGAAAGATATAAAATTCTCAAAAATTGAATATTTATCACAACTTAATATTCAAGAAGTCGTAGATTTGGTTGATATATTTAATAGAATGAAGAAATATGCTATTCTACTTTTTTCTTTGAACGCATTAGCTAGCATACGAAAAATAACCACCATACCTGATAAATCACTTAACGAAATTGGTGAATCTAAAATAATAACTAAGGAGTTTCTTCACAGAATTAATATTTATAGAGAATTTTATATAAATTGTCAAAATGGATTACAGTACAGTCCATACGGTCCTTTTGAAACAGTTGTAAAAACCTATTTTAATAAAAAGTATGCGGCAGTGATTGATGCAGAGACTATGGAACTACTTGTTCAGGAGATAGATGATTTCTACTACTACTTTCCCGACTTTAAAGCTGTTGGGTTTTTAGATCATTTTTTAGAAAATAAAAATATACAAACAGAGCAATTAGCTATTTCAAAGATTAGGATCAATGGTAAAGAAGTCTATGTAACTTCAAATTTAATTGATGAGGTAGTTAGACTTGCGCAAGAAGAGCTGTCTCTTGACGAGAAGAGTGAGATTTTAGCAAGGCTTAAACGAAAAGGAATTTGGAATACATATATAAATCCAATTATCAATTATTTATTGACTTCACCTGATTTTAATAGCTTAGCAAAGTTTGTAAAAGAAAATTCGAAGAGAATTATTGCACTCTCGGAATTAGGTGAAGAAGAAATGAGTAGAATAGACAAATCTATGATTGCACTTTTAATCGATGATGGACGAAGTACAGATAATATTTTATGTGCAGTTATTTTTGTATTAGAAATTGCTGATGAAGAAAATCGAGTTGAATTATTAATTAGAACCCCAGATCAGGTAAAAGTCACAGCTTCAAACTCAAAAGAGATTATAATTGAAAGTATTAACACATCGATTGATACAGACTCCACAAATATTATTGATATCCCAATAGCTATTTTGAATTTCTGTCGACAAAATAAATTACCAGATTTTGACTTTGATTTTGAAACAGAACCTCTAAAAAAATTTGTAGAAAATGTGGCAATGTATATTGCAATAATTTTAAGTAATGGCAGGACATATCTGAATCAATCAGTTAAAGGAAAAATAGAAAGATTTTTACAACTTTGCTCTAGCGATAGTGAGATAAAAGAAGCTATTATTATTCACTTGGCAAATCTTATTTCTGGCAATCAAATTGATTTTATGTATGGTAAGAGTAATAATCCTGCATCTAGTTTAAAAACAATGCCAAAAGCAGTAGCAAGAAGTATTTTAAATTACTTGACTCTAAATTATAAAACTTCAGCAGATAAGTATGATGCTGGCTTTACAATTGAAGCAATAGAAAAATTCGAACATATAGCTGACTCCTCTGGATATGTCTACGAACCTGATAAAAGCACTGCTTTTAAGGCTAAAGTTGGAAGTAAGTATAGAATACATTTTTGTTATGTAAATGAAAAATTAGAGATGTGTATTACAAAAGCTCATCGATAATTAATTATTATTAACTCATCTATGGCAGACATCATGCTCTCACCTGAACAATTTTCTGGTGATATTTGTTTGATTTCCATAAACGATCTTCCTTATATTAAACCAATACTTGAAACTTGGGTAAGAGATAGAAGTAGCGGAGAACCATTACCTAAAGAAGTTGATGGAAATCTTCAAGACATGAGAGACAGCATTGAAGGTAAAAATGATTATAAATACTTAGTAGCAAGAACAGAAAGCGGCGAAGTTATTGGAGTAATGGGTTTAAAAAAAGTAGAAGGCGTAATGAGGTATTTTACATTAACAGACAATCCGGGTGAATTAATAAATGCATACGTATCTGCAGGCCATAGGGACGGGAAAGGTGTTGGAAGAGCTTTAGTAAATGGAATAATTTTACTTGCACGGGCTTTAGGATATAAAGAAATAGTTTTAAATAGCGGTCCAAGATATATGACAACAGCTTGGGGTTTTTACGATAAAGTTTTTGGTCCAAGAGTTGATGTAGCGATTGGAATGTACGGATATGGTGGAGATGCACCGATTTGGAGGATGGTGTTATAATTTACTTTATTATGGTGAGCGGAGTCGAACCATGACTCTTACTTACTTTTGTGTCATTTCGAGCGATCCGCTTAAGCGGAGAGTCGAGAAATCTTTAACCTCTCAAGTCTTCGAAACTAGGATTTTTTGTTCTTATTAAATCTAACTTTTTCACTCTACTCCACCTCTTAATTTGCTTTTCTCTTCCAATTGCAACTCGGATGTCGTTGAACTCTTCGAAGTAAAGCAGTCTTTTAATTCTGTATCTACTAGTGAATGAATCTTTGAATGTGCTGAAAGTATGCTGTGAAAGTCTTCTTTGCAAATTATTTGTTACTCCTATGTATAAAGTACCTGTGTAGTTTCCAACAATATAAACGTAGAATAAATATCTTTTCATTCGTGAATTATATACGATAGTGGTATATTGTAGCAATTGAGGTTAAAGATTTCTCGACTTGCTACGCTCGCTCGAAATGACACAAGGGTGTATAATTATCAATATGGCAAAGAGAATACACCAGTGTTTTTATTGAAGTATATTTAGATTATATTGACAATTTATTCTAAATTAGTATAATAAGATATATTTTTAATATTAATTTTCATTATATAATATATTTAAGTAGTAATTTATTATTTACATCATATGGAAGCAGTGTTCCTTGAACTTATTAAACAACTTAATAGTAGCGTATTTGCACTTATTGCTATTCTCTTAGTAATTTTCTGGCTTATATACAGAGCAGGAAATATAACTGAGTCGTTTAGTGCATTTAAAACTAATAATAACAAAAATGAAGAAAATATAAATAGGATAAAGGATTCATTGGCTGAAATAAGTGCCACCACTAAACTTTTATATGAAGCCCATTTAAGTACCGTCAAGAGTAATAGCCCTATGAATTTAACTACTAAGGGAGTTGATGTTGCCGAAAATATAAATGCAGATTCTACAGTAAGCGAACACTGGAGTGAAATAAAAAAAGAGTTCCTTCAAGCAGGAGATCCCAATAACCCCTATGATATCCAAATTATATCAATGAATATAGCAAAAAATTGCTATGACAGTATATTTACGGAAGAGGAAAGAAATAAAATTAAGTTATATGCTTTCAATAAGGGAATGAATCTATTAGAAATTTACCCTGTGATCGGTATAATCATCAGAAATAAGATACTGGGAGAAAAAGGGATTGAAATTAATGAAATAGATAAACACGACCCCAAAAAGTCACCTAAGGCACCTTAAATTCTTCTTCTCTTTTGAAATACACTTTTCTGCTATAATTCTACGACCTTAATATTCAATTATGACCGATCAATCGAGAATTCGAAACTTTTGTATTATTGCCCATATCGACCACGGCAAGTCTACCCTTGCGGATAGATTAATCGAACACACGGGAGCAGTTTTGCGAAGAGAAATGAAAGACAGAATGTTGGATACACTTGAACTAGAACAAGAACGAGGTATTACAATCAAATTACAAACTGCTAGGTTAAATTATCCATACAAAGGTGGGGACAGATCTACTAAAGTTGAAGATGGTGAGTATATCTTGAACCTTATCGATACTCCGGGACACGTGGACTTTAGTTACGAAGTTTCGCGTTCTGTTGCAGCTAGCGAAGGTTGTTTACTACTTATAGATGTTACTCAAGGAGTTCAAGCGCAAACTCTTACAACTGTTTACAAAGCGATGGAATACAATTTAAAAATTATTCCTGTCTTAAATAAAGTGGACATGGATATTGCCGAAACAGAAAGAGTTCGAGCAGAAGTTATAGAAACATTTGGTTTTGCAGAAGAGGACATTATATTAGCTTCTGGGAAAACAGGGATTGGAGTTCCAGAAATTTTAAATTCTATTGTAGAAAGAATCCCACCACCAGATAAGTATAATAGCCAAGTTTATACTCCTGAGCAATCTGATTTAGATGCTATGGATGGAGCTGACCTCACCCCCCGCCTGCTCCCGACGCAGGAGGGCGGGCAGGCAACCCTCTCCTTAAAAGGAGAGGGAGCTTCTCCCGTAACTAAAGCTTTAATCTTTGATGCATTCTTTCATGAATACAAAGGAGCAACTGCTTTAGTAAAAGTTATTTCTGGACAAATTAATAAGAATTCAAAATTATACATGCTGGGAACCAAAACAAATGTAAATCCAATTGAAATTGGATATTTGACTCCTAAAATGGTTAAATCTGATTCTATGAAAGAAGGTGAGGTAGGTTATATTGCAACAGGGTTAAAAGATATTCACGTTGTGCATTCTGGAGATACAATAACTTTAGTTCAAGATGATAATTCTCACATAACTATTGAGCCATTAACTGGTTACAAATCTCCAAAGCCAATGGTTTATGCCAGTTTGTATCCAGTCGAAGCAAGTGACTATCCAGAATTTGCAGAAGCTTTAGAAAAATTGTCTTTAAACGATGCAGCACTTTCTTACGAAAAAGAATACTCTACTGCATTAGGAACAGGATTCGTTTGCGGATTTTTAGGATTATTACATTTAGAAATTACACAAGATAGATTAGAGAGAGAATATGGCATTGATTTAATTGGAACAACTCCCACTGTAGAATTTCGAGTTCAACTTACAACAAAAGATTATGCAAAGTTACCAAATATAAATGTTTCTAACATTGACCCAGTAACAAACATTGCAACAATCCGAACAGCAGCAGAATTTCCAGATGGAAGTTTTTCTGATGATACATATGAACCCTGGGTTAAATTAGAATTAATCACTCCAGAAGAATATATTGGGCCAGTTATGGAGCTTTGTCAAAAACATAGAGGAGTTTACAAATCTATGAATTATCTAAGTAGATTATCAAATTCAAGCAAGCATGCAGCAATTTTATACGAAATGCCAACTGTAGAAATTATTGTAAATTTCTTTGATAAATTAAAATCTATATCTCACGGATATGCATCGATGGATTATTCTTTCCTAGATTATAGAAAAGGAGATATTGTAAAAGTTAGTATCTTAGTCAATGACGAACCTGTAGAAGCACTTTCTTACTTAACTCACAAAGACAATGCTCAAAGAAGAGGTAAGGAAGTTGTAGAAAAACTTGTGAAAATTATCCCAAGGCAAAACTTTAAAGTTCCAATTCAAGCAGCAATTGGAGGGCAGGTAATTGCTAGAGAAACAATTGCAGCTTATAAAAAAGATGTTCTTGCAAAGCTTTACGGTGGAGATGTTACTAGAAAATTAAAACTTCTTGAAAAACAAAAGAAAGGAAAAAAGAAAATGAAAACTTTTGGTAAAGTAGAAATTCCAAAGGAGGCTTTTTTGGAAGCGTTGAAGGTAGAATAGCTAAGTAAGAATTGCCTGATAGATTTTCTCATACTCTTCACACATTCTCTCTATTGTAAAATCAAAGCTATCTATAAGTTTCTTTGAGTTTATTTGATTTACTTTATCGAAATTTTGTTCAATATTATCTTTTGATATAAAGCCATTTACACCATCTTTAACTATTTCTTTTAAAGCACCGTTGCTTAAACCAATCGTTAGAGTTCCAACACTCATTGCCTCAATAATCATCATTCCAAATGGTTCTTCCCAAGTTGAAGGTGCTAACAAAGCTTTTGCATTATAAAGGAAGTTGAACTTTTCTTCTGGTTTAGAAATAAACTCAACAAATTGAATAAATTTATTATCGACGTAAGGCTTAATTTCTTTTTCCCAATATGAATCTTCGTAATATTTCCCAGCAATTTTAAGTATGATTGGTTCATTAGTTGATTTCTCATTGTATTTAATTACTGCTTGTACTGCTAAATGCACTCCTTTTGATTCGATTATTCTTCCTAAGTATGCAAAATATTTTTTATAGTCCATACTCGTCTCTATTTTGTACTGCACAAATGGATTTCTAATTCCATGATAAACATTCCCAACCCAATTCATCTTTACAGGTATGGTCTTTCTTTGAGCGTAGGAAATAGAAACCCAATTCAAATCTTTATATTTTTCAAAACTAGTTCTATATTTTGTGTAGAAATTGAATGGTTCATGGTGCGTGAAAATAATTGGTTTATTACAAAGTTTTGCAAATTCTAATGCAATATCTTCTTCGTTAATCCAAACGTGTACTAAATCAAATAGTCCATTATTGGCCATTTTATAAGCTTTAGAAATCAATTCAGACTGTATTTGTCTGGCCAGAGTAATGTAAGTTAAGGGATGTTTGCTCATTAACGTGGTTAGATCGTAACCACGAGAATCTAATTCTTTCTCTATCAAAGTTCGGTCTGAACAAATGTTTTTGAATTTTTTATTCTTAATGGGACCTGGTGAAAATAATGTAACTTCGTGTCCTAGATCTGCCAAACCTTCTGCTAGATCAATAGCTATAGTCCCTGGGGAAAATATAACTTTGCTCATTATACTTTCATCCATAAACATATGTGGGACAAGGATTGCAATCTTCATTTTAAGCAGAATATTTTTCGTAGTAGATTTTATCGGCACCCAATGCAGTTAAAACAGAATTCACATCTTCCACCATTTGTGGACTCCCACAAATATAAAATTCTGATCTTTGAAAATCTAATTTTAACTTTGGAAGTGCAGTTGTAATTCGTTCAAAATAAATCTTAGCCTTTTTATCTTGACCCTCTAATTTATGTTCTGGTAAATGCCTTGTAATACATTGTATATATTCAAAATCTTCATCTATGAATTCTTTAAAAAATCTAAAAGCAACCTCGTCTATTAGAGTTTTTGCTCCGAAAATAAAAGTAACTTTATTTTTCTTTTTACTTCTACATTCTTTCGCCATCGAAAGAAAAGGTGCAATTCCTGTTCCCGTAGAAATATACACTTTATTATTTTCTATTGCTTGGTTTCCAAATCGACCATATGGTCCTATTATCAAACTTTCCATTCCAACTTCTACTTTATCAAAAAATTGAGAAGCTAAACCTCCTGGTTTGGTGTCCACGATTAATGTTAAAACTCCATCATTTAAATCAAAAATTGTGTAACTTCTTCTATAAGTTCCGGAAATTCCAACACCAATGTATTGTCCCGCTTTCCATTCTAAGTCTGGATTGATTGTGTATTTAAGGAGATAAACTTGTTCTGCAAGTTTTTCTTTATAAATCAATTTTTGATTTTCGTTTGTAAATTTCATTGCTCAGGTTCTTGATATTGGCCAATAGATATTTTCAAATAAATATATCTTAGAATTCCATCTCGAATAGACATTAGATTTTCCCTTAAATTATCTAAATTTCTCTTTCTTAAATAATACACGCAACCATCGCTATGTGTCTCAGCAATATGAAATAGTGTTGAGATTTTATATAAACAATGCCTTTCATCAAAAAAATCCATTAAAATTCTTCTACGCATACTTAATGGTTTCGGACTATTTAGAATATCTACAAAATCCGTTTCAAGTAAGTTCAATGCCTCAATTAAATCTTCTTCACTCTTATCATAAAACCATATTGTAGCCGCTGAATAACCAAGTGAATGCATTTCGTTTATAACATGACCATTTATCTCATTTTCAATATAATCTAGTAAAAGCTCGTATCTATAAATATCAAAATCCTCAATATATGTGTAGGCATTTACAACATCAGCTAACTTACCTTTTTCTGCAGGAGTTGTTTTAGGATTATTATACCTATCGAATGCATCTCCCGCATCTATAAACTCAATATAGTTAGGAGGTAAATCCTCAAAAAGATTTCTTCGGAGATAAAGCTGCCAGTCCATATCAATTTGAGTAGAAAACCTTCTCCCCTTCTTCTTTTGCAGACAATCCTAATGATTCTCTAAGATACGCTTTCATTCCTGCAACTATTTCAAACATATTTCTATTTATCGTAGTTATATGAAATATTGATATAACTATCACACCATCGTTAAGCGCACCAATTGAATCAAACAAATCGTAAAGATTTGAGATTTCTTTCTGTGATGTAAAATTTAAATATTCTACAAATTGATCCTCATTAATTTCATCACCCTCAGTGAAAGGAGCGCTGTCATAACCAATTTTCATTCTGCTTTCCATTGTTGCAAGCATTTTTTCTTGCATAACTTTATCGGGTTTATCCGAAAACCATACTTGAGCACCAACATATCCTAATATTCTAAAAAGGAGTTCTTGATTTTTCAATCCTTCCAAAGATTCTTCTAGTGTCCATACTTCAACTGATGATTCTTCTTGAAATTCATCCTCTGTGACAACCTCTTCTGTTTGAATATTATAACTTCGTAAAAGCCTTTTCTTAAGAAATTCTAACTTCTCTACTGGACTCATTGACTCGAATGGTTTATCACCCATTTGATTTATCTGAATAGGATTATCTGCCATATGAATATTTAAAAAAATATTATTTTCTACCTACTCTACTTCGCCTATCGACTTTTGTCTCGCTATTTTTTTGCATTAAATACTTTTTATACGAAACTTTTACTAATCTCTTTTTGTCTTCGCTTACCATTTGAGTGTAAGTTTTATAAAGTTCTATCCATTGAGCATATCGAATATCTGCAATGCTTTTTTGAAAATTCACTTTTAAATTTCCTGAGATTCTTTTCATTTGTTCAAAAGTGAACAATTTATTGAAAGAAGTTTTTGCATGTCCTTTATAGTTTGCAAAAGCATAAGTTACAAAATCATAAAAGTTTTCTTTATCAGCTAGTTCTATATCTGGGAACTTCTTTTTTTCAAATCTCATTAAAACAATATCAACTCCAGGCATGGGAACAAAATCATCTCTTTCAAAATTATGAACAATTTCCATTTTAAAAAATGGTTTTAGTAAAACTGGGAGGAATCTTGCTGTATCTAGATAATCTCCTATCAATCTCCATGCCGCTTCTTTTTGGATTATTAAATATGTATCCACTGGGGGATTTGTTCCTAAAAAGAATTTTCTAATAATTTCCGAAGTTAAGTTAAAAGGAATGTTTGAGAAAACTTTGTATGTTCCTAAATTTCCTAAAGAGAACCTTTGCAAATCCATATTGTAGAACCGCACGTTTGATTCTTCTTTAAATTTTTCTAAAAGCCCTGAATACAATTGGTCGTCTTTTTCTACAGCTACTACTTTTTGAACTTTCTCAACTAAAGCTCTGGTAATTTTTCCAGCTCCAGCTCCAAGCTCTAAAACAGTATCTGTGGAATTTAAAGTTGTGTGTTTATCAATTAAATCTTTTATTAATTGATAACTTTTTATGAAATTTTGAGAGTATTTTACTTCATTTCGCATGTGTGTATTATAGCATGGACCGCCCTAACCATTACGTGGCTTCGCGGCGGTAGAAATCCTCCGTCCAGCTAAAGCTGGCCCACCTCCTTGAAAAGGAGGAATTCTCCCTTTTTAAGGGAGTGGCACGAAGTGCCGAGGGATGTTAACAAACTGCCAAATCTACAGAGCAATGTAACTTCATGTAGTATCAAACTGCCAGAAAGAAGAAGTGAGGTGGTAAAGCAATTATGATGCAATGTAATAATCTGTGTTATATTCGTTAGCAACAATAAGGATTTTCGCATCTGCAGGTATATTAAATTGAGACAGACTCAATGGTACGGAATTTGTGATCTTATCGAAGTTAGTACTTCCTATTTTTTGATAACTATTAGATTCAGTAAATAGGTTAAGTGAATATTGATCAGGTTCAAATGTATAGAGAACTTGTCTTCCTTCTAACTCAACATTATTAACTAATCCAGAAAATAAACTTAGTTTTCGAGCATCATATTCCCTAACAAATTCTACAGGGTTAAAATCTCCATTCATAAATTTATTATAATAAATAATCTATCTTCTCTTAATTATTAATTTTTAATTTTTAATTTTTAATTGATATTTACCCAACACTTCCCTTCATACTCATCTTAATCAAATCGTTCATTTCCATTGCGTATTCCATAGGAAGTTCTTTAGCTATTGGTTCGATGAAACCTGAGACGATTAAACCACCTGCTTCTTCCTCCGTAATTCCTCGAGACATTAAATAATAAAGCTGATTTTCGGAAACTCTGGAAACACTAGCTTCATGTTCAACTTTTGATTGCTTCTCGTAAATCTCATTGTAGGGATACGTATCTGTTTGGGAAATATTGTCCAGAATTAGAGCATCACAAACAATTTTACTTTTTGTATTTTTTGCACCTTTTGTAACTTTAACCAATCCTCTATAACTTGTTCTTCCTCCATCTTTACAAATAGACTTTGTTGTAATTACACTTGAAGTGTTTTTTCCAATGTGAATCATCTTTGCTCCGGAATCCAAGTGTTGACCTCTTCGAGCGTAAGCAATGGATAACACTTCTCCGTGCGCACCATTTCCAACCATCACTACAGATGGATACTTCATAGTAATTTTCGAACCGATATTGCAATCTACCCATTCAATAGTTGCTCGATCGTATGCTAAACCTCTTTGAGTAACGAGGTTATAAATATTTTTGGACCAGTTTTGAATAGTTGTGTATCGAATTCTAGATTCTTTTAATGCAATCAATTCAATTACTCCTGAGTGCAAAACATCTGATGAATATTGTGGAGCGCTACAACCCTCTACGTATTGAACTTCTGCACCTTCTTCTGCGACTATTAAAGTTCTTTCAAATTGACCAAGATTGGAAGTTTTAATATAAAAATATGCTTGTAACGGAACTTTTACTTTTACTCCTTTCGGAACATAAACGAAACTACCACCACTCCAACAAGCAGTATTTAGGGCTGCGTATTTATTATCTGTATAAGGGATAGATTTACCAAACCATTTTTTGAATATTTCTGGATATTTTTTTAAACCAGTGTCTGTATCGGTAAAAATTACACCTTGTTCTTCCCATTCTTTTTTTATACGTCCGTAAACAACATTGGAATCAAATTGTGTTTCTACACCTGCCAAAAATTTTCTTTCTGCTTCTGGAATTTTTAAATCTGCAAAAGTTTGCTTCATTTCTTCTGGAACTTCTTCCCAATTGCGTGTTTTTCTAGATTCAGGAGTTACATAGAATCTAATTTTAGAATCATCTAATTCTTCTAAATTCGCACCCCATTTTGGAACTGGACGTAAAAGGTAATGTTCGTATGCTTTTAAACGAATTTCCAGCATCCACACTGGTTCTTCTTTAAAAGTTGAGAGTGCAACGATAGTATCTTTAGTGAGACCAGGTTTGGATAATATTTGTTCTGCTTCAGATTTAGTCATGAGGAAATTATAACAGATTGGATTTAATTTGAATTTCTGATATTATTACAGCTAATTTTTAAGAACAAAATTATGAATAGAGAACCAAGGCATTTAATTTCAATCGCAGCGTTCAATGATATTGAACTATCAGAATTAAGGATGCTACTTACGATGAACTTTCTAAGTTTCAATCATGTTGATGGGATGACTGACTGTTATGTAATTAGCATTAACAAATCTCCACAAAATGCAGATGAGGCATCTACTAGTGAAGCTAAATTTAAATTAGTGCAATACCTGAAGATGGCAGGAGCTCGTTCAGAAGAAAGGGATAGTAAAGGAAGAGGTTTATTAAGTGGGAAAACTGAAATATTTAATGTTTTGACTAGTTACTTTAGACTTTTAGATATTCTCGATGTTCTCAGTCAGTTAGGTTTAGAAAAGAAGGATATATTGGTTTATGGTGCACCTAATTTTGCTCCCGTTGACGAACCTAAAGAAATTTAACATCATGTTATAATCATTATATGCTACTAACAGAATCACAAATACAATGGATTGGGAAGAAAGCCGTAGATATACTTGCAGAGACTTATGGTTCCGCAGGTAAGGTTTCCACACCTATCGACGTTTACAGAGTTGCAGAAAAACTTGGATTAAAAGTCCAAACCGGAGATATTTCTAAAGATAATGTATCTGCAATCTTTCAAAAAGATGAAAGTCGAGTTATTGTTCAGAGAATGGATCCACAGGTTCGAAAGAACTTCAGCATAGCACACGAGATTGGTCACTTTGTATTGCATAAAGATAAAGATCAGGAAGTTTACTACAGAGATGACGCAATGAACTTAGACGTTGCAAGCAAAAAAGATGAACAAGAAGCTAATGTGTTTGCAGCAGCTTTATTAATGCCCGAATTTTTTGTAAAAAGACTTTGGAATCAATTTCCAGATGTGCTAATTATCGCTGATGCTTTCAAAGTGTCTCAAGTAGGAGCTTACTTTCGCTTGAAGAATTTAGGTTTAATTGAATAATTTTTAATTTTTAAACAATTTTTCAATTTAATAATTTTCAAACTTGAAAATTGATACTTGAATCATTGAAAATTAACTATGGCAGATGCAACTAAAACTACAGAAAACATTGCAATTGACGATGATCAATTAGAAATAATGGATTTGAGAGATACACCTAATCAGAAACCTGCATCCACAGTAGATGAGTTCGTCGAAATTCAAAAGAAAGATTATTCTTGGAAAGTTGATGCGAGAAAACCTTATGGGTTAGCTTTAGTCATACTTCTATTTATACAAAATGCACTTGTATTTGCAATCTTGATCATTGCCTTATTTACTGATAAATTAGCAGCCTTACAGGTTATATTTTCAGTAATTATCCCAGCAACACTTGTAGAAACTGCATACATGGTGAAAGTAATTATTGAGTGGTTGTTTAAAGACATTAACTATCCTCCTAAACCAATTAAAAATTAAAAGGAATCTTAGTTCCATAAGCTCCTCCTGACATAATTGACATTCTAAACTTATAGAAGGTTACAATTAAATATATCTTGTGACTTTTATTCCACTTCCTTCAAATAGTTTAGCTGCATATCCATCGGAATGATCATGTTTATAGATTACCTCCGAAATTCCACTTTCAGAAAGCATTCTTGCACATGTTGGACAAGGCAAAATATTTATATATAACTTTGAACCGCTAGGATCTATCTTTGTTTTAAGACAATGGAGAACTAACTTTACTTCAGCGTGATTTGTATCATAAAAATTCTGATCGCTAGGAGGGGAGAAATTTTTTTCACGACTTGCACCAAAGTGCATTGAATAAGTAATATATGGAATAACAGTATTACAAGATGCTGCAATTATTTTATTATTCTTAACTAGTACCGCCCCTACTTGCCCAGTCCAATCAAAGGAATGTTGTTTAACCCCATCGACAAGTTTAAAGGCATCAGTATCATTTTTTATTTCTATGGCATAGTCATTAAATTCAAACTCCGCTGCAAATTTTTTTGCTTCTTGCTCGTTAATAAATGGACTAACTAGCTTATATTCTGTTTTATTTCTTAATAGAGTCCAGAACTCCTCTCTTAAATGCAAACTTCTACTCCAAGACCCATTTATAAATATTACAGCACTAAATTTAAGCTCTGAAAATATATATTTAATATCTCTTTGATAATATTCAAGAATATCTACATCTATTTTATTTAAAACACTTGAAAGTTCTTTTATATTAAACAATTTAAATTGTTCGCCACTAAGTCCATCCACATGACTCTCCTTAGCACAACCAATAATAACTTTTGTTTTGTTTGAAAGTTTCTGTACTAATTGAGAAATTTTCTTTTTGGAAATTACTGAAGGTGCTAGAATAAAGACTGATTTACTCTTAGAAATTTCAAGTTTCTTTTTTTCTGAAATACTGTTCCAGTCTAGGATCTTCAATGTATGAATTTAAATTATATTCACAAATTCTAGCATGCAAAAAGTAAAAATAATATTTATTGGACAAGCGCCACCAAAGACTATTCGTGGAAGACCATTTGGCAGAAGTGCTCTATATAAATGGTTTGAAAGTGTTGGTATTACTCTAGATGTTGTTGATGAATGTTTTGAATTTGGTGCTTTAATTGATTATTTCCCGGGACTCAAAGGAAAGTCACATGCAATTCCTACTATAGAACAAATTAACGAAGCAAGGCCAAGACTTAAAGAGCAGTTACTAAAATTTAATCCACAAATTGTTGTACCAATAGGTAAACTTTCCATTGGAGAATGTTTAGATATTGAAAATTTTAATTTATCAGATTATATTGGGAAAGAATTTAGTGCTGATCCTTATAAAATTTTTGACCGTAATTTAGTGGTAATTCCATTTCCTCATCCATCAGGAGCAAGTACGTGGATCTATCAAAAAGGCAATAAGGAATTATTAAATAAAGCACTTAAACTAATTAACGATCATTTACAAATCTAATGGATTGGCCAATATATTTCAAAGATAAATTGCATATAGCTAACAAGGAATCTAATATTGGAATTGTTACGCTTTGGACTCCAATGCAAGCAATTCTCCCAAATTTAAACCCAGAACAATTCTCAATTGGAGGTCAACTTTACTCTAAGCGGGGTATTAACTTTATTATCAGAAATATTCTTGCTAACCCGATTATTGATACAATAATAATTTGTGGAGCAAATAGAAGTGAAAGTGCGGAAGCACTTATGGCTTTTATCGATCAAGGAATTGATGAGAATAATAATGTAATAGGTGTGGATAAAGCACCTGTAGATAAAGAAATCGAAAAAGATTCTATCGAAGAAATGCGAAAAAGAGTTAAATATATAGACATGATAGGAAATTCATCATTCAAAGTTGTCCAAACTAAACTTGATGAAATCTCAGATTCAAAGAGAAAGCCTAAACAATGGTCCAAACCTAAAACTTTTCCGGATCCTGAACCAGTTACTGCTGATAAATTCCCGTCAGAAAAGACAACTTATACAGTTCGAGGTGGATATATAAAAGAAGTTTGGCCTCAAGTAATAAGAAATATTATGAAATTTGGTAATAAAGTCGGAATGATAAAAGTGGGGGAAGTGAAAGAGTTGTTGAACATTGTGACTGTAATAGAAGATGAGGATCCATACAAACCAGATATTCCTGAATGGTTTAACTTTAACAAGGAAGACCTTCAGTTATATTACAAAGGATTTTTTGAAAAAACACAAGCAAGTGAAGATTATGGCTATGGAGCAAGAATGTTTTCACATCCATTAGGAATTCCTAACGAAGAATATAAGGCGAAGGTAAATACTAAAACAAGTGAAGGGTTAAGAAGCAAGGATTCATCAATCACACTTCATAATTCATTTACACTTAACCAAATAGCAGAGGTTTACGAAAAACTCAAGAACTACAAATACGATCGAGGTGCCGTCATATCTATTTGGAATCCTTGGGTTGATAATGTTGCAAGTGGTTGGATGTCGGATAAACAAACAAATAAATCTGGGAATGTTCCATGTATGACACAATTACAGTTTGCGTATCGCAATCATAAACTTATGCTTACAGCATATTTTAGAAGTAATGATATGTTTGATGCATGGCCAAGAAATACATTTGCCTTAAGAAAATTACAATTTGATTTAGCTAAAAAATTAGGGATGAGACCAGGGTATTTAACAATAATATCCTCATTAGGACAAATTTATGAAACTAATTTTGATGAGGCAAAAAAGCTTTTAGAAAGATATAACAATATTACAAATTGTAGGCCTGATCAGAGAGGTGTAGTAATAATTGAAATTGACGGAGATGATATTGTGGTAAAACATTTAGATCCAAGTGGTAATGAAGTTTTAGAAGAATTTAGAACAAGTGGAAAAGAACCAAAAGCAGCCCAGAAGATGAGTGACATTCTAATGACAAACTTAGTCTTTCTAGAAATGCCCCATGCAATGGATATTGCAAGAGAATTACAAAAGGCAGAAATTGCGATTAAAAATAAATTGAAATTCGTACAAGATCAAGAACTTAAAATCAATTGAGAAGAATAGAGAAACAATAATTACCTTTGTTGGGGAGGCAGATCTGCGTCCCATGTGACTAGGAGTCAGAGGGAACAATCTCATAAAATAAAAAAATTGACCGCACAAAGAAGGAACCCGCTTCGGTGCGGTATGACCTCACACACTGCCTGTCTTACCTGTCGGCAGACACGGACGTCAGATTAAAAGGAGAGAGAGTCACAAGAATTGACTACTTTTAATTTTTAACTGATTGCTATTCTACTGGGAATAAAACCTCCCTAGTAAATTTATCTAGAATCTTAATTGCTAGGACAGGGCATGATTGCGCTCCTGCCAATATTGTTTCATCATCATCTACTTCAATTCCGTTTTCTACAAACATAGCCTTGTTCTCATCATCCATAAAAAAAGTAAATGGTGCAATGGCAGAACAACTTGCCGCTCCTATACATTTGCTTCTATCATATTCAATTATATAATTACTTTTCTCAGATGTTGCTTGGTATATTCCCGGACTTATTTGCTCAACTGTAACTCCATCTTTTTTAAGCTCTGCAACAACTGCCGCTGCACTTTTCGGATTTAAAGCATTATCATTAGTTTTTTTCTTAGTAGTTTCTTTCATCCTTCTGATTATATTGCATGAAGACTAAATGTAGAAGCAATTCTCCTTTAATTCTTAATTTATTCGTATTCCTCCAAGTCCAAAGAATGGATTTATATATCTCTTCAAAATCTTTAATTCTTGAACATTTAGAAGTAGGCAAACAGCGTAATAAACTAGGAAAGATGTAACTACTGTTATTAACGTCAAGAAGAATAAGTTAATTGTAGTCGATCCAGTGAATCCATTAAACGCACTCGTTGGCAGTGAAAAACTCACAATGTCCCAAGTTTTAAACATAAAGTACATAACTACAAACATAAATCCTCCTGCAATAAATTTCTTAGCCAAACCTCTAAATAATCTTCTTAAGTTTAATCTTACTCTGAAGAAATGAAATATGAAAAGTAATGCAAAAAATTCAAATGTATAAGCAACACTCATACCTAGAGCAATTCCTCCAACGGCTGGATTTTCTGTTCCTCTGGTTAGAAAATTTTCTAGTGAAATTTGGGTGGCCATTATTGAGTATTGTGTATTGTGGCTAAAGAGATTAGTAAATAATATTCCCAAAACTATAGTTAGAACTAAACTTATTCCAGCAATTAGCAAAGGTATTTTAGTTTCTTTATTTGCATAGAACACTCTATACATAAACCATTTTCCACAAACAAATACATGGCCCACTGCAAACCATAATAAAGTCCAGGCTATTTGATAGGTTCCTTCTAAATCTAATTTTGTATTAGGAAGCAATCCAAATGTCAGCCTTACAACAGGGATTCTTAGTACTAATAATGTAACAATAAAAGGCAATGCTAGAAAAAGCATCTCGTTCATTGTTTTAATAATAATCGACTGGATATTGGGCCAATCTTTATCTTCAAAATGCTCAGATAATTTTGTAAAAGATGCATAAGCAAATGTTAATGCAAACATTTGCGGAATAACTAAAGAAAGTGAATTAGCAAAGTTTAACGCAGCTACTCCATTTACTGCATAAGATAGGAAATCATTGAAAGTTAAGGCTATATGTTCTGATGCCACGGCAAAGGTTCTAGGAATTGCCACTATTAAAAGCTCTTTAATATATTTATTCCTGAAATCAAAGTTAAGCGAAAATCTTAAACCTACGTGATGTGCCAATGGAAGTTGAATTGCTAAATGTAAAATACTACCCAAGAATACCCCAATTACTACAGCCCAAGGACTATAGTTCATTAAAGGTACTAGGATTACTACTGCAGATATTCTTCCAATGTTAAATAATAATGGAGCAAATTGTGGTACTAAGTATCTGTTATACACATTCAAACCATTAGAAACAAATACACTGACTGCAAGAATTAATTGAGGAAGAAGTAAAACCCTCATCATTAATATTATTTCAGCAATATCTGCTTGTCCTCCTGGAATTTCCGCACCAAGCAATTTAAGCATGAATGGGAAAATTTGATCGGAAAAAACAATTAGAATTAACGAGATGATTCCAAATATTACTAATGAAACATTTATCATTGAGCCATAAACTTTTAAAAAGCCTTCCTTCCCTTCTTTTCGCTTACTACTTATTAGAACAGGAATCACAACAACCCCTATCGCACCAGTAATAAGAATATTAGAAATTAAATCTGGAATAGAACTTGCAAGTAAGAACTTATTCCAACCTGCATCATTTGTTCCGAAGTAGGAAGCAGCTATTAAATTAAAAAGTTGACCAGTTACTTTAGTTAAAAGAACTGGCAACATTGAAAACAATGCCGTTTCTAAAATCTCTGTTTGCTCTTGAGATAATATATTTTTTATACTATTTAAACTTTTTTGTAGGGCCGACATTACTTAAATTTAATCATATATTCTGATACAGGGTTATTAAAATGTCCATGAAAGTAATGCAAGAAACATTCCAACTACCATTCCTAACATTAATTGAAACCATGTATGTTTGTGTAGTTTTACTCTAGACCAAGCAATAAAAGGAATTAATACTAGTAATATCGCAAAGGCAACACTGACCCTATTTGTTAAATATAATATACTGAATGAAAACATCCCAGTATGCAAGCTCGCTTTATCAATAAATCTATTTAATAAATAAAAGCACGCAAAGAAAATTACCATTAGCATTGAAGTATATACCCAAAATTTTGATTGGCCTGTGTAAATGAAAAGCATTAAGTTAAGACAAAAAGGGATAATTACAGTTAAAAATAAATTATCTCTTTTTGCTCTTGGTATGGCAGTGTAATTCCAAATAGATTTTCTATGTATATAGAGATAATGAACATATAGAAGCATCGGGAAAAAACAACCTATAAGTATGAAGATCCCGAATATTTCCCATTCAGCTCTTATTCTTGAAAAATTACCTATGACAAAGGTAACAAACAAAACTAGAATGGGATTTGCTAGTAATGATATTCCCTTTGCTGTTAATATTTCGGAATCTACAGTTTTAGACATACTTTATAATTGTAAATCTATCTTCTTTCGAATCTTCTATTATCTCTATTTCCATTAAATCTACCATCTGGCCTTCTCCCACCGTCCATTTGGGGTGCAGCTTGTGGTGCTTTTGCAATCTTCTCCTTTAATTCTGGTGATTGCTCACTTTCTTTCATTGTAAAGTTTAGTCTACCATCCTCAATCTTTTGAACTTTTACTTTTACAGAATCACCTTCGTTAAATACTGCATTCAAATCAATATTTCTAATTTCAGAAATTTCGGAAACATGACAAAGTCCAGTAATACTTTGACTAACATTTACGAATATTCCATAAGGCATTATCTTATCTACAATACCTAAATATTCCTTTCCAACTACTGGTTCTTCAAACATATTCTCAATAATTCCTTTCACAAAGTCAAGCTGTTCTCTATTAGCAGCTGTAACAGTAACTTTACCAGTATCATCAATATTTACATCTACTACCTTTCCATCAAATTCATCTTTACCTCTTTGTACAAGTTCCTTTATATTTTTTCCTCCTGGTCCAATTAGTTCACCAATTCTATCTTGTCTAATATTTAATGTTCCAACTATTGGAGCGTTTGGACTTAATTCTGATTTCGGAGCGGAAATTGCTTTGTTCATTACTTCCAGAACTTGCAATCTTCCATCTTTTGCTAATCTGAAAGCTTCTTTTATAATTTTAGGACTAACTCCTCTTAGTTTATTTTCGTATTGAATTGCTGTGATTCCGTTTTTTGTTCCTGTAACTTTGAAGTCCATATCACCATAAAAGTCTTCTACACCTTCAATATCTAGTAAAAGTTTGTAGTTTTCTTCGTTATGATCTTCTGTTATTAAACCTACTCCAATTCCGGCAACAGCTTCTTTAAGAGGCACTCCTGATGCCATTAAGGCCATAGATGATGCACAAGTTGCAGCCATCGATGTAGAACCATTTGAATTCAAAATTTCAGATACTACTCTAATTGTGTATGGGAATTCCTCTTGTGAAGGGATCATATTTCTTAAAGCATTTTCACCAATTGCTCCGTGACCAATTTCCCTTCGACCTGGTTTATATGAATATCTCCCAGCTTCTCCGGACGCAAAAGGAGGCATATTGTAATGATGCATAAATCTTTTACTGCCTTCTCCTTCCATTGCATCTGATAATAACTCCATCCCTTGAGATGCAAGTGTAACTATAGAAAGAGATTGTGTTAAACCTCTATTAAATAATGCTGACCCATGAACTGTTGGTAGAATATCAATTTCCGCTGCGAGTGGCCTAATTTCTCTTAAACCTCTTCCTAATCTTCTAACATCTTCTTTCAAAATAGATTCTCTTAGTATTTTTTTAGCAACATATTCGATTGCATTGCTTACATCCATTGAATTTGGTTCTTCACCTGCTGCATTCTTTAAATTCCCTGCTAATTCTTCTTTAATTTTATCTATGTAGACATTTCTATCAGCTTTTTCTGGTTGGAAAATACTTTCTTTAATTGCATCGTACTTTAATTCTTTAATTTTGTTAATTAATTCTTCTGGTGCTGGAAGTTCAATATTTACACTTTCATCAATATGAAAATTTATTTCTGGCTTTCCATTTTTCGCGAATACTTCTGCAACAAATTCTGTTTGAGCTTTATTCATCTCTTTTATCATATCCATTGCTTTGTCCAATGCTTTATCCATTAAGTCTTCGTCTACTTCTTTTGCCCAACCTTCGATATTTAAAAATTTATCATCAACTCCGGAGATTAAAAGTTCAGCTTTAAATTCTTCTCTATCTTTAACATCTGGATTAGTAATAATTTCACCATCTTCAGTAATTGCTGTAACGGCACTTGATGAAGGTCCGTGATAGGGTAGTCCTGTTAGCATTAATGCTGTGCTTGCTCCAAAAATAGCTAGAGTTTCTGGATCGTTATCCTCGTCATAACTTAAAACTGTCAATACAACGCCAACAGCTTTTTTAAATCCCTTTGGGAAAAGTGATCTAATTGAGTGGTCAACTTGTCTTGCTTTTATAATGGCTTCATCTGAAGGATACCCTTCTCTCTTTTGAAACTTGGATCCTGAGATAGCTCCCCTCGCATACATTTTTTCGATATATTCTACTGATAAAGGGAAAAAATCCTGTGAGGAATCATATCTATCTACTGTAACTGTAGCTAGAACTGTAGTTCCACCCATTTCTAAAAGCACGGAACCAGCTGCTAGTTTTGCAAGTTTTCCTGTACTTAACTTTATCTCTTTGCCGGCTATATTAAACGCCTTTGAGACTTCTGACATAAAAAAAATAAATAAGAAATAATTACTCTCTGCATGGAAATTTAGCAGAGCAAAATTGAAAATCTATTAAGAAAAATTTATTACGAAAAGAGGCAATGAACTTGTGGATTTTCAAAACCATTGTGTCCTTTCGTATTTCCAATAAGTTTTCTATTGATTTTCAATTTGAAGTATAACAAAATTTATACGTTTAATATACAGTAGGGAAAGAATATTCCTTCCCTACCATCTTAGTTTTTAATTTTCTTTTTCAAAATCTCTTTGAACTTTCTTTTCAAAATCACCTCTTCGGCTTCTTAAGAATCTTTGCAGTGGTGAATGCTTTACTGCTGAATCATCTGATAATAAATTTAAATTCTCAACTAATCTACCGAATACGTTAAATCTATATGTTATTAATCCTAATAAAATCAACATAAATCCTAACATCAACCTATCTGCCTCGTTTGATATCACTGCAGTTTCTGGTAGAGTTGGGCTACTTACTGGCGGTGGAGGTGGCGGTGTTACCGGTGGCTCAACAGGTGGTGGTGTTACAGGTGGTGGAGTAACTGGCGGTGGTGTTACTGGTGGTGGATTCACAAAACAAGATGTATTAATTACCTGAAAACTTCCGCATAATTGATTGTTTCCTGGAGTTCCTCCAGTACAAACTTGATCCACTTGTCCACAACCTCCTGCATAAGATGCTGCTTCGCTAAATGAGTTAAATGAACTTCCATTTGCACTACATTCTCCATTTACTAATTGATCACATTTAAATCCTAAGTAAGCAGAACATGTATTACCGCCTGTACATCCAGATCCTGATGGAGGAACATTACATACATTTGGTCCATTAACGCTACTTGGTGTACAAACTAGTCCCGAAGCACATTCATTTGCAGCTGGACTACATGCTCCACCTTGACCAACTGGTCCAGAACCTGTTGTGCCACCAGTGCCAGATCCAGTAGTCCCACCAGAACAAGATGGACTTGCAGTATTTCCGCAACGAACTACAAAAATATCATTACTACATCCTGCTTTTCTAGATGCTAAACACTCACAGGCAAAGGTTCCTTGACAAAAATTACTTGCGGCACCTGAACATCTCTGATCTCCTGTGCACTGAACTAAGTCTACAGAAGTTGTACTTTGCCCCAATCTAATAGCAATTACAATGGAAACTATACCTAAAATTAAAGTAAGAATAAGTAGGACAGCAATAGCTATATTACGTGGAGTAAAGTTATATCTCATAAATTTGATTTTTGTAAATATTTACTTTCTATATCCTATTAGAATTGTGAGATTATTGCAATAGATTATGGTCTTTTATTTACTTAGATCCCAGACAATTCCTAGCTTTGCTTAAAATTTTCGTGATGGCAAATGAAGAAGATATCTTCATTCCTTCATTCCTTCATTCCTTCATTTGCTAAATATTCTTTTGCTAGTTTTAATAAATCCTCTTTTTTATTTAGCAAAGGTTCGTCTACTACTTTATCCAGTAAATATTTTAAGATTTTACCAACTTCTGGTCCACGTTCTAATCCGAAGTTAGAAACTAGATCTTCCCCGTTGATATCCAAATCTGTAACTTTTAAAGCCATTTCTTTGGAAATTACAGAAGAAACTCTTTCCGAAAGCTCATCTAATTCCTTAGGATTAAAACCATTTTTAGGGTTTGATTCTGCATCTGCAATTCGCAACTTCATTAAATCATTAATAGCATCTACTCCCCCAACATTTTGAACAAGCCTTCTAATTGCACCGTCCGTCCAACCTAATTTATCCTCTGAAGCTTTAGCGTAAGAGGATTCATCATTTGTCTTACGCCAATCCGCGCTTGGGTAATAGAACATGTGCCAACGAACAAGTTTAACAACTCGATCAATTTCGTTATTCGAGAATTTTAGTCTTTTCATTATATCCTCTGTCATTTCGGCACTAACAACATCATGCCCATAGAAATGAATTCCTTTTTCGTCTTCAGTTTGAGTTCGAGGTTTTCCAATATCGTGAAAAAGTGCTGACACTTTAATCGAATCTTCTGCGATATCACATGCTTTCAATGAGTGCTCAAAAACATCATCAGTGTGAAATTGTGGTTGAACAACATTTCTACCTTCTAAAAGTTCTGGAATAAATATCTCTAAAATACCAGCATCTGCTAGTAAACGAATTCCTACTGAGGGTTTTGATGATTTTAAAAGAATTTTCATGAATTCCTCACGAAACCTTTCTACAGAAATTAATTTTGTAATATGATTTGTTCTTTTTATCGCCTCAAATGTTTGAGGATCAATTGTGAACTCTAATTGCGAGGCTAAGCGACATGCTCGGACAGCCCGAAGTCCATCTTCAGATAATCTTTCTATTGGATCTCTTACTGCTTTTATTAGTTTTTGATCTAAATCTCTTAACCCATAGAATGGATCTATGATAATTGTTCTGATATCTATTAGTTCTTCGTCAAATTTTTGAATATTTAATGCCATTGCGTTTATTGTGAAGTCTCTTCTAGATAAATCTTCATCTATTGTTTTTGAGAATTCAACTTTGGATGGCCACCTTCCACCCACGTAGTCCGCCTCGCTTCTATAGGTAGTAATTTGTACATCAAAACTCTCTCCACTTTCGTCTTGAGTAACTACAGTTATTGTTCCAAATTTTGCACCGGTGGGTATAGACTTGGGAAATATTTTTATAATTTCCTCTGGAGTCGCATTTGTTGCGATGTCAAAATCTTGTGGAGTTTTATTAAGGAATATATCTCTTATAGATCCTCCTACAAGAAAAGCCTCAAAGTTATTTTTCTGTAGGCTTTCTCCTAAATCTATTACATATTTAGGAATTAATTTTAAAAAATTTTCTTTTGTAATTTCAGTCATAGAAATTGTTTAAACTTTAGAAGTTTATCATAAATTAATGTAGAAGAATAAGGACAGCACACCTCACCCCCAGCCCCTCTCCACTTTGTGGAGAGGGTGGCTCGAACATAGTGAGAGACGGGTGAGGTTACCGCACCGAAAATATTCTACAGTTTGTGCGGTCCTTTTTTATTATGATTACATTACTCAATGAATTAATATTCTGCCAGGCTGTGTTACAGCCTATTACGGGATTGCTTCTCCGCCTTCGGCGTATCGCAATGACACTGAGAAACAGAAGACGAGATTTGGAAAGCGATGTGTGGAAAGCGAGGTTTATAAACCTCGCTTTCTGATAATTAACGTATGTATCTCTTGATTGAGAACCATGTACTCGATGCTCCTAAAACAAATCCTGCGAATGCAATTGAAGTAATTAGTCCAACCCAACCTAATGGGCCAATATAAGGCCAAGGTAATCTTGAGAAGTTTTCAAAAAAGAATTGGGAAATTACTGGCTGAATATTGAATATAAATAGCGCTGCTAGTGTACTTCCAATTACAAAGGTAGAAATTAAGGCTCCTACTACACCATAAAATCCTCCTTCTAAAATATATGGTGACCTTATAAACAAAAGACTTCCTCCTACTAATTGCATTACTCCTATTTCTTCAATTTGATTATAGAGTCTGAATTCTACAGTCATGAATGTGAAGAAGAATATGACAATAAATAGAAGTCCAATTATTATTATTCCTGCAATTCTTAAGAAAGATAGAACTATTCTTAACTTATCTAAACTTTCGCTATCAACTCTTAATGTAATGGGTGGGACAGTTGGATCTGATGCATATTTATAAGTAATTGGTGCATCAGGTTTATCTGGATTATAAATCTGTAAATTTGTATTGGCAGTCTCTACATCTTTTTGAATAACTGCCGTTAATGCGTCTAGATCTGATAATGAGTATATTTGAATATCTAAGCTCGAAGGAAGTTTCCCGGCAATGAATTGGTTTGTTTTGAGCGCATCAAATTGAACTGGTTGCACTTTGGAAGAATAATCTCCATAAATTTTGTACGCTTCTTCTTCTGAAGTAAAACCGAGATTCTTAATATATGGATTGTCTATCCATTTATCTTTTAAATTACTAATTATAGTTGGATCTGTACCAACATCAAAAAAAACTAGGACGTTGCTTCGAGATTCAATGTACTGGATCCAAAGGTTAGAAAAATATGCGAGACCAGCGAAGATGCAAGCGACAAGGAATGCTAATGTCATTACACTTAATGATCCCCATCCTGCCCATCCACTTCGTTGAATTTGTTTTTTTGTATTTGCAATTATTCTAGTGAACATAGTTTCTAGTTTATCAGATGAATTATTTAGTAGCAATTTCCCATAATTTTTTTCATTGAGTCTTCACTTCTTCCAAAGGCTTTAAGGTATTTGATTTCTTCGTTTCTAGATAATTCTGCCTTTTCTTCAATATAGTTTAGAAAATTTTCTCCAACCTTATCTTTTCGCCAAGCATCGAAAGTATTTTCGTTAATCTTTATATATGCTTCTATAGCATCTTCGGTTCCATTTATAGGATGTTTTTTAAAAACCGACCAGGCTCTTTGCTCATATTTAAGGAATAATACTAATGTATCTAAATGGTTCTTAAATACTGGTGCAATATTTTTTTCATTTGTAAATTTTAAAGAAGCCCAAATATATGAATCGGCAATCATATTATCATGACTAGCTTTATCTGCCGTAGATAATATTAAATCATACAGAGGAGGATTTTCAGTTCCTACCCAACTATCATGAGATAAAATTGCTCCCGTTACTTTATCGATTAAATTTGAATCGATATTTTCTTTTTGAAATAATTCCTTTATCACATCTGCTCCTTTTGTTTGATCCTCTTCTCCTGCTTTATCCTCTGCTGGTCTATATACATCATGGAATAGTCCACCTACAAAAATATCTTCTGGTTTCTCGTAATTGTTACTCTTACCAAAGTTATAAGCATTAACTGCAACTTTTAAAACATGCGAAAATCCATGCCCTAAAGAAGTTGGTTCACTTTCCCAGTGATCTAAAAGAATCTTAATAAATTTAGAAAGATTCTTATCTTCAATTATTTTTTTTGCTTCTATAATGTAATCCATTTAATTGTTTTCCTCTGAATATTTTTTAATTTCATTTGCAATTATTATAACTTCTTCTGGATCAATTGTAATCTTAGTTGATAAACCTTCAGGCCCATCTTCAATAATTTGCTCAATATATTTATATCCTGCTGCTTTTAAATCCTCCATTACAACTTTTGGTAAATTTAATTTCCTGATTGGTGTTTTCTTCTCTGAAGTCTTTTTAGATTTATCTTCAACTTTTTCTTCCTTAATTTCTTCTGGCTCAGGTTTACTTCTATCTTTAGCTAAACTTAAATGAAATTTCCCAGGCTTTTTAACTTCTTTTACTCTTTCCTCGTTTTGTAGGATTTCGCTTCTCTCAACAGTGCTGTCTTTCCCAAATTCCACTTCATGCTTTAATTCTTTCTTTTCTTCCTCTGTATGATCTACATTTAGCGGTCTTAAGATACTTTCTTGCATTTTTTCATCTTTATTCACTTTGTTCAGTTCTTTTTTCTCATCTTTCTTTAATTCTTTGACTTCAACATTACTTTCAGTTCTCTGTTCTTCAATCTGCTCTTCTTCACCATTCTCTATTGTATTTTCTTTAACTGGTAATTGCTCTTCCGTGTAGTCGCTAGATTGCTCATCAGTCTTTCTTTTAAATGGAAGTTTCGACATTACCTTTGAGAAGAAATTTGGTGATGATTCCTCCCCAGTTAGCTCTGTATCTATATTGTCACTCTCAGGAATACTAACTCCTCCATTTTTCAAAACATTCTTTATACCCTCATCTTCATCCTTAGGTAAGCTTACTTGAAAAGTCTTTTTCTTTGGTTTTTCTTTTTTCTCAGCTTTATTTGCTTTATCCACCATCTGTTCTTCAAATCCCGCGGTCATTTCATATTGCCCTTTATTATCGTCACGAATAATATTTCCACCGTGCATTTGAATAACTCTTTTATTTAAAGAATTTACGATATCTGTCCCATGTGTGGACATAATTACAGTTGTTCCCCAATTATTAATTTTGCTCAAAATCTGGACAATATCCCATGCACTTGCTGGGTCTAAGTTCCCTGTTGGCTCATCTGCAATTAAGATTTTTGGATTATTTGCAATTGCTCTAGCAATAGCTACTCTTTGTTGTTCTCCACCAGAAAGCTGACGTGGGAATGCTGGCATTCTATGCGACAGACCTACAATATCTAAAACGTATGGAACAGTATCTCTAATTTCTGCGTTGGATTTCCCCGCTGCTTCCATTGCAAAAGCTACATTTTCAAAAGCTGTTTTATCTGGTATTAATTTATAATCTTGGAAAATAACGCCAATCTCTCTTCTTAGTTTATACACTTTTGACCGGGAAATAGTTGTAATATCTTTATCTTTAAAATAGACTTTCCCATAACTTGGAACTTCATCTCTAATTAACATTTTAATTACAGTGGTTTTTCCACTTCCTGAGGGACCAATAAGGAAAACGAACTCGCCATCTTCTACTTGGAAAGTAATATCGTTTACCGCAACAATCTTGTTGTCGTAAAGTTTTGTAACGTGATTAAAATGTACCATCAAATTTAATTAAGAATTACAAATTAAAAATTCAAAGAAAATTCTTTCAACTTCTAATCAAAATTAAGGGTTAACCTCTCTAAGATATCATAAATTAAAAATAGATGACAGAGGACAGACTTTAGATGACTAATCTTCCACTTACACTTACTCTTAGACTTCCACTTAAATACAAAACTTAAACTAAATAAGAATAAAGGCAAGGGAAGCGAGAAATCTGTTTTCTTTAATCTGTTGTCTATATAGTTACTTTAGTCTACAATAAATTTATGAATAATATTGAAAATATAGTTGATTCTTATAAAAAACATCATCGACTTGCTAACTATCTTTCAGCTTCCATGCTGTATTTAAAAGATAATTTTCTTTTGGAAGAAAAATTAAAACAAGAACATATTAAAACTAGAGTTTTAGGACACTGGGGAACAGTACCTGGTCTTAACTTTATTTATGGTGGATTGAATTACATTGTAAATAAATATCAGAAATCTTTGTTATTTATTGCTGGTCCTGGCCATGGTGCACCAGCGGTTTTAGCAAACACTTTCTTAGAGGGAACTTTAGGCGAATTTTATCCAGATTATGGAATTAATAAGGAAGGTTTTGGAAATTTGATTAAAGATTTCAGTTGGCCAGGAAAATTTCCAAGCCATACATCTCCTATGGTGCCAGGTGCAATTGGAGAAGGTGGGGAACTTGGATATTCTTTAGGGATTGCAAATGGAGCTGTAATGGATAACCCTGATTTGACAGCAGTTTGCGTGATTGGAGATGGTGAAGCTGAAACAGCAACTTTAGCCACAAGTTGGCATTCAAATAAATTTATAAATCCTAACACTGATGGAGTTGTACTTCCAATATTACATTTGAATGGTTACAAAATTTCTGGACCAACAATATTTTCTTCAATGAGTGAAGGGGAGATACTTTGTTATTTTAAAGGGCTTGGCTATTCTCCAATATTTGTAAATCAATATGATTCTGTTGATATTTACATAGATTTTTTAGAAGCACTAATCAAGTCGTTTAATAAGATAGAAAATATTAAATCGATGTGGAATGAGTATGTCACCTCTAAACCTGAATGGCCAATTATTATTTTAAAAACGAAAAAAGGGTGGACAGGACCTGTTAAATTTGGCGGGAAGGATATTGAAGATAATAATTTATCTCATGGAATTCCACTCAAAAATCCTGCAAAAGATTCAGCAGAATTTCAAGCTTTAAAACAGTGGCTCGAATCCTATAGAGTTGAGGAATTAATAGATTTTGGAAACTACACACCTATAAATGAAATTATAGAATTCATTCCAAAGAACGAATTAAAAATGGGCGTAAATAAACACGCATTTGGATCTAACTTAAAGAAAGCACTTATTCTTCCAAAATTAGAAGATCATGAACTAAAGAATTTTGTTAGAGACACAAGGCCAGATAGTAGGATGGAGGAGCTTAGCCAATATTTACGAGATGTATTTAAATTAAATGATAGTAATAAAAATTTCAGAATGTTTTCCCCGGATGAATCCGAATCAAATCTAATCGAAGGATTATTTGAGGCGACAAATAGAGTTTATGAATGGCCATTACGTGCTCACGATGAGCATTATTCTAAAGATGGAAGAATAATGGAAGTTCTAAGTGAAAATCTTTTATTCACTTGGATGCAAGGTTATACAGTTACTGGTAGACACGGAATCCTAATTTCTTACGAGGCTTTCCTAAATATAGTTTCTAGTCAAATTGATCAATATATAAAATATGTAAAGCAATGGAATCAAGTGAAATTTAGAAAAAGTTTACCTGCATTTAATTTAATTTCTACAAGTACGTTGTGGAGACAAGAGCATAATGGGTTTACTCACCAAAACCCAACTCTAATTAACTCATTGCTAGTAAAACAAAGTAATAACGTTTCTACTTATTTCCCGGCAGATGTGAACACTCTTCTTGTGACTACAGACAAATGTTTAAGAGATGAAAATAAAGTAAACTTGATAACTGCATGTAAAAGAGAACTCCCTCAGTGGTTTACATTGGATGAAGCAAGAAAATTAATTAGAGAGGGTTATATGGAATTAGATTGGGCGGGAACACATGGTTCTGATTTAACTTTAGTTTCCATTGGAGATTATCAAACAAATGAAACTATTGAGGCTGCTAAATTATTAAAAAAAGTTGCTCCGGAATTAGGATTTAAATATGTTAATATCAATCAATTAAATCCATTCGGGATAGGATCTGAAGATAATTTGATCAATTCGATCGAGAAATTTAATGAAGTTTTTGGTAAAAGTGGAGTTTTATTTAACTTTCATGGATATCCAGAAGTAATAAAACAACTGACCTGGGAATTTAATGTATCTTTTAGATTAAAGGTACTGGGTTATATCGAGGAAGGTACTACAACTACTCCATTTGATATGGAAGTAAAAAATAAAGCAAGTAGATACCATGTTTGTATTGAGGCAATAAAATTAGGTGCCGAGGTAAATGCAACAATTGCAGAAAAAAAAGATGATTTAATAAAGTATTTTGAAGAAAAGCTTGAGGAACATAAGAGATACATTGCTGAATATTCTGAAGATATGTCGGAAGTGAGGTAAATTATTCCTTAGAAATACTATGGAAACTAAAAGTATAAAACAATGGACAGATATTCCCGCCTCAGTACATGAAGTTTACGAAGCATTTTTGGATTCTAAAAAACATGCTGCTTTTACGGGTGCTTCTGCTGAAATTGATTCTAAAGTTGGCGGAGAATTTAGCGTTTGGGATGGAAGCTTACATGGAAAAACAATCGAATTAATTCCTGACGAAAAAATTGTGCAGCTTTGGAGATCCGAAGAAGAAGGTTGGCCAAAAGATCATTTTTCTAAAATCACTCTTAAGTTTAAGAAAAACAAAGATGGGAATGCCCGAATACTTTTTTGGCAATCTGGAATACCAGAATCAACTGTTGACAATGTATCCCAAGGTTGGAAGGATTATTATTGGGGACCTCTAAAAAAATATTTTAGTAAATAACTATGAAAGTAATCGTCTCGGGATGGCCAGGATGTGGATCCACAACATTATCAATCATTCTTGCAAAAATACTTAAGCTTAAACTCTACCGAGGGACAGATTCTTTCCGATATTTTATAAAAAATCTAAACATGCAGGATGAAGGTGCTGGGGTTGTGGCGATTGAAACACTTGTACAACCTTATTGGGGACCTATTTATGATAAATATATTACCGAAACTTTTGAATCTATAACCACTGATAATATAATAGTGGACAGTGATATAACTGGTTTTTTAACTGGTAAAAAAGACGATATTCTATCTATATTTTTGCATAGTAGCACAGAAGAAAGAAGAAAACATTTAGCCACGGATAAACGAGCATTAGACTCAGATATATTAGATGAAATTGATGCAAAACTTGGTAGAGAGTATAAATCACTGTATAATTTAGATTTTCTAAATTTAAATTATGTTGGTAAGTATTATCAATTAGTTTTAGATAATACCGGAACACCAATCTCTGAAGAGGTTATGCTTGTTCTGAATAGGATGAAGATGGTTGGATTTATAAATGAATCTACTTTTGATGATATTAAAGCAAGGATTATAGACGAAGAAAAATTTTATTGGCAAACCGGAAAAAAGGCTTATATTGAACTCTTGCAAACACAAGGCCAAATAGTTACCGCAGAGGAAATAATAAAAGCTGTGAGAGAAAGGTTTCCAGATGAAATCGCAAAATTCCCAGGTAATTTGAAGAATATTGTGGAGAGGATAAATTAGGACCGATTCCCTCTCCTTTCAACCTGCCTGCCGTCCGTGTCTGCCGACAGGCAAGGCAGGCAGGGGTGAGGGCATACCGCACCGAAAGCATTCAAAAGTCTGTGCTGTCCAAGTGAGTATTGATTATGAATGAGATTGCTTCCCTTCGACTGCGCTCCATGCCAGAGGCAGCCAAGCAGGGCAGGCTCCATTCCATTCCCCTATTCCTGCGTGTGTAGGCAGGCAGATCGCAATGACTTCACTATGGATGCAGATCTGACTCTCCTCAAATAAGATATTGAGATTCTTCTTTTAATTGATCAATGGTATGTGATAAATTTATCTCTTCTCTTCAACCTCAGAATCATTAAAATACTCAATCCCATTGATGCAATTACTACAAATAATACTCCTAATAAAACTCTTGTATCCGGTCCAAGTGACATTTTTGCCTCCGTTTCTAATTCATAAATGTCCACATCATCAAAATTTAGGCTTGCTTTATATACTTTTTCCCCATCATAAAGGAAGTTCGGTTCTCTCAAATTGTTTAAACTAATTTTATTAGTTGTTTTTGGTAAAACAGATTTAGTTAAATTCTGATTGTAAATTAATTTACTTAATTCCGTTTCCATATTTAACTCTATGTCTGTTATTCTAAGTACTTTTGAAGAATCATTCTTAATATTTATAAAACCATCAAAAAACTCACCTGAAAAAGATTTTGCTGGGAGGTCAAAACTAATAGTTAAGTCAGATGCCTTTGGTTTCTCCTCTAAGTCAGTGATGTCGGTAAAATTAAGCTTAACTAATCCTTCAGAGTTACCTAAAAGTCCCAATGCATTGTTATATTGTTGGCTAGGATGCCAAGTTCCGAATTGAATTCTATCATTAGGTTGTCGGTCAAAATACTGGACTCCGGTTAATGCCTCGAGTAATGGATCAAACATAACGGATTTATCGTTTATACTAACATCGCACCAAACATGTGGAAGACTAATATCTAAATTAATATTCTCTGGGACCAGAATATAACCGTAATCCATTTTCCCTCGTAGACCTAAATTTTCTGCATAAGAAATAATAATTGAGCAGTACTCAAAAGAATTCAGATTTGAAGTAGAATCTGCTCTAGTCCAAATATCTTTTAAAAGTTCGAGATTTATTCGTTCGTTCTTACTTGGTCTAAGTGTCATGGACATGAGATCATTCAGTGTTTTTAATTTTACAAAATCATCCATTTGATCTGTAATTTTTTCTCCTAGTTTTTTTGCAAGTGATGAGTATTTATTAAATTCCAACGAATATTTATCTGGGTATCTAAGCACTGGATCAGTTTCCTTTAAATAAACTCTAGCTTTAAATGATATATCTTTGGACTGATGTGGGTCTAATTGTGTATAGGCAAAATCATTTCCAAATGAGTCATATAGGCCATAGTCACCTCCAACTATTGATGAGTATGAGACATCTTGTGTTGGAAGCTTGGGAATAATATTAAATAAAGTACTTTTTAAACTATCGGAATCATTTTTGATAGTAAAATTGCTTTCTACATCGAAAAAATACTGACTTCCCCATACAACTAAAAGTCCATTAGTAGTGTTAGTTTCAAATCTTTTCTGACCATTGCCCATATCCGTTGTATTTGCATTAGATAAATCAACGAAGATTGGGTTTCCAAATGATGAAGGGAAATTAACAATATACTTTGTATTGGAAAGTTGAGCTTCTGAGAAAAGCCTTGGTACATAAAGTTGTTTTACTTGAGAACGTTCCGACAATATTTTATTCACAGTGAAATTTATTTTTAACATTTTAGTAGCACCTGGAGGAATGGAACCAGAACCCAAATCGGCTTTAATATCTGTATACCCGTTTGCGTTATCAGTTGTGAATGATATGGGATTATCGTCTAATGTTATCGCGATATTTTGAGGGTTCTTTATTGGAAGGGAAAATTCATATGCACTCAAAAATTTATCTTGCGTTGAGTTTCTTAGCTGAAACTCTACCAATGTATTTGCAGAAGAATTTTCAAAGATATTAATTGTTGTTCTATAAATTTCAGGTTCTAAATACTGAGCATGGACTTTTATGGAGAAAATACTTGTTATTACAAGAAGACAAGATATTATAGATAATGTTAGGAACGCTTTTCTCATGAACAAATAGAGGCCGCCTAAAACGGGTAAATTGAATAAGTATGTTAAAATTAGAGCGTAATTAATTCAAATCAATGATAAAACACAACTTTAAAAAATTTTACGGACAGAACTTCTTAAAAAATACCAGATTTGCGGAAAGATTGATAGCAGGACTGGAACTTAAAGCAGGAGAAACTGTTATAGAAATAGGTCCAGGAGATGGTATGGTTACCAATCTTTTGCTTCAAAAAGATGCGAAGGTTATTTGTATAGAAGTAGATTATGATTTAATACCGAATCTAATTAAACGATTTGGTGATAATCCTAATTTTCATATTGTTCATCAAGATGTTTTGGAAGCAAATTTTGATGAAATATTAAAAAAATTTGAAGCTGGAATTAAATTTAAAGTTGTAGGATCTTTACCTTATAACATTTCTAAACCAATTATTAATAAACTTATTAATTATAAAATCGGCACCGATAAAGACAAGCAATTAGCAGCTGGCAAGTCACAACTCATTTCAATGTCCTTTATAGTTCAAGATGAGGTTGCAAAAGATTATGTAGCAAGCGCACCAAAAGCTACTTTTCTATCAAATTATGTAAGATTATTTTGTGATGTTAGAAAATTTGAATCTATTCCTGCACAACAGTTTTACCCTATGCCAAAGGTTAATGGAGGAATAGTCTATTTTGAATTTAGAAATGAGCCTAAAAAAAATTTCGAAGAAATTAGAAAATTTTTACGTATTGGTTTTACAAGTCCACGAAAAACGCTTGCACGAAACTTGAAAAATTCTAATAAATGGAAATCTGAAGATATCGATAAAGCATTCGTAGAACTAGGTTTGGGAGAAAAAGTTAGACCAGCCGAGATTGATACTGAAATGTGGATGAAGTTATTCGAAACCCTAAATTCTAATATCTAAACAATTTCAAATAACCAAAATTTTAAATGTTTAAAACTTTTGAATTTAATATTTGTTTAGAGTTTAGAGCTTAGAATTTAATATATGAATTTCTCATCCTTTTCCTCATCTTTTTCATCTTTAATCTTCATCTTAATCACAACATCTTTCGCGGCGGTGCCTTTTAGTTCTTCCTCTACAACTTGAGCTGCGGTTTTAAGCTTTCTTTGTTTCTCTGCTCTTCTCATTTGGACTGTAACTAGTATAAATAAGGCGAAAATAATACCAATTCCAGTTATCATTACTAGATATTCTTGTCGAATGTCGCTAAATAGTAAAACTGAGACGGAAATCAAAAGCATAATTGATCCTTCAATAAACACAACCATCTTTTTAGAATAACCTGAGGCAAGGAGTCTGTGATGTAAATGATTGTATCCGCTTATAGATAACAATTTAGTAACACTCTTTCTAGTTTCAGGATAATCCCTCAGTCTTGTAATAACTACATAAAGTCCATCTAGTATGGGCAAGGCAAGAAGAATTATTGTCGCGGACCAACGCGCACCTCCAAGAATTGCAAAAACTGCTAGAAGGTATCCATTTAGGTAATCTCCGATTGATCCATACATAATCTTTCCTGGATTATAATTAAAAGGAAGAACTCCCAAAATTGCACCCAAATGAATTGCAATTAATACTGCCAAACTGATATTCCCAGTCGCTAAAACCAGTAAAAGCATGGTGAAGGAAGCAATACTACTTACTACCCCATTCAATGCATCTACTCCGCTTACCCAATTTATTACGTTTATCAATCCAACTATCCAAAGGATTGTGATTATACTGCCGGGAAAAGTTATTACCTGGGAAAGTCCCCCGATATCAATAATTGTTGAGAACCAGTTGAAGTTGATTCCAATTCCTAAAATACTTACAGAATTTATAGATACACCTGAAAGCACAACCATAAAGGCAGCTAGAAATTGAAAAAGCAATTGCGTTGCACCACTAATTTCGTAGACATCATCAAGAAAACCTAATACAACTATTATTAATATTCCTAAAATTACACCCGAGTAATTACTAATATTTCTAAACTCATTTGAGAAAATTACTATTAATACTCCTACAATTACCATTGCAAAGAACATAGCCAACCCCCCTAATTTTGGATAAGGATTCGAATGTAATCTTGTACTGTAGCCTCTTTCAGTTTTCTGTCTTAACTTTGCAGGTAAGTCAATTGCACCTACGTACTGTGACAATCTGCCAACTAGTGGAGTTAATAAGAAAGAAATTACGAAGGTAAGAAATGCTATTCCTAATACAGTGTTAAGATTCCTTATTAGTTCTGGGTTATTAAAAAACTCCATGTTTTAAGTTATTAGAAAAAATATTTGAGCGATTGCTACTAATAAAAGAATATTTAATAAAGTAACCATCCAGCACATCGTTGCGCTAAGTCTTTTATCAAATAGAGCAATTTTAGTAATTATATAGATTATTAATGATTCAAAGGCTAGGAGAACTATTGGAAAGAGAAAAATGATAATTTTATTTGCTTGATTCCATGTTCCTTCTGCAAAGCTATAGAAGAAAGGTATTTGCGGAGGGATGCTATTAAATGAAAATATTCCTCCAATTAGCATTAACAAAGCAATGCCTATTAAAGTAACCATTGTAAATGGCAAAGCTGGAGTCCTCCAAAGGCCAGAGATTTCGAACAACTCAGTCCTTTTCTTTAGTAGAAACTTAGTTCCTGCGTATACTTGCCGCATTCTTTCTCGCTGTGATTCAATGTCTAGCTCTATTTGATCCTCATCTTTATAGGTGCTTAATAACTCATCGGACTCCTCTTCCATTTGGTCCTCTGGTATAGTTTCCTCAATAAAATCTGGTAAAGGGTTTATTAGTGGTCGTTTTATTTTCATATCGCATATTTTAACTTAAATTCTGATAAATTTGTGCTATAATTCAAGTGAAATAAGCTTAAGTTTAACACTCTAAGCTTTTTTTATACTTAGTTTTTAAATTATAATATGTCACAATCAGATTTCATATCAGCAATTAGACAAATTGCAGCAGAAAGGAAAATAGAAGTAGATAGCATTATTAATGCTATTAAAGAAGCAGTTGCATCTAGTTTTAGAATGGAATACGGCTTTGAAGAAAAGAGTAAGTTAAGCGTTAGTGTAGATCCGGACGAAGGAAGTATTAATGTATATGCAGAAAAAGAAGTTGTGGATAATGTTACAGATAATAAATTTGAGATCAGCACAGCTGAAGCTAAAAAAATTAATCCTAAATTAAAAGTAGGTAGTAAAGTTCTAATGGATATTACTCCTAAAGGAGACTTTGGAAGAATTGCAGCACAAACAGCAAGACAAATTATTTTACAAAAGCTTAGAGAAGCAGAAAAAGATTCTGTTATTAAATCTATTAGTAATAAAGTTGGAGATATTGTTACTGTTGTTGTCCAAAAGATTACTCAAGAAGGAGATGTTATTTGCGAAATTAATAGAGCTAAAGCAATAATGTCTAAAGCAGATAGAGTTCCTACAGAATTCTATAGGTTAGGAAGTAATATTAAAGTTTTATTGAAAGCAATTGAGGACGATGAAAATGGCAATAAGAATATCTTAATTTCTAGATCAGATCCCGATTTTTTAAGAGCACTATTCAAATTAGAAGTTCCAGAGATTGAATCTGGAAGTGTGGAAATTGTTTCTATTGCAAGAGAAGCAGGTTCAAGATCCAAAGTTGCTGTAAGATCTAATGCATCAGGAGTAGACCCAATTGGTTCTTGTGTTGGACAAAAGGGAGTAAGAATTAACGCAATTTCAAATGAACTTAAAAATGGTAACTTTGAAGAAAAAGTAGACATTATCCTTTGGGATGAGAATTTAGAGACATATTTAATGAACTCTATTAGACCAGCAGAATCTATTAAAGTAAAGATTGTTGATGAAGGAAACAAAAAAGCAATAATCGTAGTTCCAGATTTACAACTATCTTTAGCAATTGGAAGAGATGGTCAAAATGTAAGACTTTCTGCAAAATTAACAGGTTGGTCTATTGATATTCAAGGTGAGACCGAAGGTGGAGATTCAAATGAAGAGAATGTTGATGTTGAAGAAGCTGTAGAAGAAGCGAAAGAAGAAAAACCTAAGAAAGCGAAAAAGACTACGACTAAAAAGGCAGCTACTAAGAAAACAGTTGAAAAGAAGGCAACAACGAAAAAGACTAAGAAATAGTTAATAATCAATTACCAATAATCAATTTCGAATTTTCAATAAGTTTGTGATTTGGTTATTGGTAATTTGGAATTTGTGATTAATAAGGCCCTATCGTCTAACGGTTAGGACATCGCCTTCTCAAGGCGGTAATCTGAGTTCGATTCTCAGTAGGGTCAATATTAGAAAATTATCATCGTTCTAGCCAGGAAGTCAGATTCTTCCATAAAGGATTACCTTTCAGGTGACAATCCGTTAATCCGGGTTCGATTCCCGGTGAGGTCAAAATATAATATATGTAAGTAAAAAACATTTTCTTACTAGTCCATCCTTTTTTCCATACTATTATGGAAGATCCTGAAATGGATACTCATTCCAAAGAACATACTCTTAGAGAATCATGGGCCGCTTTAGCTCATAGTATTAGTCAATCTGAAGATTCGATTTTAATTGAATTTACAGGAGAAAGTTATTCACAATATAATAAAAATAAAATTGCTAGTTTCTCGGAAGCCAAGCTTGAATCTCGTAATGAAAAGATAAGGCTTGAAACAGCAAGAGAAAATCATTTTAGAGAAATGTTAGGCAATAAATATTTCTTGTTTCCAGGTCAGCTTACACCAAGAGAAGTTAATATTGTTGAAGAAATTAGTAGAAGGGGTTTTATATTAGATAATAATATTTCTATTAAAGCATTTGGTGAGTACTATGAGGCATGTGTTGACTATTGGAGTCTTGCATTAAAAGATATATTAGAAAAAAGAGGAGTTAATATAAAATTAGTTTTAATTCCAGAATTATCTTTAGATAGTTGGCTTGATAAAGATCTAGAATTAGGCAGAGAAATTTTTGGTAGAAAAATACCTAAGCCTAGAATGTAAGTTATTCTTCTATATTTTAGTTTCAACTTTAAGATTACTTGCAAATTCATTCAAGAAATCAGTAATAGATTCTAATTCCTTTTCTCAGAATCCTAATTTATAACTTCATCGTTAGGTTTTTAAATTTCGTAACCCACTATAGCAGCAACTTCACCAATATTTTTAGCCTGGATTAATCTAAGAATAAGCTTTCCATCATCTTCACTTTTATTTAGCTCAGCAATAATACAATCTATAAGGTCTTCCCAAATAGACTTTGGCATCTCAATATGCCTTGAGTGCACCTCAGGTTTCCGGCTTGTTAGTAAATAAGTATAGCTACCTGCAAGAATTTCCCCTAGTTCTTCTTTTTCCCCTCTCAAATACATCTTTATAGATTTAGCAACAAGTTCAATAGTAAACGAATTAAAGTTATTTAAATTTAAAAATTGTTGCCATAGACTACTTATTCCAATTAATCTATCAATTAAATAACCTATTGAGGGTATATTAGGGTTTTTCTTTAATAAATTTATATAACCTCTCAAACAATACACTACTCTATTACCAAATACATCCCATGTTTCGTTGCGAGTCATTGACCTTGCTGTATGGTCTGCTTGAATTTGTTCTAATAAAAGTACAGCACTTATAATAAAGGTTGTAATGCTAAGTTATAAAAAAGACTCTCTATTTGTTCATCTGAAAGAGCCTCAATTCTTTCCCCAATTCCTTCTAATAAATCTTTTCGTTTATAATAAGATTCCCTCTCTTCTTATAAGGTTCAATATAGCTAATACTTGCTCTACTTTCCTTGAAAATAATTCCTGCAAATGTTGAGTTTAGCAAGCCAAGAAATTCTTGATAGGATAAACTTTCATTTTCAAGTAATAGGAATGAATCTTCAGGTATTGCTGAAATGGATGAAAGAAAGAAATTTCTAAGATTCATCAAATTTCTTGGGTAAAGATTATCAATTTGGATTTCCATTTATTAGGAAGGAATGATTTATTTATCAGGATTTAGAAAGTGAAATATCTTTATTTATAATTTTAAATATTACCGAATATCTAAAATTACAAAGAATATTGATAACAATACTAGTCCTAAAAGTAAATTAAAAATAATTCCGAGGAGTATATTTATTATGTATAAACCTTTACTTGCCTTTGGATTAAACCATTTAGTGGCTATTAATGAAGAGATAATTCCCACAGGGAATCCTACTAAATAAGGGATAACAAAAACAGCTCCAAAGAATAGATTATTTAATCCATAAAATCCAAATGCAAAAGTAACTAGGCAAACTAAAAAAAACACCCCTGAGGCAACAATATTTGGTGCGGTGTATTTTTTGGAAAAAATAAATTTATCTTTCATAATTATCTAATAATATGAAGCTAGTATATCAATATATAACTTTGATGCAAGTATTCACATCCTATATCTTGTATAATAATCTTCATAAATACCTAGTAAATTCACATTATGTTCATACTTATCATTTAAGATAAAGCTGTTTGTTTTTTAATTAATTATCATGGAAGAAGAGAAGAAGATATCAATACCTTTACTAGTTGGAGGTTTAGTTTTAGTAATTATAATTGGTGCTGGAGGAATTTTTGTAGCTATTAGCCAAACACCAAAAGATGTTGTTGATAATACTATCAGCTCAACTCCACCCTCAACTACTCCCACATCAACTCCGCCACAAACTACAACTTCATATAAGAACGGCAGTTACACAGCAGAAGGAGCCTATATTTCACCTGAAGGACATGAGCAAATTAAAGTTCAAGTCACCCTTACAAATGATGTAATTAGTTCTGTAACCGTAATTCCAGAAGCGACAATTAGTGATAGTTTGAGATATCAAACCAAATTTGCCAATGGAATTTCTAGTTTTGTAGTTGGTAAAAAAATCGATGCCATCAGTGTTTCTAGAGTTAATGGATCGTCTTTAACTTCAACAGGATTTAATGCTGCTATTGAAAAGATTAAAACTCAAGCTCAAGAATAAGTCATGAAGGAAATCACATTTGAAGCAATTGGAACACATTGGCATATAGAAATTTACGATCAAGTTGATCTTAAAACAATTGAGAAGAATATAATTGATTGTTGCAGGGAATTTGAAAGTAATTACTCTAGATTTAAAGAAACAAGCCTTTTATCTAAATTAAATAAAGAAAAGACTTTCTTGAATCCATCTTCAGAATTTTTAGAACTATTAGAATTAGGATCTAAAGCAAAAGAAATTACTGATGGTCGTTTTGATATTGCCGTTGGAACTGTTTTAGAGAATTTAGGTTACGATTCTAAATATTCCTTTACTTCAAAAGAATCTATTGTTGAGAAAGAAGTAAATGTAAATTCTGAACAAGTTACTATTTCACAGAATACGAGAATCGATTTAGGTGGAATTGGAAAGGGGTTCTTAATAGATAAAATTGCTAACCTTATAAAAGATTATGATATAAAATATTTTTTTATAAATGCTGGTGGTGATATTTACTCTACAAGCAATTTTGATAAACCCATAGAGTTTTCTCTCGAAAACCCTTTTGTTTTAGACGAAGCAATTGGGACAATAGAAATTAAAGATAAAGCATTGGCATCGTCATCGAGTAATAGAAGGAGTTGGAAGGATATTAAAACAGGAAAGAAATTTAACCATTTAATTGATATGAATAAAGGAGAAAATGTAGAGAATGTTGCAGGAATTTTTGTTGAAGGTTTAAATGCAACGAATGCTGATATTGCCAGCACATGTTTATTTATTTCTCCTATTGATGCGTATAGAAAAATAGCTGATTTTTATAATATAGAATTTCTTGCTGTATTTACAGACAAATCTTATATAAAATCTAATAATTACTCAGGAAAACTTTTTACAAATTAATATATGAACAGAAAATTATTCTTGTACTTTATAATTGCTTTCTCTTTCGTTCCGATGATTACAGCTCCTATTATTTATATTATTACTTCTAATTTTTTTGAAGCAAAAGATATTTATTGGGTATTAGGATCGTTTTGTGCACTATTAGGATTTGTTCTATTAAATTGGCAATTTATTTTAGGAATAAAGCCACTTTCTGCAATCTTTACCATGGATGTTGTAGCGACAAATAAGTTGCATAAATGGTTTGGAATGTACGGATTATTATTAATTTTCATGCATCCTATTCTTGTTGGAATCGAATATTTAACAAATAGAGGAACAAATATTTTAACAACACTTTCTTTCGAAACTCCTACCGATGTTCGGATTGCATTTGGTAAAGCTGCAATTACAATTATTGTCACAACTTGGTTAACTAGTTATGTTGCTCGTAAGTATTTTAGTTTCAGAACTTGGAAGAGACTACATCTTTTTAATTTTTTTATAATTCCTATATTATTCTTTCATGCAAAGGATTTAGGAACTTTTTTAAACTCAACAGCATTAATTTATTATTTCTACGCACTACAAATTTTATATGTATTCATAGTTATTTATAAAATTGCAGAGCAACTAGGATTTTTAAGATACAAATTTGAGGTTACAAATGTAAGTAGAATTACTCATGATATTGTCAAAATTGATATGAAGCCGACTGGAATTCCAATACTTCCAAGTCCAGGACAATTTATTCAAATACAATTAAAACCTTTTGGAGAAACTCATCCATTTACAATTTCTCATTACAATCCTGATACAAAAGAAATTTCGATTTCTACAAAATCTTCTGGGTACTTTAGTTCTAAACTTGTAAATTTAACAGCAGGACAAAAAGTATTTATAAGCGGACCTTTTGGTGTATTTACAAAAGAAGCATACTATAAAAGAACACGAAAAGTTGTAATGATTGCTGGTGGAATTGGCATAACGCCATTTATAAGAATGGTTGATGCAATTGATAGAAATCCACAAATGTACGATGAAGCAATTTTACTTTTTGGAAATAAAACACGAGAAGATTTAGCATTTAATGACTATATTAACAGCGTTGCAGCTAAATCTAATTTGAAATTTATAAATGTTTTAAGTGGAGAAAAAGTGAAGCAAGAAGGTTTTGAAAACGGTTTTATAACAAGTGATTTAATAAAAAAATATTTAAAAGAAGATTTACCTAATTATAAATTCTTCATTTGTGGTCCACCTATTATGATGACTAAAATGGAAGCAGACTTAATTTCAAAAGGTGTGAAGAGAGAGAATATAATGTGGGAGAATTTTAGCTTTTGACCTCACTCCTTCCCTCTCCATCAAAGATGGAGAGGGTGGCTCGAGTCGAAGACAAGAGTCGGGAGAGGCAGAAACTATATTCTCTGTAAGTATGAGAATTAAAGTCTAAGGCGTCAATGGTGAAATATACATTGGGAGAATTTTAGTTTTTGACCTCACCCCTTCCCTCTCCATCTTTGATGGAGAGGGTGGCTCGAACGAAGTGAGAGACGGGTGAGGTTATGCTAAAATAGGATAATGGGAAATTCTAAATTAAGATCAAGATCACTAAGGAAGGAACAAACGGATGCTGAGAATCTTTTGTGGAATAAACTTAGAAATAGGAGACTAATGGGCTATAAGTTTCGTAGGTAATACCCTTTCCACAACTACATCCTCGACTTCTACTGTCCTAAAGCTAAATTCGCCATTGAACTTGATGGTTCTCACCACGCCGAAGATGATATTGCTGAGTATGATAAAGTTAGAACAATTCACTTAGAAAGCTACAATATTAAAGTTATTAGGTTTTGGAATAGCACAGTGAAAAATAGGATCGAAGATGTTATGCAGACAATTGTTAATAATCTAGAGGACTTTGGACCGCCCAAAGAGTGAACCTGATTTCGGGGCGGTATTAACTCCCCTAACCCTCCCCGCCTGCCTTACTAAACTATCTGAGAGTTTATGTTGGGCGGGCAGGTTAAAAAGAGGGGAATGAATCTCACAAGATTATCTCAAACCTAACGCCTTTATCTCTATTATTAATCGCTTTAATATTCCAGCCATGTACTTCCACCATTTCCTTAACCAAGGCAAGGCCCAGGCCTAAACCTCCAGTATTTCTATTTCTGGACTTTTCGACTCTATAAAATCTCTCAAAGATTTTAGTTAAATCTTCTTCTGGAATTCCTACACCATCATCAGAAATAATTATTTTATTATTTTCGTAAGCTATATCTATATTCTTGGCTCTAGAATATTTTATTGAATTATCTACTATATTTTCTACGATTCTTTCCAGAGTCGCTTTATCCGCTTTTATCATTTCATCCTTAGAAATTTTATTATTTAAAGTAATTTTCTTTTTCTTTAAATCAGATTCATGTGATTTGGAAATATGTTCAATTATTTCAAATAAATTCACTTCCTCTAGTTTTAAATTAAGAGTTTTGGATCTTAATTTTGTATATTCTTGCAGTAGACTCACTAAGTTTGCTAATCTTTCTGCGTCTTTTTGAATTAACTCAAGTCTTTGATCATCTAGACTCAAAACCTTATCTCTCAAACCTTGAATTTGACCGATGATAGATGTTATTGGAGTTTTTAATTCGTGGGAAACATCTGAGATTAAATCTTTTCTAAGTTCTTCTTGTGCGGAAAGTTCTAAGGTTAATTTATTAAATTCTTCAATCACATCATCGATTTCCACTTCTCCTGTATCTTCAATTTTATATTTATAACGACTATTTCGTAAATGAGAAATTCCTTCTTTTAATTTCTCGATTGGCTTTGTGATAATGAGAGAAAAGAAAAGACCAAGTACGAGTGCAATTGAAATTCCTACAATTCCACCCGTAGCAATTGAATTTTCTAAATTATCGTTAAAATCTTTTCTAATAGAATCTACAATTGGTGGTTGCTTAACAAGAAATACAGAACCATCTGGGCTTGTAACTAATCGAGAAGATGCGCTCTGGAATTCACTTTGTGCAGTTGTAAAAGCGAAAAGACTAATGGATATAAGAATAACACTGGTTATAAAAACAATTCCGAGTGTGATTTTAAATGTAAGAGTTTGAAAAATTTTCATAAATTATCATTAAATTTATACCCTTTGCCTATTACTGTAATAACAAACTCAGGTAAATTTTTTAGAATATTTAGTTTTTTTCTTAGATTTTTAATATGTACATCTACCGTTCTCTCTAAAATATCCGCATCTAAACTATTATCGTAGGCTCTGTCTATAATTTCATAACGCGTAAAAACTTTTCCTGGATTTTTCATTAGAGTGTATAAAATATTAAATTCTGTTGTTGTAACTTCTACTACTTTACTTTCATCTCCTTGCTTTACTTTTATGTTCATCTTTTCTGGATCAATTGCCAAATATTCATTCTCTAACTTTGCTCCAGAAATTCGTTTTAATACGGCCGTGACTCTTGCAACGAGAATAGAAGGAGTAAAAGGTTTTTTAATATAGTCATCCGCTCCACATTCAAATCCCACCAGTTCATCAATATCTTCTGCTCTTGCAGTAACCATAATTATCGGAATATTCGAGGTTTCTCGAATCTTTTTACATACTGTAATTCCATTAATTTCTGGAAGATTAATGTCTAGAATTACTAAGTCAAATTTATGATGTGCAAAGGTATTTAAGGCTTCTTTGCCATCAACAGCCTCTACAACTTCAAACCCAGAGTGGCTTAAGTAAGCTGCTTCTACTTCCCTTATTGAATTTTCATCTTCAACTATTAAAACTTTCATGCCTTAATTATAGCTCTCTATTATGAAAATCCAATGAAGAAAGAGAAAGTAACCAGTCATCAGTATTCAGTTTTCCGAAATAAGGTACATATTGGTGAAAAGTACTCATAGAGAAATCTGATGGCTGAGGACTGACGACTGATGACTGATGGCTGAAAACTATAATATTCATCAAAACTTCTTATTGTTTTCATCATCTACACACAACTCAGATTTAATATAAAAGTATTAAATTTTAACTTTACTTTTACAGACATGACTTAGAACTTAGAACTTAGAACTTAGAACTTAGAACTTAGAACTTTAAATATTTTATTTATTAATTCTTATTTATGGCCAATATTATAGAGATTAATTCGGTGACGAAAAGGTATAAAAATGGAGATCAAAAAACCTCCGCTGTGAAGAACGTTTCGTACTCTCTGCCAAAAGGAGAAAGCCTTGCAATTATTGGCCCCTCGGGAAGTGGAAAATCTACTTTACTCAATCTGTTAGGTGGTTTAGATAAACCAACAGAAGGCGGAGTAAAGATCGATAATAGCGAACTTAATAAATTGAACGATAATGAACTTTCTAAATTTAGAAATAGAGTTATTGGTTTTGTTTTTCAATTTTTTAATCTTCAGGAATATTTGACTGCCCAGGAAAATGTAATGATTCCAATGTTAATTGCAGGAGAGAAACAATCTCATGCAAAGCATCAAGCAGAAGAATTACTTAAACAAGTTGGGTTAAGCGAGAGAAAAAATTATTATCCAAAACAACTTTCTGGAGGAGAAATGCAAAGAGTTGCAGTTGCAAGAAGTCTTGCGAATAAACCAAAAATCCTTTTGGCAGATGAACCTACTGCAAACTTAGATAAAGCGAGCGCCGAAAAAGTTTTAGATATCTTTGACGATATTGCAAAAACTGGTGTAAGTGTAGTTGTAATTACACATGATCACAATGTGAGTGACAGATTCAAGAATGTATTGAAATTAAAAAATGGTGAAGTTGAATAAATATTTTATTTATAGTTCTTATTTTCTAATCAATGATAAATTTAATTCAGACAACTAAATTGAGTTTTAAAAAAGTGAAATTTAACAAAGGGAAAACACTATTTGTTATTGTTCCGATTTCATTATTATTTATGTTATTAGTTATAGCTTCCAGCGAGATTACAAATATAATTAACGTCGCAGAAAAAAGCATATTTAGCAGTATTCAAAGTCAAAATGAAGTTATAGAACTAAATAAAAATTCTACTAGTTTTGGTGGATCAAGAACGATTTCATTTGATAGTTCTTCCACAGATTCTAGCTATACAGCCGCAGATACTACAGCAATTGATTCTGTGAATAATGTAGAAAAATCTAGTTTGATTACAACAGTTCCAATTAAAAATATAACTTCTTCCGATACTATAGATGGAAGTACAATTTCGACAACAAGTTTAGCTGGACTTGATGGTGAATATGCAAAAATATATTCAAACGAAGATTTTACTTACAAAGAAGGAGATGTAATTCCAATAATCTTAAATGCAAATGATTTGCAGGAAAGTTATCAAGACTGGCAAGGAAAAGATGAAATAGACGTTGACCTTTCTGCATTAAGAAATGCAGGCCCACCAAAAGAAGGAACAAATCCTTTACAAGCTCAAAATCCAAACAAAACAAAAGCTTTGGTTTATAACAAAGCAGATTTAATTGGAAAAGAATTTACAATGAGCTTTGGAGGTTTAGATGATATACAAAATTACACACAAGAATCTACATCTACAGGATTTAAATATGTAAAGAAAACTCAAGACACAATAAATACAGAAACTGCAACTCGAAAAACTGACATTTCTAAATATTGGGATTATGCAAAGATTTCGAAACCCATAACATACAAATTTAAAGTTGTAGGCATTGTAGAAGGATCAGATAAAACTAAATCCTATGTTCCAACAGCATTTGCAACAAAAGTATTAAAAGATTACTTAAGCAATGAATTAAGTGCAAGAAATGCTACAGCAATAGCAACTACAGATTTAAATAGTCAATATAAAGGATTAGTTTATGATGGAGTAAGCTTAAAAGATGATGCTACAAATGGATTGTTTGCTGGATTTAGAAGACAGCTAAATCAACAACAAAGAAATTTTAATTCGGATAACCAAGGAAGAACATTTGTTAGAGGCGAAGGCGCACCACAAGCAAATTTTTCTGTTAACTTTGCAGATGCAACAAAAGGATACAATATTCCTGGTTTAGTTGTTACAACAGATAGAACTACAAACGAAGTAACTGGAGAAAAGAAAGATTTTGATTTAAAAAAAGAACTTCCATTGGAAAGCACTACTATCTTAATAAAAGTAAATAGTACGGATAACTTAACCCAAGTTGTTACCGATTTAAATGCAAAAGGATATACATATAGAGATAATAGTAAATCCGAAGAATTTAAAAGATTACAAAATTCTTTATACACAGGTTTAAATATAGCATCTATAGCATTTATGGTAATTGCAGCTCTATTTATACTTTTGAACATGTCTAAATTTGTTTCAGAAAGCAGAAAAGAGATTGGAATATTTAGAGCAATTGGTGCAAAACGAATGGATATTCGAGCAATATTTATTTCTCAATCATTCATTTACATAATTATTTCTATGATAACTGGAGCATTGTTAGGAGTTGGAGCAATACTAGCATTCAGTGGACCAATCTTAAATTCTGCACAAAGCTTTATTAACTCAACAGTTGGAGGAATATTAACTTTAACTGGAAGTGTAAGCCAATCAGACTTTATGAATATTGAATACAAAAGTATTTTAATATATGCAGGAGTCTTATTGATAGTTACATTGATTGCATCACTTTGGCCATCAGAGCAAGCATCAAGAGTTAGTCCTGTAGAAGCGATTAGGAATTGATGTAGAAATTTCATTCTCTCCTCCTCTTTGTAAGAGGAGGCAGGGAGGAGTTATTAACTCCCCTAACCCCTCTTAACAAGAGGGGAATACTAAGAATAAAATTTTATCGAGATTTGTAGGGGACGCCAATTGGCGTCCCCTTGTTATTCCAAAAAAGATTGTAATGTTTTGTTATAATTTTATAATTATCTAAAATTAACAACATATGGAAACTCTTACCCAACTTGTCCAAACTACTACAAGCGATAATTTAATATTAAGTGGACTATACTCAAAAGGTAGTACAGGTAAAGAAGCAATAATATTTATACATGGATTCGGCACTGATTTTTTTACACATAAATTTACTCATTCAATTGGAGACATTCTTAATAAAAATAATTATGCATATGTATTAGCTCAAAATCGAGGTACAGGTTTATTTACAGAATTTATTTCCGCTGATCGTTCAAAAGGATTTAACTTAGGCTCATATTACGAAAAAATTGACGATGCTCATTTAGATATTTCTTCTTGGGTAGATTTCTTAAGATCTCAAGGATATACAAAATTTATTTTAGTTGGACATTCACTTGGTACTATTAAATCTGTAAGGTATCTATACGAAGGTGAATATATAGACCAGATTTCCAAGCTTATTCTGCTAGCTCCGTTCGATAAAAATGGTTATGTAGAAAATAAAACAAAAGGAGAATGGCATAATCATATCAAGATTGCGGAAGAAAAAATTAGGGAAGGAAAAGCATTAGAAATTATTCCAAACTCATTTGATGACTTTCCAATGACATATCAAAATTATTTATCTTGGTACAAAGAAAGTGATTTGAACTCAATGTTTGATTTTTATAAACCTGAGTATATTTCTCCTGTCTTACAAAATATCAAAATTCCAGTGCAAGTTATTTTAGGAGATAAAGATACTTCTGCCTTTACTCCTGAAATTGGAGGAAGTATTGAAAATACAGTTTCTTATTTGAGAAACAGCCTTAAAAAAGCTGATATTCAATTAATTGCGGATTCCGATCATTGCTATGTAGGTTATGAAAGTGAGGTTGCAAATAATGTTATTAAATTTTTAGAGTGAAATTCTAAAAAACTGGCACGACAAAGAGTAAATGAGGTGGCCCAAAGATACACAACGAACGTAGTGAGGAGATGTAGATTTGCGCACTCTGTGTAAAGTTTTGACAATTCAATAGGATCGCCCATACTTCATTCTGGTTTCGGGGCGATATGACCTAACCCTCCCACGCCTGCCAATAACAAGATTATTGATATTATTTATAAGGCGGGCAGGTCCTTAAAAGGAGAGAGAACTCCATCTGTCCTCAAACTTCAATAAATGTTAAGATATTTTATAAATAATTTATTTTACAAATATTCCAAAATAGATTATTATCCCAGTATAGTATTTTTTAAATTTATTCATATGTTTGGCGATGTTAACAAAATAACCCTTATGGGTAACGTTACAAAGGACCCTGATTTGAGATTCACACCTAGTGGAGCTCCAGTGGTTTCTTTCAGTGTGGCAACAAATAGAAGGTATAAAAAAGGTGAAGAATGGTTAGAAGAAGCAGCTTTCCACAATATTGTTGTTTGGAATCAAGCTGAACAATTAAGCCAAAGAATCAGAAAAGGAACAAGAATTTATATAGAAGGAAGAGTTCAAACTCGAAGTTGGGACGGAGCAGATGGTAAAAAACAATATAAAACAGAGGTAGTTGCAGAAAAAGTAATTCTAATCTCAAGATTTGAAGGTTCTAATGATAGTGAAGGAAGTGGAGCATCAAGTTACTCTAAGTCTTCATCTCCTAAATCAGCACCAGCTGAGGCAGAAGAGTCTGGAGCAGAAGAAGAAATAGATCCAAGCGACTTACCGTTTTAAGTAAATATAAGAGGGTGCTAGGATGTGCCCTCTTATCCTTCTAGGTCTTCTAAATAGACTTTATAATATTGATTTTTTCTTTTTAAATCATTCAGCTTCTTGGGAGTTATATCTTTATAATCGGGAAATTCACTCTGTAACGTCCGAGCTATTAAGATCATGTTTAAATGACCACCGCTTCTATGTCCTTCGGGATATCTGTAATCTTCGTTATTTTCTAATTTGATTAATCTGTTTACAAATTCCGCTGAATAAATATTTGCTCCTTGTGCGAGATTTCCTTGCATTTGAAAGTCCACCATCTCTCCTGATTGCTTTCTCAATTGTGCTATTTGCAATTTAATCTTTTTGTTTCTCGCATTATTAAATGCTTCAATTCTATTTTTTACCTCACTTAACCACTGATTCTTTGCCTCTTGAGATTCAAAAGTTATTTGTCCAATAGCATTCCTTACTTGTCTTTCGTACATAGCTTGGCCTACCCAAGAAATCATTTCTTTAGCTATTGTTTTGTTTTTAGTAAAACTTTCGAGTAATAAATTCTTCGCTATTTCTGTTAGAGTTTTAACAGGCCTTTCATCCTCTTTTACTACTCCTATTATAAATTCAGAAAATATCTGTGCAGCTAATGCTTCATTTTCCATTATTTCTTTAAATAATTTCTCTTTAACAGCAATTATTCTCGCATCCGAAGAATCTTCTATAAAACCATCAGACATATAAAAATATAAAATTTATAGATAATTATACTATATAACACTAGATTTTGGCGACTAAGTTAAATGAAGCTTATTCAGAAGGTAACACTCTTTGATCTATTAAATTCGAATAGAATCTTAAAGTAGTTAATGTAACTGCACTATGTCCATATTTAAATTGAAAATCATCCACAGTAGAAAGATACTTATCCATGTTTAACCTTGCTGTCCCATCTGTTGGGCTGGCTCCTGCCCTTGAATAATGCTGCGCATCATTTATATTAAAGCCAGTTCCATAAGCTCCAACTAAGTAATTACTGCCCTCGAAAGTTATCTCAGTTGGTCGAATCGCTCTGAGAGCTGGATATGGATTAATTAGTGGTATATTGAATTCTAAAGCCAGTTGATATAAAAGATAACAAACAGCAAGACCTTTTGGATTTGCAACAAAGTGTCGCTCATCAGGATTAGAATCTAAAATATTAGGAAGGATAATAATAGGTACTACATTTCGAGAAAGACAATGCTGAATGGCCTTTCTTGCATTAAGGAATAGTTCCCCTGGATCGAAATTTTCATCCGGATGGGCTGGCATACTGTCCATTTTTCCTACAGAGAAATGTAGTATATTAGGTCTTTCTCCATCGATAATTCTATCTAAATCTTCGTTATTGTTATCCACCAAACTACGATAACTTTGGCTGATACTCACTCCTGTTTGTAGCTCAGTCGTTGTAACTGTATTAAGAAGAGTTTCCATTGAAATTCTTTGAGAAGGATCAACTAGATCAAGTACTCTTCTTAAATTTTGCTCATGTGGGTCAAATTCAAATAATTGTTCTTGAATATAATTCCAATCAGCAACATGGTAGTCCCCTCGATTATATAAAAATGAATCATTAGAATCACCTGCCTTAGCAAACCTAATTTCACCAACTCTAGGGAAATTTGAGAATAATTCCAGATTACCAAAAGAATATTCTGGAATCTCACAAAACAAGTCAACTAAAAGAGAATTATTTGAATTAACTAAACTTACCAGAGCTCTCATAGAATCAGGTAAATCAGGATTTATACTTTCAAGTTCACTTAGTACTGAATCAGAAACTCTAGCAATATTTATTGGATCGTTTAATACAGAAGGCTGCCAATCATAATATCCTGACAAAAGAGGAGGATCACCTGGGTAAATAACAGGTAGAGAATTATAATATTCTGCTGCGTTTTGGAAATTAGCATCTTGAGCTTTTAATTTTAGCTGTGGTTTAAGCCCAAAACCCAAACCAGCCATCAAGGTTAGTAATCCTTTTAAAACTGTACGTCTTGGCAATTTTTCTTTCATATTGTTTTAATAATACAGGAATCGGGAATAAAAGATAAGTCTATAAAAAATTAAAAACTCCCATATCTATCAAATTCGAATAGAATCTTAAAACATCCCAAATTATTGCGCTATCTCCATATCGACGATGAAAATCTTTTATTGTGGAGAAGAAAACATCCATGTTCGGCCTTGCTGAAATATCAAAAGGATCAGAGCCTGGCCTTGAATAATGCTGAGCATCAGTATATATAAATCCAGTTCCATAAGCTCCAACTACATAATTATCTCTATCTGTCACTACTCTTATTGGTCGAACATTTCTTAAACTCGGATATTGATTTATTAATGGAATATTAAATTGTAATGCTAGTTGATATAGAACATAGCAAATAGCCAGTCCTTTTGGATTTGCAACAAAGTAGCCTTCAGCTTCTCTATTTGCATCTAGAATATTTGGCAAAATTATTACGGGAATTACATTATGAGCTAAACAATACTCAATTCCTTTTCTAGCATTCAAGTAAAATCTTCCCAAGTCGAATGTATTACCCAAACCAAGATAAGCAAAGTCTATTTTCCCTAACGTAAAATGCACTATATTTGGTGGGTTTCTACTTTCAACCATCTTTGCTAACCAACCTCCATTAATTAATTCATCATATCCTTGATTTATAGCATTTCCAAATTCAAGCTCAGCTGTTGGAGTCGTGTCCAATAGTTGTTTCATTGTAAGAATTTGAGTTGGGTCAATTAAGTTTAAAACTCTTCTCAGCTTTGCATCATGAGGATCAAATCTATAAAGTTGATGAGGAATGCGGTGAAATGTTGCCACATGATAATCAAAGTCATTGTGAAAAAAAGAATTATTTGAGTCCCCTGCATTTGCAAGTCTAATATGTCCAGCTGGAGGTAAGTTTAAGAATAAATTCATATCTCCATAGAGAAATTCTGGAATACCACGAAATAGTTGAGCTAAGAGTTCACTATTAGAATTAATTAAATTTGATAGCGTATTTATAAAATCAGGTAAATTAGAATCTAAGTTCAAAAGTTCCAGAAAAGTTGTGGGTTGTAAAACTGCAAAATTATTTGGATCTTGGAGTTTTTCAGGTGACCAATCTGGATATCCTAGAAAAAGTGTATATGGATTATCAGGATTGCCTTCAAACACTCTGGGTAAAGATTCTAAATATTCTTGTCTATTTGTGAATATTCTATCGGGAGATTTAGTAATACTTGCATCAATTCCTGTTTTACCTGCAAGTAAAGATAATCCTGCAATAGTTAGAAATTGACGTCTTGAAAGTGGCATACTTTTTATATGAAAGATAGGTGTTGGCGAGAATCGAACTCGCGGTGAGAGTTTTGCAGACTCCTGCCTTACC
>JBDTVZ010000004.1:0-62001 GCA_040006935.1 Candidatus Dojkabacteria bacterium | reverse complement strand
AGGTGTTGGCGAGAATCGAACTCGCGGTGAGAGTTTTGCAGACTCCTGCCTTACCACTTGGCTACAACACCATTACCTAGCTTGCTCTATTTGGAAACCACTATTAGTTATATATACGATATATTTCAACTCCGTATTTGTTATGTCTGTTCCTACTTCCTGATCTTCGGTTGTCTGAATAAGGTTCCTATATATGTCTCCAAGTATACCAGGTTGCTTCCAATTATTAAATACTGGCTTCCAATCATCATAACCGCCATCGAACTGAAATTTAGAAAAAGCCTGGTTTGGTCGATTCTTTTCTTTAACTAAATCAAATTTATACTCACCGGAAAGAGAAGCTAGCTTATATATTGTTTTAAAATTAATAAGTGCGAGTCCATCGTTGAATTTAACAATTGGGCCACCAATAAACACAAAATCACCGTATACTTTAAAACTCTTCACTGGAAGGTTCACTTTTGTTTCGGATTTATTATTAAGTAGAATCCAAGTGAGTGCAGTGGATTCATTGTTGATAGGTGTAACTGTAACATCTGCGTATTCACCAAAAACATCTGATTTAGCTTCACTAATTGTAAGTTCTGCGACTTCTTTTTTATCTGTAAAAACCTGATACGAATTAAAAATTATTCCAGTAAAAGTTAATAGCGTTAAAACAAAACAGCCTAAAATGAATACTATTAGTAAGATTAGTGAAATTATAATTTTAATGAAAGTTTTCATGAGCTTAGGTCAATTCTAGCTAATATGTTATTATACAATAAGAATAATTCAAATATAACAAAATGAGACAACTTAGAAAAAAAGAGATTAAAAAAGAGTTTTCGAAACTTTATAAAAGAGATAAGGAAATTGTTTTGATTTTAGAAAATATACAATATGCACGTAATGTAGCTAGTATGTTTAGAACTGCAGATGCAGCTGGAGTTAAGAGAATCTACCTCACTGGAATTTCACACCACCCTCCCTTTGGAAAAGAATTGAGACAAGTATCTAGGAGTAAGGAACAATCTGTAGAATGGATTCAAAAAGAATCCTCAATCGAAGTCATAAATAGCCTACAGAAACAAGGTTTTGAAATATTACCAATAGAACTTACAGATAAATCTATACTAGTAAGTGATCTAGCTGACTATTTGAAAGATAAAGATAAAATTTGTTTTATAGGTGGAAGCGAAGTTTATGGAATTAATAGAGCAACATTAGCAAAGTGTGAAAACTCCGTTGTGATTCCAATGTACGGAAAAGGTGCAAGTATAAACGTAAGCAATGCCGTCACTGTTGTGTTGTTTAGTTTCTAATTATGGAAATTCCTCGAGATAGAATTGACCAGGAAAAGTTAATATCCGAAATTCTTTTATCCAGTGTTGAAATCCGAAGAGTTTTAAAAGCTCTCAACTCATTAAACCTCCCTCAACCTTATTTAGGTGCTGGCTGCATTCCACAAACTATCTGGAATCACTTAACTAGTCGAATTCCTGCGGAAGGAATTAAAGATTTTGACATTATTTATTATGATGACTCTGATTTAAGCGAAGAGAAAGAAAAAGAAATTGGATCTAAATTAAAAGAATTACTACCAGGATTAAACATTGATGCTAAAAACAAAGCTAGAGTTCACCTCTGGTATAAAAGTAAATTTGGGGAAGATATTCCTCAATATCAATCATCTGAAGATGCAATTGATACCTGGCCCACAACAGCTACTGCAATTGGAGTAAGGCTTAAAAATGATAACTTAGAAATATACGCACCATTTGGATTAGAAGATTTACTATCAATGACATTAAGGGCAAATCAAACTTTAATTACAAAAGATGTGTATCAAAAGAAAGTTGAGAGGTACTCAAAAGAATGGCCTGAGCTTTATGCTATGGATTGGATTGATTAAGAAAGTTAAATAAGAGTTTAATTGCTTCCTCTTCATAAATAGGTTGCTTACTTTCATCTCTATAGCTGTGATCTGCTCCTTTTATTTCAACAAATTCAATGTATTTTGATAATTTATTGAGATCTTTTTTAATTTCTTCTAACTTACCAAACTTATCATTCTCTCCTTGAACAATAAGAGTTTTTACATTTATCTTTTTTAAATCCAGGCTTCCTTTAACAAATCCTAGCACTGTAAAAGTTGATTTATTAAATAATTGGGGATTTTTTCTTAAAAACATTGATAAGACAATTGCACCTAATGACTTACCGATAAAATTTATTTTAGAAAAATTTTCTAAATCTACTTCTTGCATAACTTCTTCCAAAGCATTCTGCTCTTCTAATAATTCTTCGCCAGACCAACTTTCATCTCCTCTTGTAAAAAAAGGATGATTAAATGTTATTGCTGATTTTTTATCTTCTATAAATTTATCAAATATTTTTTTGATAAAACCTTTTTCGAAACCGACAGAACTACCTGGAATAATTATATTGAGCTCTTTATTATCCTCATTACTATAATGTAGGTATTCAGGCATAAAATATAGGTTATGAAAATATATTAAAGTTTAGAGTATTCAGAAAGTAAACCTTCCAATTTTGAAACTTTATCTTCCTCTAAGTTAAATTTCCAATCATCATTTACCTTCAATCGATCACATAAATCATCAAAACCTTTTTTATCTAGAATTTCTAAATTAAGACTTTTCATTAAATCTAATATTATCTTCTTATTCGTCTCTATATTTTCATCCCTAGATATTAATTCAAACTCAACATATGCAAGTCGTTTAGACTTAACTAAGGTTATTGTTACGCCATCATTATTTTCAAAAACAAAATTTTCTCTTTCACCAATATTGCAATTTTTTATCATTGCACTAAAGATTTTCACAAATCCTACAAACTGATCATTTTCAATATCTTGAGATATTTCAATTCTATTTTCTGCATGCCAATCACCTTTTTTAACAACAACCTCAGATTTTCCATTTGTTATCCTCACTCTAATATCTATTCCATCTCCGAAAGCCATAAATGACAATCTTTTTGCATGTGACTTTAATTTAGCTATTTGATTAAATTTTTTTTCGAATTGATCAAATTGAGAGAATTCAATCTCACTACGATACTCGAGCTCGATATTGTTCATAAGGAAGAAGATAATAGTTTTTAGATTATACTATCAAATTCAACTTTTCTGTAACCCCAACCACCAAGTTTGAATAAGGTTGCCTTTTCTTTATTATCTACCTCAAAAGTTGCAAATTCATTTAGATAACCTTCTTCTTTTCTTAAGATACTATATTTAAACTCATCAATTTTAGAATATTCACTCAAGTAATCAGGATGAAATGGTGTAGTGTCTTCTGGGTTTATAGTAAATATTTTATCACCACAGTCAAAAATCATAATGTCAGAATCATCATTTCTGTATAAACCATTTAGTTTTGAACTCCAATCGATTTTAATCTTATTTTCTAAACAATAGTTAATATAGTTTCTCAACGCTCTCACAAAATAAAAACCGTTTGATTCTTGCGAGCAATTAATTAGAACTGTGTATGAAATATCTTTATCAAAATCAATTAATATCGAAGAAGCAGATCCGAAACCCAAACCGCTAAATTCGTAGATATTATGACCTTTCCATTTTTCCCATGGGATTGCAATATCATCTTCATTTTCACCCTTAATTTTTAAATGTACTTTAAACATTTCATTAAAGTTTTCTTTTGATAATAAGCTTTGATCTTTATTTAATAGCTTTTGTATTAATTCAGTCATTTCTACAATATTCTTATATAGGCCGAAGGATGGAGTAAATGATTTTAAATCTATAAAAATATTTTCATTTCTTTTATCAAAAACCCACTTATTGTAACTTTTAAAATCTGAGATTTTTTTCTGAGATATTTGAACACTATTCAGTTCTAATATTAAGCCCAAAATTGCATACCCAAGATTTGAATATTTGTATGTGCCCTTATTAATAATCTTAATCTTTTTCAAATGTTTAATTAATTCTTCTTCTGTAGGGGAATTTTTATCCAACCAAAAATTAAAATCCCCATCTCTAGGAAGTCCTGCTGTATGTACTAACAAATCTTTTATAGTAACTGTTTTATCAATGAATTCAGGAATATACTTAATTACTGGATCTTGGAAAGCTAATTTCTTCTGTTCCATTAATTTTAATACTTCAATTGCGGTATAAATTTTAGAGAGAGAAGCAATTAAGTAATTACTTGATTCGTTCGCTTCTAGTTTATTCTCCTGATCGTAATAACCATATGAAAAAGTATACCTATTTTTCTTATCAACAATACCGATAGAGATAGAGCTGAATTTATAGTATTTTATAAAATAGTTTAACCATAAATTTATTGGTTCTTGAGAAATTTCTTGGTTATTTATTTGCATATCACTAATTAAATTTACTTTTATATTAACAATTAACTTTTACTAATAATAGAGGTGTTTGGGGTGTCAATTCTGACACCCCTGAATTACTTACCTACTTTGGTCTTCCGCCGCCTGATGGACCGCCACCTTTTTTGCTTCCACCGCCGCTTTTACCTGGGTCAGGCATAGTAGCCTCCTTGTCTAAGTCAGGCACATATGTGTCATGACAAATAGATTCTAACTTACTATTTTAGAAATAACATTGTACCGCAATACAAATTTGGGGAGAAAATAAGGGAAATTTGATATTTTTAGAGATTTTACGGCTTTCGTTGCTCTTGCTTAGACTCTTGTCCTTTAAACAAAGGCATGCAAAATGAGAATGTAGTCCCTACACCAATTTGACTTTTTACTTCAACTTTACCATCCATAACTTTTATTAAACTGAAAGTTACATACAAACCTAATCCTGTTCCTCCTGGTCTAATAATATTCGGTTTTTCTGAACCCGTTAACTCACTGTCCATATATTGATCTACTCTATAAAATTTTTGGCCAATACTCTTTAGATCCTTTTCACTCATTCCAATTCCTGTATCACTCACATCAATCCAAGCAAAGTCACCTTCTTTTCGTGGAGTAATTTTAATGTAACCTTTCTCTGTGTATTTAACCGCGTTACTCAAAAAATTATCCATTACTTCTTGAATTCTAGTTCTATCTGCATAAACTAAATATTCCTCACTTGGTCTTGTATATTTAATTTGGAGTCCTTTTTTCTCTGCTTCCCGAGCAAAGAATTCTAAGGAGTCATTGATTACGTCCAAGAAATCTACTTTTTCAAATAATAATTGAAATCCTCTACTATCTGCTTTTGCAGATGAAAGTAACGTTTCAACCAATCTAACCTCTCTACGTGCAGACTCCATTGAAATACCTAAAAATTTCCCAAGGTTTTCTTTTTTAATTTCACCTGTATTTTTTAATTCCAGTTCTAACATTCCTAATGCATTTCTGACGATGCTGATTGGAGTTCTAAGCTCATGCCCCATTATATCAATCATATCCTGTTCGTGTTGTCTTAATGCCTGGACTTCAGTTAAAGCTGTTTCTAAATTAGCTTGAATGATTTGCTGCTGTTTGTACAATTCTGCATTTTCCAAAGCAATTGCAATATGTAAAGTGTAAGTTTCTAAGAGTTGTTTTTCGCCTTCTAATAATTGCTCTACTGTTTTATCCCTTAATAAATAAGTAATCGTTCCGATAGCTTTATTTCTAACTTTAAGTGGGAAAGTTGCAATAGACTTTACAGGAAGTAGACCTTTAATTATTGCTGCTACAGGTTTTGGAATTGTAGGTAATAATAAATCATCTAAATTATTACTAAAGTTTGGCATTGCTTGTTTGAATGCTTTCATTACGATATTAAATTCAGCTCCAGGTGCATCCAATGATGTTTTATATTTACCAGGTTCACCACCCATTGCTTTAACAACTTCGTATGCCATTGAGTTTTCTGTAAATGCAACAATTCCCATTGCATTTTCTTTTGGAAGATATTCGTTAAGAGCAGCTCCGATTAGAAATTTATCTTGTGGAAGAGAATTTACAGCAGTTTGAGCAACCGTTGTAGGATCGAGAGATTGAGAAATTTTTGATGTTAGGTTGTAGAGAGATTGAAGGTCCTTGTTTTTTATCTCTAAACTATTTACCTGATTCCCAACCTGTTCAAACAATTGTGCATTATAAATAGCGGTAGAAATTTGATTTGCAAAAGTATATAGAGTTATTTCGTCCTCTTTTGATAAGACTTCATCCTGCCATATTGCACTTAAAATTCCTATTGGTTTATCTTCAACAATAATTGGTACTGACACTGCCAATTTCATTCCGGAAGCTACTTCAAGAATTTTCGCAATATTCTGACTTAAAAAAGGCCTTGTATGTTGATAAAGGTCCTTGCTAAAAATCGGTTTCCCCGTTTCTATTACTTTAAAATAAGTACTATCTCCTTCCTCAGGATTTCCCTTATAAAAGGAAAGATCTTCAATTTTCTTTCCAATCGCCGTTTCTGCAATAATCTTTATAGAATCAGGAATAGAGTGACTTGTTAAAGTGATCGTTGATTTATTAACATCATAAATCCAAATAGAAGGAAAGTTCATTTTAACTGTGGACGCTAGCTTCTTTGTAATTAGGTCGAAAACATTTTGCTTATTTATTACTCCTACAAGGGACTTATTTACCTCTGCAACAGCATTTAATCTTGCATTCAACTCATCAACTTCTTTTTGAAGAATTGCAATATCAGTAGTTTTTTTTGAAAATAATCCGAACATAAATTAATTTTATAGGTATACTAATCCACTTAACAATAATAAATTAAATAAGTATAACAGTATAGTATAAGTTATATGATCACTTTTGGGGTCTCTATATATCAATAGCCTGGTTGGAATAAATAGAAAAAGAAAGAAAATAACTAATGAAAACACTCTAGTTAAATCATTGTCCCTTGAAGGATAAATTATGAAAATATAAAAAACAATAAATGAAGTTACACTTATAAAGAAGCTGACAATCCTAGCCTTATAATCCCCTAGATCGATTGGTAATGTTTTTCTTTTTGACAATCTATCACCACTCACGTCTCTAAAATCTTGCATGACTGCACAGAATCCCAGTATTGTAGATATTACGATACCCCATTTCAGTACACTAGGTTCAAGCGGCATTACCAATTCCCAGGCAGCACCAATAATTGAAAGTATGCCTAAACTCATCGAAATTACATTTTTTGTTAACCAATGCCTATGCCCCCAAATATTATGAAATAAAGATACCGATACCCATAGAATAGCCCATGGCAAAATTCCTAATAAAAATCCTACTATTAAAAATATTAGCGATACAAGAAGACTTCGTTGTAAAGTTTGATTTCTTGTTACTAATTTCTGAGGTAGCGGTCGAAAAGGTTTATTGATACTATCCTCTTCAATACTACCCAATTGGTTTGTTAGTACAAAGCTGTATTCGTACAACGTAAAATAGATCAGTGACTGAAATAGTATTATAATTGAGACTTTGAGGTCAATATGAAAATGTATCAATGCAATAGAAGTCATTATAAGCCCTGGAATTATTGTTGCCCAAATATCACTTCTAATAAATCTCCAGAAAATATTTATTTCTTTTTTTATACTATTGATCATTTTAATTTTAAAAATCACAACGAATATTGCTAAGGATATTATTATCTAATATTGTAGGTTATGCAACTAGTAGTTACCTCACTCACTGTTTCTTTTTGATTTTAACTCTTTAAACTTTTTCCCATTCATCACAGCTATTCCTATCTGTTTTGTTAAAAGATCCAATATCTTTTGTTCGTATTCACTAAATGGTTCATTTGTACTTTTTGTGTAAAGCATTATTCCTATTCTTTCTCCTTCTATGTCAATTGGTACTGAAATACCAATTCCAAACCCTAGCATTTTTGAAATAATGTCCGGTATGTAATCTGGCATTGTTCCTTTAGAGAAATCTCTTAGGAGATTACTAGTGTATTTCTCACCTGTTAAAAAGGTTTTTACAATTAGGCCTAAATCAGGATTGGATTCATTTAACTTAAAAAAATATTGATCAACTCCACCACCCAATAATTCATATACTTTTGCAATGTTTGGCATATTGGAAACTGCTCTAGATCTTAAAATATTCTTATTATTGTCATCGGTTAGAAGAATGACTCCTCCATTATATTTAGGATAAAGTTGAAACAGAATATCAACTACGTTAGTTATAATCTCATCGATATCTAGAGACTTTGTGAAAATGCTAATCGCATTCATTACTTCTTCAGGGGTAAAAATTTCTAAGTTTTGAAGACTAGCAATCTCAATTGCATTCAGATTAAGTGCACTAGAGATTTTGGATAGCGTCTCCTTACTTGGATTCACCTCTCCATTCTCAATTCTACTCAAACTACTGGGTGCAGCTCCCATTTTTATTTCCAGTTCCAGCTGGCTAAGCCCAGCTCTGATTCTAAAGTTTCTTATTTTTTGTCCTATTTTATACAATTCTGGATTTACCATATTAATATTTTAACTAATTGACCTAATTTCTATCAAAATACGTATATTTTTGTATTGCGTTACAATGTTTATTCGTTTTTAGTTTGTTATAAATAATCATAATATATTTAATCATATTTGTTATGAGTGCAAATACCTTTGTAACAACATGGCCCGATTATATTGATTTTACAAGAAAATATCAAAATACTCAGATTCAGGGATTCTGGAAACAGATTATAGATGACATGCCGGATTCTATTAAATCTATCCTTCCAGATATTGAGCCAGAACTTCAGGTTTTTGGGAAATTAGGAAAGCTTAAGCCTTCTACAATTTCCTATGTTTTTAAAGTACCAAATATTTGCAATTGCAATGGAATCAATGAGTTCTTAGAAAATTTTGTGATTAATGTGCAGTGGTAAATAAAATGAAAGGATTATGATTCGATTCCGCTCACCATTAAGCAATATGTCCAAGTCAACTTTGTGATTCTTCTCTTAACCAGCCTACCGTCAGGCAGGGTTTTAAATTGAATTGTTTTAATACTCTCTCTCAATCATATAGTCTGCGATTGCTTCCAAGAATGCTTTTCCTTTTGGATTCCAATTTAATTCTGGTTTTTCAATTAAGCCTCGTTTTGCTTTTAGTACTAATCTTCTAGCGATAGATTTTGAATATTCTAATGAACCAGTATCGATGATTACTTTCTTAGTAGCTTCTAACATTTCGATTGTTAAATCAGGATTTCCCAGGCTCTCTTCAATAATTTTCTTTTGTTTTGGCGTCGCTTTTCCCATTGCTTTGACGATAAGAAGAGTTTTTTTACCTTCTCTTAAATCTGAATCTGCTCTTTTACCTATCCTTTTTTCGTCTCCGAACATCCCTAAGATATCGTCTTGAATTTGGAAAGCTATCCCTCCTGGGATTGCATATCTAGTTAGTGCATCAAGTTGTTCTTTATTAGCACCTGCTAATATTGCACCAACATGAAGCGGAGTTTCGTAAGTATATTTTCCAGTCTTAAAGTAATGAACTTGCATTACATATTCTTCATCTACACTTGAGAGAATCCCCCCAAAAACATCAATGACTTGACCATAACCGGTATCTCTAAATTCATTATTTATTTTAGAAAGTGCTTTTAATTTTTTATGTGATTCGAATTTTGAGTTAGTAATAATGTCTAAACCAATATGGCATAAAATATCTCCAGCATTTACTGCCATGCTATTGCCAAAGTGTGCTGCTGCTGGACGTCTTAATTTATGCATTTTCCCTAGCGCTTCGTAGTATTTATTTACTGTAGGCTTTGAATGTCGCATATCGGATTTGTCCATCATGTCGTCATGAGCAAGAAGGTAAGAATGCAGTAGCTCCATTCCTGCACCTACTTTGATGATTTCTTCTTTATTTTTACCATTGTGCATTAAATAGCTATAGTAAATAAAAGCTGCTCTAAGCCTTTTCCCACCAAAAACTACAACTGGGAAAGTTGTCAAAAGTTCTTTTATAATGGGGGAGATTCCTTTAGAGAGTTTAGTCTCGTTGTCCAGAATACTTTGTACTTCAGTATCTACAATTTGCGCTATTTCGTTTAACGCTTGTTTTGCCTCCATTTAGAGACTTTTTAAAAATTTAACTCTCCCTTGGTCAATGTTTCATTACAGTATGTCCTTCCGGATCCATGTCAGTAGTAGTTGACAAATTGATTTAATTATACATTTTTAGCTTTGGATTGTCAATACTGCTAAATGTTTCAAATCTGTAACAGAGCCAAGATAATTTGGATTTAGTGTAAAAAGTTGAGGGGTTAAGATATTTCCTTTAGAAAAATGTTTGCACCAGCAGAGATATGGCTGAACTTTTTATGTTTTAGTTTTAATCTACTGATTGCGTATAAAGTATCGTTTCCAACAGCCACTTTGTAAGAATCTTTTGGAGCTGAAAGAGAAACGTATTCTCCTATTGCTTCTGTTCCTTTGTAAAAATTTTCCCATTCAAAAACTCCCATTGTTCCAGACCAGATTATAGTTTTTGCGTTCTCAATCGCATCTCTATATAATTCAACAGTTTTAGGCCCAATATCCATTCCCATTAGATTTTCTGGTATTTCTGAACTTGAAATCTTTATAGGTTTTGCTTTCTCTGAGAATTCACTAACGGCAATATGGTCCACAGGTAGAAGAATTTTACACCCTTTTTTATCTGCTAAATCAAAAATGTTTTTAATTTCTTCTTTAGAGTTTTTAGTTAAATTAGATTTTCCAATATTAATTTTTTTGTAATTCAAGAAGTCGTAAGCAATTGCTCCACCAATTAGAATGCAATCAGCTTTCTTAGCAAGCATTTTTAATATTGGAAGTTTATCCGAAAGATTATTTCCTCCAACAATTCCAATAAAAGGTGAATTTGGTTTGTTTTTAAATTTTTCTACAGCTTCTAACTCTTTAATATAGTTAAAACCATATATAGGTTTAAGCATTTTAGGAAGTTCTATCATTGAAGTTAACTTTTCATCTACACCATATGCTTCATTTACAAAGAAATCTGCAAAATTTGCTAAATGCCTGACAAAAGTTTCTTTTTCCTTACCTTTTGGTGCAAATTCTTCTTTTGAGAAGAAAAGATTTTCTAGCATTAGGATTTCTCCTGGTTCCATAAATTTGATTGAATTATCACACGTAGCAATATTTACAAATTTAATTGGTTTTTGTAAGGTCCTACCTAATTCAAACCTAACTGGCATTAATGAAAAAGCATCGTTATATTCACCGGTTTTTTCGCCGATATGACCAAGAACTATAACTTTACAGTTATTTTTTATAAGCTCTTGAATAGTTGGTATTAGAAGTTTGATTTTAGTACTATCAGCAACCTCGCCATCTTTAAGAGGAACATCTAAGTTTGCTCTTAAAACAACTGTTTTACCTGATAAATTTACACTTGTTAAATCTTTAAGTTTTCTTACCATGTAGATATTATACCATCTACAACCCACGAAAGTCAATGTAGATGGGAAACATAGCGGTTTTTACTAGTTTATTCTAAGAAATTTTATGTTACGAAGATGGTACCTTAATTCTTATCATCAAACTCTGTCTTAATTCTAAAAATAGAGTAAGAATTTAGATTAAGAATTAAGAAGAATTGCGGGACTAGGATTCGAACCTAGACAGGTGGCTTCAAAGGCCACAGTCCTACCATTAGACGATCCCGCATTGTTAAACTTAAATGTGTGCAGATCTAAATCTCCTCTGCGCTCTTGGCGCATCGTCGTTTATCTCTGGACCATTAGACGATCCCGCATTGTTAATTACGAATGACGAGTTACGAATTAAGAATAATTAATACGCACTTGCATTATATTTAAGATAACGTTATTTGGCAAGGGAAAATGACCGTGAGATTCGTAGGGGACGCATTTATGCGTCCCTTGAGATTCTATGTTATATGATAAACAGAAACATGATCCAACCACACATAACAGGACTATTACAAGAGTAAAAGAGGTGGTAAGGTTATAAAATTATTGGACGAAATTATGGAGCAGATTTCAAATCTGCTCCAACTATAGTAACTGTGTCATTACGAGGAATGAAATGACGAAGCAATCTCTTTATTACGAGTGAGATTGCTTCGCTTCGCTCGCAATGACATCGAAGGTAATATATTCCTATTCTTCTATTAATTCTTAATTAGTATCTGCCTTCTCGTAAACTATTAAATGATCAAAAGCACCCCCAAAGTCATCTAACGTTTCTTGTTTACCGTCAAGTGCCCACGGATCGTTAATATAATAAGTATTCCCAACTCTATTTGTCACTACAACCCAATGTTGAAGACTTGTGAATGGTACTTTATTAAAGCCGATTATTACAGGATTGCCATGATCTAATTGATAGTTTAATCTATCAAAGTTTGGTTCGTTAAAGTACGCACCAGTCAATTTTAAACCTTTTGCAAAATTTGGAATTATGTACCATCTAATATTGCATTCTTCTACGTAGCCTTGACCATTTTTACTAAGGAATTCATTTAGTCTTTGTGGATCAGTATCGTAACCGTATGCCTTCAAAAGCATTGCTGTAGCACTTACTGCACAACCAGCCGAATGAATTGTTTCGTCTTTACATGCTCCTAGTTGAATATCACCCCAAGCATCATCCCTTTGAGACATATAAGGAACGTCTGTAATATTTTCACTAGTATTGTTACCTTTACCTACTTTAGTAATTTCTTTAGTATTGATATTTATCTTGTAGTGCTCTGGGGGGAATGTGTTTGTATTTTCAAATTCAATTTCTGAATTTCCACTCCATTTGAGGTATGATTCGCCACCATATCCTAAGCTGGGATTCATATATCTCGATAACCTTTCCCAGTCTGGCTCAATATTAGTTAATTTCTGACTTCTAATATTGTAAACGTATATTTGTGAAGGATAAATTCTTAAAAAAGCAAGATTTTGTGAATCCGGACTAAATATTGGATTTGAAACATATTTGAGATCATCACTTTTTGCAACAATTACTGGCGAGGAGCCATCTATACTAGTTAACCATATTTTGTTGTTCTTCATTCCATAATCTTCTGCTGTTACAAAGGACTGATATTTGTTATCTCCTGAAATTGTATTTAGATTTGGGAAGAGTATATCGTTTGACGCAATTATCGATTCGGGGTGAACAATATGTAATGTATCTTCTGGGGGAGTGTTAAAAGACTTAGGGATGAGTAAAATAATAACTATTATTGCGATAAGAAGAATCAGAAATAAATAAGAAATTCTGTTTTTAACAATACTTTTACTCATGGTAAAGCTGTTTTAATTAAAGTACTTTGACCTGTTAATTATACATCGAATTTGTTTACTCGAGAAATAATTGTAGTTAAAATTAGCTTGATTCAGGAGTTTATGTGTTCATACAATCTCAATCTTACCAAAAATTTCTGACTGAAATTGAACTAAATAACTTTGGGAGTTTTATTTTATCCTTCTAGTAGAGAATCTACATCTTTACCTTCTACTTTTATATCCTGTCCTCTTAAAGCCATTATTAATGATTTTTGAATATCAATTCCTCTTAAACTCTCTGCTTCACCTTTTGTTAAATATATATTAAAAGTTGTTCTTACTTTATCTAATAAATCTGAAAAATTTTCTTGAGTAAATGGGATTTTTAAATAACCTTCGTAAAAGTATGGAATTTGGTCGTCTGGAACATCCTCATCCATACCATCATTACTGAAGTAAATAAATATTTCGTTTTCATCTGTAATTTCCATGGAAATATTACCCAATTTAGGTAATACAAGATCCATTTTCATATCCTTTGGTAAATCTGTAAGTGTTTCCATAAGAATATATTAAAAAATATTTATATTAGTTAAACTAATATATTTTTAATTTTAAAGAATTTTCATTTATAGAATTTAAAGATCTGATTTAGCGGTATACGAGACTCGAACTCGTGCCACGTCCTTGGGAAGGACGCATACTACCACTGTACTAATACCGCTTGATAGTGAATGATCACGGAACAGTAGTTCGGACTTCCTTAAGAATATCCGCTCACCTTACATATACCCCACGGGGCATAAGAATCAGTGGACCTAAATTTTCGTGTTGAAGTTTTTAATAAACTGCCCGTGATCAATATAATTATAGTTCCACTATGATTTTCCGTCAATCCGAAGAAAGAGCTTGTCCTGTTACGATAGGCTTTCTTATTTTCATTTTTAGGTTAAGCATTGACTCTTATTCCATTTTCTTTTAAAGTTACTTAATTATATTTTTTATAAATTTTCAATGTCGGACGAAAAAAAACCAGAAACGCATGTTGAATCTAAAACAACGGAAACAACTTCTACCACTGTGGTAAAGAAAGATAATTCTAAAATGTTAATAATTGTTGTTATTGTAGTTTTACTTCTATGTTGCTGCTTAAGTGCAATCGGTGGAGCGTATTATTACTATAGAAATATTTATAATGTTTCATGTTGTGCAAATCCTTATAATTTCGGATTTCTTCCAACGCCAACGCCATCTCCTACGCCAGCACCTACTCCATCAGGAAAGGGTGGAAGTACTGCAGGTGGAAGTGTTTCATTAAGTTTACCTTCTGGATTCCCCACAGACTTGCCAATTCCTTCAGGTGCAACAGTTACATATGGAGTAAAAAGTGCTGATGGTAGCTATGTTGTTTCTCTAACTTCCAAGGAAAGTACTAGCCAACCAGTAGTAGATGCATACAGAGCTGGACTTGAAGCTAATGGTTGGGTTATTCAATCGGAAGGCTCACTTTTTGGTTATGTACTAACTGCAGATAAAGATTCAAGAGAAGCTAACATTGTTGTTGTCCAATTACAGGACGATAATGGGAATCCTGTACAATCAGTTACATTAAGTGTAGGACCAAAGAACTAGGTTTATTAAAAATGGACCGCCCAAGCCACTCAGTGGTTTTGGGGCGGTAATAACCCCTCCGGCTACGCCACCTCCCCTTTGACAAAAGGGGAGGAAATTTATTAAGGGCCAAACCGAAGAGAATGTAACCCTAATTAAGGATAACTGCCAAAAGAGTAGGTGCGGTGGGCTAAAGCCAATAGAAATTTAAAGCTCGTTAAACTCGCTAAGATTTCTAACTGTAAAGCCAGTAAAATCATAAGAAAGATCCCGCAAAGATGCCCACAAGGCAGGCAAGCTAGTACGGGATGACATAATAAGCAGGTTGAATCACCTTTTCCTTACTTCTCTAAGTCACTTGGTTCTAAATACAATTTTTCATCCATTAATCTAAATACAAATTCCATTCCGCAAACTGGACAAATCCCATAAACAACTTTTGTTGGGTATAATGTGAGGTCGGCTTTAATTTGATCTAAATCTGCTTTTACAACTCCTTCAATTGAATTTGTTTCTGGCTCAACTTCATTTTCACATTCAGAGCATTTAAATTTCCCATCAACTATTTCTAACCATGTGGAAGGAACATCATCAGTTGTTCCTTGAGAATTATCTCCCATGGCCGTTGGCGCATCTTCGTCTTCAGAAGTAGGTACTGGCATTGGTGTTGTTGAAATATCATCAGTTGGTGCAATGTCAATTTCAGTTATTTCTTCAACCTCTTCTGGCAAAGTTGTTGGCATTGGGGGTAATTCATCATCCTCTGGTTTTTTATTATCATCATTCATAAAGTTACTTTAATAAATATCCTTACTATTTTATCACGAATTTGGGATAATAAAAAAAGCAGTAGATTCTAATGTTGAGATAATAAATTTGATATTTGTTATTTATATTAATTTGTCAATTTGGGATTATAAAACTATAAAAGAAAGTATTAATCTTAAATTCAGTCCTATGGATTTGAAAGAAGGTTCTACAGCCGTAGATACTTTATCTGAAGATCCAATCCCGCTATATTTAAAAAGAGAGGATTTAAATCCAACGGGTTCCTGGAAAGATAGAGGAACTGCATATAAAATTAATGAATTGAAGAATGGTGATGTAAAGGAAGGTGTTTTGTTTTCTTCGGGGAATGCATTAATTAGTTTTCTAGAATATTTACAACTTTACCCAGCATTCAAACTTAACTGTGTTGTTTCAAATAATGTAGCAGCTAATAAGTTAAATATTATTCAAGGTCTAATTGCGAATACTCAGCATGAACTAATTATCACAGAAAATCCCAAGAAGAAAGCAATTCAAATTTCCGCAGAGAAAGGAATACCGAACCTAAGAATATCTCTAGACAATGATATTGTAAAAGGCTATTGGTCTTTAGGAATAGAATTAGGAAAATTAATAAAAAGTTTTAAAGAATTTAAGGAAGGAACTGTAAATAAGGATATTGCATTATTTATTCAAGCATCCTCAGGTACAGCTGCAGTAGGAACAGCAGAAGGTTTATTTTTAGAATTAGAAAAAGAATACTTAATGCCTCGTATAATTATTTGCCAAACAGAACAAATACATCCTTTTGTGAATCAAGATACATACTCAGGAATCGAGAAATCCTTAGCAGATGCTATTGTTGATAGTGTAGGCTTAAGACAGGAACAAATTGCAAAGATAATCAGGGAAACTAATGGTTCCTCTTTATTTGTAGATAACAAAGAGATTGAAGATGCTAAAACATATTTGGAAGAACGGACTGAAGGTGGTGAAGAAGTTTCTTATACTTCCCTCGTTTCCTTGGCAGGATTTTTGAAATATAAACAAGTTAATGAAATGAAACGAGCAATTTGTATATTTTCGGGACGATAGAAATGTTCAAACGTTTCAAGGTTCAAAAGTTCTAAGGTTATTTTTATTCAACATTTAAACATTAGAACTTTTTAACTTTAAAACAATTATTATGAACATAGGCTTAATCGGATTATTAATTTGCCAAGTTTTACTTGTTGTTTTTGCATTATATTTAATAATTTCATGGATTAATCAAACGCCATTTTATCCTTCTTCTGTAAAGAAATTAGATAAACTTATTAAAGACGGAGAGATTAAACTTCCTGATGATGTTAGATTTGTAGATATTGGATCTGGGGATGGAAGATTTGTTGTTTGGGCTGCAAGAAGTGGTTTTAGTAAAGCCGATGGGATTGAGTATAATCCTTTCTTAAGTCTTTTTGCTAAATTCCGTTTACTGATATCACGATTGAATGGTAAAAGTACCATTCATAATAAAGATTTTAATAAACATGATTTCTCGGACTATAATGTAGCGTATATGTATATTTTCTCTGAGCATATGGATAGGATCAAGCAGAAGCTTTTCTCTGAAATGAAACCCGGAAGTATGGTAATATCTAACACCTTTAAATTCAAAGATTTAGAACCAGATCAAGTTGTAGGAAGATTTAATATTTATAAAGTTAAATAGAAGAAATGAGATTAATTCTAGCCATTTATCCACCACCTTCATACGCAAGGTACCTTGCAGATGTCTATAAGCATTTTGATAAAGAAAAAAGAAATTTAAAACCTATCCCCTCCGATAGAACTGTAGTTACTTTAAAGTTTGTTGGTCCAAATGTATCTCCGGCACATGTAGATGAAATTGTGGAATTATTTAAGAAATTTGAAGGTCAATACCCAAAGCCCGAGATTGCAATTGAGAAAATTAGATTTGGATTTCCAAGGCAAACTGATCCGAGATATTTAATTGCTACGATAAAACAGAGTGATGTAATGGATGAACTTGCAAAGGACGCTTATCTTTTAATCAGGTCGTTGAAGTTTAAAGATACAATTAGATGGAGAACAAGATTTACCGATGATTTCCATATTTCTATTGCGAGGCTAAAACCAAATGCAACCAGAAGTTCTGGGAAAGAAGTAACAAAGATAGTAAGCAGTTTAGATATTCCAACTCCAGAGCCATTTATAGCAGAATCTTTTGTATTTATAGAAAGTACAATGACTTCTAAAGGTCCACGATATAGGCAGATTGAAGAGGTTAAACTTTAAGGCTCCAATGAACCGTTCTCACCAGTAAAATATTCGCATAGTGTTTGAAAAATTTCTGGTTTAATATATCTAAATTCAAATTCTTCATTTAGCCTAATAATTAAATGATTTTCAATACCTGAGATGTAATACATATCAACTCCATTATTATCAGTTCCCCAAAGTGTAAGATTCCTCCATTTTCCACTTACAAAAACGTATCTTGGTACATCTTCGCTTATTAAAGGTTGATGTTTTCCCGATTGTTTTAAAATACTTTCTAATAAATTAGAAGATAGTTGCACTCTATTACCATTTTCATCGACTATAAAATTAACCTCTCCTCTTTTAGAATGGTCAACAGAATATATAGGTCTTCCATAGGGATCCTTATATCTAATCTCGGCCTTAAGGATTTCTCCATAAATAGAAGTTGGGTTATTGATTGCTGTAACTTCCATAACTGAAGTTTCCTGTCTATGAGTCATAGTATCAGATAAATTCATAACGTCGACTATTGGAACAACATCTTTTTCGTGTCTATAAATTTCTGGATCATTAACTTCTCTATGTTTTACATTAAAAGCCATAGTATAAATATAAAAAAAGGCCGCGATGGGCCTTTTGAATTAAAATTTAATTAATTTATCCGGATCTTTGTAAACCATATGAATAATTACAAAAAATGTTAAATTATTCTAGTTCAAGACACTGGATTATGGAAGCAGTTTTTTACTATATACAAAAAATGTGGGGAAATATCTTCCACAAGTTCATATGGGTATAACATAATCGTATCATGTTATACCCAATTAACATTGATCAACCTTTCAATTCTTTAATCAATTCCTCAATGGATATCAATTTAGATTCTTGTGAGTTTCTTTTTTTAACTTCGACTTGATCTCCAGATTTCCTAGAAACGACAACTCTCCATGGATTACCAATTAAGTCTGCATCCGAGAATTTTTCACCAGCTTGAGTTTCGATTCTATCGTCAAATAAAACATCAATTCCTGCTATTTCAAGTTCTTTGTAAACTTCGTTTGCTCTTGTTCTAACAATTTCGTCTTCTTGATTTAATCCAACTAAATGAACTTTAAATGGAGCAATATTTTCTGGCCAGACAATTCCTTTGGCATCATTATGAGATTCGACAACAACTGCCATCGCTCTTTCGATTCCAATACCATAAGCACCCATGTACATAAGCTTTTCCTGACCATCTTTATCTGTAAAGAATCCATCGTGATGCTCTGTATAGAAGTGATCATATTTAAAAATGTGACCAAACTCTATAGTTCTAATAATTTTAATCTTACCTTTCTCACATTTCTTACATGTCGCACCTTCATATGGATCTGCTATATCAGCTTCGATATCAGATTTAAAATCTCTTCCGTAGTTTACATTAATAGGGTCAGTTGTTTCGGTTTTAAGTCCTCCGTATAAGTTCTTTGACATTACTACTGATTCATCAACAACAAAAATAATTTTATCTTTATGATCCTCATAACCCCAAGAGTGCACAAATCCTGACTTAGCTCCAATACTTGCTAAGTCCTCATCGGTAGCTATTTCTAGTTCGTCTTCCCCAACCGCTTTGGCTAGTTTGAAATCATTGACTGCCAGATTTCCAGTGACGGTCGCTATGACTAATTTACCTTTCTTTGTTTTATAAACAACATTTTTAATAAATCTATTTTCTGGTAAACCATAGTGCTTGACCAACTCTTTAATTTTTGCAACTTCAACTGGCAAATTTACCACTTCATAAGGTTCCACTTCCCCTTGATTATTAATATCTCTTATAAATTCAGCTTTTTCGAGATTTGCTGCATAATCACAACTATCACACTTAGCGATTTTATCTTCTCCAGCTTCACAAGGAATTTGAAATTCATGGCAATAGTCTCCGCCTAAAGCACCACTATCTGCAATACATGGATAGTATTCTAGTTCGAGTTTCTCGCAAATTGTTGAATATGCTTTATAAAAATCATCATAAGTTTTCATAAAATCCTCTTCTGTTGTATGGAATGAATATGCATCTTTCATTACAAACTCCCTTACCCTTAATAATCCACCTCTAGGCCGCATTTCATCTCGAAATTTAGCTATGAATTGATGCACTACAATAGGTAAATCCTTATAAGATGGTTTTGTTTCTTTTACCATTTCTGTAACCACCCCCTCTCCAGTTGCGCTTAAAGCAAACTCAGAATCATTTCTATCTTTTATTTTCATTAAAGAACTTCCCCAAGCCTTATCTCTATTAGACTTTTTCCAGAATTCAATTGGTTGAAGTAATGGGATGCTGAATCTTTGAGATCCGATGTTTTCCATTTCTTTATCTATAAGATTAATCACTTTCTGAAAAACTCTCATTCCTAAAGGTAAAATTTCGTATCTTCCTGCTGATAACTCTCTAATATAACCACTTTGATGAAGCAGTTTATGAGAAATCGCTGTAGCATCGTTTGGCGCTTTTTTTTCGGTTTTGCCAAAAAGTTTTGAATATAACATTTTGTTTAATTAAGAATTAAATTATTTAAAATAGTTTGTGCAATTTTTATTGTTTCCTCTGCTCCATCTTTTTTAGGATTTAGTTCTACTAAATCAACTGAATAACTTTCTACATTTGATTTTATAATACCCAACAAGGGAATTATATCTTCCAACATTAAACCATTTTTTGCTGGAATTCCTGTTGCTGTAACTAAACTTGAATCCAAAACATCAATATCAAAACTAATGTGAATATGCTCAAATTTTGATATATGATTTATTATAATATTTTCTACCTCAGAGGGATTGTTTATTATCTCTTTTCTATTAATATTTTTAATATTGTTTTCTTTCATAAATCTAATTTCCGCATCTTCCACAACTTGATTGCCAATGTATAAAATTGACGGTGGATTTATTTTGTAACCTTTAGTCAAATTCTCCAAATCTTGATTTGAAGATTCATCTGAAATAATTCTCATATGCATTCCATGGAAATTCCCAGAAGGTGTTGACTCTACTGTGTGTAAATCCCCATGAGAATCGAAATAAATTACACCAACATTCTCACCACCGTATTTCTTTGCAGCAACAAGAATTGTAGATAAAGCAATACTGTGATCTCCTCCAATTGCAACTTGAATTTCGTCTTCGTTTAGAGTTTCAGAAATCAAATTTGTTAATTCTTCAGATTCCTTAGCAATCACTTTGTAATAACCTTCTTTATTAATATCTTCTGGTAAAGAAAATTTGTATTCAGTAATTTGTTGATTCTTAAAGTTAGAAAGATAATCTTCAGACAAAACTGCATCAGGACCAAACTCTACCCCTAAATTTAAAGTTGTTTCTCCAAACGGCAGATTGACCATTCCGAGTCTTGAGTATATTTTATAGAAATGTATTTTTGTCATAGTTAATTTATGTATAAGAAAAACCACAGGTATGAATTCTTTCATAACCATTCTCATCAATATAGGTCATTCCTAAAGCTCTTGCACGATCAAAAATATAAGGATCAGATTCGTGCTTTGTATAAGTCCAACCTTCTGCTTCAAGAGTAAGACATTCTCTCAAAGGTTTGTCACAGCACCAACATCTTATTATATCTTTAACTTCCTCAGGAATATCAGCAGACGTAATATGGTCCGGACTCCTGGATAGAAAATCCTGAAGAACCCAGTATCTGACATCATTTGCAATATTTGCAGGAAGATCAGAATAGATTTCTCCTGCGTATTCAGGATGAATTCTTAGTAAACCAAGAACTGAACTTGTATATTTTATTTTTTCTTCGATATTATTCATTTCCATTATAGAATTAAGTAACAATTAAAATCTTTGATTGATTTTGTCTGTTACCCCAGAGGGAGTATTGTAATGCTCTTTTAAGTGATACATGGCTTTTAAAATAAAAAATGCCCTCACATCAAATCATTAATAATGATCTAATGTAAGGGCATTGAGTTGCGGTACCACCTTACTTTTTCTAATTTTTTTCAAATTAGAACTTTGTAACTGCTTTTTACAGTTTGCTGATTTTCTTTACCAGAGTTTGCTTCTCCGAGATGTTTTGGCAAGCCTTACCATCTTTACTCCTTAGGCTGGGAACCTAAATCTTTGTAAGTAGTATGATTATAAGTATTTTCGCATATTTTGGCAATACTTTTTGAGAGAGGGGTATAATAAGATTATGTACAACCTTCCTCAATCTATAGATACCTACGAACCTCAGTTCATTAGAATTGTCACAGCACGATCTAATCATCCTGAATGGTCAGATTCTCCCACTCCTTCTTGTATTTATATCCCGCATACAAGATTTTTAGCTATGAACAATACTTTAAAAAATAGGCCTGTTGCTGATGATGTTATAGATGGAATAGTTGATTATGTGAATAGAGAATTAGATATTATTAGTGATGATTTCATAAATCAAAATTACCATGAACTTAATATTATAGTTGGTGAAGGCTATGTAATTAAGGGAAGAATATTTAGAGTTGAGGACAGGCAAGCAATTTTTGATGATAGTGTAGGCGGAGATGAAATGCAAGACTTAACTATCGGTGTTTGTATCTACTTCAATGATTTGACTGATCTAACTATTGCTGAAGCTCTTCATTTTGATAATTTAAGGTTAAGTCAGACTGGTGAGTTTATTCTCAAATATTCAAAAGATACGCTATCGCTAGTACTAAGCAGAGGTTTCCTTACGAGTTTAGGCAAAAGAAAAGGTGAAACTATTTTTCTAGATGAGTTGGTTCCAATAGAATATTTAGACAAGACTAGAGAGGAAATTCTCTTGGCTATTGAAAATGGTGAAAATAATTTTGAAACTAGGATGATTGACGATGAAGGGAAATTATTTTGGGTATCTGTGCATTTAAAAACAGAAAAAAAAGATGATAGTAATGGAACTATAGCTGGGTTTGTGAAAAATATTGATAATGAAATGAAGGAAAGATTAATAATAGAAAAAAACTATAGAGAACAACAAATCGCACTTAGATTAATGAGTGGAGTTATATATACAGTTGAATTTGATGACGAAAATAATCCTAAATTCATTCAGACTCCAGAGGCTGATTCTTTCGGGATTCAATGGGAAAAATTAGAATCAGATAGTAGTTTCAATACTAATCCCTTCTATATGATGATAGATCCCCGTGACAGAGTGCAAGCAATTGAGGAATTCAAAAAAATAAAAAATGGTGAGCCTTTAGATATCCAATTCCGAATAGTAATTTCTGATGATGGTGAAGTAAGAAATGTACACAATTACGTCATACCCACTTTTAATCATGAAGGAAAAGTTACAGGTGCCACAGGAGGGTTTATTGATGTCACAGAGTTAGTAGCAAAACAATCTTATGAGGAGCTACTAAGTAAGATTTCTATGCTTGTTCATGATTTAAAAAATCCTCTTCAGGTAATTATCTTTGCCGTAGCTACTCTTAAAAAACATATCGATAAATTTACTTTTGAACAAAAAACAGAACAATTACAATGGATTAGAGATTCGGTTGATGGAATGAATAAATCAATTGAGGGAATGCTGATGATAGCAAAAGCTGAGCAAGAAGATTCCAAGGAATATTTAAGCATTAGAGAGTTAATACCTAGATGCTTTGAAGAAGCACAGGTACTAGATCGACATGTAGAAATCAATTTCAGAGGTACAAGAGATATTATATTTACAAACACACTGCTTATTACTCATGCATTTGTAAACCTAATAACTAACGCAGATAAATACTCCCCTAAAGAAACTAACATAGAAATTTATATAGTTGAAAATCCTAATTTTATAGAAGTAAGTATAAGAGACTATGGTATTGGAATTCCAACAGAAGATCAAAAAGCAATCTTTAAAGAGTTCAAACGCGCTAGTAACGTAGGGAAGATCAATGGTAGTGGGGTTGGCCTAGTTAGCGTTTTTAGAACTATAAAAAATATGGGGCCAGGTTATGACATGTCTTTTACTAGCAGCGGTGTAGATGGGGAGGGATGTGAATTTAAAATAATCATTCCCACCCAGCCGGCACCTGTTGAACCCTAAATTTATTTCTCCACCTTAATCCCCAAATCTTTCAATTGTTCCGGTTTTGCTTCTATTGGTGCATCCATTACAGAAGTATTTCCCGAGTAAGTCATTGGGAATGGGATTACTTCTTTTAGAGATTTCTCTCCAGCCAAAAGCATTACTAATCTATCAATTCCTAAAGCCATTCCTCCATGTGGTGGAGTTCCTAACTCAAAAGCTTTTAGCATGTGACCAATACTTGCTTCTGTTTCTTCTGGCGAATAACCCATTATTTTGTATGTTGCTCTTAGTAATTCCGGATCGTGATTTCTAACACTTCCACTCCCCATTTCAAATCCATTGCAAACTAAGTCGTATTGCGTAGCTTCAATTTCATCTAAGTGTTCTCCTTTTAAATGCCACTCTTTATGTTCTGCAATAGTTCCACTAAAAGGATTATGTGTAAATGTCCAGCCAGATTTTCCATCTCTAACTTCTGCAATATCTTCTTTATCAACTTTCTTAAACATTGGATATCTTGTTACCCATGCAAAAGCTAGAATTCCTTTTTCTTTTTCTTCTTCAGTTCTAATGTCAAACTTATCGTCTCCAAATTTTTCTATTACTTCTTTATAGGTAAGTACAGGGAAATCTCCAGGTTTAATATTCCCTTTTACAGCTTTAATAGATTCTTTAACCATTTTTTCCATTACTGCTCTAACTTCTTCCTGAGTTCTAAAACTTGTTTCGACATCAATTTGTGTATGTTCAAAACCTCTATCTGCTCTTAAGTTTTCGTCTCTTACACATCTAGCTACTTGAAAATAATTCTCAACTCCAGCAGCCATTAACAATTGTTTATATTGCTGTGGACTTTGAGGTAAAGCATAAAATTTTCCAGGTTGCATTCTTGATGGAACTATAAAGTCTCTAGCACCTTCTTTAGTTGGAGCAGTTAACATTGGAGTTTCTACTTCTACAAATCCTTGGTTATACAAAGATTCTCTGACAGCTCTAACAAAGTCTGATCTTAGTTTCAGATTTTTAGATAATCTATCTCTTCTTAAATCTAAGTATCTATACTTCAACCTAGATTCTTCGTTGATATCATATCCATCTCCAGCAACTGGAATTGGTAAAGCCGCTGCTTTATTTAAAACTTTATACGACTTTATTTGAATTTCTACAGTTCCTGTTTCTGAACCTTCTTTAACCATTTTTTCTGGTCTTTTTATAACTTCCCCTTCAATCTCCACTACTGATTCTATTGTAAGGTCCTCAAGTTTAAATTCTGCAATGCATTGAACTTTTCCACTTCTATCTCGTAAATCTAGGAAGGACACCTTGCTTAAAATTCTTAAATTTTCTACCCAACCTTGTAATTTAACTGTTGTTCCTACAAGTGATGGTGTTTCTTTCGTTAACGACCTTTCCATCTAGAAATAAATAATATATATGAAGTGATTATACTTGAAATATGACATTAATTCTTTATTAGCCAACTTATAAAACTATTGAATTCATCATCAAAATCTTTTGTTGAATGATCTAATTTGGATCTTACAAAAATAATAAGGTGAATTGTAGAGAGTTTCTCTTTCCCCCTTACATATTCATCTGCTGTTATCGCTTGATCTTTTAAAAGTTCTTTAATAAATTCTTTATAGGTATTACTCTTTCGTTTAAAAGAATAGCCAAGATTTGCATCAACAGCATGAATAAGGTTAATCAATAAAAGACCAATGAATGGAAAACTAATATTAAATCTAGTTTGTATCTCTGAAAGGTCATCCATTGGCCTAAGATTCAAGAATGCAATTATGAGCATCATTGTTGCTACAATTATTGTTGAATCAAAAGATCTCTTTACATCAAGCACTATTCCCTCTGTTAATTTTTCAATCTCTCGGGAACTCAACTTACTTAGTTTGTACTCTTGAGGTTCCAATTACTTTAAATCCTTGTATACACTTCCTACCATGTATGGGTAAACAAACATAGTAAAGAACACAACTAAAATACTAAGTAGAAAATTTGCCGGTATTAAGCAAAGTCCCACTAATGGAATTATTGAGAGAAGTCCTAGTACAAAATTAAGCATTATATAAGCTAATCCGTATAAGAAAAGTATTCCTAAAAACATCGATAATTTGTAGAAATTCTTTTTGATTATAGAGAATATTGTGCTTAGCTGAAATGCTTTACTAAATGTATTAGTTTTAATCAACTGAACCCTAGCGGTTTGCACAATATAAAAGTTATAAGGCAATACTATAAATATAACTATAAGAAAAATCATACATAGTATTAGAATAGCTGCAGCACTAAATGTGGGAGCTGATTTAAGAGTACCCAATTTTGACGAAGTAGCCAATCCTGCTGTTCCTCCTGCAAGTATAAACATTACATAAAACAAACTTACAAGAATACTTGTTGGGATATTATAAATAAAATTAACTAAGTAAAGTTTACCTGCTCTTTTAAGTACATCAATAAATTTGGATTTGTAAATTAAAGTACTCTCTCTTCCTTCTAAAGATATCTGAGTATATTCATAGTTGTACCAAAGATTTACTATGGAAGCTACGATCACATAGACAAATAATAGGCAACACATGCATAATAAAGCAATTAAAAATATACCTCCAAAAACCTCAGTATTGCTCTTGCCTGAGGAAGCTCCAACAGCAGAAACTACTAACGGAATTCCAAGAAGTAGAATAACTGCAACCAAAAGACCCATTAAAATAAGCGGAATGAATAATTTCCAACCCCATTGTTTTTCCTTAAATAGATATGTCCAAGCCTCGTTAACTTTAAAACTTTCCATCTTTAATAATTAATAAATAATTTATTTAATAGATTATAGTAAATATTGGTGTGCAAAGTCCAGAATTATACTAGCCATTTAAGCTAAATAACTCATATTTTCCTATAAAAATGTCGATTATGTAAATTTGCAGATATCTTTTCTCTGAACTATAATAGAATTATAATTATTATTTTTAAATTATGGGAATGTTAGGTATTTTAGTTGTTTGCTTATGTATTTTTGCTCTAATAGCTGGAGCAATAGCTTTATTTGTTGTTGGAATCTATAACGGGCTAAGAAGTCTAAACGTGTTAGCAGATGAAGGTTGGAGCGGAATTGATGTCCAACTTAAGAAGAGATTTGATTTAATTCCAAATTTAGTTGAAACCGTAAAAGGCTATGCTAAACAAGAGAAAGATGTGTTCGAGAAAGTTGCAGCATTAAGATCTGGAATGATGAATGCTGGTTCCGATCCAGAAAAATTAGGACAAATGGAAGGTGAGTTAAGATCTACTTTAAAGACTTTGTTTGCAGTAGCAGAAAATTATCCCGAACTTAAATCCAATGAAAATTTCATGAAACTTCAATCTTCTTTACAAGAGATCGAAACAGATATTGAATCTGCAAGAAGATATTATAATGGCACAGTTAGAGATCTAAACTTAAAAATCACAGTATTTCCAAATAGCGTAGTAGCAGGATTTTTTAGAATAATGCCAAGAAAATTCTTCGAAGTTGCTAACGCCGAAGAAAGAGAAAATGTAAAAGTTCAGTTTTAAATTTTAAATCCGGTTTACTTAAATATAATTAGGTAGGCCGGATTTTTTATCCCAATGTTTCAAAATGAAGCAGAATGTTGTATACATAAGAAAAAGTACGGCCGAGAAAAAAACTCCTAGCAAATTAGATAGGCCTAAAAATTGGGCATTTAAAATTTTTAGACTTATACTTAAGGTAGTAAATAATTTCAAAAATTTGCTTGTCAGTCGACTTTTCTGGGGACGCAGCCATACCTATAGAAACCTTTCTCATATAATTCTCCTCTTTATTACAATGACAGTCGCTGTCTTTGGATTATTTTCGAGAATAGAAGCTAGTTCCAGTGGGATAGCAAAGTCCGATAATTCTATCGGCTCTTTTGATTTGTTAGAACAAGGGGGATCTTTACAGACAGTACTAATTTCCAATGATTTTGGACTTGGAGTGAATACACAAAAATATTCCACCAAGATAGGCGATACTTTAGATACAGTTGCTAAGCAATTTAATATAACTGCAGATACAATAAGATGGGCAAATGTAAAAAATTTAAGCATTGGCGAGTTATTAACTGGGAAAGTAAATACTGGAGAGAGTTTGGTAATTCCCGAAATTAATGGCGTTCTATATGAGGTGAAGAATGGAGATACTATTGATAGTATTATTGCAACTGCAAGCTTAACTAACGATGAGGCGAATAGGTTTAATATAGAGCAATTTAATAATCTGAACGAGCCTTACTCTCTTACTCCTGGGCAAAAATTATTTATTCCTGATGGTAACTTAAAAGGCAATGGAGTTGGAGAGTTAGCGGAAATTCCTATGGGGGTATTTATCAACCCTCTTCAACATCCAGATTGTGCAGGATATCAGGAATCCAGAGGATTCTTAAGTTATCACAATGGGGTAGATTTAGCTAAATGGCCAGGATGTCCAATTTCTGCAATCGCTAGTGGTACAGTAGTATACGCAGGTTGGTCTTCGTTTGGAGAGGGATATAATGTAAGAATCGATCATGGTGGTGGAATTGTAAGCCATTATTATCATGGAAACGGCGACATTTGGGTTAAGACTGGTGACCATGTTGAGCAAGGTCAATTAATTATGTATATGGGAACAACTGGAAATAGTACTGGGGTTCACTTACATTTAAGCATATTTAAAGATGGCGTAGCAGTAGATCCTGCACCGTTTGTTCCCTTCTAATAATTTAGACTAGAAAGAGAATTAATATTTATAAATGTTATACTTTTATATGTCTGAAAAGCTAAACATCAATAATATTTTCGAGAGAATTCTTGAAATCATCCCTGGATTCTTGATTTGGTTTCTAATACTTTTACCTATTGTTGGGAGTAATTCCATTCCCTTATTGATAATAAATTTTATAATTGTCCTTTCTATCTATTGGTTATTTAGAGCCTGTATTGTCACAGTTGGAGGCATAATTGGTTATATAAAATATAGGCAAGCATTAGAAATTGATTGGAGGGAACAATGCTTAAAATTAGATAAGGCCTCTTTACCTAATCCTGGAGAAATTACTCCTGCATTATTTCCTAAACAACTTATTGTAATTGCAAATTATGGTGAGAGTTATGAAATTTTAAGTAGAACTATTAGTGCCATCACTAAACAAAATTACCCCCGTGAACTATTATATCTTGCGGTTTCTATTGAGGAAAGAAAAGCTATCAAAGACACAGAATATGCTAAAAGAGGTGAGTATTTAAAAAAAGACTTCGGAGATTTTTTTGGTGATAGATTAATGTGTTTTACTCATCCGGATGGTGTTGTTGGAGAGGCTATTGGTGCTGCTGCAAATAGAACATGGGGAACTAAAAACAGTGTAGAGGAATTGGAAAGAAGGGGGGAAAGTATTAAAGAGTTTTTAATTACAGCACCAGATGGTGATATTACCTTCCATAAAGAATATTTTGCTGCGCTAACATATAAATGGTTGAACGCAGAAAAACGAAGTCAAAAATATTACCAGACTGCTGTTTATACATTTAATAATAATTATTGGGATGTACCTTTGTTTATAAGAATACTTTCTATTAGTCTAACAATACCTATTCTTGCATCATCAATAATGGAGAAAAATAGAAGAGAGACTTTCTCTTGTTACACTTTAAGCTTAGACTTAATGAAAAAGGTTAACTATTGGGATACTTCTTTAGGAATTGATGATACTACTTTCTACTGGAGACCCTATATGTATTTGAATGCAGATTGGCATTGTGAAGTATTTTTTATACCATTATCCGCTGATGCCATATACGATCCTAAATATTTAAAGAATCATGCAGAACAATATAAACAATATTTAAGATGGGGGTGGGGAGTTATAAGTTTTCCAATAGGAATTAAGGTGATTTTTTCTAGTATAAAAATTAGTCCTATTGAAAGAATTACAAAAGCAATTCATCTTGTTGAAGTTTTTGTTTTAAGTAAAGTGATTACTTTTTTAATTGCTTTTGGTTTGCCATTATTACTATTCTTCAATCACGATTTAGATAACTATGTTATTTCATTTACGGCACCTAGGATAATATCTGCAATTTTGAATATTACAACGATATTTCTGATCCCTACTGCAATTTTAAAAATACTTTTAGTGCCTCCTAAACCAAAAACTATGTCTTGGTTCAAACTGGCTTTATTACTTGTTATCGAGCTGCCTTTGAATATTGTAGCTCTATTAACTTTCAGCTTTCTTCCATTTGTAGAGGCAACAACAAGAATGATGTTAGGACAGGAACATGCAAAACAAATAAAATGGAGTGAGAAAGGAATCGTTAAAAAATGAAGAAATCAAATAATGACCCTTCAGCTACGCTCAGGTTGACACATCTATTGTCATGGTGAGCTTGTCGAACCATCATTCATTAAGGAAGATATCCAGGTTGAAATATTACTACTATCTTAGAGATTTGACCTAATTGACCACTATAAGATTCCATTGCATATCCAACTATCTTAGCTTTAGAAGAAGTAGCTTTCATTCCAACTCCTGGAATTGATGAGCTAGTTATAGGATCTCCCGCAGAAATTGAGCCATTTTCTATACTCACTTTTACTGGGACTCTTCCACTTAGAACTAGAGGTAATACTATAAACCCATTTCTGGGTTGAAGATTAAATCCTCCTAAAGAACCGGGATTTGTACTTATAATACCTAATAAATTTCTCTCATTTGCTGAATTTGATTTCCTTACTACTTCTCTCTCGCCTTCTTTGGTACTAACAAGATCCCCAGCTTCAATATTACTTTCTGCAAGAATATTTTCTGCTACGTCAAACTCTTGATATGCAAGGTCACCATAAATTCCGCCCGGTGATAATGCTGGACATCCAGTCCCACCATCTACACAAAGGGATGCATTACTAACTAGAACATCTCCATTAAATTGAGAAGTACTGTTTACGTTCAGGAATGTTGTTGTAGTTGTTCCAGTAATACTAATATCATTCCCAAAATTCGAAGTACCATTTACTGTAAGCATATCTACTCCCGGCACTGTTCCTATTCCTACTGCCCCTATAAGTGTAGAAGTTGCAGAAATATAGGCATCTCCTGTTACTTCTAATGCATAACTTCCACTAGGGCTTGCACCTATTCCGACTGCCCCACCTACAAAATATATATTTGATCCACTATCTGTCCATTGACTTGATCCGCCGCCAAAAGGAACCCAAGTAGATCCATTGTATCCTTCAAAATCCGTACCATTGAACCTAATAGATCCCGTTTCTGATCCTATACTATTTCCCACAACAGCCTCATTACTAAAACGAACTGGTCCACCTGTAGTATCAATTGCATAAGTTGAATTAGAATTAATCATTACTGTTGTTGTCCCATCTGTTGAAATTATTCCGTAGATATTACCAAAGACAACTCCTGAATTTGCAACAGTATTACTTATGCCTCTAAGATCTCCTGTTACATTCCCCAGGGCAAAATTTTGAGTTAAATTACTAATTCCATTCAAGGTTGGTGTGGTTGCAACAGCACTATCACCATTATAGATAAAATTTCTTACTCCATTTGCAGGTTGCCCATTAGTATCTCCATTATTGTATGTTTCGAAGAACCCTCCTCCATACTCTCCAGTATTGCCGTTATTTCTTGTAGTAAGTCTTTCTCCATAAGTTAATGCTGTTGTTGCAGTACCATTATTAATTAGAGATCCTGCAAATACATATTGTTGAGCATCAACAGTCCCATCATTTTGTGCTAGTGCAGAGATGCCTTGCAATGTACCAGATGCACCACCACCATTATTTTGTGCTGATATATTTAAACCTGCTACAGATCCTGTACCAGAGTAAGCTGCTGAAGAATTGGATGCCTGAGCAGTGACTCCAAAAAGTAAGTTATAGTCTGCTGTATTAGTCACATTGCCAAAGAGTGCGTTTACATTGCCCGTTGTAACTCCATTATTATTAACCTGTGTTGAATTCCCCAAAACTATATCTGTAACTCCTGATGAGTTATTTGTAACTACAGTTCGTTGCCCTCTAATTCGAGACAGTCCTGTTCCATCTCCAGCATTTACAGTTACATTTACTTCATTACCATGAACAACTTCTATCCCTGCACCACCGGTTGGTGTATAGGCTAAATTATTTCTAAACGAACTATAATTACCTCCTGATACAGCAGCTGTTCCAGTTGCATTAAGAGAAATTAAGTTAGTGCCGGGATTGAAACCTGTATTATCGCCAACTGAAATTGGTCTTAAATATGTTGCAAAACCTGTTCCTACATCTGGATTAAAGTAATATGGTGCTGAAGTAGAAGAACCTCCGACAGCAAAGTCATTAGCAATATTTGTAATATAAGCTAACCCTGCTCCATTGTCTGTTACCGGAAGACTACCAGCTCCTGCAAAAGGAATCCAAGAAACTCCATCATAACCTTCAAATGTTGAAGCTGCAAATCTGATTGCACCTGCAGTAATATTTGTATTATCTCCAATAATTATTCCATTTGTGAAATTACCCGTTCCGTTAATATCTAATGGATATGCTGGTGCGCTTATTCCAACGCCAACATTTCCACCATTATAAAAAATTGAATTTCCATTTGGTCTCCATTTTAATAATCCATCAATATTATTGACAACTGCTTGCAAAGTATTTCCTGTAATACTTTGTAAACCCAATGTTGAAATCCCTACTAATCCTGCCCCGGTTGTACCTCTTAATGAAATATTATCTCCAAAATAAATATCAGAACTTTCTGTAAGTTTTAATAGATTATTCTCAGGTGAGAATACAAAATTAGTTAAACCTACTCCAAAATTCACGTCCCCATTTGATGAAACAGTAAATCTTTGATTATCGTTAAAGTTTAGATTTAATAATTTACCTTGATCACCATAAGTATCGACATTATATCCAGTTTCACCATTTGCAATCGTTACAGGTCCAAGTGACTTAGCATTAAATGCCCAAGGGACAGCAGTTATTACTTTTCGAGGTTTAAAATTTTCCTCATAACTCCCAGCGCACTCATTACTTCCATCTCCACCAGATGAGTTAGCATCTAAGCAGATTTGAAGATAAAGTGAAGAATTCTTAAACAGATTTTTTGGGAAAGCAACAGCACTTCCTAAAGGTACACTTATTGCGGCTTTTCGAACTTGAACTCCAAACCAATCCTCGCTCCATAATGCAATTCCACCCAGTGGTTGATTATATAAAGCAAACCTAAAATTGTAGGTTCCATCTGGCAATGCATTTTGATCTTGATCTATAATTGAAGTCTTAAACTCAATTGTATCGCTTGTTTGTGCATGTGTTTTTGTTGCAGGAACAAGAAATAAGATGAGTAATATTGCAATTATTTTTATTGAAAGTTTAACTTTTCGCATTTTATGTTGTTTTAAGTGTTGAGTTAAAAGGACTAATTAAATTATCAGATTTGTATGGCAAAACTTTTGCATTAGTAACATTATACACAGGTTTTGTTGTTCCATTTTTATCTGGATCTACAAGAATTTGTTTATCTAACCATTGCGACCTACCTGCAGTAAACCCAAGTAATTGTGAATTATTAACAGTTTTAACTTCTGTAGTTTGATTTTCTGCTGGGAACTTGTAGCCATAAGCTTGTGCAAATAGCGAATAATCTCCAGGGTCAACATAAAAACTATACCTCCCACTATCATCAGTGATTTGTGTATCCGAAAGACTGTTCTTTTTATCGAAAACTCTTACGAATGCACCTGATATTGCCAACCCAGTTAAACTATCTTTTACTACTCCCCATCTTCTTTTTGCATTTTTGACTCTAATAAGAAGGTAAAATCCTAGCACTAGTGAATATAAAATTAATAGTGCTAAGTCTAATGCTGTTCTTTTAAGGTAAAACCCAATAATTGCGAAAATAAATCCCACAACTGATAGCCAGACTGAATTCTTTAATAAGAAATCTCTTACTTTTCTATAATAAATCGAAATATTTTGTATAAATGTAACATTTTTTCCAGTTCCCAATGGAATATCTTCTGCAAATAAATCCACATCTTCTTTTATTTCTATATCCTTTTGAAATTTTTCATAACCGCTGTGATTTATAGATACTCTGTATTTACCTTCAGATAGAACAAAACCGTAACGACCTTGCAAATCTGTTATCTTTTGAATAATAAGTTGAGTACTTCCTGCCCGAAAAACTCTTACAACTACAAAAGGGATTGGCTTAGTTGTTTTTATATCATAAACAATTCCAAGTACATTTTTGCGTTCACCAAAAATTGATGCTAGTAGAACCAATAATAATTGTGGTGCTAAAAGTAGAGGTAAAAATGAAAGTAGTAATGGCAATATAAATAATGAAACTCCAAAAGAAACTGACGTTGGCAACCCATTTGTTAAGATAAATTGCTTGATTCCTTCTGGGATAAACGGACTATCTTTTATCATTTGCTCAATACTCGAAAAGATTGTTTTATAAGTAATATTTCCATTTGCATCCACATCTGGCTGAGTAAAAATATTTAAGAAATCATTATTTATATTGTTTTCAGTTGGAGAAGCAGAACTGAAGTTAATTATCGAATCTGTGAGTTCGTAATATTTTGGTTTGGTATTTTCACTACTATTAATATTCACTTGTGCGATTGTGTGGCGTGGAATGAGAAATGAAAATAAGAATAGGAGTGCAAACGCACTTAGAACTGTCAGAGTCTTTTTTCCTTTGCTCAGGCTCATATTTATATTACTGGTACGTATTTATAATAGATAGATATGTAGCTCATGTCAAGAAATTCTGGCTAATTTTGACTAAATTAGTTAAGAACTTTGTCACAAATTTTTATGATAAAATAAATCATAATCTTAAAGTCTTGAATATATGTCAAAAAAGGATGTTTTGCTACTTTTTACGGGGGGTCATGTTACACCTGCGTTAGCAGTTATCTCTGAATTAAAAAAAAGAGGTTATTCAAATTTTCTATGGACTGGTCATAAATTTAATCAACAAGGTAATACCGAGGTTTCTGCAGAATTTAAACTTGTGGAAGAAGCTGGAATTAAATTTATTAATTTAACAACTGGGAAATTAAATAGAAAATGGGTTTTATCAAATTTTTTACCTTCGATTGTTAGTTTTCTTAAAATATTTGTTGGATTTTTTCAATCGTTATTTATTATTATGCAGTATCGACCACGAGCTATCATTTCTTTTGGTGGATATATTGCAGTTCCGATAGTAATTTGTGCTTGGATTTTCAGAATCAAGATCCTAACCCATGAACAAACAATTGTTACTGGACTAGCTAATAAAATAATTAGTAGATTCGCTAATAAAATTTGTATTTCCTGGGAATCTTCAAAAATATATTTTCCTGCAAATAAAACTATTCTCACAGGTAATCCAATCAGGAGAGAAATTTTTAGAGTTGAACCTTCTGATTTAACAAAAGACTTAGATCCTCACAAACCTACAGTTTATATAACCGGTGGGAATCAAGGTGCAAATGAAATTAATAAAAGAGTTTTTGATTTTCTTCCGAATTTATTACAAGAATGTAATATTATTCACCAAACTGGAAATTCGAGCGTTACCAGTGATTATCGCAAAGCTTTAGAATTAAAAAAAGGATTGAAAGGTGAACTGGCAATTAGATACGCTCCTATTGATTATGTTGGTAGTAAAGAAATTGGTGATGTATTTAACAAAGCAGATATTGTGTTCGCACGATCTGGAGCAAATACAGTTTCCGAAATTATGGCTTTAGGAAAACTTGCAATTTTAATGCCGATTCCATGGACATCGCAAGATGAACAGACTAAGAACGCGAAACTAGTAGAGGAAACTGGACTTGGATTTATTATTACCCAGAAAGATAATTTGCCTTCTCAAAAAGTTTATCAAACTATTTTATTAGGATTAAATCAAATCAAAACTGGAAAAGGATTCAACGGAAAGAATATTGATGCTTGTAAAGAAATTGCCAAGGGTAAGATAATTCTAGAAGCACCTCAGAATGTTGCTGATGAGATTGAAAATTTGATTACTTAATTTTATCTTGTCGCAATTCTTGCGTAAGTTCAATTACTTGTTCAAGCTCCATTCCTTCAACCATTTTTTTTACAAAATCTAATCTTAAATCCTGATCAATTGGTTCACTTATTGAATTCCAAAATTCCATTCCTTTAGGCAATTCTAATTCCAATTGAACGATTTCAAGTCTTTCTGATATCTCTGTAATTAAAAAATTCTTTAGGAAACCTGTTACTACTTCTACAGCCTTAAGTATTTCGGATTTAAAACCTGCATCAGAATCATAAACATTTCTATTTAAATAGAGTTGCATTAAATACTTTGTTTGCTGAACAAGTTTATTATATATTTCTTCCCTTGCACGCTCTCTTTCTTGGTAATTTTTATAAAGTCCATCAGAGGTATTAATAGCCTCTTTTACAGATTCATTGTGAACCAAAAAATTTCTAATTAGATTTAGATCTCCTAGCCCATAACTAATATCTTTTACATCCTTTGGCATCAATGTAATTTCAAATCTTGATCTGTTCATGTTGAACCTTTCAATATCATGTTTTCTTCTTGCTTCTAGGGCTGGATCGTTTAGTGTTGAGTTTCTTCTATACATAGAAGTTGAATTTCTTAAAGCACCTGCAAAACTCGAAGTTGGTCTAATATTTTCAACGGGTCTAGGTTTTGGATTTTCTGGTTGATCACCACTATTTTGAGGAGCCTCTTGTGATTCTCTTCTAAACCTTTCTGAAGCAGGACTAGTTTGTATAGGTGGCTGATTTGCTCTTTGCTCTTGAGCTTCTGATTCTCTTTGTAAATCCTCATAGGTTTCAATGACTTCTGGAGTCTTCTTTCTTTCTTTTATATCTTCTCCTATCTTTTCCCATGCTAAATTTAACTCCGTCATCTGATCATTAGCACCTGGAGATTGATTAAGATCAGGATGTAATTTCCTAGCTTTAGTTCGGTAAGCTTTTTTTAATTTTAAATCGTCATCATTTGGACTTGCGCCTATTAACTCATATGGGTCCATAATTATTTATTTTTATAAAGTTGTAAATTCATAAACATCATTCGATTCTTTCTTTCTCATATAGAATCTAAACGCTCCGATACTTATAAATAAGACTATTGGAAATACAATTCCAACTCCAATTATAAGCGCAGTTTTTTCTGAATCTGGACTTAATTTATTTGCTATTCTATTCTTAACTTTTATAGAAGATAATGCAACATCTTTTGTTAACCACTCAACACTAGATGTGCCAAATGCTATGGATAGTGAATCTTGGGAGCCTGGTCTTCCGTTTAAGGCACCTAGAATATCATCACTTACAAAGTCAGAATCTCCTACCACAATAGCTCTTCCCCCTTTTTCATTTTCTATAGAAACTGCGATTATTCTTTTGCTATCGTCACTCTTAGATGCAATGCTTCCCGTTTGTTGAATATTAATATTTGGAAGTGTTGCAACATTAGATTGTGATGTTGTTTCAAATAGAGTATTTACCTTGTTTGCTCCTACCTTACTATTATCTATACTTATAGAACTTCCCCATAACTCTGTCAAAGTCCCAATATCTTTAAATGTAGCTTTCCCTGCATCTGTTGCACTTGTAACTAACCAGAAGGGATAATTCATAATCGTAGGGAAAAGTCCTGTGCCTGTTTGAATTTGATTATTACTCTTATTATCATAAACTAAGTCATCATTTACTTTAACACCATAATCTGCAAATAAAGTGGATAAACTGTCAGTAATTTTTTGTGGTTGGCCACTCGGATCTACATCAACTGCATCTGTTAATAGAAATACTGAACCACCATTTTTATAATAATCCATCAACTTAGTTAAAGCATTCGCATCAAATTTTTGGTTTGGTCCTGCAAGAATTACAGCTTTTACATCCGCTGGGATAGATTGCGTTGTTGTATCTAAAGTTAAATCAGTGACATCAAAAAGTTCCGATAAATCTGAATTTAAATTTTTATAAGTACTTGCTAAAGATTGCTTAACGTTATTACTTACAAATGCAATTTTAGACCTATCTATTCCGGAAACTTTTTTAATTTTTTTAGTTAGTTGAAATTCGAGTTCACTAGTTATCCCTGAATTTAGATTTAGAATATCTGTACTATCACCATATTTAAATACTAATCCGAAAAATCCAACTACCTGTTGAGTTGAATCATTACTTGCTACTGCAAATATATTTTGTTTTATTCCTGCTGTGGTGGCTTCTTCTTTTGCTATATTATCGTTTTGTGGATCTTTCAGTATTACTTTAATTTTCCCGTTTGATGCAAAAGTATAGTCTCTTAAAATATCCTCAACATCTACTCTAATTGGTTGAAAATCTTGTGGAAGGTTGCTGGATTCGTACAAAGTTATATTGAAATCTTTATCCAATTTGTTAAGCAGATCTACAGTTGCAGATGAGAGAGTATATCTTTGATCTGAAGTTGCATCAAATCTCCCTGGGATTAACTGACCAAAGTATCCAATTAAAAGAACCACAATTAGAACTACAGATAATAGGATTCTTGAATATTTTAAATAGTCATCTTTAGATGGAAATTTTTCACTAACAATTTTATAGTAAGCAATACTTAGGAAAACAGCTATAAATGCAATGAAGTATAAGACATCTCGTACATCTAAAACACCTCGTGAGATTGATTGAAAATGCGCTAAAAGACTAAATTTATTTATAAATGATTGTAATTCTAACGGAAAGAAGTTGAAGAATTGAGTTCCAGTTATTATAAACATTACAGAGATGAACAAGGAGGTAAGTAGTGATGCAATTTCGTTTTTAAAAAATGATGATACTGCAATACCAATAGATACAAAACATAGCCCAAGAAGAAAACCTCCTATATATTGCATTAATGCCTGCCCAAAATCTAAAGTTGAAGTTAAATTAATCATTATGCTCAAGGGAAGTGTAAGGAAAAGCATTATTAAGACTAACCCTGCGTAAGCTAGGAACTTCCCCATCAATAGTTGAAATTCAGTTATAGGTTGAGTTAAAAGATACTCTATTGTTCCAGTTTGTTTTTCTCGTGATATTGCTCCCATTGTAAGAGCAGGAATTATTAATATGAAGGTAAAACTAACTGCTGTAAAAAGCTGGGTTAGATCTGCTGTTCCAAATTGTAAGAACTGCAATGCAGCAAATAGAATTATAGAGACTACAACTACAAATATAGTTAAAATTATATATGCTATGGGTGAAGAGAAATAATTTGAAAGTTCCTTTCTAGCAAGTAAAAGAGATAGTCTTACATTACTAGTTGAATTTATTTTTAGGAAAGTCTTTACATTAGTTAGATCAGGCTTTTTTATTTTATTTTTTAAAGCTACGAGATTAGGTCTTTTTATTGTGAGTTTCTTAAGTGATGGTTTCTTAATTTTCATAATGATTGTAAATAATATTAATTTAAAGTAATTTCTTCCGTAAAATTAAAGTCAGGATTCCAAAGCATAGATACGTAACCTCTTTTGCATTCAAGATATGTTTTAAAACCCATCTTTTGTATAAATGATCTTATGATTTTGAACCCTTCACGAATATCTTTATCTTCAGGAAAATTCTTAAGCTCAACTTCAGCAAAAAAACCTAATCCTTTCACATTATCAATTACAATCTCATAATTCTCATAATCATAAACATCTCTAGTTTTAGATACATCCGTAATATCCGTATAACCAAGAGCTTTGAAAAGTTTAAATGCTTCCTGACCGTTAGATGCATTGTATTCGATTTCATCAATATTTTTTGATTTTCCAGTCTCAAAATCTATTTCGAACCTTTTTAAACAAACAGAATCTCCTTTTTCAGTCATTCTAACTCTTAGATAATCCTTTGCATCTTTATAACCAGTTTTAGATGTATAGAAAAAACTTTTATCTAGATTATTTAAATAGAATTCAGTATGCTCTACTGTTGTTTTGAATTTAGCATTGCTTTTCAACCAAGATTGTAAAAGCGAAATATCATCACTGGACAATTTAACCCTAATTTCTATTTCTCTCATTTTTGTTTTCTCTTAATTTTTAATTGGAGCACTATCCATAGTTAACTCCCTGAATACTTCTTCAAGATTTTCTTGCTTCTGTTGAATTTCAAAAATCACCCATGAACTAGTTTTGAGTTTTGTATTAAATTCTTCGAAAAATTTATTAGCATCCTTTACAGTAACCTCCATATTTCTAATATCACCTTCTACTTTAATGGTATTTATATTTTTAACTCCTTCAATTTTAGAAACTTCAGGTTTTGGATCAGAATTAGATTTTATTCTTAATTTAATAAGTGCATCTTTATTTTTTCCTTTAATAATTGAATCTTTATCTCCATCTGCAATAACTCTTCCTTTATTTATTAAGATTATCCTCGTACACATTGCTTCAACCTCTTGCATAACATGAGTACTGATAATTACTGTTTTATCTTTTCCTAATTCTTTAATTAATGTTCTAATTTCAGATCTTTGGTTTGGGTCCAATCCTTCAGTAGGTTCGTCTAAGACTAGAATGTCGGGGTCACCCGCAAGAACTTGAGCAATTCCTACTCTTTGCTTATAACCTTTAGAAAGTTCGGAAATTTGTTTAAAGAAAACATCTTGTAAACCAGTTGCTTTAATTACTCTGTCCATCATCTCCTTTCTTTTTTCAATTGGAATATCTTTTAAATCCATTGCGAAATCAATTGCATCCCCCACTCGCATATCTTTATATAATGGATTATTTTCAGGCATATAACCTATTTTTTGTTTTGAGGACTGCATGTTTTCTTTTAAATTCTTACTGTCAATTTCAATTATTCCATCTTCTGGAACGAGATAACCACAAAGCATTTTCATTGTTGTACTTTTCCCAGCACCATTAGGACCAAGTAATCCAACGATTTCCCCTTTATTGATCTTTAAAGAAATATCATTAACTGCTATATTGGCTCCATAAGATTTCTTTACATTTTTTAGTTCTATCATAGAGAAAAATTTTTAAGATAAGTAAGTGATATTTTAATGCTTCAATGAAACCATTGCAAATACAATAATTATTAAAAGTTACGTATGAATTTAACAGAACGAAATGAAGGTGGTATGAATTTCGATCCTGAAATTATTGATGACCAAAAAATTAGAAAATATTTCCAAACTTTTATTAAAGAAGAAGATTTTCAAAAACTTGTGGTTGAACTAAAAATTCAAATAAAAATGTTGATTTTCTCTGCACTGTCTGGAGAAATTTATAATTATTCTGAATTTATTTCCAAAACTAACTCAGTATATTTTGATTTTTTAGAAAAAATTGCAAAGGATAATTCTTTTGATGATATAACCATTCCTATAAATGAGAATATTACTAACGCAGGATTTGCAGGCTTATTTATAATGAGAATCAATACTGCACAATATTATATTTTATTGTGTGAATACAAAGACTTAACCGGAAGTGAATACTGCCCATCGGGAATTAACTTGGTAGAAGCCTTTGAGAGCCTCGTAGGTTCCATTACATATTTATTAGATAATCTAACTGAAAGCTTAATTCAATCTGAGGTAGAATTAATGCAAGCTAGAAAAAGTTCTAATATTTTTAGAGATGCTCTCAATTAAAACAAGCTTGGTGCATCTAAAGCTGGAGTTTCCTCTGAAGAAATTACAGAATCTTTAGATAAACTGGTTGAATTACTTCCTTTCCAAATTTTTGCATTTTCTAGCCAGAATATTCTATTAGTAAATTCTTGATCACCTTTTATACTTGCTCTTGCAGTATCTGCAGTTCGAGACTTTGCAGAAAGATTATCAATATTTGTTAGCATTAATCCTTCTACAGTAGCAGGAACCACTGGACTTCCATATTCTAATATCCCGTGATGTGAAAGTATTAAATGCATAACGTGTAAATAGACATTCTCTTCTAGTTTATCCCCGCCGAACTCAGTAAAGATTTGTGAACCTCTAACAATATGCCCAACTAATGTCCCCAGTTTTGAGTATTCAGTATTTACACCTGAGAAGTTGAATTCATCAATTTTTCCAATATCATGAAGAATAATACCCGCTTTTAAAATGTCGTAATCCACGTCTGGATAAAATCTTTTCATACTATCCATAATATTTAGCATTTCAAGAACGTGCTGTAAGAGTCCAGAACGAAATGCGTGATGAACTATTTCCGCTGCAGGCCAATATTTAAACCTTCTTTCAATATCTTTATCTTTTAAAATTTTTAATATTATTGCTTTTAAATCTTTTCTTTCTATAGATTCTGCATAAGTAATAATTTCTTTATACATTTCATCTGCATCGTATAAACTACTTTCTAAGAAATCATCCATTTTAGTTTCATCAACTTGCACAACATCATAAATATTAACCTGTAGAGTGCCTTTAAACTCATCTATTTTCCCAGAGATACTAACCAATGCTCCGGGCTTTAAAGTTCTCTTGTCAATCATAGGGAGTTTATCTGACCATATTTTCCCTGAGATTTTTCCAGTTTTATCACCAATAGTAATATTGGCATAAAGTTTCCCATTCTTATCCTCTGCTGTTTCCACGGCATTAATAATGAAACTTTCATTATCAATCAATAAATTCTTTTGAAGATCTTTTACAAATAATGATTTCATAATTTAAAATTAACCAAATTTACTCTGATAAGCTATTACAAACCCAACAGCGGCGATTATCTCAATAATAATTGTAATTATCAATGTAAAAACTTTTCCCCCTCGCAAAACAACCGTATTCCCAAGTATTTGCAGAACCTGCCAAATTAAAGCGATGATAGTTACTAAAACTACAGTAACTGTAACAGCAATGAAAGCACCCTTTTCTCCTAAAGCCGTTTGGCTAAGAAATATAATAGCTACATAAGGAATTGCAACTGTCCTTAATATTGTGAAAAATAATGAAGTTAGCATAAAAAAATTTTAATAATTAATACCAGTATAGAATGAAAAGGGAAATTAGAAAAGAGAAAAGTGGACTTGAAGACGGCCAGGTGAAATGGTAATCCAACCCACTAAAACGGACTGCCAGAAACATAACCTACGGTGGTAAGCCATTATGATAAAATATAATCTATGAAAATACAAAACTCCACACTCAATAAGCTATTCATTGCCCTACTAATCCTTACACTATTTGTTTTTATTACAGTAAGACCAGACACTTATTTGACGAGTCCTGCAGGTGCAGATACGCTTAGAACTCTGAATGATTTTTTGACTACCTTCAGAAGCATTCTAATTCAATCATTTCCGTTTCTCTTTATTGGAGTGGCAATTTCCGTCGTAGTTGGATTATTTTTTAAAGAAGAATGGATAATAAAAATTCTACCTAAGAATAGATTTCTATCACATATGTTGATTTCATTGTTTGGAGTATTTATGCCAGTTTGTGAATGTGGAAATATTCCTGTGGCACGAAGATTAATTATGAAGGGATTTACTGTTTCGCAATCTGTTACTTTTCTCTTAGCTGCTCCCATTATTAATCCAATTACAATCTGGACAACTTACGAAGCTTTTAAAGATATTTATCCAGATCCTGTAATAATTGTTTCTAGAGTTCTTGGTGGGTTTATGATTGCAAACTTTATTGGAATTTTATTAAGTTACAAAACAGATCAATTTGGAATGCTGACTGATAAATTCTATAAAGAAGTTTGCGATCATAAAGACGAAATTATTAAAAATAAATTCACTCAAGGTCTAGATATTTTCCAACGAGAATTTATAACCGTTGCATCTGCACTGGTATTCGGTAGCTTAATTGCTTCTGTCACAAGTATTTATTTTAGAGATATTGTTTTGTCTATTGGGCAAAGTCCGACTCTTTCAATTGCTGCAATGATTTTATTTGCCTTGGTTGTTTCTGTATGTTCCAGTGTAGATTCATTTTTAGTAATTACTTACACTTCTAGCTTTACAGTAGGATCGATTATTTCCTATTTACTCTTTGGCCCAATGATAGATATAAAGGTTTTAGCAATGCTTAAAAGTACTTTTAAAACAAAGACTTTAATTACGATTGCCTTACTAGTCACTCTGCTTTCTGCCATTGCAGGATTGTTTATTAATTACATTTTATGAAAGAAATTTACAGCTTTTTGACAATTGGAACTTATTCTTTATGGATAGTACTTTCTGCATTTGTACAAAATACTTTGAGCTACTATACAACCGACCGATACTACAATTTAATTTTAGTAGCGGCGTTAGCTTCTTTTGTAATATGCATTGTGGGTATGATATATAATGGATATAGATTGAGAAAAAGTTTTAAGAAAGGGGAGTTATTGAAATTTGCACTAATATTATTTATTGGAACTCTCGGAATACTATTTAATAATATTCTTTTAATATTACTTCCGGTGGTGATATTTATTCCGGTAGAAATATTAATTGATAGGAAATTTATCTTTATTATCGTTTTATGTATCGCTGGATTCATATTCTTACCTACATTTATTCTTGCTGCGATTGGAGTATTTATACCCTTTAAAAACAATAAAGTTGATGAATATTTAAATAAAAACTTTTTTTCTAGTTTATTAGTAATTGTAATTATTTCTTTAGGCCTAGTTTTACCTTCGCAAGCACTCTCTTCTAATATTGCGGATCAAAGAGCTGATAATTTAAATACTGTAAGTGTGACGAGTGGACAAGATATTACAAAAAACTTCAGTACTGGTACTAAGAATTACGGAATTGGTGATTGGATTGCATCTTTAAATTTTAATCCAGATCCTAATTTCTACAAAGGAAAAGAAGTTGAGGTTGTTGGGTTTATATTCACTCCAAAGATTATTGATGCGGATACAGAATTTTTAATTGGTCGATTTGTTATTAGGTGTTGTGCTGCAGATGCAACTCCAGTTGGACTTAAAGTTAAATTTAAATGGAATGATAAATTTAAAGCAGGCGATTGGGTGAAAGTAACAGGAATATTCGAAGTTTCAGAAAATAATGGTAATGAGGATTTATATATAAATCCTGTAAATGTAGAGCCTACTAATATACCGAACAAACCTTATATTACATAGTTAAGAGTTAAAAGTGAAAAGATTTAATTATAAAAAAATAATATCAATTGTACTTATAGTATTAACACTTACTCTTTTGCTTCTAATTATTCTTAATGCAAGCTCTGAGCCACACATTCGATTTATAGATGTTGAGGGCGGGAAAGAAAATGCAGAATTTTTACAGCAAAGAATTAAAATTTACTTCAGCAGACCAGTTGAAAAAACAGCTGATAACAAATCTATTGATTTTAGAGGCTATATAAAAATAGATCCACAAATTGATTTCAATCTTTCGTGGAACGGCAATACTCTTAATATAATTCCAAAGAATACTTTAGATGAAGATACAGAATATAAGCTGGATGTTTTACCAGGGTTTAAAGATGTGTATGGGAATACTATTGAAGATAAATTCGAATATACATTCAAAACTAAGGCACTCAATTTTGCATATCTTGAAAAAAATTATCCAGCAGCAAAGGATAAAGTAATTAGTAGAGACGCAAAAAATACAAACTCTAAAGTATTGGCTGAGGACAATAATATAAAGCAATATAGTATCAACAAAGATTATATTACTCTAATCACTATAAATTCAGATTTAACAAACACTATTAAGATTATTAATTTAAAAGATAATAGTACTAAAGATTTAAGTTTTAATAAAGCTTCGGTAAGTAAAATAGATTTATCAAATACACTCAATGCTTTTATTTACATTTATCAACAGGTTGAGCCAAAAGGACAATTTCTCCAACCTCTATCTGGAAACCTAATTAAAATTTATGATTTATCTACGGGAGCTATTACGGACTTTAACCCGCAAAACACTGCGAGTGATGTAATGGACGCTAGTTTTAGTCCAGATGGGAAAAGTATATTATATAGATCTTCAGATTCGTATTATTTTCTAGCTCCATTAGATAATTCTTCAGATCCTATTTCCATTGGTAAATATACTGGAACGGGAGGGTTTAATTTTGACGGTACAAAAATAATATTTACAAGTTACGATCCATTAGCCACATATTCATCCTTCCCTTTTGTAGTGATTTTCACTTCAGATAGAAAGACGATCAATATTACAGACCCGGCTAATTATATTGTAGATCCTAAATTTTTTAATAAAGACGATAATATTTTATTTGGAGAAAAAGATCAGGATTTGTTAGGGTCCCAAGGAATTTTTAAAATTGTAAATGGTATAAAAGGAGAGGCTAGTGTGGGAGATTACACCTTTAAAGATAGTATGTCAGACTCAGTAAGAAGTCTCGAATTACCAATGGCAAGCTGGGATGATAACTACATTATTACTGAAAGATATGGTAAGGAAGCGTTATTAGATTATCAAAATCAAAGAAGTTTCATTAATCAGGCTAAACCTTATAAAGCAGATCTTGTTATTTTCGATTTAAAAAACAACACAATTCTCACGGAGGTTAAAAATGGAATAGATGCAAAGTGGCTGAGATAATTAATTAAGAATTAAGAGAGAATCTCATTCCTCTTTTAATTGAATATCTTTTCATTTTTAATTGACTAAATGCTTCCTACAGGCAATACATCCAAAATATTAATTCCTATTATTCTCAAGATTAATATGCTGAAAACTAATACTGCAAGTCCTGTTAAAGTTTTGATAATACTTTCCCTTGCTGATTTTATTCTGGCTTCGTCACCTGTTTGATACATAATTCCAGCAATTATTAATTGAATTAAGGCAACTCCACCTACCACTCCAAATACTATTCTAATTATTCCTGTTATTATTCCCAATGGTGTTGTATCTGTGCAACCAATTCCTGTCCAAACTCCACCTCTTACTCTACAAGTACAACAGAATGAATAATTCTCATTATCAGAACGACCACCCGATAAACATGCTAATGTATCTGACGCAGAATTATTACAAAGCCCAATTTCTTCTACAGGCTGACCCGCCGAGTCCGAGCCCGAAGAGGAACATCTTATTAATGAATTTCCATCTGCTGAAATTTTAATAGCTTCTCCCTCGCTATAACATTTAGCACATACTAATGCTGAATTTGATCGTAAATCGGAGGCATTGACTATTACACCTGTATCAGTTGCTGCGCATACGGATTGTGATGGACAAAGTTGGTTTGCTCCAGTCTGTGGTCCGATACTGAAACTTTCTGCTGTGTTTAAACCAGCTCCTTGAATTGCGGAGTTATCACTACTTTTGACAACCCTAGAATCGTCTGGGGTAGCTATAATATTGAAATTTTCATCAAGGCAACCTGCAGGTCTAGCAATTCCATCCACATTACTTGCTGTTGGTAGCCAATGTGTCGAACCTCCTGGACAACAAGCAGAATAATTATTGCGAATACCTTCTCCGCTAAAATCCGTTACAATTGAAGGTGGAACATCAAAAACATGACTACTTGAAAGCAAAAATTGATACCCTGAAGGGCAACACCCCCACCCAGCTCCATAGATAGATGCTGTTGCTATGCCTAAGTCCTGACTAGGAGTATCCAATAAACCTATACATTTTCTAGGCAAATATCTTAAATCGATTCCACCACCATATCCAGCTAAATCTGTATTTATAGGAGTATCACTCTGTTTCTGATAAGCCGGAATAATTGCTTTTGCATCTCCAGAGAGACAAAATTTATTTCTATTAGCTTCGAGTCCTCCTGGTAAATTTACTGCAAATGAAGCACCTGTATTAATAATTGCTTGTTCTATTTTAACAATATTAATTTCCCCGTTAAATAAAGATGTCACACCTGTATCATTGAATAAATTGTGACCTCCATCTGAGCAAGTAGAGATATTATTTAAACAAGCAAGACCTGTTGCTAAATCACTTGCAGCGCAGAGAGTTTGTGGACCTAATTGAGTAGTTGAAGAACTTGGTAAGAAAGAGAAAGCAGATAATGCAAGAACTGCCAGAATAAATATATTTAATACTATTTTTTTCATCAAAAGTTAACTAATGCAGTAAAACTGATAATATCTGAATAACTACCAGATGGAGTTACACCACTTGCCTTTGCAGCAACTTCTATAGCAATTCTACTTGATATTCCAGTCTGTACTGGAGCAGAAGAATTAACAATTTTTGCTGCTGAACTCAGTATACCAGGTAATAGACCAACACTACCAGGAGTTCCGTTATTGAAAGGTGAAACGGCCGTAAATGTACCTGTAGTAGGTGTTCCCACTGATGAAACTCTCAAACCATAGCCTGAAGCGGTTGAGTTTAAATTTGCCGTCGCCGAAACTATAGTATTTGCACCAGATACTAACGCTCCAGTTGCATTACTTCTATTACTACGAGCAAAAATCTGCATACCTAGGCCCGCATTGCTTGCAGCATCTATACAAATAAAATTAATTGTTGTACCGCTTAGAGTCACAACATTCGGGTATAATCTTCCTAAATTCACAGTATTTAAACCAGTTTCTGTACTATTATTACAGTTAGTATTAACTGTATCTAAATCTAAACTAATTGCTGTTCCAACATTACCTTGAATTTGTATCTGATCTGAATCTGGAGTTCCTAAATCGTTCAAAATTATAACTGCGAGTTGTCCTTGCTCACTTCCTGCGATAACATCTATATTGTACACTGTGTCTGAGGATATTGTAGGGTTAGTTATTGTATTTGATCCGGTTGTAGAACTCAGTATAACCCTAATACATCGGTCCTCTGGAATAAAATCTGTCGCAGAAACGATAGTCACTACACTTGAAGAATATGTAGCCCCCCACGTAGTACCAGAAGCAGACGCTGCAATTGTTTTAGAAGTAAAAGTAGCAGTAGCACAATCATTAGTACTCCCCTGCGCTAAGGCAATCTCACCAAAATCAAATGAAGCTCCAAAAGTAAATGCACCGGGAAAAGTAATTTTTATATTCTGTCCAGCAAATATTCCACTACTATTAACAAAATAGATTGTATGTGTTGCCGTAGTAGTTTCATTAATCCGAGTCATAGAATCTGCAAATTTTGACACATTTTTCCGATTGAGATTCAGTATTTTTTGGGTATATATATCTCCGGAAGTATTATTTGACTTCCAAGACATAAAAAACTGTCCCGAACTATCACCTACTAAATTAAATGATGATGTAATTGTTTTTAAATCGGATGATGTTGTCGTGCCAGAAATTAAAACCCCTTGTGTATTCCATACAACAGAACCACTGGAATTAATACGTTGCGCATATAAATCAAGACTAGTGGGAGTTCTAGCCCAATCATTCCAAACTATTACTGCTCCACCATTTAAATCTGTGGTAATGTTAGGGAAATTTTGATCCGCAGTTCCAGTAACAACAATCAACCCATTAGCAGTCCATTGTACTGTTCCTGCACTATTTATCCTTTGTGCGTAAATATCTCTCGAAAGCCCAGAAACAGTTCGTTCCCAGGAAATTATCGCTCCTCCACTCCCATCGGTTGTTAAGACCGGTATAGCTTCGGTATCAGCAGAATTTGCAATTGCAACACCATTGGCAGTCCATTGTACTGTACCTGCCGAGTTAATTTTCTGAGCATATACATCAGTGCTTGCAGCTCTGTGATCCTCCCAAGTAAAGATTGCACCACCACTACCATCATCCATAGCTGCAATTCTTGACTGTGAGTTAGTTGCATTTGAAATTACAATTCCACCTGCCGTCCATTGTATAGCACCTGCACTATTTACTCTTTGGGCAGAAACATCTCCATCCTCCCAAGCTATTATTGCTCCTCCTGTACCATCGGACACTATCTGTACAGTTTGTTGATTTCCTGCAATACTTGTTAATTGAACTCCGTTTGCAGTCCACTGTACTGTACCTGCACTATTTACTCTTTGTACGTACACATCTGCATTACTAACACCTGCACGGAAATCATACCAAGTAATTATCGCTCCTCCATTACCATCAGAAATAATTTCTGGTACATTTTGATTTCCTGTGGGATTACTTATAGTAACACCATTAGCAGTCCATTGTACTGTTCCAGTTCTATTTATTCTTTGAGCATATATATCAGCATTTCCAGATCTTGAATCTGACCAGGTTATTATTGCTCCTCCTAAACCATCAGATATCAACGCGGGTTTACTATTATCATTATTTCCGGTCATTATGGCTACACCATTTGTTGTCCACTGAGGAGCTCCCGCTGAATTTATTTTTTGTGCATATACTTCGTTAGAAATTGATCTTGAGTCATTCCAAGCTACAATTATTCCACCCTCACCATCTGAAATTTCTCTATCTAAATTCTGTGACCCTGTTGTTGCAACTGCAGCTACTCCCCCTACTGCCCATGCAGAGTATCCAGTATCTGCTTGAATGTTTAATGGGAAATTAGGAATAAAAAAAGGGCTAATTATGAAAACAAGTGACAATGCTAATACTAACTTTTTCATTCGTTTTGAAGAGTAATATGCAAGTGATTATCTGTTTACCTTCTTTCGTTTAGTAGAATCAGAACCCCTCTTTCCCAATCTATAGACTATATAGAATAAAACTACTAATCCTAATAGAACAAGTAATAGGTGATATGGAATAACAATAAACGTTACAGATGATTTAAAAGGTGCCTGCGCTCCAGCAAATCCTCCTAGATCAGCATTATAAATACCTATTCTAAAATGAGAAACTTCGTAGGAAACATAACTCATAAAATCTTTAGGAAGGGAGGAAACAACGGAGTCTATTTGAGCTTGATCTTGCAACTCCTCTATATTTTCCTCAGACCAAGTATTTTGGTAAGTTTTAGTTTTACCTGGAAATATCCTATAAAATTTTGAATTTAAAGTAATATTGTCAATTTTAGTTCCTCCCGCAAAAATTTCAATATTTGCATTTGGTGTAACATAAACATTCCCGTCATTCTGGAATGTAGTTTCGAATGACGCTGGTAAAGTTGGTAAAATACTAACATCTCCCTTGAGTTTGAAGCTAACTAACTTAGTATCATAATCTCTATCACCTTTTAGATTTACTAAGATTTGGTAACCTACTTCCGCACCTAAAGAAACTTGAGAATTAGGTCCTAACTCTTCTGGAGATTTCTGACTTACAATAATTTGTGCATAATGAGCTCCAGGAGGAGCATCTGCTGGAATTGATACTGTATACTTTACAGGGACAACGTTATCACCATTTACAACTCCCATTACCTCGGGTTTATTAACACTAGTATTTTCTAGCACTGTCCAATTTGCAAGAGTTTGTTCATCTGGCAAAGGATCCGTGGTAATTTGATTATTTGTAAAATCCTCAAAATCTAACTTCTTTAAATATAAGTAGAAAACACTTGGATCATCTTGCTTAAAAATGACAGAGAACTCTCCTGAATAACTTTGGGATCTATCTATATTTAAATCTATAATCGGAGGTGAAATTACCAATGCATTAGCACTTCTGGGTAGTAAAGTAGATATAATAAGAGATCCTATTAGAATGAAAGTCGTTATACGTATCCAAACTTTAAATCGAAACATAAAATTAATTCTTAAGTAGTTTTATAAATACTACAGTAACACTTCTATAATAACAAGTCTAAGATTATTTTGTAGACTAAATTAAACATAAAAAGTCCCGGATTATCCGGGACTTTAAATTATATTATTTAATATTAAGGTGAAACATATGCTCTATAAGTAATCACTTGATCATAAGATCCTACAACAGTAGCTGTATTAATAGCTGCTTTATGAGTAACAGTTGTCCACGTTGCTGTTGTTGTCTCATCAACAATAGTTGCTCTATTTTGAAATTTTTGTTGTGTAGTTGTAATTGGATCATCTCCTGTATCAAATGGAGAAATCAATGTCCAACCTGTACCAGCTGTCATAGCGACCCCTGTTTCTTCTGAACCAGCAGTAACACTTCCATCTGCCACATCATTAATCGTATTTGCACCTGAATTTAAAGCACCGTCCGAAAGAGTTTGAACATTCATTCCTGCTGTATCATTTGTTCCTGCTGCAATTCTATATGCACAAGTATTTACAGAACCAGTGTTTAATGTACCTAAAGCACACGAGTTAGTATTTGCTGTTGTTGAAGGGTTTTTAATTGCTAAAGATAAAGATAGTCCAATTGAAGCAGTAACAGTAACATCATTAGTATCTGCTGCTGCTGTTGTTCCAACATAAATTAATGCTGCGGAAACATCCGTATCGTTATCGTCGCTTGTTGAAATTGAGTAATTACCATTTGCAGCGGGAGTTGTTGCTTTAAAACAAATTTCCACACCTGTTGTTGTTGCTGTTGTTGTTGCAGCTGTAAATGTATAAAGAAATGATTGTCCAGAGATTGTTACAGCTCCATCAGGAGTTGCATCGCCATCTGCATCTGTTGTTGAAACTGTACAAGTTGTTAGAGTTGTAAATGCTGAAGGTAAAATTATTGTTATAACATTAGTATTAGCAAATTGAGTAGTAGAGGCTACGTACGAAATATAAAATTGAGTTGCTGCAGAGGTATTAACTTCTGGTGCGGAACTAATGGTTGCTGGTGCAGTTGCGGGCTGCGCAGTTAAATCTATATACGCGGTCACGTTTCCAGCACTTACTTTAAAAAACCCGGTGAAGGGATTAACTACCAGTGCAAAAATAGCTAAAAGTGCAATCTTTTTTCTCATTAAAGAGGAGCTAATAAATAATAAAAATTCTTAAATAACCATTTGTAACTTTTATAGTTAATCACTTTGGTTAAAGCATGTCAAGAGAATTTGTATATTTTCAATTAATATTTATAACACTTGAAACATCAATTTGATTATCTGAAAAGATTTTTGATGATAATCATTTTGTCTTTAATATTTCATTTATGCATGAAAATATGATTCCTTTTTTTAGTGACTTTTTCGAATGATTTTCTCTTTCTAAATCTAAGTAAAAGTGTGGCAAGAATAACGAATGCAATTGTTAATATGACAATAATTATGAATATCTGCAGAGGGATATAATAGAAGGATAATTTTTGAATTGTAGATTTACTAGTTAATGTGTCAGTGACTAATAGCTCAATATTATATCTTCCAGGTTTCAAATCGGTGGTAATTGCATTTGATATATTGTTTTCTTTTAAAATGCTTTGATCAGTTAAAAGTACAGAAAGATTCTCATTTTCTACAGATTGATAGATTATTTGATTATCCGGGGATACAACTTGTAACCTAATTAGTGGCTTTGCAGGTGATGTTGATGGGTTCTTTACTTCGAATGCTATAGTTTGATCGGAACCGATAAGAATACTTTTGGAAGCTTGCAATTTAACTATATCTAAATCCGCATTATATTCTCCTGTTTGGTTGACTAATATTCTAAACTGAAAGGGAATTAATTGAGAAATTCCAGTTGTTGCCCCACTTTCAGTACCATCATTTACAAGTTTCAATATAAATATAGGCTGAATGGTTTGATCAGTTATTCCGTCGGGAATTTTAATACTGTAAGTAAATGTAAACTCGTTTAATGAGTTTATTCTAATATTTGCATGCACTGTTGTTATCCAATTCGAACTAGAATTATTATTTGTTTCCAGGTTAATCTTTCCATCTGGTGTAATTTCTCCCTTAGACACATCTAAAAGGACGTTGTATTCATTATTATTTTTGATTAGAAAACTCCCAGCATAACTCTCACCAGGTTTTAATTTTAATTCGCTAAAAGAAGGCGTAACTTCTATTCCTCCTTCCGCATGAACTTTTGAAAAAGGTAAGTACGAAGTCAGAATAAACAATATGAGAAAAAATTTCTTCATTTTAATTTTCTTCTAATTAGTTTAAATATTATTAAACTTAAAATTAATAAAATTATTAATGCAATTAACATAATAAACCATTGAGGAACTATCCAGAAATAAATCTGATTAGTTATTACAGTATTATCTAAACCGTATACTAATGTTAAGTTTGCTTTAACTTGTCCAAAATAATTATTATCAAACTTATTATTAAATTCTTGGTCTAGAAAAGATTTACTCAAAAGAATTTTCTTATCTGAATTTACAGAGAAATTTTTATTTTCAAAACTTCCGATTCCATTTACTGATTCAAGGGCTAAAACTCCTCGTGGTATTAAATAGCTTTCGCCTAAATTATTCAAAGTCATTGAGATTGAGTTATCTCCATTCAAAACTAGAGTTGAGCTGACTCTATAATTCTGAACATCCAAGTATTCGGATAAGCCTTCTCCTTCTTTCTTTAAATTTAATATAAAGGGGATAACTATTTCTGATGCAGCGGCGGCATTTGAATCTTCCAGACTACTTGACTCGTTGTTTTCTCGAAAAACTAATGCAAAGTTATAATTACCCGTAAAATTTTCTGGGATTAATAAGCTGAGTTTGTAGATATTATCTTGATCTTTCTTAATTATGATTTGGCTATCAAAACTACCAAACCAACCTAAAAAATCAGATGATAAATCATTAGTTATTATTGGCTGACCCGAGGAATCTTCTCTGGACAGTCCTTGCATAGATACACCTAGTGTTCTATCTACATCCGTAATTAGTTTGAATGAATATTCTTTTGGGGTACCGCTGGTTATAGTCTCATTTATTATTGCAGGTGAGATAGTAAGATTTACATTATTCTGAGCTCTAAGATTTGCTGGTGCAAAGGCAAAGGAAATTACTATAAATGTAGAAATAATTATTTTATTAATAAATCGCATATTAAATCAGATAAAGGAAACTCTATCAGTTTAGCGATTTTTTAAAGATTTAACAAATGGGGGGATTTTCTCCTCCTCTTGTTAAGAGGAGGAAGGGAGGTGTTAATATTAAATTTCTGTTGAAACGTTGAGGAACACTGATTGCTAATAAATCATGAGAGTAATATAGGTGGTAAAGTCCTAATGATATTGTGACCAACTCCTTAACCACTCCTCTGTGCAGACACGGACGTACGGCAGGTTAAAAAGAAGGTAAAAATCACGCACGACATTTCACTTGAGATTCTTTTCATTTCTAATTTCTTCATTCTTCTTAAATCTCGATTTCTCTTTGCACTCTTCTGAACAACCTCCTTCGAACTTTAGATCGCATTCTTCGCAAACAATAATTTGTTTATTACATTCTGCGTTGCAACAATTTATATATCTTGCCACTTTAACGCCGCAGTGATAACACTCGCTTATAATTTCAGGATTTTCCGAATTTACAGGGATATGTATTCTTTTATCAAAAACATACATTGTTCCTTGGAAATCTTTTCCCCCAGCTTCCTCGCCATATTTTGCAATTCCACCATGAAGTTGTTTTACGTTTTTGAAGCCTTGCTCTATTAAATAAGCCGAAGCTTTTTCGCATCGGATTCCTCCAGTACAGTAAGTGACAATTGGTTTGTCTTTTAAATGTTCTATTGTTTTTACAAATTCGGGGAATTCTCTAAAATTTTTAATGTCAGGTGCAATGGCGTTTTTAAATTTACCTATTTTAGATTCATAGTCATTTCTGGCGTCGAGGATTACGACTTCTTCATCTTTATCTAATAATTCTTTAAGTTCTAATGGCTTAATGTAAGGTGCTCTATTTTTTAAGTTCACTGGTGCTTTAAATGAAACTACTTCTTCACGAACTACTACTCTGAGTTTTGGGAAAGAATCTTCTGTATTTCTCGATATTTTCCAATCCATTCCATCAAGTCCAGGATATTCTGAAGTTACTCTTATATATTCTTGGCAAGATTCTTCTGTACCACCAATAGTTCCGTTAATTCCTTCTTTAGCTATCAAAATTCTCCCTTTTAAGCTAAGTCTGGAGCAAAGCTCAAATTGAGCCTCCCGAAGAGATTCAGGATTTTCGATTTCTACGTATTTGTAATAAAGTAAAACAGTTTCCATGTTAGTTTTTAGTTTTTGATAGTGATAATTATACCATGAGAAGTGCCATTTCCTTGACATACATTTTACAAATCTATATTCTTATATATAGTTAAAAAAATGTATGAAATTGGGAAAAATGAATTATAAAAAAGTTCTAACACTTTTGTCTTTTGTAGTAGGTGCAATATTCTTCTTATTTTTCTTTTCTTATATACTGGAAAGTAATCCTGGTATTAACGAATTACAGATTACGAACTTAACTTCTAATAGTGCAACAATTACTTGGGTTAGTGACTCTGAAACAATTCCTTCCGTACAATACTCTCTGGATAATAATTGGCCTGTTTTTGTTGATAAATTATTACCAAAATCACAAGCATTTGATGATAGAGATTTAACTTTAGATAGTAATAAGAATTTAGTCTACACTTCTTCTATCTCATTAACTCGGACTATTCATCATGTTACTATTAGAAATTTAGAGGCCGGCAAAAAATATTTTTTTAGAATTAATGGGAAAGTGAGAACCTTTGTTCCCACTACTAATGAATTTACGACCCTAACTCAGTCCGACAAAGTGGCAGAACCTGATCCAATTTATGGGAAAGTTATTAATTATGCCACAGGAGGGATAAATCCAACGGATGGTGTTATTTATTATAAAGTTGTAAGTAAAACTGATAAAAATAAGTCCAGTGCGACTTATTCCGCAGTTGTAGGGAAAGACTTTGCGTGGGCAGGGGATTTATCTAATATTGTAGACAAGGATGGGAATGTATTTAAATGGGATAAAGAAAATTTTAGAGTTCAATTAGATTCTAAAACAAATCAAGGTTATGGATTAAACGAATATGATTTAACTGCTTACAAACCAATTGGGAATGCGGTTGTAAATGTTCGTTACTCTGTAAGTTCTGTTTTAGGAATTGCATCAGACATAGGATTAGATCCAGTTCAGAAATTATCTGCAGGATCTGCAATTGTAAATGGCGTACCTATATGTCAATCAGCCTATCCTGAATCTTGTGGTGACGGGTGTAATAGAGATATTACTTGTGGACCTCACGGAGAATTTAGAGCAGGTGCATGTACTTGCTCAGCTCCAGAAACTCCAACATGTCCTGTGGCAACTATTTGGAATGGATCGACTTGTGTGGGAACTGCTGAAGGAACTCACGATGAAACTGTATCTCAAGATCCTGTAGGAGGAGGTGGAGACTTAGTTGGCGATAAACCTGATAAACCAGATGATCCAAGTACGAGAGAGGAAGCTAACGGAGCATTTGTAGGATCTGGAACAGGAAGTAGTGGAGGAGTAGGTTCTTCAACACCTGTTAATAATCCAGCAACTCCAGGACATTGTGACTTTACAGGCATTGACTGTCCTCCTGCACCAGGGCCACTTTCTTGTAGTGGAGTAGGTCCAGGCCAAGTTGATATAACATCCGAGGTAGTAAATGAAAATAGTCTAAGATGTAACTATCAATTATATGCAGATACTTTTAGTATTTTTACTGCAGTATGTAATAAGGGTACAGGTGTAATTACTCGAACTACTGCAACTCCAAACGATCAAATATGTGCGACTGTCCAGGCCAGCGCAACAGACCAAGAACAAGGAGTCGAAGTAAGTGCAAATAGCAATACTACTGTACAACTAGAATCTTGCCCAGAGGATGGAAGGCATTGCCAGGAAACTTCGGATGCTTCACAAAATTTAATCCAATGCTCAACAAACGAAACTACTTCAGGTTTTTTATATTGTTCAGCTACATCTAGCAATCCAAGTTCAAATTTACCAGCTTGCCCTACAGGAAATGCAGAATGCTACTCTACAGATCCTGCCAATGGGCAAACATATACTCATTGTTTTAATGGACTTCAAGAAGGATATTGTCATACCCCTACTACATCAGAAACTTGCTCAGCAAATATTACTGCTAGCCTTGATAGTTTCTCATGCCCAGCACCTCCAACTTGTCCAGGGGAAGGAGCTCCGATAGTGTCGATGGGTACTAAGAGAGTCCAAGGTGATAGTATAATTTGTGTTTATCCAACTAGCTCTAATGGTCAAATTTTTGATCAAACTATAACTATAGCAAGATGTTCTAATGGCGGAGTCAGTGCTAATAACTCTGCACCTATATGTCTTACTGATGCCCCGCAAGGTTTTAAATTTTCACCTATTAAAAAAGTTCATGCTCAACCAATTCCAGATGTAATTGACCCTGAAAAATTAAGTAAAGGAACATATACCATATTTATTCCGGGTTATAAAAATGCTGAGTTTGCAGTTTATAACAATAATGTTACTATGAAGTATTTTGAAGACACCAATGGAGATGGAATAAAGCAAGCTGATGAACAGTATGTAGATTTAAAAGCATACACCGTAACAGTTTCTAAACTTAGCGATTTAACATTATATAGATTACAAACTGGCTGGAACTTAATTGCACTTAACTTTATTTCAACTGGCTTTGATACAGCATCAGATTTAGCTAAGGAAATTAATAGACAAGGAGTTAATGCTGTTCAAATTTCTAAATACGATAATGGTAATTGGATCCATTATGTATATAGAGTAAATGAAGCACAACAAGCAGAAGAATTTGGAAACGATTTTACTCTTGTTCCTGGAGAAGGTTACTTTGTTAGAACTATAAACCCTGGAATAATTTCTTTAAAAGGACAGAAATTTACAAGCAGTGTTCCAATCAACTTGAATTTAGGTTGGAATTTAGCATCTATAGAATCCCCTACACAATACAAAGCCATTGATTTTATAAATAAATGCCAAACCGATGGTGCATTATGTACTACAATTTCTAGGTTCCAAAGTGGGGTTTACGAATCAGTTGTTCAATTTGATAATAAATTTTTTGGGAATGACTTCGATCTAAATGATACAGAAGGTTACTTTGTACTTAATACAAGTAGGAATACAACAATCTCACCTTAGAAATGAAACAGAATAATAGTTTGCGAGTAATACTATCAATAATTTTAATCGCTCTGGTTGTAGCGCTTGTTTATTTTATAGGTAGATTAATACTCACTTCTCAACAACCAGTAGATGTTAAAGCAGTTTTATCGCCAAAAGAAGTCATTGTTAGCAACTTAACTGCAAATTCAACAGTTATTTCCTGGTATTCAGATGAAAGTATTGAGGGGTATATAAAATATGGAAGCGAAGCAGATCAATTTACAACTCAAGTATTGGATTTTAGAGATACAACTGTACCAAGTGCGAGAAATTTATTTTATGTTCGAATTGACAATTTACTACCAGAAAGAACTTATTACTTTCAAATAACAACGGGAACAGATAATTTTAGTACGCCACAAAGCACCTACTCTTTTACTACTTTAAAAAGTGTTGATGAGATTTCAGTACCTAGCCCACTACTAATTTCAGCAAGTGGGGATTTCATTGAAGGCATCGCATATGTTCATGCATCTAACGGAGATAATATTTCCACAACTGCATCTGTTTACACAACTAATCCAAATATTTCCATCGATAAATCTTCATTAAAAGATAAAAATACTGGACTTGCATTTGAAGTTGGAGATGGGAATATTCTCGTTTCAATTACATCGAGTGATGGAAAAAGGGCCAGTGGTGTAATAGCAGCTGATGAATCTAATCTAAGTTTAAATTCAGTTTCTGCATCGGGACAATTATATAAGGCTGGCACAGTAGTAGCGAATGCTGAAGTCCCAATTAGTACTCCCGTAAGTTCACCCGAGGTCTCTCCTGGAGATACTACAAATAATCCAATATCGCTTGCAAGTTGTAACTCAACTTGTGATGCTAACAAATACTGTTTATGCCCATCTAATTGCGTGAACCCAAGTGGGGTTTATCAATCAATTTCGAATCGAATTGTTTGTGGAGGCGATAAAGTTACGCTTCCCCCAACTGGATCTATAACACCTCCACCTGCACCGACTCCAACACCTACACCCGTTCCACCACCAACTACACTTCCATCTACGGATGTTGATAGTAATTTAATATTGGCAGTAAATGTCTTCTTTGGGATTTTATTAATAACACTCGGATATCAATTGAGAAGAAAATAAACTCTGAGTGTGAAGGAATTCTCACTTTGAAGGGAGTGCCCCGCCTGGCGGGACGAGGGATGTCTAATGCACCGAGAGTAATCCTTTGCCTTTGGGGCCAAGACTACATCTCTTCACCGCGAAGCTGGTTCGTCGTGTATCTTTAGCTTTGCTTTCAATACGGGATTGCTTCGTCGTCTACGACTCCTCGCAATGACACCGTTATGGGAATTTTTTTTCCTACCTGACTGCGCCATGCAGTAGGCAGGCTTCTAATTACTTACGTGGGACTCCAATGATATCCTTTACAGCAGCAAAGATATCTAACCACATTGGCCTAGAGTTGTAGAATGAAAGTTTATTCTCTGGCTTTTCTAGCCACAATGCCATAACAAAAGTTCTTTCAGGAGATTCATCAAAACCAACAAAAGATGCATTAATATCATTTACATAAACTCCGTTTTCTACTAATAAAGCAGTTCCAGATTTTACTCCAATATTATATTCATTAAATAGCTCTTTGTTATACCATTCAGGTGTACTGAAATCGAAGTTTATATTCATCATTTCCGCCATTTTGTCGGATGTTTCCTTACTAATGGCTCTTTCTACAACTATTGGTTTATACTCATTAACGTTGCCGTCGCTATCTACAACTTTGTCAACTACTCTTGGTTTCATTCGTACTCCGTAATTAGCAACTGTAGAAACGTAATCAGCAGCTTGAATCAAATTTACCTGATAACCGTGCCCGTATGAGAATGCGGAAACATCTCCGATATTCCAATCAGTTGGATCTTTTAAAATACCATATGAATCTGTCCTTCCTAGATCTATTCCACTCGCACTTCCAACTCCAAATTTTGTTAAGTAACTATAAAAATCTTTTCTATTCATAAGTTGAGCTATATGGAAAAAACAAATATTATCAGATTTATAAAAACACTCAAATGCTTTCATTGGTCCGTTTACAGGAAGGTGATCCCATGTACAAAGTGGTGGCAAATCAGGGCTGATTGTTTCGCATCCTTGATGTCCATCTGGAAGAACTACTGTATCTTTATTTAAAATTCCTAAGTCCACAGCTGCAGATAATGTCATGACTTTTGCAATGGAACCAGCTTCGTATGGTCTTAATGTTGCAGAATCCCCATATGCAATTGGGTCTGTTTCCGCTCTAACATTTGGATCGTAATCAGGGTAGTTTGCGAGTGCCATAATCGAACCAGTTTTAGGATCCATAATTACTACAGAACCCGTAACTGATTTATAAGTTTCAACTCCTTCTTTTAATTTTTTCTCCACAACTGCTTGTAGGTTTTTATCTATAGTTGTATAAATCGAACTTCCATTTTTAGGTTCGATTGTTTGCTCTAATGCCATAGTGACAGTTTGTCCTATTGCATCTTTTTCTCCTGTTAAAAACCCTTGCCTTGGATTTAAAAGTCCATCATAGTGCTCTTCAACTCCTCCAACTCCGGTTAATTTGCCATTAATTTCGTTAGTAAGACCCACTAGTTGCGATGCTAATCTTCCTTCGGGGTAAATTCTTTTGGAAGCTACCTCGTAATCCCAACCAGTTAGTTTCTGGCTGGCATTTTTATCTCGTACAAGAGCTTTTATTTTATCAAAGTCTACACTTGTTAAGTTTTTTGCTATTGGAATCCATCTTATTTTTTGAGAATAGTAGTTCTCTATTAACGTTTGAAGTTCAACTGGAGTTTTTCCGATGGCTGGAGCCATTTTTGTATAGAATTCTTGTCTAGTTTGATTCCCATTAGTCTCTGCAAGAATAAGGTCATCCATCCAGACGAAGATATCAAATCGTGGTTCAGAGTAAGCTAAAGTTGTTCCGTCCTTTGCATAAATTGCACCTCTGTAGGATTTTAATTCTGAAGTTATTGATCTACTTTTTGCATATTCAATAAATTTTGCTGCTTCTACAACTTGCCATCGTAGGCAAAAAGCCACTATTATCATCCCCACAAAAAAAGCTATTAGGTAGAAATTTCTTACTTTCGCAGCTATGTTGTGTTCACTTTGCTGTAGTTTGGTCATAAGCTTGCTAAATCATCT
>JBDTVZ010000003.1:0-213507 GCA_040006935.1 Candidatus Dojkabacteria bacterium | reverse complement strand
GTCATTGGTCATTGGTCATTGGTCATTGGTCATTGGTCATTGGTCATTGGTCATTCTCGCGTGATATAATTCCCCCATGACAGAGGCTCAGGAATTCATATTACAAAACTTTAAAGAACCTAACAACTTTGGGGAACCAAATTGGATTCCAAGCGCCTCCTCTACTCAGTTAAACCCTACCTGCGGTGATGAAGTTACTGTTTATTTAAAAATAGAACAAAATATTATAAAAGAAATATATTTCACGGGCGATGGCTGCTCTATTTCTATAGCAACAGCATCAATTTTAACTCAAGAATTTCAGAATAAAGCTCTAGAATTTGTAGCCAACTACACAGAGGCTAGTCTTTTAGATCTAGTAGGAATCCCATTAACAACTTCTAGAAAAAACTGTGCCCTACTCTCACTCAATGCAATTAAGATTGCATTAAAATTAAAAGAACACAATTAATAGAAGAATAAGTTATTTAATTTTAAGCTTTTGTTTTTATTCTCTGTCTTTTAATTTTTAATTTAAAACCTTTTAATCGCTTACAGTAAAAGTAATACAGAATAGCTAAATTTCATGTGAAAAAGTTGTCTTATAGCATAAAGAAATACGAATTTTTGGTATATTCTGAATGAACCCAACTTCCATTCTTACTTCGGAATCTTTGCTTGTAAGCCGATCAAGCAGTGTTGACTAATCTTTTGATTATCTTTAGTAGATAGCACTTCTAGAGATCTTAAATTCCAAAGTTGTTACCAGATGGCATCGTTTCCTTCTTAGGATATGAATAAAAAGTACATTAAATCTATACCACTAAGAATAGCAACATATTGACACTTAGAAATATAAGCCCTAAACTATGTAAATAAATAGCAAGGCCTTGCATTTAGAGTATTTTATTTATTATTCATTTAATATGAATAAAGCAGACTTAGTCAACTGGGTTGCAAACAAAACAGGAATGACAAAAAAGGACGTTGCAACTTCATTAGATGCAATCATCGAAGGAGTAGTAACAACAGTTAAGGGTGGAGATACTCTTACTCTTACAAATTTTGGTACTTTCTTAGCTGTAAAAAGAAAAGCAAGTATTAAAAGAAATCCTAAGACTGGAGCTCCAGTAAAGGTTCCTGCAAAATCTGTTCCAAGATTTAGACCAGGAAAGCAATTCAGAGACATGGTTAAATAATCATACTCGTAATTGTATAAAAAGCCTCGGAAACGGGGCTTTTTTTATTGCGTTGAGAAGATAACAGAGTAGAGAGCTTCCTCTCCTTTTAAGGAGAGGATTGAGGTGAGGTCAAACTAACTGACTCTTCATTTAAGTAAGACTGAGGTGAGGTCAAAGTACTAAGGTAAAGAGTTTGCATTACTTCGTCTAATCGCGTCTTGACTTGATATTCAGTAAATTTTATAACTTTAATACCTAGTTCAATCAATTCTTTCTCTCGTTTCCTATCATAATCAAATTTATCTTCATTATGTGTGGATCCGTTGATCTCTATGGCTAATCTTAATTCGGGACTATAAAAATCTAGAATATAGTTTACTACAGGGTATTGCCTTCTAAACTTCATATTATTTAACTGAGAGTTCTTTAATCTTTTCCAAAGCATACGTTCAGATGGAGTAGAGTGTTTGCGCAAATCACGGGCGTATTTAAGTAATTTTGGTTTTGAAGTTAAAGGGTTGGTTATCATTTGATTATTTCCGACCTCTTCCTGATCCTCTTCTTGACTTATAGGTAAATGTATCTGACCTCACCCTCACCCTCTCCTTGAAAGGAGAGGGAATATCTACTCACTTACTCTCATATCAACAATCTTAAATTGTGCTGTATCCCGCCCATTCCAAGAGTTAATATCAAGGTTTCCTGCTAAATCTAATAGAGTAGAGCCTTTGGCGGAAGATAGGAGCTCTTTTAACTTATCTGCCATGTTAAAACCAACTATTTCAAAATTATAATCTGGAAGGAACATTTTAATATGTGCATCGCCTTTGCCTATTGTTTTCATATCAGAAACATCAATATCTTTCAGAATAACTAAAGGCAATGGATTAGCACTTCCAAAAGGTGAAAGAGTGAGTAGAGTGCTAATATTTTTCACATTAATATTCTCTTCCTTTGCATGGGCATCTACATTTAGTTTTTTAATTAAATCTTCTTCGGAAATTAAATTTTCTGCAATCTCGTTTAATTTAATAGTAAATTCATCTACATTTGCAGCATCCATTGTTAATCCTGCTGCTTGAGAATGCCCACCATATCTAATTAATAAGGATTCAACTTCTTTTAAGGCATTTGAAATATGAAAAGACTCAATACTTCGGGCTGATGCCTTGATAGTATTGTCTGAGAGTAGTGATCCTACTATTGTTGGCTTCCCATATTTTTCGGTTAACTTTCCGGAAATTAAGCCAACAATTCCTTCTGGCCAATGTTCTCCGTAAATAAAATAGATCTTTTTATCTAATCCTTGCTCGTTTAGCTTCGCTTCTGCAATTTCTAAATACTGTTTTGTCAAATCTTGTCTTTCTTTATTTAATGCATTTAATTTGACAGATATCTGATCTGCAAATACTTCTGAGTCTGTGGTTAAAAGCCTAACAGCTTCCATTGCTGATTTTAATCTCCCTGAGGCGTTTAAACGAGGGCCTATTACAAAACCAAGTGTATATTCGTTCACGGAGGGTAGAGCAACCCCAGCGAGCTTTAAAATCGATTTTAGGCCTATATTTTCTGTATGCTTGAGCTGTTCTAAACCTAACTTTACAATACTTCTATTTTCGTCAATTAAAGGCATAATGTCGCAAACTGTACCTAATGCTACTAAATCTAAGTATTTATAAATATTTACTTCGGATTTTAATGTTTCGTTTATTGCTTGACATAACTTCCATGCTACGGCTGCGCCACAGATGTTGACTGGTTGCTGGTTGCTAGTTGCTTGTTGAATCCCTGGGTGAACTACTGCTTTCGCACGTGAAGAAATTAAATACTCCCCAGTTATTTTCGAACCTTTAACCTCACCCGACTCTCGTCTTTGACTCGAGCCACCCTCTCCATTTAATGGAGAGGGGCTGGGGGTGAGGATAGTATGATGATCTGTAATTATAAAATCTACTTGATCTGCATATTTTTCTACTAATTCTATATCTTTAACTCCGCAATCAACTGAAATTATTAAATTTCCACCTTCTTCGATAGTATTTTTGATAGTTTCTTCGTTTAATCCGTATCCATCTGTAAAGCGGTTTGGTATATGTGGCATTACATCTGCACCTAAATCTTTGTGTAAATAGTTCCACATGATTGAGGTTGCTGTAATTCCATCTACATCAAAATCTCCGTGAATATAAATTTTCTTTTTATCTTTAATTGCTTTAATAATTTCATCTGCAGCTTGCTGCATATCATGAATTACAAAGGGTGAGGATAAATCTGAAGTTTTAGGTGCAAAAAACACTCTATCTCCGGTTACTTTACGAGTAGAGTAGATGTGGTCTACAAAATTCTTATCTTGATTCTCAGGTAATATCCATTTCATAATTTAGTTAGGGGTTACGAGTTACGGGTGAACTAGTTAAATTTAAACTTCTAACTTTAACTCAATAAACCAGTTATTACAACTTAAATTTACTATAAAGGGAAGTTATCTGAATTTAGATTCTTCTGTTAATTTAATTTCTTCAACTATTTTACCACCTATTAATCGAGCAGGTTTATCTGAAATTTTTGGTAATGGTACTACTTTTTCTCCAAACATTGTTTCTAAATTTTCTGGATTTGTTTCTGCTGAAATTGAATAAACTGTTCCATTGAATCCTGCATCTCTTAATTGTTCTAGAATTACACCACCTGTTGTATCCTCTTGGAATCTAGATAAATGATAGTCTGCAAAAACAGCGGTTACTTCTGGAACTTTTCCAGAGCTTAATACACTATCTAATTCGTCATTGTTTTGAATGAACATAACTTTTGTTGTATCTGCACCTGTAAGAGTCAAGTACTGTTTTAAATATTCAACTACTTGTAACTCGTCTTCAATTACTAAAATCATAATTATTAATTAAAAAATACAATAAAACTTAGTCTACAAGCTAAATGCTAGTAACTATTTAACCTTGATATAGTAAAACAAATGGATGTTAATAGAGGTTAGCTATATACAAAGATTTCACGTGTTTTCCCAAAATTGAATACTTTTGTCATGCTGAATTTACTTGCCTGCCTCAGGCATGATTTCAGCATATAATACCCTGAAACACGCTTCGCTGTTCAGGGTGACAATCTCTGCAAACTATAAATAAAACAACGCTAATATTTACAAATTTTTATAAACATTAGCGTTGCCCGGTGGGTCCCTTGAAAGGGAGTCCACCGGTGAGCCGGGTTTTTGAGACCCGACTCGCAACTGAGAGTGTTATTAAATTGTAGTAGCAGCATGTTACTGAGGCAAGGAAAACAAGATGGTGTCAGTGTCGCTTTGAAAGGCGCGCACTGGCGCACCACTCATTGTTTCCACAGAGGAGGATGCCCATGTTTCGCCTTCGCGCGTTCCGTTTGTCATCGTGTAGATCGTCCACGAGTCGCCCGATTCTTCAACTTCGTAGTCTGTAAAGCGGTGGAATGTGTAACAATTACCCGTGACAAGTACGAATCCGGCGTCAAGCTGTTCTTCAGAGATGACGATGCATGGTGAGATGTCTTCAGTTGTAATCTGGGCTGGCGTTAGCGCAGCGCGAACGAAAATCGTCTGGATGTGAAGTGCTGCTGTAATTTCTGCATCGCTAAGACGTCCCTGAATGGAGGCGCAAGCTGCATCGCGCCCAAACGCTGTCGTTGTTGCAGTGTAAATTTCGATGTTCGCGCCAATAAGTTGATCTGTCGATGTCGGGTTTACGACTACTACGCAAAGCACGTCGCCTTGAGGTTGTGCTTCAATTGCGACCCAACCAAGGCTTTCGTTCCCAGCGTCGTCCTCGACCAAAGCACCATTTTCAAAGTTAAACACCCGCTTCTCGCCAGTAGCAAGAACAACAAGGTGGTTGTCGGAGCGTACCCAGCCCAAAATCGGGAAACTGAATGTGTAGCCGCCGTCGCCACCGGAAGGTGAGACATATGCAAGGCGCGATGGGTTTCCCTGATCAACGCTGATAGTCCATGTACCGTTGTATTCTTCCTGTGTTGAGACAGGTGCTTGATAGACCGCCAGTAATTCTGAACTGATTGCGTCTGCAGCGGTTCCCCAAGGGTGTACCGGTTCATCTTGAGCGTCCACGAAAGTGACTGCACACAGCAAAACCAGCATTACGATTGTTGCGATAATACTTGACTTCTTCATTGGTTTATCCCTTATCCTTTTGAATTTGACTTATACGAATTTGAAATACTGAATGTGAATTAGATGATGCTCTGAATAGAGACATCACCTCCTTTCTAAAAGAAACTATGTCTCCTTACGAAACGCAATTTCACTCCAGGTCAAAAAAGCCGGGGTAAAATCGGATTGCTGCATGTGAGACCTACATGCAAGCCGTGCTAGTTACTTATATAAATAACCAATACGACTTGCACGAAGCGCTCATATTTACAATTTAATAACTCTCAGTTGTTAAAGATCTTTGAGTTAAATATTGCTATTTAACATCATTTTTAAATTGGTATTATTAAGTATTTCTACATTAAAAATACTAGAATAATTATATCCTAAAATGGGTGTGTTGTCAAGTTGTGGCGGCACTGCGCCTAACGCTGGTTTGGCATATTCTGTAAAGATTTCAGGTCAGTATCTGAGAAGCATATTAGTAATAATTAAATGAAAAAATGAAGGAATGAAGTAATGAAGAAATGTTGAGCGTAGCGAAATTCCGCAGAGCGGGAAAGGAATGTCCACCAGCATGCCAAAGGCAGCCAAGAAGGCGGATAAAAAGGAATGTTGAGGAAAGTGAAGCTGCGCAGTATTAGTGGAAGTGTAGGGATCAGAGGAAGGGTAAGAATGAGGGGAAGTGTAAGGATGTGAGGAAGTGTAAGGATTTAGATTAAGAATTGAGGTTGGAAATTAAGTAAATGAGAAATGAGTATGTAATTTGTTAACCACAGGTTCTTGTAAATATTTAGATAGAGAAATGCATTGACAAATTATTAATATAAGTTATACTTAGTTCATGATTCACTATGAACTATGAACACCGAAGAGAAAATCATACAATTTATAAAGGAGAATAGGGTTGTATCCCCAAGAGATATTATTAGAAATTCTAATATTTCAGATAGGATGGTTTTTCGTTACCTCAAAACACTTCTAAATGCGAGGAAAATATCAAAAATAGGCTCACCACCAAAAGTCTATTACACAATCACCGAAAATATTATTCAGAAGGACAATCGTGAAATTCTGAATCAGCAAGCAACTAACGTAATAGAAACAAATTTTACACAAATCACCCCATTGGGAGAGATGAAAGAAGGCATAGAGGCATTTAAACACTGGTGTGACAGCAGAGGCCTTGATTTAGATAAAATGGCAAATCAGTATCTTGAAATTTATAATAAATATCAATCATCCAAAATCAATCAAAGATTTTCTGCGATTATCAAAATGAAGCAAGTTCTAGGCGAAGTATTCTTGAATGAGTGCTTTTTTGAAGACTTTTATTCATTTGAAGTGTTTGGTAAAACAAAACTAGGTCAATTAGTTTTGTACGCTAAACAATCCCAAGACGTAAAACTTATCAAAACCGTATCAGAAGTTATTAAACCTTCTATCTTGAATATAATACAAGATTATGGCATCCAGGCAATAGGATTTATTCCACCAACTATAAGACGAAAAACACAATTCAATAAAGAATTAGAACTAAATTTAAATTTGAATCTTCCAAAAATAGAAATTGAAAAAATATTAACCGAAATAATTATCCCTCAAAAATCACTAAGCAACTTGGAAGAAAGAAAAATCAATGCAGAGCGAACATTTATTGTCAAAAATAATTATAACTTTTCAAGAATTCTGTTAATTGATGATGCATTAGGCTCTGGAGCAACATTAAATGAAATTGCAAAAAAAATAAAATTAAAAAATCCTGACACATTTATAGTAGGATTTACATTAGTGGCAAGTGCAAAAGGCTTTGATGTTATAAGTGAAGTCTGAGATAAAATCGAGTAGATTCTATGTTTCTAAGTTTTAGTGGAAGAGTAGGGATGGGGAAGATTAAGAGTTAAGATGAAGAATTTAGGTTACGAATAAACACCATCATGCCCATCTACTCTAAGCGCAATAATCACAAGCTCATCGTTTTCGTCAAACTCCCAAATTACCCTTATATCACCGTTCACCCTAGAGCTCCAGACTTTGCCTAAAGAGGGTACATTTACTTGGTGAGTACGAAGGGAAATGTCGAAAGGGTTATTGGTTATAATTGCTAATCTTCTGATTACAAGGTTGTAGGTTCTTCTATCCTTTTTTAGTCTTTTCATTTCTCTTTCGAAATGAGCGGTGGAATCTAATGAGTAATTTCTCATAAAAATCCTTTATAGATTATTAAAGTGATCTTCTATTTCCTGAGGTGTTGTGAGTCTTGTGAATCGTCCAGCCTTATGATCCTCTCGCCCTTTAATAACATCAGCCTTCAAATCTTCCATATACCTTGCTCTTTTATCTTGAATCTCCTTAGCTTTCTCAATTACAAGGCTTTTTACATAGTCGTTAAAGTCAATTCCAAGGGTTTCTTTCAAATCCTCGTCAATAATCTGAACTGCTTTGGCAGGAAGCCTCATGCTTTTTTGAATTAATTTAGTATTCATAACAAAAATTTAACTTTTATTAAACAAAAGTTTAACAAAAGTTTAACAAATTGTCCACTAGAAAGTTAGGTTGTCTTAACTTCATCTTCAAAAGTAACTTCAGGCTCAGATTTAAGATACTTAACTAACCTTCTAAATCCAAGAAAAGCTAAAGCAACTCCAATACCTATCAAAACAACTACGATTACAATGTTTTTAATAGCAACAAAAGTCTTTGCTGACTGGTATTCCGTAGAGATAGGCAAAACTTCTAAATCATTATTACTACCAAAGTTCTTTCTAACAGTTACCAAAAAGGAACTATCTACATTAACAGATTGTGCAGTACCATAAACCTCAGAAACGCCTTCACCTGTTGGAGTTACGGTTATTGAAATATTGTAGGTTTGACCTTCTTTAATATCCAAATTCTTCCTTTGCTCACTTTGATTCACTATTTTACTTGCTCCAGTTACAGACCATTCGATTTTTACTCTATCAGAGTTAATATTTGACTTTAAAACCATAGTAAACGTCACATTCTTGGACTCAGGATCTTGTATTTGTTGCTTAAATTCAGCCCTTAAACCCTCAAAATCCTTAATTTCCGCAGGAATATCCGTATTTATTGTGTCTTGTGCGGACAAGTGGAAGGGTAAGATTAAGGGGAAGAGGAAGGTTAAGAATAAGATTTTAGCTGAATTTTTCATATTATTTGCTTGAAAATAGATATAAATACCCTTAGTATAGCTGTAGAACACATTTTAGTCTAATTTGACCCAAACATGCTTCACAAACTCTTTGATTTTACACAAACAATACTCGGAGCAGTAGCTTTAGTAGGAATCGTAGCTTTTTCAGTAATAACTGTTAGTGCGCTTAACCCATCAGTAAAAATGGTTAGTTCTGAAGAGCCAATGGTTGCTGGTATCTCAAACGATGAAAACCCCTCAAATTCACTACCAGTACAGTTTAATAACATAATCGAAACATCAGAAGGGGTTAGAGGTAACCTTTCTTATATTTCTGACAGTAAAAGCTCATATAAAATCCAATTAGATAACATAATCGGAACAAAAACCTTCACTTTCCTTAAAGCAGACAATGTAAATAACTATCCAATTAATTTCAATTTAGCTATATTTTTACCAGAATCTATAAAATCTGATGTAAAGGTTGAAATCTTAGATAACATAGATACAGTAAGCCTTTCAGAGCAACAAAAGACATTAAATTTACCTTCAGCCTCCTCAAAAGAGCTAAAAATAAGGTTTATAACTTCTAAAAATATAAATTTCCCAGTTGAGGTAGAAGTTTTAATAACGCAATAAGGTGTCATTGCGAGGAGGAGCGTGAGCGACGACGAAGCAATCTCACACTTATAAAGAACTTTACACAGAGTGCGCAAATCTACATCTCCTCCTGAGGCGGATCGTCGTGTATCTTTGGGCCACCTATTACACTCTCAAAAACCATTAGGAAAGAGGTGTTACTCAACACTACTACAAAACACAGGTAAATAGACACTTCTGAGTACTGACTCACAGGCTATAACTACTAACCACTAATTCATATAAGAGATTGATATCTGTCTCCAGAACTTGACAACATAGTAAAAATAGTGTATATTTATATTAGTATTTTTAATGTAGAAATACTTAATAATACTAAATTAAAAATGATGTTTAGAGCAATCTAAACTCAAGATCTTTAAAAACCTAAACTTATGCTAAACAATGAACTTGTCGTTCACAATTAGGTGTTATTTCTATACGTCGAAAAGAATCCCTGAATAATCATGAACTCTTTTCGACGTATATTTTAGTACACCGGATTTTTAAAGATCGTGCACCAGTTTCCTGGATACCATTCGAATCCAAAGCCACCAAGCATTTAGATTTACTAGGATTATAACAGGTAAATGTGAAATCTGAATATCTGTCTGTACAAATCATCAACAATTTGAGTTGAAAACAAATCTCTAAAAAACTATAATCAGGTGTTTTACATTCGAATTTAATTATTTTTTAAAACTAAGCAATGAAAATTAGAAAAGTTCACGCAAGGCAAATTATCGATTCTCGAGCGACTCCAACAATCGAAGTTGACCTTTACTTAGAAGACGGATCTATGGGAAGAGCTGCAATTCCAAGCGGGGCATCTACTGGAACTCACGAGGCTCTAGAACTTAGAGATGGGGACAAATCTAACTTTTTAGGAAAGTCTGTTAACAAAGCAGTAGCGAATGTAAATAATTTAAGCGAAGAATTATCTGCAATGATGTTTGATACTCAAGATGCATTAGACTCTTGGTTAATTCAAAAAGATGGAACTGAAACTAAATCTGTTTTAGGAGCAAATGCAATTTTAGGAATCTCATTAGCTTTTGCACACGCAATGGCAGCATCTCAAAAAATTCCATTGTATAAATATGTAAACGAAATTTATGGAAAACCAGAAATGAAACTTCCAAGTCCAATGTTCAATATTATGAATGGAGGAAAGCATGCAAACTGGGCAACTGATATTCAAGAGTTTATGATTGTTGTAGAGAATAAACCATACCACGAACAATTAAGAGCTGCTTGTGAAATCTTCCTAAACTTAGGAAAAATCTTAGAAGAGAAAGGTTTGAACATAAACATTGGAAACGAAGGTGGATATGCTCCAGGGTTTAAAAATAATGAGGAAGCATTTACGGTAATTTCTGAAGCTATTTCAAAAGCTGGTTATGAATTAGGAAAAGATATATTCTTTGCAATCGACGTTGCTTCTAGTGAATTTTACAATGCAGAAAAAGGAACTTACACTTTAAAAACTGAAAACAAGGAGTTATCTGCAGATGAATGGATGGCTACATTAGAAGGATGGGTCGAAAAATATCCTTTTAGAAGTATTGAGGATCCATTTGCAGAAGATGATTGGTCACATTGGACAGCATTTACAGCGAAAGTTGGAAGTAAAATCCAAATTGTTGGAGATGATTTATTAGTTACAAACGTAAAGAGAGTAGAGAAAGGAATTGTAGAAAAAGCATGTAACGCATTACTTGTTAAAGTTAATCAAATTGGAACATTGACAGAGACTCTAAACGCAATGAAGATGTCTTCGGATGCTGGCTGGAACAATGTAATTTCTCACAGAAGTGGAGAAACTGAAGATGTAACAATTTCTCATATTGCAGTTGGAACTGGCTGTGGACAAATTAAAACAGGAGCACCCAGTAGAGGAGAGAGGACCGCTAAGTACAATGAATTATTAAGAATTGAGGAAGAATTATAGGTATTTTACTACACCTCCAAGTTGAGAGGTGTAGTATTAAAATTAAATTGAAGTATATGCTTCAAATGCATTTAGGAAATTTGTATTCCCTTCAATCAACATACTTGTTAATTCTTCTTTTACTACTGATGAAATTCTTGCACTATTTATTAATTCTCTGTACTTAGCAATTTCATCGACAGGAATTTCTACCAATGGATTATTAATCTCACCTAACTTTTCAACAGTTCCGTTTTCTTCAATAGAGTCTTTCATAAAAATAGATAATAAATAAAATCGCCAATAAAGAATAACATGTCGACCATATTGTTTTCTAGTCCTATTTTAGAGAAAATACTAGAGGCTTTATGCTACAATTTCACATTGATATTAGATAATTTTTATAAAATTTTATGGACTATAATAAAAAAACGAAGATAGTTGTAACAATTGGACCTTCAACATGGGATCCAACAGTAATGAAAAATATGATCGAATCAGGTATGAATGTTGCAAGAGTTAATGGAGCATTTGCCGATAGAGAAGAACTAGAGAAAGTAAGCAAGCTAGTTCGAGATGTAAGCGATAGAGTTTCATTAATGATTGATGTTAAAGGTCCGCAAATTAGATTAAATAAATTCGCAGAAGAAAAGCATTTGAATATTGGTGATCCAGTAATTATAGGATCTTCAGACAAGGATGAAATATACCCACTTAGTTACCCAGATTTATATAAATACTTAAAAGCTGGGCAAAGAATTATAGTAGGCGATGGAGATACAGAATTGATTATAAAAGAAATTAAAGATGGACAAATGCATTGTGAAGTAACTTATGGGAATGTTTTGAAACCTGCAAAAGGCATAACAATTCCTAACGCAGAATACGGTGCCACTACGTTAACAGAGAAAGATAAAGAAAATATTAAACATTGTATAGACCTAAATTGGGATTTTGTCTCGGCATCTTTCATTAGAAGTGCTGCCGCCGCAAAAGAAGTGAGAGCTGTGATGGGAGATAAAATGAAATTAATTGCAAAAATCGAAAACCAACAAGGAGTAGATAACATTGATGAAATTCTTCCAGAGGTTGATGGAATTATGATCGGGAGAGGAGATTTAGGGCTTCAATTAGGATTGGAAAAAGTTCCAATGGTGCAGAGAATGTTAATTAGAAAGTGTAACGAAGCAGGAAAGCCAGTAATTACTGCAACTCAAATGTTCGAATCTATGATTAGCAATCCAAGGCCAACAAGAGGAGAAGTAAACGATGTAGCTACTGCAATTTTATTAAGAACAGATGCAATTATGTTGTCTGCAGAAACTACTACAGGCGAATATCCTGTTGAGGCGGTAAAATATATGACAAAAATTGCAACCGAGATAGAACCTCAGATTGAACCTCAAATTGTAAAATATAAGGCACACTCAACAAATTCCACCGATGCTTTAACAAAAGCTGCTGCGGAATTATGTATTAATTCTGAAGACGAAATTAGTAAAGTAATTGTAGTTTCTAAGTCCGGTACAACTGCTAGATTGCTTGGAAGACATTCTATCAAACAACCTATTTATGCATTTGTAAGCTCAGATTTTTACATGAGAACCTTAATGTTGAGCAAGGGAATCTTTAATGCATTTGTACAAGAAGAAACTCATACAGATAGAGATGCTGCAATTAAAAGTATCGTAGAGAAATCTTTAAAGGAAGGGTTTGTGAATAAGGGAGAAAAAGTACTTTTAATCTGTAAAACTCCATTTGGAGGGGGTGAGTACTTCCCAAATATCTTTGAAGTGATAAACATCTAATTGAAATTTATTAGAAAAAAGGCCGAGCAATCGGCCTTTTTTAATGTCTTGGTAAGATTATTTCTTCCAGTATCTTTCTACCAAAGCTCCAAATACAAATACGAAAAATGAAGTCACTACAACTAACTTAATAAATTCATTCACAGTAAAGAAAATTCCATTGTAATAGTAGAACCTCACAAAACTTTGTCTAATTTCACATAATGCAGTTCCGTAATTAGTTATTTGAGAAAATAGTTGAACAACTCCCCACATAATCATGTTGATGATGAATAATGGGACTGCCAATCCTAAAATCATATTCACAGAGAATAATGCACTGAATCTCTTAACATTGGGATTATTTTCAAGTGCAACAGTTTTTAAAATGAATTCTAAAATAAGTCCAGACCCTAAAAACATAACTACAATTCCCATTAATGCCACTGCAGTTTTAACTAGATCTCCTCTAACAAATGCGTAGGATAAAAATAAGCCAAATGCTAGCGCAAAACACGATAATCCTAATAAATTCCTTATTACAAGATAATCATTACTCATTTTGTTAATAAATTGATTTGCCTGTTCTTTAACAGTATTGGATTTAGTATCTGTCATTTGAATTAAACTAAAGGATAATTACTCTATATTATCAGTAATAATTATACTTTGTAAATATTATTGTAAATTACAAATACCCACTGTATAATCTCATAAATACGATAAACCTTAGCCTAACGTCACTAAGGAATGTAGAAAGAAGAAATTAAGTAGAACTTTCCGGGTTGCCCGTTATAGCATTAATGAGTGCTGCAAGCTTCACTTGCGGAATAGAGGTGGTAACACTGTACAAACAGTCCTCAGATATCAGTTTTCAGCTATCAGAAATGCAAGATTTTACTAAGATGAATATTTGGAAAAGATCATTGGATCTTTCTGTTGAGATTTACAGAATTACTAAAACTTTTCCAGAGTCAGAAAAATATGGACTTATTTCTCAAATAAGAAGATGCTCCACTTCTGTTCCGGCAAATATTGCCGAAGGTGCTGGCAGAAGAACAAAGAAAGATTTTATTAACTTTATGAACATTGCGGTAGGCTCATTAAATGAATTATTTACTTTCATTGAAATCTCATTCAAATTATTATTAATAAAAGAAGACACGAAAATTAAAATTCAAAGTGAGATAATAGAAATTAGAAAAATGATTTACTCTTTTCAGAAAAATCTGATTTCTGATAACTGATAACTTTTACAATCTTATTATGCTTACAGATGGTCCCTACAATCCTCAGATAGAGGAACCAAAGATTCTAAAATTTTGGCTAGACAATAAATTCTACAAACCAGAGTTTGATCCTGTTGTTGATAAAGTTAAATCCACAGAAGAAATGAAATCTGATGTTAGAGAGGCTTGGACTTTAATTTGTCCGCCACCCAATGCATACGCACGTCCTCATGTTGGTAATATTTCTGGATATGCCTATCAAGATGCTATGGCTCGTTACGCTCGTATGCAGGGTAAAAAAGTTTTAGTTTTACCTGGAAAAGATCATGCAGGATTAGAAGGCGAAGGTGTTTTTGTTCGAGAGGTTTTGGAAAAGCAAGGTAGAAATAAATTTGAAATGAATAGAGAAGATTTTTATAAAGAAATGATGGAATTCTTTATGAAAAATATTGATATTGCTGCTAAGGACGAAAGAGAAATTGGATTATCCGCTGATTTTGAAAGAGATACTTTCACATTAGACCCAGAAATTGTAAAAATCGTTTTAGATACATTTGTAGAAATGTATAAAGATGGTCGAATTTATAAAGGAGTTAGAATTGTAAATTGGGATCCGAAAGCTAGAACTGCAGTTGCAGATAATCAATGCTTAAGGGAAGAAAGAGATGGAAAGATTTATTATATTAAATATAAAATCTTAGATTCCGATGACTTTATAACTGTTGCAACAACAAGACCAGAAACAATGTTTGGAGATACTGCAGTTGCTGTTAATCCAAAAGATTCGAGGTTCAAAGATTTTATTGGAAAAACTTTAATAATTCCTTTAACTAGTATTGAAATTCCGGTTATTACAAGTCCAAGAGTTTTAACTGACTTTGGAACAGGTGCTTTAAAAATTACTCCTGCACATGCACAAGATGACTATCAAATTATGATGGAATGGAACTCAACAAATCCTGATAAAAAAATTAGTTATCGAAACGTTGTTTCGCAAGAACTCAAATTAGTTGGATTGACTCCAGAAAAATATAAAGGAAGAAAATACAAAGAAGCTCTTCCTGAAATTATTGAGGATTTAAAAGGGGCAGGGCAATTAGAAAAAGAAGAATCTATAAAACAAAATATTTTAATTACAGAAAGAACAAAAGCGATTGTAGAACCTTTAATGTCTTCTCAATGGTATTTAAAATATGATGGCTTAAAAGAAGCTGCGATAGACATGGTAAAGAAAGGAGATGTTCAAATTCATCCTGACAATATGGTACAAAAGTTTAATCATTGGATGGATAATCTTAGAGACTGGGCAATTTCGAGAAGTTTATGGTGGGGATACAGGCTTCCAGTTTGGTATGCTGGAAAAGTTTTCGAAGAAATAGATGACCAAGGCTTAGTAAAAGAATTTATTGAAGTAAATGGTGAAAAAAAAGAATTAGATTATTCAAATCCTAATCATCTAAAAGTTCAAAAAGAAAATCCAGGTGCGGGTTGGATGCAAGATGAAAATGTTTTAGATACCTGGTTTAGCTCCGGACAATGGGTTTACGCAACTTTAACTAAATACAATTTGATGGATAAATTTTTTCCAACAAGTGTTTTAGTTTCTGCTTCAGATATTTTAGAAAACTGGGATTCTAGAATGATGATGTTTACATATTTTAAACACAAACAAATTCCTTTCAAACATTTATTTCTAACTGGTTTAGTTTTAGGGAAAGATGGTCAGAAAATGAGTAAATCTAAAGGCAATATTATAGATGTAGACCAAATTAAAACAGAATATGGAAGCGATGCTTTAAGAATGGCTTATTTTTATCAGAATTCTGCTGGTGGATCTTATGTAATTTCTCCAGACAAGTTAAAGAACTTTAAACAGTTTAATAATAAGCTTTGGAATGCATCAAAGTTTGTAATGCAGGATCTTGAAGCTGTTAATCAAGAATTGAATGAGAAAGAATTAAAATTAGATCTTTCAAAGAAAATATTTGAACATATTAAATCTGTAAAAGAAAAGGTTACTAAAAATATTGATAGTTTTGAATTTGGTTATGCGACAGAAACTCTTTATGATGAGTTCTGGCACACATTCTGTGACATTCTTATTGAAGAAAGTAAGAAGCATATAAATGTAGTTAAGAATAAAGAAACAGGAGAAATTATTTCTGAGCCTAGTAAAGAAGAAAAAGAAGAGATGAAAAATATTTTGTTATATACTCTAAAAGAATACCTAAAAATGCTACATCCATTCATTCCATTTATAACAGAAAAGATTTGGAGTGAAGTGCCTAAGGGCAAAGGTGATTTTAGAAGTTTAATGTATACTATTTGGTAATTAATTATTTCATATAAAGATATGATAGATGACATGGTGGAATCTGTTGACGAAAAACAAATAGATTCCATAGACAATACAATTAGAACATCCGCCGCAAGATTTGGGTTTGAAAGCTGGAAGAGAGGGCTCAGATCAGTAGGAAAGGAACCAGGCTATCCAAGAACAGAAAAATTTCACCCTGGAATGCTTCCTTTTGATTTTATGCAAGCTGTAAAAAATGCTGACTGGAATGTGGAGGATAAGAAATCCCTTTTTCTACAACTTTTAGATCCATATGAAGAAACTATGACTACTTTAGAATACGAAAGCGTCCAAAACACTCTAAAAAATATTACTCCAGAAAATCTTAATAGGTGGATTGAAGAACTAACCGTAAGATGGGCAGTAGCAAACGATAACTGGGGGGACGCGGCTATCTTTCTTGCAATGATGTTAATTGGGAAAGAGATTGAACAGAGTGTCGATCAGAATTCACTCGTTGAACTTACTAATAGTGATTACAAAGAGCCTTTCTTACAAAGTTTAAATAAATTAAAAACAGCTATCGATAACCTTACATCGAGCGCAACTATACGAGCTACAATGGATCAATTGGACCAAAATGACTTGCTTAGGAATTTAATTATAAATATTCATGGTGGTTGGAGGGAAGATAAATACAAATTAGAGAAATTGGATAAATATAATGGTGCAACAATCGAAGAATTGCTTCAAGATGAACATATAGTAGGGGCAGGGAAAAGGTTAACAGCATTTATTTTGCAAGTTGGAGGCTTTAGTAATCAGCAGCTTACAGAGGAATATGTTTATACTAAAATTAACGAGATCATTTTTGTAGAGAGGAACTTACTAGAAAAAACTTCAATAATAAATCCAGGAATCACCTTTACATTATTAATTGAATTTGTTCTAGTTTTAGAAGCAATAACAAATGTTTCAAGTAATACTCAGAAAGCAATAAAGCATATTGTCGTAGATTTGAAAAACATAATAAAGCAAGACGTTAACCTAGCCCCTGTAATGAGTCTAACTGATTTTATCGTACGAAATTCAGAAGATAATAATATAAATAATCTGCCACTATGAATAAAATTTCTTCTGGAATTTTATTATTCAAAAAAGATTCTAATATTCCAAAGGTCTTTCTTGTTCATCCAGGTGGACCTTTTTGGGCAAAAAAAGATTCAGGTGCTTGGAGTATTTCTAAAGGTTTAGTAGAGGAAGGTGAAGATTTAAAAGATACAGCAATTCGCGAAGTCAAAGAAGAATTAGGTTTAGATCTACAAATCGACATATCTAAATTTAAAGATATCGGAGAAGTTAGAATGAAATCAGGTAAAATTATACATGCCTTTGCTTACGAAACCGACTTTGGAGACATACAAGTCAAAAGTAATCTAATAGTAATAGACTGGCCGCCTAAATCTGGTAAAAAGATGCAGATTCCAGAAGTTGATAAGGGAGAATGGTTTGACTTGCAAACAGCATCAAAGAAAATTAACCCATCTCAAATTGATTTTTTGAAAAAGTTAGATCCTAATTTATCTAGCGATAGCCAAGAAAAGGATCTAACTCTTTTTAGTTAATAATCTCTCGTATAAATTCCTCTAAAGCAATCCAATCCGTGACAGGTTCCTTCTGCAGAACGTTGTAAATAGCTTCCTGAAACTATGGAATAACCCACAATAGTCACTCCACTGCATATCAGAAGAATAAATGCTAATACTATAGAGACTAATATATTTACAGGTAAAAGTTTTTTCTCATTTTTAAAGAAAAATAATGTTATCAGAACATTCATACCTATCATTACTACTGGAAGCAAACAAATAATTAGACAAATCATTGCGAAACCATATGCACCTACACCTGATTGATCTTTTAACGCCGAGGTGGAAGCTACGCTAAATTGCCAATAAACTACACCTATACAAACAGACAATACTAGGGATATTAATATAGAAACACATCCTGGGATAATATTTCTTGTGAAGAAATTCATACTAACTACTAATAAATATATATATCATTGTACTTTTCTTTGGATTGTATGTAAAATTTCATCAAAACAATGTATTAATATGAAATATTGCGAACTCACAAAATTAAAAAATACACCTTCTAAAGTTATTTCTTTACTATTTATAGTTCTAATTCTCTTGCCTGCATTTCATTCAAGAACTTTATCTGCACAAGATGGAGTTGTTTCCTTGCCTGTTTCGACAAACGAACCAATAGCAACTGATCTTGCACCGAGACAAATTCCAGAAGACCTAGAATCAAATCTCCAGGAAAGGTACAGAGATTTCGGTGAAGAAAAAGTTAATAATGCTGTTGAGAAAGTAAAAAAAGCTATTGCTGAAGAGTCTAAAAATGATTTTTTTATAGTTAAATTCAACGATGAGGAATCTGCAAATCGTGTTACGCAAGAAGTAGCACCAGAAAACACAGTGCCTTCAAGATTTACAAAGTTTTTTGGAGAAGATGTAAGGTTAATAAAAATTGATAAAGATCAAGATGGTGAAGATAAAAAGATTGATCAGATGACAAGGTTTAATTTAGATGATTCTGTTGAATATATTGAAACAGATCAAATTGTAAAAAAAGATAGTTGGACAGTTACGGGATCTACTGCGAAACCTAACGATTTTAATAATACTAATCACTGGTTCCATACTAAAACTAAACTTCCTGAGGCATTTAAAGATCAAGGTTGCCCATCCGGAACTCTTTGCGGTGGCTCGAGTACATTAACAGTTGCAGTGCTTGATACTGGATTAGCATTCGAAACAAATACTGGAGCAACTTATCGAGAAAACCTAGGTGGTGGAACTTTTGCCGACAGAACTCCTTTAAACTTTACTGCTGCACCGGAAATAAATGGGATAAATATTTGGACAAACTCTTTAGAGAATTACACAGGCCATGATGACGATGCAAATTTAATTTGCGATGACTTGCATGGTGTAGATTTTATAGCTGTTGTGGATAATCTTGCTTTAATTCCAACTGATGCTGAATGGAATGCGGATTGCGATGCTCAAGTCTCATGGGTAACGAAAGAAGGTCATCCAAACGATGACGATGGGCACGGGACATATGTAACAAATATGATCACCTCTTTAACGGACAATGGCACTAGCAGTTTTGGGGCGGCATTTAAAACTACAATTATGCCTATTAAAGTCTTAGATTACACTGGTACTGGTACAACTTTCACAATTGCACAAGGCATTCGTTACGCAGCAAATCACGGTGCCAAAGTTATAAACTTAAGTATTGCTGGATTAACTTCACCAAGTGCAACAGTAGAAAGTGCAATTAGTTATGCAAATGGATTAGGTGTGCTTCTAGTTGCAGCAAGTGGAAATCAAAATCTATCATCTATCGAATATCCGGCAGCTTATACAAATTCTTATGGAAATGTAATTGCTGTTGGAGCTACTAACACATCAGATACTAAAGCAGATTATGCAAGTTATGGGACAGGATTAGATTTAGTAGCACCAGTTGGGAACGCAAGTGGTAGTGGCGTAGCTGGAAGTGCAGCTTATGCTCAAACTTTTCAAGACGCAGACTCATGGTCTGTAACTCCTGTAACATCTCGTAGTTTTACAACTTTTGGTAATAAATTTTGGGAAGGAACATCTTTTGCGGCACCGCAAGTAACAGCAGTGGCTGTGATGCTAAGAGCCAAGTCAGATTCCTTAGCTCCTGTAGATGTGAAAACTATATTGAGAAGTAGTGCAAATGGTAGCGTGGGTAGCGGCGGTGGCTTAGATTTAGATACAGGTTATGGACTTTTGGATGCGCAAAATGCTTTGAATTCAGTAAGTCAATATTCTTGGTCTTCCTGGCAACGAAATGGTGGAACACCTTACGACGTTGCAATGGCTACGACTACATTTGGAGGGACTGAAAGGGTTTACCAAGCAGTAACAGGATATGACTCCAGAGTCTATATTAGATACTCAACAGACGGAAATACTTGGCAACCTTGGGTTAGTAGTGGGAGTTCTTTAATTACTCCAACGCTTGCTTATTTTAATAATGGTTCTCAAGACTTTTTGTTTGAAGTGGTGCAGGGTGTAGATGGAAGAGTTTGGACTAGGTACACAACTGATGGAGATACTTGGCAACCTTGGGTAAATGATGGGGGGACAGCAGGAAAAATCTCTATGGCAGCATACGGAACAAGTCGACTTTACCAAACAGTGAGAGGCGGAGATAATAATGTTTGGAATAGGTATTTCGATGGTGCAGCTTGGCAGGCATGGTCTAAAGATGGGGGGACAACTCCCGGAGAAATAAGTATGGCTTCATTTGATCCTAGTGGTCCAACGGGTAACAGATTGTATCAAGCAGTGAGAGGATTTGAAGGTGCAGTCTGGACCAGATACTTTGATGGATCTTCTTGGCAACCTTGGATCAGAGATGGAGGAACTCCTTCAAATCCTACGCTTAGCGTATTTAATGCAAGAATTTATCAATCTGTGAGGGGGTGGGATAATCATATCTGGACTCGATACTCGACTGATGGGAATACCTGGCAATCTTGGGTTATGGATGGGGGGACCACACCATACGAGGTTTCAATGCAATCATTTAGTACAATAAAATTATTTCAATCTGTCAGAGGGTTTGATAATGCTGTTTGGACTCGATATACAACAGATGGGAATACTTGGCAACCTTGGGTTAAAAATATTACTATGGCTAGCAATATTACTATGGCTTACATGAGTAGTAAATTATTCCAAGCTGTTAGAACGTCTGATGGTGCTGTTAATACTAGGTATTACTACGAATAATAAAAAGAACAATCTTTAATGATATAATCATTTTTATGGCAAAAATAATTGATAGAGCAAAAATTGACCTTCTGAATGAGCTGGTGAAAACGAGTTTTAAGATGAGATATCAGAATTCAATTCTTGGTATTCTATGGGTTTTAATCAAACCATACGCTACATTTCTTGTAATGTACTTTGTGTGGTCTAAGATATCAAGTCAAAGTATAGAAAATTACCCCTTATATTTATTAATTGGAATAGTTTTTTATACATACTTTAATGAGCTCGCAATACTAGGACAGATGTCACTATTGGAAAGAGCGCATATTATATTGAAAGTTAATTTCCCAAGGCAGATAGCGATAATCAGTGCATTGTTTAGTGGTGTAATAAATTTGTTCATTAATCTAATTTTCATTTTTATAATATTAGTTCTGCAGGGTAAAGAAATAAACCCAATGGGAATTTTGTATGTTCTGTTTTTGACACTGATTATTTTCTTATTTAATTTAGGTTTATCTTTTTTTACAAGTATTCTTACAGTTAGGTTTAGAGATTTAAAAAATATTTTCGAACTCGCATTCTTTCTATTATTCTGGGCAACACCAATTATGTATGTGGTGGACAATAGTTTATTTGATTCATTTACAGCTAAGATAATAAGATTCAATCCTATTGGAATAATTTTAAATCAGGTTAGAGCAGGGTTTGGAATTTATGGTGATATTAATTTACCCTTGATGTTGGCTTACTTCGCAGTTAGCGTATTAATTGTGATTCTAGGTTGGATCTATTTTAATTACAAAGTTAAACAAATAGCGGAATTTTTCTAAAATGAATAAGGATAATGCAATTACAATTCAAAATGTTTCTAAAACTTTCTTATTAAGAGATGATAAAAAAGAAACTCTGAGATCTTTATTTAGTTCTTTCTTTAATCAAGGGAAATCTAGGCATTTTAAAGCTTTAAAAAATATTAGTTTTGAAATAAAAAAAGGAGAATTTGTAGGAGTTGTAGGTAAAAACGGAAGTGGAAAAAGCACTCTCTTGAAAATCATTGCAGGGATTTATTCTCCCGATAAAGGTGGTAAAGTTAAGATAAATGGAAAACTAGTTCCTTTTCTAGAACTAGGAGTTGGATTCAATCCTGAATTGTCTGGTAAAGAAAATATTTATCTAAACGGGACAATTCTAGGAATGACTAAAAAATTCTTAGATAACAAACTTAACGATATTATAGATTTTGCGGAATTAAGAGAATTTATAGACACTCCAGTGAAGAATTACTCCAGTGGAATGGTTGTAAGGCTAGCCTTCTCAATTGCAATTCAAACTGATGCAGATGTATTTTTATTGGATGAAATTTTAGCCGTTGGTGATTTAGCTTTCCAAAAAAAATCTTTTGAAGTTATAAAAAGATTAAAACAAGAGCAAAAAACTATTCTTTTTGTATCACATAGTATGCAGGCAGTTAGAGATCTTTGCGATAGAGCAATTCTAATTGATCATCATGAATTAGTAGAAGATGGTAAACCAGACAAGGTAACTTATATATATGAGCAGTTATTTCAAGAAACAGAAGGTACGAGTAAAAAAGATGTGAAAGGAAAGGAGAAAAAAGAAAAGAAAAACGACAATACAACCGAAGTGGGAGCTCATGAGTTAAGTTATACAATCGGTGGAGAGAAGGCAGAAATCATAAGTTACGAATTTATTGACCACACAGGCAAGTCTACTTTGAAATTGGAAAGTAATCAGAATTTTAAGTTCAAAGTTAAAGTTAAATCTAATATTGATACAAACAATCAAATGATATTAGGTGTAATGATTAAAGATGATATTAATCATCAACTATATGGATTACATTCAACATATAATCTTAAGCCTTTAAAAACCCCACCAGTAAAAATTGGAAATATTTTAGAATATGAATGCGAAGCAAATCTACCACTAAATCCTGGAATTTATTACGTTTCATTTGTAATAAGTGAAGGTTTAGATTACCCACCTTATTATCAAGATCTACATCAACTTGCAAACTTTGAAAAGATTGATGTTTACTACAAACAAGTACGTTGGGGTAAAGTATTTGTGGAACCACAATTCACTGTTACAAAATTAGATTAATCTAACCCTTCTTAAGATAATAAACACTAGATCCTTGTAGATATTTAGAAGGTAGAAAATTTAACTTATCTAGAATCTTCAATCGAGAATAATCGTATCTGTCTACATATTTAAATTTAGTCTGCTTAATTATCTTCTCGAAATCACTGATATTTAATTTATTTAGATTTATATAACAATCTTCATTATGGTTTCCTACTCCATGTCTGTAATTTTTCGGGAAATAACTATTATCATTTGAGTTCTTATCTGAAATTAGTGACTGATTCCAGTATTCGTAAATCATTTCCTCATCAAATAAACTTTGAGGCCATGGATGGAAAATATATTCTTTTAGATGGGAACCGAATCTATCATTAAAATGATTAAATACTATTAATAAATTTCCATTCTTTTTTAATAGTTCGTACATTTTATCAAGAATTGGTAATAACAAGGGAGTATCCACATGTTCAAAGACTGTGAAAGATACGATACTATCGAATGATTCAGGATCTTTGAGGTCGAGAATATCTTTATATTCAAAAAACAATTTTGATTTATTCGAATCATTTAAAAGTTCCTTAGCATAATCGATATCTCTTTTCGATAAATCAATTCCCATAACGTGCTCTGGATTATATTTTAAAATTTCTAAAGCTTTTCCACCTACTCCACAACCAAAATCTAAGATTTTTTTATTTAAAAATAAATCCTCTGCCGAGACTAATTGAAAATATAATTCTAACCCTTTTCTATCGTAAGTATCTCGATATTTCCTCATGTCATATTTTATTTTATTATAATCGGATAATTGATCTCGATAATAACCGAAAACATTGTTAGTGAAGGTTATTAATTTAAATGAAAGCGCCTTATAAGCTTTCTTAGATAGCAGAAGTCTACCAACAAGAAGAACAGGTTTAAAAAAAATAAATAGAACTATCGATAATAAAATATCTCTAATCTCATTTAGCATAATAAAATCTGTATAACAAATTACTTTTTTAGATTATAATTGTAGCAATATTTTATCAGATAATGTTATGAATCTTTTTTCAAATTACTATTTATATTTCAAGAATCACGGCTTCAAATACGTAATCTTCAGAGCTTCTAAATCTTTAGAATATAAAGTTAGGAAATTCCTTGCAAGAGTACAGGGTAAAAATGAAATTAGCACAATTTATAATGGCGAATATTACGAAGATATTTCAAATCTTCCCAATATGAATAGATTTATTGATGAACTATATAATTATTTTCAACCTAAAACATTGCTGGACGTTGGTTGCGGAAATGGTCCTTACCTAAGAGAATTTTTGAAACGGGGGGTTGATGCACAGGGGGTTGATGGAAGCGACTGGGCAAAACAAAATGCATTAGTTGATCCTAAATATATTCAAGTTTTCGATTTAAGAAAGAAGTTAGAGTTAGGGAAAAAATTTGATCTTGTAATCTGTATAGAAGTTGCAGAGCATTTACAGGCTAAATTTGCTTCTACTTTAGTTGGTAATATGACAAGACATGCAGATAAGCTATTCTTTACTGCTGCGATTCCGGGACAAGGTGGAGATGACCATATTAATGAGCAGCCTAATGAATATTGGATTAAACTTTTTGAGGAACAAGGATTTGAATATAAAAAGGAAGATACGATGAAAATGAGAGAAAGTTTAAAAGAAAAGAAAGTTGCATGGTGGCTATCACAGAATGCAATGATATTTATTAAAAATAAGTAAAATGGCTGAACCTAAAGTCTCAGTTGTAATTCCTTGCTATAACCATGGAGAATATGTTGATGAGGCAGTAAACTCAGTTCTTGCACAAACTTTCCAAGACTTTGAAATTATCATTGTTAATGATGGTTCTACTGATGAGGCAACTAATAAGCTATTAGCTAATTACAATAAACCAAAAACAAAAGTACTGACTACTGAAAATCAAGGGCTTCCCAATGCAAGAAACAATGGTATTAAAATTGCAAAAGGTGAATATATTTGCTGCCTTGATGCTGACGATAAATATTTTCCGCAATTTTTAGAAAAATGTGTAAGTGCATTAGATAATTCTGATGAAAAAGTTGCAATAGCAACAACCTGGGTAAGAACTTTTGGTGAAATCGATGAACTTTGGAAAACTTCGGATTACGATCCAATGAAGTTAGCAACAGAGGGAGGTACTGGAGTTCATGTTGCTTCAATGTTTAAGCGCAAGGTTTGGGAAGAAGTTGGGGGATATTCTTCAAACATGGCACATGGTGGATTTGAGGATATGAGTTTTTGGATTTCAATTATTGCGAAAGGTTATAAGTGGATTTGTATTCCAGAAGAATTATTTAATTATCGAGTAAAGAAAAATTCAATGATAGTTGAGGCGAGGAAGAGGAAAATTGAACTCTTGAGAAAAGTAATTGAGAATAACGAAGAGTTTTATAAAAAAAATTATATTGAAATAATTTTACAAGAGGAAAAAAGAATCATTGCAACGATAAATGATTACGATATATTAGTTGCTGAGAATAAGAAAGTCTTTAATGAATTAGTCGAGACAGAAAAAATCTTATCCGTAAAAAGTGAAGAATTAGATAGATTAAAGAACAAAATAACTAAAATAAAATCTACACCTCCATACAAATTGTTAAGTTGGTTCTTGAAGATATTTAATGGGCAAGTACTTTAGGCTTTGAGGGAGTTTTCATATTCTTCTGGATTGCTAAAACCTAAATATTTAGCAAACCCTTCTTTAGTCTTAAAATAGAAAATTAGCTGATGTTTTTTATAGAAGATTTTAAGACTTTTGAGTAATTTATCATTTGAATATCTTCCTGCCATATAACTATTATCTTGAATGGTTTTGGGAGAGAATTCTGAATTTATATGCAAAGCAATTGCTTTAGGACAGTTTCTAAAAATATATCCTCCCTTATATACAGAATATGCGAAGTCATTATCTTCAAAAGCTGTATTCATTCCTTCGTCAAAGCTGAACCTGTTAAAAACTTCTCTTCTCCATAAAGTTGCACCTATTGGAATATAGTTACATGTTTTAGATTCAAAAGTGGATTTGTCGTCGAATTTTTTGTCAATATCTTTATCTGTGAAGACAATATCTTGATCTTTTATCATGAAAGTTGGAGTATTTATTTGAATCTTTAAATTTGGTAGAACAACTTTGGATTGGACCCCAGCAATTTTATTATCAGTTTGAATTGTTGTTAGAAGATTTTCAAAGTAATTTGGCATGATTAAGATATCGTTATCAACAAATGCTACAAACTCATTCTGTGACTCTTTTAATCCAGATTCTCGGGCGATTGAAGCACCAAGATTTTCTTTAAGAAAAATTACTTTAATATTTTTATGTGATAAATTCTTAAGATATTCCTGCGTTTTATTATCTGAGTTATTATCAACAAGGATTAGTTTGAATTTTATATTGGCATTCTTAAATAAATACTCAATAGCCATTTTTGTTTCCGCTAATCTGTTATAGATAGGCATTATAATATCTACCTCTTTGTTATATACTTCCTTATTAGAGATTGGAGAAACGACTTTTGCAAAAGAGCTAAGTCGTCTTTGAACATAAACATATGGGTAGTTTAAACCAAGGAATTCTTTAATTATTGTTTTAACTTTAGGTATAATGTTTCTTACAGGATTCATACAATGAATATATATCAAATTATAATTATTTAAAAGAATTTTATGGACGATCTTGATGAAAAAGCCTTTTTGGAAAAGGAAAGAACATTTTTATTAAATAGAAATAGGGAGCTAGATGCAATCAATAAAAGAGTAGAATACGATTCATATATATTAAGGGATAACGCATTTTACCGCTTTTACTCCACTTTCAGGTTTGATACTGTGCCGAGAAAGATTTTCAGAAGTGTTTACTTAATAGGGAAATTAATATTACCCGAGAGAGCAAAAAGAATTTTAAATCCCCCGACTCGAGCCATAAAGGCACGAATGACTCCAAATACTATTCAACCCGTTGTTGTTAAACCCAGTTTACCTGTAGAAGTGGAATTAACAAAATGGAAAAAAGGTGCACCACTTGTCAGCGTAGTTATTCCATATCACAACTATGGTAGATACATAGAACAAGCAGTGGACTCTGTACTTAACCAGACTTTCCAGAATTTTGAAATTATAATTGTAGATGATGCTTCGACTGAACCATATTCGATTGATATTATCCACAGTCTCAAAAAACCTAAGACTCGAGTTATTTTTCAAGAAGAAAATACCTATATTCCAGGAGCGTTTAACAATGGAGTTAGGCACGCTAAAGGAAAATATATTTGTAGATTAGATGCAGACGATAAACTTAAACCTACATATTTAGAAAAATGTTTACTTAAGCTTGAACTTGGGAATTTAGACGTATGTAATACATGGCATAAAGAATTTGGAGATGCCAGCTTTACCTTTGAACGTGGAATTTTAGATATTCGATCAATTGTTCATGAAAATACTCAACATTGTTCTGCAATTTTTAGAAGGGAATTAGGAATGAAAGTGGGTCCTTATGATTCAAAAATAAAAGGTTACGAGGATTGGGATTTCTGGATATCAATGGCAGAGCAGAGTGCTGCAAGTGATATTGTTCACGAACCTTTACTTTTATATAGAAGACATGGACACACAGAGAGTCAGAAATCACACGATAGGCATATGCATTGGGTAAGTACAATAAGGAATAAACATATTAAGGCAATTACCAACCGAAAGTATATTCAAAATATTGTAAACAAACTTAAGAAATATACAGTAAAAAATCCCCTACTAAATTTATTGGATGCAGATCGAACCAATGATAATCAAAGAACTCATATACTATTTGTTGCCGAAACTTTAGGAATAGAAGATGAATCTAGATACATTTACAATTTCGCAAGTAAAACTAAATTAATTACTGGTGCTAACATAGGTTTTGTTACAACTAGTGATTTCGAAAGTTATTTACTTGAATCTCCTTATAATTTTGAGGATTTAACTAGTGACATTTTCCATCTCGGGAAACTTTATCCAAATAAAGATAACTGGCGTGAGATTTTATACTACCTAATCGAGACCAGAAAAACCTCTACTTTAATTGTATCCAAATCAAACTTTTTATATTTACATCTTCCTGAAATTAAGATGAGATATCCAAAGTTACAAATTGTAGCCATTCTTAATGATGACAAGGATAAAGAGTCTTTTGATTTAAAAGAGGAACATATAGACTTTGCGATTGGCAAGCTTGAAACTGGAATTGGCAATACAAAATTATACTTATTCGAAGAAAGTAATAATTTAATATTAAACCTCGATCCTCAGAAAAGATTTGTAATGAAATATTCAATCAGAGATGACTATAATAATATTTCTACATTCATAAATGATCGCGCTAAATTTAATGAAGATAAGAAAAATATTATGTTTATTTTTCCGTGGCTTGTTGCCGGAGGCTTTGATAAGTTAATGCTGGATACTATTGCCGGATTAAATCCAAAGGAATTTAATACTCACGTTTTTACAACTCTTTTATCAAACCATACTTGGGAGAAAGAATTTAAAAAACTTACTCCAAATATGTTCCACTTGTCTGAGTATGTAAATGAAAACTTCTATTTTGCATTTATTAAGGAGTATATAAAACTAGGCCACATAGATACTATTTTGATTGGAAATAGCCAAGCTGGATTTGACATGATTCCTGAGATTAAAAAAGTATTTCCAAAGATAAGGATTATGGACCTGATCCAAGCGCAAGGTATGAAAAACGAAGGTGGTGGTTACCCTAAATACTGCGTCCAATTTGATGAACATATTGAAACTCATATCGTGGCTAGTAAAATGCTTAAGGAATTAATGGTGAACGAGTATGGAGTAAATCCAGGAAAGATCTTGGTCGTCCATAATGGAATAGATTTAAACAAATTTGATCCTACAAAATTTGAGGCTGGGAAGTATCGAAAGAAATTTAAAATGAGTGCAAAAGATATTGTTCTAAGTTATTTAGGCAGGTTAAATTTTGATAAGAGTCCTGAAAAACTTGTTGAAATTGCAAATGAATTAATAAACGTTCGAAAAATAAGGAATGTAAAATTAATAATTGCTGGTGGTGGTCCAATGTTGAAGGAACTACAAACTGAAGTTGAAGATTTAAAACTTAATGAATCAGTTTTCTTTACAGATTTTTTTCAAAATTCTGAAGCACCCTACATATTAAAAGATACAGATTACTCATTAATAGTTTCTGAAATGGAGGGAATGCCAGTAAGTACGTTAGAAAGTATGGCGATGGAAGTTCCTGTTATAAGTACTAAAGTTGGTGGAATACCGGAAATGGTTGAACACGGCAGGGACGGATTCTTAATTGAATATGGCAATAACTTAGTTAATGATTTTGCAGATCTTATTGTTAGTCTTTTAGCAGAAGATAAAAAGATTGTTCAAGGTATAGGTAAAAATGCTAGAGAAACAGTTGAAAGAGAGTTTTCTTTAAAAGAAATGCAGAAAGCATTTAACGAAATCTTAAAGTGAACTTTCGTACTTCGAAATCATCTCTTTAACTGAAAAAGTTGTTGTTGCTTTCTCTTTGGATTTTAAACCCATTGAGGAGAGCTTTTCTCTATTATTTTTCAACTCAAGAATTTCTTGGGCGGCCGTTTCTACAAAGTTCTCATTGAACTCTATCAATACGCCAGTTATTTGATCGTCCACTTGTTCTGGAATTCCACCAACTTTACTTGCTAGGACGGGTACTCCTAAATTCATTGCTTCTAGAATTACAATGGGAGAACCTTCCATCTCAGATGTCACAGCAAGAAGGTTAGAATCACTTAGAATTTTGACCGCTTCATTATTCGGATAATAGCCTAATAGATGAATTTTATTTCCTAGTTTTAAAGTTCGAATTTCTTTGGATACCTCGTCGAAAAGTGGTCCATCGCCTCCAATAAAAAAGCTGATATTTCCCACACCTTGATTATTAACAAGCTCATTTGCTATTTTTACAATAATTTCAGGATGTTTCTCTGGTGCTAATCTTCCTAAGTACGTAACAACAAATTCGTTCTCATCCACTTTTTGTTTTGATCTATATATACCTTTCTCCACTTTATCACTGAATTCAATAGCATTTTGGATTACTGTTATTTTTTTAGGATCTATATTATATTTTTCTATTAAATAGTTCTTTAAGAAATTATTAATTGCAATTCTTGTATCAATATATTTATCTAGATTTTTAGAATATTCTGGGAAACCACCACTTTCTTTAGAGCCTCCTTGTCCATGTAAAAGATCGACTATCTTAATTTGAGGGAATTCTCTTCTGACGAATGGGATTAAGTCATAACCTTTAGATGAATTAGAAACAAAAAAAGTCTCTGCATTCACATACTTAATATACTTTTTTATCAACTCTTCGTAATTATCTTCTGATATTAAATCAGGAAGATGAAAAATTTCGTTATTAATAGCTTTAAATTTATCAAACCAAATATTGTTTGCTCCTCGGATTGTAGAGAAGAGATGGAACTGGAATTTAGTTTGGTCCATATTATTAAGGAGCGTGTAGTTTACAATATCTGTTCCCCCAAAAGTAAACCAAGGGACAAAGAAGATAATTTGTTTCTTTGAGTGATCCGATGAAACATTGTTTTCTAGAAATTTATCAAAATTAGGTTTAATATTTAAATTTATCTTCCCGAAGGATGCTTTTCTGATAATCAAATCCAGAAAGTAACTTAGACCAAAATTTTGATATATACCAATAAATTTTTTTATTTTATCCATGGGATTCATTATAATATATATTGATTTATATTCAATCCCATAACTCTACTGTAGTTTAGATATTTGTCCATATTTTAAGTATTATGTTATAAACTATTTAATATTATACCTAATTATTGTTGTAACTAATGACTGAGTCATTCCTAATAAATTTACTCGCATATATAATCATAAATTCCTTTCTGATTTTAGGTTGGTACTGGTTTTTCAAAGAGAAGTTTAATTTACAAAGACGATTCAATTTTATACTTACTTTCATATTTGGAATTACTCAAATTATTCTAACTTCTTTCTTCTTGGGACTAATTCTTAAACGTTTATACCCAGTTGAATTATTTACTCTAAATATTGGGATATCACTTATATTACTTTATGTCTCCAGATTTAGACCAAAGATATTGTTAAGTAAATTAAAGAATTTTAATAATGAATTCAAGAAAGTTAATAAAAGAGATATTATTTTGTGGGCATTTATTATTCTCGCAATATTTACTTTAACTAATCTTTTGATTCTGATTATAGTTCATCCGCCTACTTCGTGGGATGATTATCATTATCATCTAGGATTTGTAGCCGATATTATTAAAACTGGTCAAATAAGGTACTTTGATTATACACATTTGTATACCATTAGTTTCCCACATGATATCGAACTTCTGGATTTATGGAATATGATTTTCTTCCGAAGTGACGTCCTTGCAGAAATAACTAATATGTACTTTCTCATTTCCCTAAGTGGAGTTATTTACTTACTTTGTCGTCATTTTGGATCTAAGAAAAGATTTGCAATTATTGGAGGACTTTTAGTTTATAGCATACCAATATTATTATTAGTCTCAAAAACCGAAAAAGTAGACATTACAATGTGGACCTTATTAATGGCTTCTTTATATCTCCTGTTAAATATAAATTTTAAAGAAGTTTTCAAAAGAAAAAATCTTACACTTTTTGTTGGGATCTGTTTATCTTTAGGAATAATTTTTGGATCAAAATCTTCTGCGATAATTTATGTTCTTGTTTTCTATTTAGGGTTTTTAATAGTTTTATTCAAACAAATTGGTTGGAGAAAAATCTTTAAACCTTTAGTAATTCTCACTGGATTTATTATTGTAGCGATGTTTGTACTTGGCTCATTTTGGTATTTTAGGAGTTGGTACTACTTTGGTAATCCATTATTCCCAGTGGAATTTACAGTTTTAGGGATACATTTCCCGGGTGAATGGGCTGGTTTAGATTTTACTAATAGCCTACCTCAAATTGAAAGTAGAAATCTTATACAAAGGTTAATCTATGTTTGGGAGGAGAGAGAAGGATGGTCTGGAGTTTATTATATAGCTGATGGCAAATTAGATGGGTTTGGTTCGATTTGGTTTGTATTCTTATTACCAAGTATGCTGATTGTTTTTTTAATTTCGATTTTAAAGAAATATTTAGATTTATTTATTTTTATAATAGTTCCTACTTTAATATTACTTGTGCTTCCAGGGAATTGGATTCCACACTATACGGGATTTATATGTATAGCTGGAATAATTCCGTTCATATATTTATTAAATAAGTATATTACTTCTAAATTGGGACGCTATATTGTACTTATAGTTCTATTTTTATTATTTGGATTAAGTTTTGTACTGACTATAGATGGAACTTTTTTTAGACCGGTAGATACTATCAAACAATTAATAAATGCGGATAATATTAGTTATGCAAGTTCACTCAAGACACGGGACATGAATATACTTATTAATACTACACTAGGCAAAAATCAGAGTGTAGTAATAGGAGATAAAATTTGGTTTCCTTATGCTCTGTACAATAAAGACTTTAGTAATGACGTTGTTTTTGTTCCCGCAAGACCAGGTGACGATTCAGTGTGGCTAGATGCAGTTGCTAAAGTTAACCCAGTTTATGTAGTTGTTTTGGACGGAATGCCAGAAGCAGCAATTGCTAATAAACATCCAGAGTTATTCGAAAAATTAATTACGGATATTGATGGACCTCATTTCCTATTTGCATATAAACCAAATACTTCAACTAAAAAGACCCTTTCAGAAAAAACATTTGAAAACGATATTAGTAAAGCGGTTGTGATTAAAGATTATAAACTTACCGAAGTTTATGGAGTTAAAACCTTTAGTATCGAATTTTATTTAAATAAACCCGACGAAATTGAGAATCCTGCAATATTTTTCCATATATTCCTAGGAAATGATGAGACATTTGTCAACTTGGATTTTGCTCCCGAAAATGGAAATGGTGTGATGTTTGGAACACAAACAATACCTTTAAAATATAATTCAATATCAAAAATTAGATTTGGTTTAACTAATGCAAGCGATTTACATACTTATGCAATTTATGAAACAAATATTTAAAAAACTAGTCCAAAATAAAATAGTTATAGAGTCACTAATATTAATCGTATTTTTAATTTTCTTTATAGATTATTTTGTTTTTGCACTTACTCCAGATAAAGTACATGGGATAAAAGTAGCTTTGATAAGTGTTAAAGATTTGCTTAATCTGATTATGGGTAGAACTGCTTTATAATATGATCAACGAATTAGACAATTTTGTATTTGAAAAAACAGAGTTTTTAAGGAAATCAAAAATTAGAAATTTAATTCTAATTTTTTCGATTAACCCAAAAATAACTTATATTTTCTTTTTGTTTATCAACTTCGTATTTTTGAATAATACTATTCTTTTGAATATTGTAGTGTTCTTTATTGCAGATATTTTTATTTTCATATTAAAAAGAATTATCAAACGAACAAGGCCGGTAGAGCCTAGTAAATCTCATTTGAAAAGACTTACTGGACTTGGACCCGATCAATATTCGTTTCCATCAGCACATACATTTACAGCATTCCAAATCTTACCATTGTGCTTTAACTTGAATTTTTATCTTGGGATTGTGGTGACATGTTATGCATTCCTAGTTGCACTTTCAAGAATAACTCTAAAACATCATTACGCATCAGATGTGCTATTTAGCATATGTTTAGGTATAATTGTCGGTACTTTAAATATCACAATTATATGAAGAAATTAAAAAGCATTCTAAAATTAATGAGAGTTCACCAGTGGGTTAAGAATGGATTCTTATTCCTTCCTTTAATATTTTCTGGTGAATTTATACATTTCAATAAAGACTTAGTTAATATTCTTGCATTCGTAAGTTTTTCGCTAATGGCAAGCACAGTTTATATTTTCAATGATATTAGAGATGTTGAAAGTGATCGTAAACATTCTAAAAAGAAAACTCGACCAATTGCTGCAAATATTATAAGTGTATCATTTGCTTGGGTTTTAGCAGCTATTCTTTTGATAATTTCAATCTTTATTGCATTATATTTAGAAACAAGCTTTGTTTTGATTCTAGTGACCTATTTAATACTCAACATTCTTTATACTACTTACTTAAAACATGTCGCTGTAGTGGATATTATTGTTCTCGCAGTATTCTACATTATCAGAGTGTTGGCAGGAGGTATTGTGACAGGTGTAGATTTGTCTTCGTGGATTTTATTAACAACATTTTTCTTTGCTTTATTCCTAGGCTCAGGGAAAAGATACGCGGAACTGGCAAATAATGGCAGTTCTAGTAGAAAAGTTCTGGAACACTACACTAATGACTTTCTGAAATATGTACTCACTCTTGCCTCTTTCAGCACGATTTTGTTCTATTCTTTATACACTACTACCAAAAGCTTGGCCTTTGAACTTTCTATAGTTTTTGTTGTACTAGGATTCATGCTTTATTTCTATGAATTATTTTCAGGAGAGCTAGTAGAGGATCCTGTGTCTGCTTTATTTAAAAGCAAACCGCTAATTACTTTAGTAGTTATTTGGGGATTTTATATGTTGGGAATACTGGCATTTAAGATTTAATTCCAAAGCAGAAGAACTAGTTTATAGAGTTTCCATAACTAACAAAGAACACACCTATTACAATTAGCAATAGACCAAGAAATATCTTTTTACTAGCCTTTTCTTTAAGAAAAATCATTGCAAATAGAGGAGTTGTCACATATGTAAAAGCTAATGCTGTTTGTACGAAAACAATGCTATATTTTGAATATAGGAAGACTGTAATGAAGGACATTCCAAGATAAATCCCAATTCCTAAGCCAACAAAGAAAAGCTTCACCAATAAATTTTTGCGAGTAGCCCCTACTTTGAGGAATACTCCACCTAGAGAGGTAATACTCACATCAATAATTATTAATAAGATATCCAGTATTTGCATTATTCTTTAGAGCTTAAATTTACTATATAAATCACTGCCGTGGTTATTAATCCAATTCCTATTACTTTATAAATATTTAAATTTTCCACCCCTACGATTACAGCCAATGATGGAGTCAGAATATAAACACTTGCTGCCACAGTTTGAACTAAACTCACCTTAAATTTTTTATATAACATAACTGTTAGAAATAAAGGAATAAGATACAAAACATAACCCAAAAGTATTGTGAGGTTGTCTGTTACGAATTGTACAGGATTAATATACGAAATAAATTTACCGGATCCAATTTTTAATAATACATTTGCAATAGATGCAATTATTGTAATGGATATAAAGAGAATGATATCGATTAGTGTGAACATAGATTTTTTTTTCATTTCTTTCTTGCAACCATAATTAAATCTTCTCCAAACCAATCGGGTAAGAAGAGTCTTTTTAGAATAACTTGTATTCCAGCACTTGGGAAAAAGATTAATTTTTGTAGGATATTTGGAAGATATTTTACATAGGGAACATCCCAGAATCCATCAGATGCCGTTTTTACAATTTCAAACCCTGATGACTTAACTAACTCTTTCCATTTGCTACTTTCATACATGGAAATATGTGTAGTATCTCTATATCCAAACCATTTCTCTCTTTTTATTTTATGGCCTAATCCATTTGGGTTAGGGACAACAAATAATAATATTCCTCCTACTTTTAAGGATTTGTTTAATAGAGCTAATGTTTCCGGCGGATTTGGGACATGTTCTAATGTATGAAGAGTAACCACTGCATTAAAAGAATCTGAGGGGAAATCAGCTTCAGCATTTATTATTGTAGATTTTGGTGAAATCTCTTTGGTTTTATTTCTACAGTATTCAGATAAATCGTACGCATAACTATCAAATTTAGTTGCAATTCTTTTAGACAAATATCCCTCACCACAACCAAATTCAAAAACTTTTCCGTCTTTTAAATAATTTTTTAGAATATCAAAGTAAAATTGAAGAGCTAATCTATCTCCGCTTTGACCATTATTATTGAAATACTTTGAGTTAAAATATTTTTGATCTTCTTTAACAAACTGCATAGTTAATTAGCTAAAATTTTATATAATTGTTTTTTCCAAATTTCATTCGAATAATATTTTTTATATTCATCCTTGTACGGCTTTAGTTTATCAGCATTTTCATAAACTTGCATAATTTTTTCGGCAAGCTCCTCCGATGATTTTGGGGAAGCCAGGAAACCAAATTTAGTATTGTTAACAACTTCTCTCACACCAAATAGAGAGGATGCAATTACTGGAACATCGCATATCATGGATTCAACTTGAACAATTCCAAAAGCCTCCAATGGATCAATACTTGGAAGAACAAAAACATTTGAACTATGGAGAAATAAAGATTTTTCTTCCTCGAGTACAAATCCAGTAACAATAATATTTTCTTTATAACTTTCTATTTTATCTTTTAAATTATCGTATACACTTCCACCTCGAACGTTTTTATAATCCCCACCGATGAATATTTTAAGATTTTTTATTTTGTCTTTGAGTAGAGGTACTGTATCAATTAAGTATTCAATTCCTTTTTCAAAAACTATTCTTCCTAAAAATCCAACTACAAAATCATTTTCTTTTATTCCGTATCTAGACTTGTATTGAGCAACTTGATCTTTTGTAACGGATAAATCTGGCTCTTCTATTTTTGGAAATAATGAAATTACCTTAGACTTATCATTTTCCTTAAATATCCTTGAATGAAACATGTAGTCGTCACTTAGAGGAATTATTTTTTTAGAACGATTTAATAAAACTCTCGCTGACAAAAAAGATATTTTTTCCACTATCTTCATAATAAAACTTTTTCCTAGATTTATATCGCAAACATAAAATGAAAATAGTTTGTTTTTATTTATAACCAATGGGATTATTCCAGCCTCACCAAAAGGAACAAAAACAAAAACCTTATCGAATTTATTTCTTTTTTTAAATAATTCCCAAATTATTCCAGGCGCAATTACTCCTTTCCCAAAACTCAACCATACTTTCTTTCTTAATACTTTTACATTATTGATAGTTTCGTTGGGAGAAATTGAAGATTCATATTTGGAAGTAATTACAGTCACTTCGTAATTTCCGGAGGCAGCAAGTTCCTCTGCAATCGTCTGGGCATATTTGCTAAGTCCGCTTACGTACGGTTGGTAATAATATAGAACCAGAGCAATCTTTTCCATAGTTAGAAATTAATTCTTATTTTTCATTAAATCTTCTAACGCTAAACTTCTAACTAATCTTGTAATTATCATTTCTTGTGTATCTGCACGAACAATTAGTCTTAAGAGTAGGAAGAAAATGATTATAGTTGAGATTACTAATACAGCATTAACTCCAAGCTGAAAACCAAGTAAATGTGCAAAGTCTTGAAGAACAACAGGAAATAAACTAACTAAACTAAATGTTCCCCAAATTATAATTGCTAGAATTACTTCTCTAAAAGATTTTATTCCTTTTAGAAAATAATAAATTGTTCTCAAAACTAATAGTGCGCAAACTATTAGAACTATAATTTGATAAGTAAATATTTCTGTCATGTTGTAATACTTCTAATAATCATTCTAAAAAGCATATTGAAACCATTAAGAAATGTTTGCGAAACTTGAGTCCCTTTGTTTATATTCTTCCATTTATTTTGAGAATAATTTGAGTATGAAACCGTAATTGGAACTTCTTTATATTTTAATTGATGAATATTTATTTGATGAATTATTTCGGATTCAAATTCATATCGATCAAAAGTTGTGTAAATTGTTTTTAAAGCTTTGGTATTATATCCACGGAATCCCGACTGACTGTCTGATACATGAATACCGTAGAATAAAAACGTAATTAAATTACCAACTTTGTTTGCAAAAACTCTTGAAAAAGGAATGGGCTGCTTACTTAAGAACCTACTCCCGAGAGAGACATCCACTTCTTTACTTAATAAGGGTTTTAGAATTTCATGAATGTCTGCAGGGTTATGCTGACCGTCAGCATCTAAAGTCACGGCGTAATCTGCATCTAGAAGTTTTGCAGCATCCATTCCTGTTTGTGTTGCTGCACCTTTTCCTCGATTAACTAAATGATCTAAAACTATACAACCAGTTTCTTTTGCAACGGTTGAGGTATTATCAAAACTACCATCGTTTACAACAATTATGTTTTCAAAGCCTTCTTGTTGAACAGATTTAATAACTTGAGAGATGACAGGTTCTTCGTTAAAAGCCGGAATGATTACGTAGATTTTATCATTAGATTTAATACTCATGATTATAGGTTATATTTTATTATTTCCACCATTGCTTTTAATCCATCTTTGACTGCATGCATTTTCTTTCCCTCAGCCATACTTCTCGGGAAGTAACTAATTGGAACAATTCCAAATTTTAAATGTTTTCCGTTTTCTTTATATTTCGAAAGTTTTGCTGTAACTTCTGGTTCCAATCCAAAAGTCGATTTCGCTGTAATATCTTTTGCAATTTCTCTAAAAACATCTCCCTTAACTAATTTATAACAAACTTCCATATCTGGAATCCAAACTTTAACTCGTGGAAGAGTAAAGACATTTGAAAATACTGAAAGAAATCTATTGCCAATATAATTTAACCAGTAGATTACTTTGTTATCTTTACCAAATCGATTTCCATAAACTACGTCTAGATTTTTATCTAAAGCAAGCTTTAGCAAATTTTGAATTTCATTTGGATCGTATTCTAAATCTGCATCTTGAATAATTACGAATTCTCCAGTTGTTTTTAAGATTCCATTCCGAACTGTTTGAGATTTCCCCATATTTTTTTCATTTTGAATTGCTTTTACATTTTTTAATTCAGTAGCAAGTTTTAGCATTATCTGCCATGACTTATCTTTAGAACCATCATTAACAATTACAAATTCTTTTTCAAAGTTTCTTGGAAGATCTACTGAATAAACCTTTCTCACAAGTTCTTCGAGAGTTCTTTCTTCGTTCCATACAGGAATTACAATTGATAATTTGCTCATTAATTTAATGTTAAAATTGATTGAATAGAGGTAATTTTACTATCTTTCACCACAAAAATGTACTCAATTAATAGATGATTCAGCAACTTAAATTTACAAAACAATTGTTAAGAAATAAGTCTTTAATCATCTTACTTATTCTCTGTGGAATTTTTCTAGTTAAAATATTCTTGCTTACCAAATTAAATGGTTTTGGATGGGAAGCAGATGAGTATATGCATTTCCTAGAGGCTAAAACTTTATTTACAAACTTTCCTCATAATTTAAATATCGGAATTGGTGTTTGGTCAAAACCTGGCTATATTTATCTTTACGGTTTAGTGATAATGGTATTTGGTATTACGAATCTTTTTCCAGTGCAAATACTTACTATTTTATTAACTTTACTGACAAGCTATTTGGTACTTAAAATTTTAGAAGTGCTTAAATGTAATTTCCAAATACAAATTCTAGGACTAGTTCTTACTAATTTTTCCTTCCTCATGCTAAGAGGAAGCTTAAGCATTATGACAGAACCAATTTTTGCATTATTTTTAATTGCTGGAATTTATTTTCTATTAAAGAAAAAATTCAAACTTTCGAGTTTAATGTTTGGATTATTACCTTTGGTTAGAATTGAAGGCTTATTCTTTGTTGTGATATTCATAGTTTATTTGATTTATGATTTAAGACTTAAGAAATTCATAAATTTTAAATCATATTTCTTAAATCTCATTTTATTATTATTGCCGACTATTATATGGGACTTCTTCGGATTTCTAATGACTGGAAGAATTTTTTATATTATCGATAGTGGATATCCTTTAACCGTAGGTAAATACGGTCATGGTGGTTATCCATATTATCTTGAAGGATTTTTTAAACTAGACCCGTTGATTATTACTTTATTTATGATTTCAGCTGTTTATATTTTTAAATATTTTAGAAATAAAAAATGGATTGAATTTGGGATTATATTTTCATTTTCATTATTTTTTCTTCTCCAAGTTTTATTTTGGAAATTTGGTTTATTTGGAACAGCAGGCTTGATGAGATATTTCATAACAGTGATTCCATTAGCAATAATTTCTATTTGTTTATTTTTCAATGAGATATTAGTGGGTCTTAAATCAAGAATTGAAAGTTCACTAATCATAATTATGATTTGTATTTTGCAGGTAATATTTTCAGGACTAATATTTACACGAGGTGGTTTAATTTTTAATCAGCAAACTCGAAGCCAAATAGAACCTGGAATCACTGAAGCTGGAGATTGGTTAAGGAGTTATGTAAAAGCAGATGAAAAAATTTATGCAGATGTTCCAGAAGTAATATATTTTGCGAACCGAGATTTAAATAATGCAACAATTTTCGGAGTAGACGATGCTTTTAATAATAAAGAAAAAGCTGTTTATATTTTTAAGAAAAGTTCTGAAAGATCTGAAGATTTTTTCAAAGAATTGAAAGGTAGCGAAGTTGTGAACTTTGATAATAATGTTTATATCGTAAGACCTTAACCTAGGAATTTTTCACCAATTGATTTTGCCGGAATTGTTTGAATATACTCTGTAAATTTTGCACCTTCTTTTACACGTTCTAAATATTTTAAAGCCATATTTACAACATAGGAATCATGCCTTGCTTCTAATTCTTCTGGTCCCATTTCTTTTATTCCTTCCAAAACTTCCTTGGACCACTTATCCATTACATATAATCCATTCAATAGATTCAACTCTTCTTTCATTCCTTTTTTCTCTTCCGATATTTTATTAAAACTTATATTTACATAATGAAAAACGTAAGAACTGTTGGTCCAACCAATAGTTCCAAATTTTCTTAAATACATTGATAAATCAAAATCGTCCCAATAACCGTGAACTATGTTTGGATCGCAAAAGTATCCTAAATTTTTAAAGTATTTACTTTTGAAAACATTACAAAAACCAGCACAGAATTTATAGAACTCATTGTACTCATAAAATTTTATTTCTTTAAAACGATCATCATAGTTTGTAGAAACTGGGAGTGAATTAGTATAAATTTGCAAGTAAGACAATCTACTTAAAAAAGGAGGCAGTAATTTTGAAAATCTCCATAAACTTTTATCAACATAAAATGAATTTGAATCTGGTGACACTTGCACCACATCATCATTTTCATCAAGTACTTTATTCAACTCCATTAACCATTCAGGCGTTACTATAGTATCACTATTTAATAAACATACTCGTTCATATTTTATTGCTTGTGAATAAGCAGAATTTACACCACCCACAAATCCTAAATTTTTCTTATTATCAATTACAGTAATTTCGTTTGGATATTTTTTCTTAAATTTATTAACTACTTTTAAAGACGCTTCATCGTTAGAATTTAAGGCGATAAATATATGAAAGTCCGAAGTATTTTCGAAAACACTTTCTAAACACTTATTTAAATACCACGGAGTTTTATAGTTCACTATGATAATTGCCGTCTCCATAATTTATTTAAACAAATATAATTTAATCATAGCTAGCTTTGCTCTTAAAGAATAGTGCCTCATTGCAATCCATAGCCAAGCTTCTTTTTTTACCTTTTCTACTCTTCCTAGCTTCATTTTATCAGTAGATTGCATATATTTATGGTGTATTGTTGTTTTTGGAGTATAAATTACTTTCCAACCAGTTTTTTGCATACGAATAAACATTTCTACTTCATCTAAATAAAGTTTAATTTTCTCCCAATAAAAACCAATCTCTTTAAGCATGCTGGATCTAAATAGAATTGCAGTTCCGGTTACTCCAAATACAGTTTTTTCTTCATCAAATTGCCCCTCATCTTTTTCCATAAAACCAATATCATACGCTTGATTAAAACCATCAAAGAGAAGGCCTGCCGAGTTTATTAAACCTTCATTTTGATTTCGATAGAACTTTACCTTTGGACCAGTAGCTCCAACAATAGGATCAGACATTGGGACTAGTAGAGATTCGATTAAGTTACTCTCACATTTAACATCGGGATTTAATACTAAAACAAACTCCGATTCAAAATTTTCTATACAAAATTTCATTCCATAATTATTTCCACCTGTTAGGAATCTATTCTCTGACAATTCTAATAAATGCACAAAATCAGCATAATTATCTTTTACAATTTTAGCTGTATCATCTTTCGAAGCATTGTCTACAACTACAATATTGAAGTCCTTAAAAGTTTGATCTTTTAAACTATCAAGACATTCTCTAATGTCGTTTTCACTATTATAAGTAACGATTACAACTGATATTTTAAAATGAGTCATTTCTAAAAAACTAAAAGCTATGAACTAAAAACTATTAAATTATAACCAAAACCCTGGCTCAAGTTTCGAAAAAATGTATAATGTTATTAAACTTATATTTGAGGTAGTTTTTTGTGTCCAATTTGATTAATTTATTTCCAATTGTAAAAGCCCAAACTCTAGATGCGGCTGCACAGCCTACGTTTGGACCGATAGATGTTAGCGGTGGTAGTACTGTTACTGCCAGCATGCTTTTACGATCAGACAAAACATCTGTAGAAGTTGGTGAGAAGTTTACAGTTACAGTCGAAGTTAAAACAAACACCGTAACTATTAATGAGTATCGAGTAGTTATCGATTTTGATTCAACTAAGCTTCAAGTTGTTGATCAAGACACAAACACTACCGGTACCCAAGTTAAACTATTAGATACTATATTTACTGTGGCGGATCCTGCTACTGACAATACAGTTTCTCAGAATGGTAGAATTACTCTAATAGCTAAAGTAGATAGTGGGAATCCTTTTCAAGTTAATAGAGATGTTGCCGAAATACAATTTCAAGCACAAGCTGCAGGGAGCCCAACTATAAAAATATTCCAGGATGTAAATGGAAGTAGATTAATTAGACAAAGTGGAGTTGGAGTTGCTTTTACACCTAACCAGCTTACTGTACAGGTAAAAACTGCAACTGCTGGCGGAACGACAGGGACAACACCGCCTCCCCCTCCACCGAACCAAACGACCGGAAGTACTACTGGGACTACAATCATACCTGTTACTGGTGTCAGCGATGACTTTGGCAGCGCTTTCACAGTTATTCTAGCTATTATTTTAATAATAACTGGAATTAAGCTCAGAACTGAGAAAAAGAAAAAGGGCGAAATATAGTCATAACATATTGATATATTCAATTTAATTTAGTAGAATTCACGAACTTTTCAAAATGAAAACAAAAATGAACAAAAAACCGGCAGTGGAAGGTGTTAAAGAGCAAAAAATCAAGAAAGATGACAAAATTACCCTTGAAGGTGTTGTTGAACACGTATACCCGGAAATGAGATATAAAGTGGATGTTGATTTTAAAGGTTTAAAACATAGTGTAATTTGCTATGTTTCAGGTAAAATGAGGAATAGGTTTATTGAGATTAAGAGAGGAGATAAAGTCAGAATTAAAGTAAGCCTTTATGACATAGATAGTGGAATAATTGTTTTCAGACTAACAGATAGGAAAGCACCTGAAGCTGTAGTCAGTTAAAAGTCATTATGTGCCTCGTGGGCACGATAGGCTTTACATTTAGCCTGGAATTTGTTATAAATGCATTTGCTAATTTGAATTTTAAAACATGAAAGTAAAATCAGGAATAAAAAAAAGATGTAGGTATTGCTACATAGTGAAAAGAAATAAGAAAGTTATTTCTAAAGGAAAGGTTTCAATGAGACCTACTTACTATGTTTATTGCAAAGTAAACCCTAAACATAAGCAGAGACAAGGATAATACTTAAGAGAAGTTTCTCTATATAATTATTAATTATAATATTGTGGCTAGAATTGCTGGTATAGAAATCCCAAATGACAAGAGGATAGAAATAGGCCTAACTTACATTTTTGGTATTGGATTATCAACTTCACAAAAAATTTTAGGCGCAACTAAAGTTAAACCTGATACAAAAGGAAGAGAGCTTACAGACGATGAAATCAAGAGAATCTACGGATACATTGAAAAGAATGTTCCCACAGAAGGACAAGTTAGACAAAAAGTTTTCCAAGCAATTAAAAGATTAAAAGATATTAGAGCCTATAGAGGCTTGAGACACAAGGCGAATCTAACTGTAAGAGGTCAAAATACGAGAAGCAATACTCGTACTAGAAAAGGTAAAGCTAGACCTGTAGGAGGATTAAACGTTAAAATCACAAAATAATATTTAAATTAAGTATTAGTAAATGGCTAAATCAGCAGCAGCAAAAAAAGTAGATAAACAAGTAGTAAAGAAAAAAAAGAACAAAGTTTCAGTTCCAAAGGTTCTTGTTAGAGTAAATTCTACATATAATAATACTATTATTAGTGTTACAGATTATGCAGGAAATGTTATCTCTTATTCAAGCTGTGGATTAGTAGGATTCAAAGGGAGTAAGAAAAGTACAGCTTACGCTGCAACTAAAGCTGGAGAGGATGCTGCATTAAAAGCGGTTCAACAAGGCGCGAGAGAGTCTGAGGTTATAGTTGACGGAGTTGGAATCGGAAGACAAGCAGCAGTAAAAGGAATTAGAACAGCAGGATTAAGAATCACTGCGTTAATTGATAAAACTCCTGTACCACACGGAGGAACTAAACCAAGAAAGAAACCAAAGAAATAATAGTTCGTCCCAAGCGTATGCAAGGGGTATAAATAAATTTATTAAATTAAATTATGTCTAGATATACAGGTGCAAAATGGAGAATAAATAGAAGAGAAGGCGAAACAGTCCTTGGATCTTCCGATAAATGGAAGAGAAGAACATCTTTACCTGGTCAATTCCCAGTGCTTAAAAAGAGACCTTCAGATTACGCTATCCAATTCAGAGAAAAACAAAAAGTTAAGAGAATGTTTGGCTTGAATGAAGCACAATTTGTTAGATTTTATAAATTAGCTAGAAAATCCCCAGGAAACACAGCATTGAGACTTGTACAGTTATTAGAGCTTAGAGCAGATAATGTAGTTTATAGATTAGGATTTGCAACTACAAGAAGGCAAGCAAGACAGTTTGTAACACACGGACATATTACTCTTAATGGGAGAAAACATAATATCCCTTCAACAGTTTTAGAACCTGGTGATGAAATTAAAATAAACGATGATTTATCGTCAGCAACTTACATGAAAGAAATTACAGAGCAAAATAAAGCTGCTGTAGTACCTAACTGGCTAACTAAATTAGAAAAAGGCGGTAAAGTAAAAAATGACCCTGTTAGAGATGACATGGACAAGACAATTAAAGAAAGATTAATAATTGAACTTTACTCTAGATAATAATTAACTCTTAATTAAAAAGATTCTATGATTTCACTTAAACAGTTCAATATAAAAAAGGTACAAGGAGAAAATAATTCCGTAACGTTCCAAATTGGACCTTTGCCATATGGTTACGGAAGTACATTGGGGACATTCTTAAGAAGGACATTGTTATCTAGTATCCCTGGATCTGCAATCACTGCAGTGAAAATCGATGGTGTCGATCATGAATATACTTCTATGGAAGGATTAAGTGATGATATCTTAACAGTTGCCCTTGCTTTAAAAAATGTTGTTGTAGTTTCTAAATCTTTAGAGCCAGTGACAGTAGAGATCAATATTAACGGAAAAAACGGGCAGGTTGTAGAAGTAACTGCTGGCGATATCGAGAAGAATCAAAATATTGAGGTTATTAATCCTGAATATGTAATTACAAGACTAACAAGCGCAAAAGCTAAATTTAAAGCTCAATTAACAATCGAAAGAGGAGTTGGTTATTCTCTTCCTAAGGAAGAAATGCGAAAAGAGCTAGGAGTGTTACCGCTTGATGCTAACTACTCACCAGTAAAGCTTGTAACTTATTCAATCTCCCCAGCGAGAGTTGGTAGAGAAACTGAACTGGATCAATTAGACTTAGTTATTGAAACAAATGGAGCAGTAACTGCTGTAGAGGCACTTCATGTTGCATCAGATATTCTAAATCAAATGACTAGCCACTTGATTACTCAAACAGAGCAAATGCTAACTGGAAAGGAAGTAACTATTGCCGTTAATGCTTTACAAAAAGAACAAGAAGAGCAGGCTAAAGTTGTTGTAAAGGAAGCTCCAATTAAAGTTGTAGATTTAAACCTATCAACAAGATTAACGAATGCTTTACTAAAATCAAATTACGATAATCTTAGAAAACTTGAAGGACTTACAGAGGAAGAAGTTGCAAGTATTAGAGGAATGGGAAGCAAGTCTTACTTAGAATTACTTGATGTATTAAAGAAATATAGTATTAAATTAGTATAATGAAGAAAGGAATCAAAAAAAACAGAATGCAAGGCAAAACAACAGCTCATAAAGATGCTCTTGTTAGATCCTTAGTATTAGACTTGGTTATTGCAGAGAAAATTAAAACTACTCCTAGTAAAGCTAAGATTGTGAAATCTCAGTTTGATAGACTGGTAACACATGCAAAAAGAAATACTGTAAGTGGGAAGCAAATGGTAACGAATTTCTTTGCTTCTAACGATAGAGCAATTGAAAGATTCTACACAGTTGTAGAAACAAAATGCCAAGACAGAAATTCTGGATACACAAGAGTAATCAAGACTTTACCTAGAAAAGGAGATAATGCAGAGCAAGCTTATATAATGCTTGTTAACTACTCAGAGAAAGGGAAGAAATCTGAGGTAGAGAAAATGTTGGATCAGAAAAAGAAGAAAGAAGATAAGAAGTCAGTTGCTGGCAGAGTGAAAAAAGCAGTTTCAAAGGTAACCAAATCTAAATAATTAAAAATATAAAATAAGATGAAAAAGACAAGTTCAGTATCACAAAAAGACATTAAAGAGAATTGGTACATCGTAGATGCACAAGGAAAAAGAATAGGAATAGTTGCTTCGAAAGTTGCAGAAATTCTACAAGGTAAAATGGATAAATTAGTAAGGGATTATCACGAACCAAAAACTAAAGTTGTAGTTATAAACGCAGCTAAACTAGACTACACTCCAAAACGAGGAATGACTAAATTTTATAAAAGTTATTCTGGATTTGCCGGTGGATTAAAGTTTCAGAGTTTAGATGAAGTGATGAGAAAATTTCCTGGACGACCATTAGAAAATGCAATAAGAGGAATGCTTCCAAGAACAAAGCAAGCCGATAAAATGATGGCTAATCTTAAGATTTACAGTGGAGCAGAGCACATTCACGAAGCTCAGAACCCAACTCCTTTAGATGTAAAGAAATTATCAATTTAATATTAAATAAATTAAGAATATGGAATACATTTACACAATAGGAAGAAGAAAAACATCAGTAGCAACTTTGAGATTGTATAAGAAGGCTGGAACAAACCAAATTAACGAAAAACCCGTTGATAAACTTTATGTTCATGATGTTGACCAAATGAAACTAGATGTTCCATTTAAGGCAACTGATTTGGACCCTAAGTCCTACTCATTCACTGCTAAAGTAGTTGGTGGTGGGAAATACTCACAACTAGAAGCCGTTCAACATGCTATTTCTAGAGCAATTGCAAAAATGTTCCCAGAGAAAAAGAAACAGCTTAAACTTGCTAAACTTATTACTCGAGACCCTAGAATGGTTGAAAGAAAGAAACCAGGTTTGAGAAAGGCAAGAAGAGCAGAGCAATATTCAAAGCGTTAATCCACTTCTTAAATGAATTTGCAAAACCCTGTCTCAAATAGAGAAAAGGGTAGAGATTCCGAGGATTTAGCTTTAAAATTTCTTCAAAAGAAAGGTTTTACATTAATTGAGAAGAACTTTACTGTAAAAGGCGGAGAGATTGATTTAATTATGAGCTTTGACGGATTTTACGTATTTATAGAAGTAAAAAGTTTAAATGTGTTTTCTCCCTTCTCTGTATACCAATCTTTAACGAAGAGAAAGAAATATTTCCTAAGGAAAACAATCGATAAATGGCTTTTAAAAAATAATTTAAAATCAGAACCGTGGAGAGTAGATTTTGTGGCAATTCAAACATACCCAAATAAGACGTCTAAAATAGAGCATTTCGAATACATACAAATTTAATTATTGCCAAATAGCTATTAGCAGGTATATAATTAAAGTGCTAAGATTTATTTTTTTAAATAAAACTATGCCACCAAGAAATGCAAATAACTCACAATTAACACAGCAACTAACTGCGCTTATCCCAAATTTTTGTGATAAATGTGGTGCTAAACATAATAAAAATGATGTTGAAATAATCAATCAGGATCCTAATGGAATTTCTTGTAGATTAGATTGCCACAATTGTGGTAACAGCTACGTCATGTTTCTAAACTCACCTTCAGAAGGAGTTTTAGCCGGTAGGAAAGCTGTAATCAAAACTGATATTTCAAATTCAGAAATGAGAAAATATACCAATGCAGAAATCTTAGACAATAATGAGATTTTAGACGCTCTTATCGCTTTGAAAGAAGTTAAGAATATTAAGGATTTCAACATCCTATTTCCTGAAGACTAATTCCTAAAAATAATTCTAATATGGACCGCACAAAGTCTATGACTTGCTTTCGGTGCGGTAAACATCCTTCGTCCAGCTAAAGCTGGCCACCTCCTTAAAAGGAGGAATTGCGAAATCTCCCTTTGAAAAGGGAGTGGCACGAAGTGCCGAGGGATTTTTACCGTTGGACAAGCACACAAAACTTTCAACGGTCCATATTTAGCTTTGCTTTAATTTAATCAAGTTTGAAATACTTTGTAGTTTTTCTGGAACTTCATCTTCGTCCGCTGAAGTTAGGATAAATTGATTTCCACTCCCTAAGACCAAGTCCGCAGCCAAAACTCTATTAAAATCATCTAATTCACTCATCAAGTCATCGATTAAGAATAATGGTTTTGTACTTTTAAGACTGAAATAGTGATTGGATTGGCTTAACTTGAAAAGAAGAACCCCAAGCCTTTGTTGACCTCTCGAACCATAGAATCTGAGATTTTCTCCATTCATTAAAATGCTAAAGTCATCTTTATGAGTACCGTATAGTGTTTTACCTACAATTATTTCTTTATCTATATTTTCCTCATATTTATTGAGAAGATTTAATTTGAACGATTCTATTTCACTTTCTAAGTTGGGCTTGTATTCTATATAAAGGCTTGTGATCTTAGTTTCTAAATCCAGAATCTTCATTTGAATTACGGTTTCATCTAGGAATTCATTAATTTCTTTAAAAAATTTCAATCTAGTTTTGAAAATATAATCTGCTAAATCTGCGATTTTGTTTGTCCAGAAGGAGAGTTCATTTCTGGAGGATTTTCCTTCTCTAATCATTTTAATTAAAACATTTCTATTTTTGAGAACTTTTTGATATGACTCGGTATTTTGTCGATATGTGGAGTCGATCATAGATAAATAATTATCCAAATCATCTCTGCGAAGTCCTGGCTCATTGGCCACAAGGTCAACTGAATTTGGAGCGAATAACAATATTGGTAAGCGATCGAGAATTTTAGAAACTGGAATTTTTTTTGTATTTAAGCTTAGTTTTCTTGTAAATCTATTATCTTCGTTAGATATAACAAGCTCGTAAGAATCATTATTTTCGGCCTCTAGATTTATTCTGAAAAACTTTTCCTTTGGTCCGATTAGTTGGATATTATTCTCCACTGGTTTAAATGATTTTCCCAATACAAGAAAGTAAATTGATTCAATAAAGTTGGTTTTACCACTTCCGTTTGGTGCTATAATGACGTTTGATTGAGGTGAAAGCTTTATGCTTTCCAGGTCAAGGTTCCTGAAGTTTTTTAACGAAATTTGATTAATCATTTATTCGGTTTTTAGTCTTAATTTTGCAGTAGCAGTATATCATATGAAAATAGCTATCGATATCTCAATGATAACTACAACTAAGGCAGGAATTGGTTATTACGCGCAGAGCATTGTAGAAGCACTTAGTAAAGTTGATGAAATCAATGAGTATACATTAATAACTAATAATAAGAAAAATCTGGAATTTAAAGATCTTCGAAAAAATTTTAAAGTTCTAGAAATAGTAGATGGAAGAGGTGGTTTCAAGTGGATTTGGAAGGTTTCTAGAATGCTTAAAGAAGAAAAGTATGATTTGCTTATTTCTCCATCTAATTTTGCTTTTGCGATATTTTTCCCAAAGACAATACAAATGGTCCATGATCTTGCGCCAATTAAATTCCCCCAATATTTTAGCCGGAAGGCTGGTTTTATGTATAGAATTCTTCTTGATTTAGCATTAAGAAGAGCTTACAAAATTAGTTTATTGTGTAATACAATTAGAGATGAATTAATCGAATATGCTAGATTTTCCCAATCGAAGATTTTTATTGCCGGAGCTGGCCTCCATAAATGGACTTTTGAGCCTAAAAATATTTCAGAACAAGAGAAAGTTATAAGGAAATATAATCTCCCAAAAAAGTTTCTATTAAGTGTGAGTACTCTAGAACCTAGGAAGAACCACTTGCGAATGATTAGAGCATTTACAGAATTAAGCAGAGAAGAGCCAGATATGTGCTATGTTATTGTTGGGAAAAAAGGGTGGTATTATGAAGAAATCTTCGAAATGGTAGAGAGATTTGGGCTGGAAGACAAAGTGATTTTTACAGGATATGTACCTGAGGAAGAACTTCCGTATATTTTCGACCTTGCACGAGGATTTATGTATTGTAGTTTTTACGAAGGATTTGGGATTCCACCAATCGAGGCATATGCAAGAGGTTTACCGGTTCTGTGTAGTGATATAAAAGTATTAAAAGAAGTTATGGGTGAGAATGCACTTTATGCAGATCAGAATGATTATTGGGATATTTATATGAAAATGAAGGAATTAATCGAAATAAAGAAGAAGAAACCTAAGGAGGATTTTCTAGAAAAATTTTCCTGGGAACATTGCGCCGAGAGTATCATTAAAGAATATTAGAAGCTCCTTGGGTATTGACAAAGGACGTATCTATGTTATATTTTGAAACCTAGTTATTTATTAACTAAAGTATTATGGCTAAATCAAAATTAAATACTGACCTAGCAAAAAGTGCAAAGAAAATAAAAAAATCTTCGACAGATGAGGATGTTGTGTTAGATCCCATAATTAGTGATGAACCTATAATGGGTGACGATGGTTATCCCACAGAAGTTTCCCCTGAGGAAGATGATGACACTACTTATACAATGGGTGAGATACAGGTTTCGGATAATGATGCAGCCGAGGAAGTTGTAGTAAAAAAGTTGCCAACATCAGAAGCAGATGAGGATGAAGATGGGGAATGGGTTGATGAAGAGGTAAATATGAAGGATGAAGATCCTTATTTAGACAAAGAAGATTTCGATATGGATAATCCATACGGAGACGGCGATGATATAGATACTTATTAATAAAATGTAATGTCAGATAAATATTCATATAAGAAAATTGATCAACATAAAAATCACTATACTTTTGAAGTAACAGTAAAAGAGACTTATCAAAAGGAAGTTCAGACCAAAGTGTTTAATAACCTAGCTAAAAACGTTAAAGTCCCGGGTTTCAGACCAGGGAAAGCTCCAAAAGAGATGATTGAGGGGAAAATTGCAATGGACGTCTTAAATGAGACTGTAAATAGAATTCTTCCAGAAGTTGCCTTTGAAGTTTTAAGCGAAGAAAAATTAAATCCAATTTCAAAAGTTCAATATGATTTTAAAGATTTTAATAAAGACGGATCCATCACATTTAATTTCTCAATATTTAACTCTCCAGAAATCAAAATTTCAGATTTAAAAAAAATTAAAGTTGCAGTAAAGAAAGAAGCAGTTACAGATGTAGAAGTTGATATGGTAATTAGAAACATTATTCAATCGACTTTACCAAAAGAGAAGTGGGAGAGCAAGAATGAGAAAAATGAAAAGAATAAGGATTTATCTGACGAAGCTTCAGCGAAGTCAGAAGTAAAGCCATTTGAAATTACTGATGAACTTGTGGTGGAACTTGGCTACGAAGATGAAAAGACAGTTGAGGGTTTAAAAAGTAAGGTAAAAGAAAGTTTACAGGAAGTAAAAGATAATCAAGCTGAGGAGGAATTTACTAGTAAAGTTTTAGATGAAGCTATGAAAGTTATAGATTTTGAAGTTCCTTCAGATTTAGTTCACGAAGAGTTACATAGAAGAGAACACGCTTTTGAGGATAGACTTAAAAAGATAAATCTGGAATTAGATACATACTTAAAGACACAGAATAAATCAATGGATGATATTAAAAAAGAATGGGAAGCTGATATCACTAAAGGGGCTTTCACAGATATTCTTTCGATTAACCTTGCTGTTCAGGAAAAATTAATCCCGACAGAGGAAGATATGGAAAAAGAAATTGAAAAAGTTGAGGATAAGGTATTGAAAGTACAATACAAAGGGAATCCTGCAATGAGAGAACAATTGAGAACTTTCATGACAAGGAATAATGGAATTAAGAAATTAGTTGAGATTGTAAAAGAGAATAAATAAATGGAAGGTCTAGAATTATTAGGCTCTGACATTTCTAAAATAATTGAATTCTTACGTATTGCTCGTAAACTTCAAACCACATATAGATTTACTCCAAAACCTGACGGATCATTCGAAAACGATGCTGAGCATTCTTGGTCAGTAGCTTTAATCTGCATGCTATTTGCTTCCAGGCTGGAAAAAGAATTAGCTTTAAAGATAGATCAATTGAAAATGATTAAAATGGCAATTATCCACGATATGGCTGAGATTGAGACTGGTGATACTAAGACCTGGGATACATCTGCAAGAGTTGATAAGGAAGAAAAAGAAAGAGCTGCTTTTTATGAAATGACCAATCTTTTACCTGATGACCTTAAAGATGAATTTAGAAATTTATGGGAAGAATGTGAGAAAAGAGAAAGCGTAGAAGCTATGATAGCTAAATCAATTGATCGATTAGATCCTGTTTTACACAGAACTTTTCACGAAGTAGGGTGGAAAAATGTAGCCGATGACGGAGAACATGGAACTGTAGAGGCGTTAGATTCAAGGCAACTTCCACGACATGAGTTTTCAGAGATTATAACGAAGCTATATACTACAATAAGAGATGAAGCTGTGAGTAAAGGAATGTTTAAATAAAATAAATCTAGTTTTGAATTCTTTAAGACACTCGCAAGGGTGTCTTTTTTTATTTTGAAACTGATATACTTTCTTTAATTAACAATTATTTATGAATGATCGTGTAGGCTACTATTGCTGGGCTGGACCAGATACAATTCGAATGACTAATTTAAAATTCTTCAATCCTAAAATTGATATTGGTAGTTTGATGAAAAGTTATGACTATGAATATTTGGCTAAGGTTAAAGAGATTTTCAATATTACCGATTTTTGGGCTTCATATTCATGGGGATTTTCGGAAAAAAGTGAGCAAGAGCAATACGATTTTCTGCTATCTAAATTAGATAATTTTAAGAAACTAGGGATTAAATTGCATGCTTACATTCAAGGTACAAATTTAGTTTACGAAGACTATAAGGATAAAGATTGGTTTTGCAAAGATGAGAAAGGACGATTAGTTTCTTATTATAGAGGGAGAAAGGTTGTTTGTTTGAATAATCCTGAATTTAAAAATTATTTAATTCAAAAAATTCAGAAAACCTATAACCTTGGATTTGATGGAATATTTATAGATAATATTCAAATGGGGCAAATTCCCATTCCTTCTTACAGCTCGAATCAATTATTTACATTTGCTGGATGCAAATGTAGTGTTTGTATCAATAAATTCTATAATGACTATTCTAAAGAGATTCCTGATGTGATAGAAGATTTAAACACTTCTGAATATCTTAAATTTAGGGTTAAAAGTACAAATCAATTTATTTCAGAAATTTCAGAAATTGTCCATAAAGGTAAAATGGAGTTTGGGACAAATAGTTTTGATCCTAAATTTAATTCAAAAGAAATGTTTGGAACAGATATTAAATTTTTAGAAAAGAACCAAGATTACATCTTATTCGAAAACCATTCCCTCCCAAACGAAAGAGGTCAAAATAACGAATACGTGGATAAATTCATAGAATTTAATGCTATTCAAAAACCAGTATTTGTTCTAAGTTACAAGAAAGGTATTGGTCATGATAGTGAGTTTAATCAACAAGATTTCAATAATATTTATACAGAAGATAAAAGATTTAAATTCTTCTCATGTATAAAAGGCTCAGAATACTTTACGCATAATATTTGGCATAACTTATATCTAAATAAACTTTCAAAACCTTCTTTTAACTACCATTTAAAATTAGGTTATTTTGAATTTAAAGATACATGGGAGAAAAATTTAATTAAGATTCCCTTCTTAAAATCACTATTAAGAAAATACTATAATCCTATATATACTATGAGAATGGAGAATAATTCTTTTCGAAAATTATTATATTTCTTCGAACAGCTACTCTTAAAATAACATTTCTTCTTGACATTCCAAGTTCATATATTCTAAAATCGAATACTTGTAGATTAAGATTTGATTTACAGTTGAATATAAAACTTGTCTTACTACCCTAAAATCGATTAAAATAGTAATACAAAACTTTTATAAATCAAATACATATTAACTTAGCTAACTTATGGCAAAACATTCCGATGAAAAAGAGAAACCAGTAATTCAGACTACTAACACTGCCAAAGCAGAGGCCTTAAAAATGGCTATGGCTCAAATAACCAAGCAGTACGGCGAAGGTGCAATTATGACTTTAGCTGAAGATAAGATCAAGAAAATAGATTCTATTCCAACAGGAGCATTGTCGCTCGATATTGCACTAGGAACTGGTGGAGTTCCAAAGGGAAGAATTATTGAAATCTATGGTCCAGAGTCTTCTGGTAAAACTACTTTAGCTTTAAGTATTTTAGCTGAAGCACAAAAAGCTGGTGGGATTGCTGCATTTATTGATGCTGAGCATGCATTTGATTCAGGTTATGCAAAAAAATTAGGAATTAAAACTGACGATTTGTTAGTTTCTCAACCAGACTATGGTGAGCAAGCATTAGAGATTTTAGAAACACTTTTACGATCAGGTGCTGTGGATATTATTGTTGTCGACTCTGTTGCTGCATTAACACCTAAAGCAGAAATTGATGGTGAAATGGGAGATTCACATATGGGATTACAAGCTAGACTTATGAGTCAAGCATTAAGAAAAATTACAGGTATAGCAAGCAAAACAAACACCACAATTATTTTTATCAACCAATTGAGAATGAAGATTGGAGTTATGTTTGGAAATCCAGAAACTACAACTGGAGGAAATGCGCTTAAATTCTATGCATCTATCCGAATGGATATTAGATCTAAAGAGAAAATTACTAAAGATGAGAATATTATTGGACATGTAGTAAGAGTCAAAATTGTTAAGAACAAAGTTGCTCCTCCATTTAGAGAAGCAGAATTTGAAATTATTCACGGAGAGGGTATTGATAAAGTTTCTAGTTTATTAGACGCTGCTTTGAAATACAATGTTATTGAAAAAGCAGGAGCTTGGTTTAAAAGAAACGGTGAAAACCTAGGACAAGGAAGAGAAGGGGTGAAAGAACTTTTGAAAAAAGATCAAAAATTATTAAAAGAAGTTTGGACAGAGGTAAAGAAAGCTGCGGGAATGGTTTAAAAGAAAGTAAAATCTAAAAAAGAGCCCAAATGGGCTCTTTTTTACTGGAACACATTGGATACTTATAAAGAATACAATGTATTTTTAATAACACATGGTATCATCCAATGTATCAGAGCCAACACATTGGATATTTTGACAAAATCCAATGTGTTGGGTATAATTAAATATAAATATTATTTAAATCTTATGACTTTTGATCCAAATAAGCCCCATCTACTGGCTAAATTACCAACAAATGCTACTTTTGATAAAAGTAAATTCTTTGAGAAAATTGGTAATACTAGAGCCCTCCTTGGGGAATTAAAGGGTGCATGTCGTTCAATTCCTGAGCCATTGCTTTTAACTTACCCTACATTAATTAAAGAAGCCGTTGATAGTTCGAAAATCGAAAATATTGAGACACAAATTATTGATGTTTTACAAAATGAAGTTTTTCCCGAATCACAAAGAGGTTCTAATGAAAGCCAGGTTATAAAATATAGAGATGCAGCAATGTGGGGATTTAAAAATCTCTCTGAATTGGGTTTAAGTACAAGACTAATAACAGGTATACAAAAAATATTACTTTCAGGAGATGGTAGTTACAGAAATTTACAAAATCAAATAATGAACAAAAGTACTAGTTCTATTGTTTATACCCCTCCTATATCTAGCTCTATTCCAGATTATATGAGTAACTGGGAAAATTACGTCAATGATAAAAGTACTAATGACTTAGACCCATTAATAAAGTGTGCTATATGTCATTATCAGTTCGAAGCAATTCACCCTTTTGGAGATGGAAACGGTAGAACTGGAAGAATTTTGATGCTTTTACAATTGGTTGAGGATAATGTAATTGGGATACCTATTTTATATGTTAGTAACTATATAAATAAACACAGACCTGAATACTACACTGTTCTTAATGAAGTTACTTCTCTTGGCAATTGGGAAGCATATATTTCTTTCATGCTTGATGCATTTTACAGTCAGTCTAAGGCAACATTAGAATTAGTAACAAAAGTTAATGATACTTACGATAAGTTCTTAGAAAAATTAAGAAGTAGTGAATCTACAAAACTGATACATAATCTGGATATGATTGTAGATAAATTATTTACTTTTCCTGTAATTTCGCCGAAGTTGCTTAGTACTACTATGAATGTTGGTGCTGATACTGCAAGTAGAAACCTAAAGTTACTTGCTGAGACTGGTTTAATAGAAGCTGGTAAAAGTGGGATTTATAATCTTTATTTTAATAGAGATTTAATTCAAATCATGAATAACGATAGTATTTAATAAATGTAGTAGCAATGTATTCGATTGCTCGTAGGTTTTTTGGCTTGCGAGCAATTTTTATTTTTACTTTATCATCTAAAATCTCCTTCTTTTACAAAACGTATAGACTATACAGAGCAAATTTATTATACTATCTAATATTTAAACTTTTAGATCTATTTAAATGAGCTTAACTATAAAATCTTTAGAGCATATATTTATATCAAAAGTCAGGATTAAATCTCTAAGGTATTTCTTGATGAATCCGGACAAACCTATTCATTTACGAGGTGCAGTAAGAGAATTAAAAGAAGAAATTAACGCTGTGAGAAGGGAATTGAGTAGATTAGAGGAAACAAAGATTGTTAAATCCGAAGCAAAAGGAAATAGAAAATATTTTGAACTAAATGGCAACCATCCTTTTATTAGTGAACTCATTGGAATTTTCCATAAATCATATGGACTAGGAGGGGAAATTATAAATAACGAGAAGAGGCTTGGTGAAATTGAATATGCATTTCTAACTCCTTCTTTCACAAAAGGAATCTTCATGGGAGTTCAGATTATTGATATGGTTATTGTTGGAAATGTTGATTTAAAAGTTCTGGAAGATATTGTTACAAAAGCTCAATATGAATTCAACAAAGAAATTCATTACATGGTTTTAAAACCTTCTGAGTTTCAATTAAGAAAGAGACGAAGAGATCAATTACTTTTGGATTTAATGATGCAGGACATTGTTCTTCTACTTGGTAATCCAGACGAGTTTGTTAAGATGTAATATTTTAAGAAGAATAAATGAAAACTCTTCAAATTGTCGGTCCATATTTTACAAACTATAGTCTTGCTCGAGTTAATCGAGGCTTAGGAATTGCTCTTTCCAAATTAAATTCTTACAAGGTAAATTTTTACGGAGAGAAAAATAAAATTGATTTTGTTCCAACTATTGAAGAATTAAATTCAAGATCAGAATTAAAAGATCTTGTTCAATTTAATAGAAACGAAACTGATGTTGTGATTTATAATAATTTTCCTAAAGGTATTTCTAATTTACATGGACTTAAAGATCTTCCTGGAAAGATTAAATTTATTTATATTGCGTGGGAAGAATCGGTGTATCCTGAAATTTGGGTTAAAGAGATAAACGAAAATATTCACGGTGTAATGGTTGCTAGTAATTTCACTAAAGATATTTTGATTAATTCTGGCATAAGTGTTCCAATTAAAGTTATTCCAAATGCCTTAGATGATTCTTTACTGAATATAAAGACTTCTCCTTATGAATTAAAAACTAATAAGAAGTTTAAATTCCTACACATAAGTACTGCGAAGAAAAGAAAAGGTATTGACGTTCTTTTAAAAGCATATTTTGATAAATTTACTAATGAAGACGATGTAACTTTAATAATAAAAAGTTTCCCTGGACCAGATAATGAAGTTGATAAATTATTGACTCAATTAAAGAAAGAAAATTCTCCAGAAGTTATTCATATTAATAATCCAGATTTAACAGAACAAGATCTTGCTAATTTACATTCAACAGCCGACTGTGAAGTTTATCCAAGCAGAGCAGAGGGATTCGGACTGCCGATACTTGAAGCAATGTATTTGGGGACTCCTGTAATTGCTACGAATTACAGTGCTTACTTAGATTTTTGTAATGAAACCAATTCGATATTGGTTGATTACAAACTTGAATTTGCAAAAGATTCTGAGCTTGTAAATCTTGGTGCAAAATGGGCTGAGCCTGATGTGAATGATTTAGGAAATAAAATGAGAGAAATTTACGACCATCCAGAAAAATTTGAGCATAAAATTAAATTAGCTAGTGAAACTGCAGATAAATATACTTGGAATAACTCCGCTGTGAAAACTATAGAATTTGTAAATGAAATTGAAAAGATAGCGGATTTGAAAGAGAAAAATATTGCAATAATTACACCAATCAACGATGAGAGCGGAATCGCAGATTATTCAGAAGATCTTTATAAGTCCATTCAGTCTTCGTTCAAATCTTTTTATTTTGTAGCGAATAAAGATATTGCTGATAGATCGGATAAAGATGATTCTAATGTATTAAGACTTTGGAAAACTGGAGAAGAAAATTTTGCAGAATTTTTAAAATTTACAAAAGAAAAAAATATTAATATTGTTCATATTCAATATCATTCAGGAAATTACTTTTCGCCTCAGTCCTTGACAAAGTTGATTGAAAGTTTGAAAAGTGAAAAAATTGAAGTAATAGTAACATTACATGCAGTGAGAAATACAAACTTTGATTTTATTAAAGAAGTTGGTGGCCTTAAACTTGCAGATAAAGTATTGATTCATAATACCGAGGATTATGAGTACGCAAGCCAGGGCTTAAATAATATTGTTTTATTCAAACATTTTAATATTATATTCAAAAAGAGAAATAAAAATATTTTAAAAAATAAATTAGAATTAAATAATTATTTTCCTATAATCGCAACTCATGGTTTGCTAAATACAAACAAAGGAATTCCCGAAGTGATTTGGGCTGTGGAAACCTTAAAGAAAACATATCCTGATATTTTATTACTTTGCTTAAACGCAGTAAGTGCGAATAATATACATTCCAGTGGATTGTATAAAAAATGTTTGGAGACAATCCAGGAAGAACAACTTGGCGAAAATGTAAGATTCTTCACAGATTTTTTACCCGATGAAATAATTGAAATATTACTCCAGAGCTCTGATTTAAGTGTGTTTAATTATTCAGATGTTGGAGAGTCCGCAAGCGCAGCAGTCAGGAAAGGATTAGCTGCATTAAATCCCGTAATAATTACAAATATAAAACAGTTTTCAGAATTTAAAGACGAATGCTTTAGAATAGAAAATAATTCCTCAGAATCAGTTGCATCTGGAGTTGATGAAATATTAAGTGATGAAGAATTGAAGGGAAGACTAATCTCTAACGAACAGAAATATATTGAAGAGAATAATGTCGAAACGAAAGCATTAGATATGTTGAAATTTTATTAAAGGAATCGAAATCTTACTATACCAAATGTCATTGCGGCCTGCTTACCTGCCTCAGGCACGGAGCGCAGTCGAAGGGAAGCAATCTCATTGATACAGCAAATCTAAAATAATGGCCTGCAGAACTATTACGTGGTTTCATGCAGGCTGGAATCCCAAGTGATGTTCCCTCTCCTTTCAAGGAGAGGGTTAGGGTGAGGTCATACAGCCCCAAAAGCAAACCAGGGGGTTTGGGCTGTCCATATTTTAAAACTCGTTAGCAAATTTTACTTTCCGAATCTCGAGGGATGCCGACCGTGTCTGCCGACATGCAAGGCAGGCACGGTTGACGTTCCCTACAAATTTGAATAACAATTGGGATCTTTTAAATTGTTAGCTGATTTAATGCTACCTTCACCGCCTCATGATCACTCCATTCATATTCTATTCCATCAAAAGCCAAAGTGGATTCGTGGCCTTTCCCAGTAATATAAACTACATCTCCTGGCTGTGCGTGTTTAATGGCAAAATTGATTGCATCTAGTCTTGAAGTAAAATCATCTGCATCAAACGCAACAATTGGATGATCTTGATTTGTAGTAACTCTTTCGATTCTTTGCTTTAAATTATCTTTATTTACCATTTTATATTCATCAGTAGAACTTATTCTCTCCACAAGCACTCCTCCATAATTTTGTGCAACCTCAACAATCTCTGAATTAATATCAAAAACTTTTTCTGATTTTGGATCCTCCGCAGTTAGTATTGTAATGTCACTATACTTAGCAGAGATTGCTCCCATTTGACGTCTTGTGTGTTCTCTTTCTCCTGCACAACCAAATACGGTTATTATTTTTGCGTTTGGATCTTTAAGTTCCGAGATATGTTCCAGGGAATCTTCAAGCATCGATGGAGTATATGCATAATCAATTATCACGGTAAATGGATTACTTTCGATAACTTCCATTCTTCCTTTAGGTATACTGAAATTTTCTGTATATGAAGCCATTTTAGGATCCGGTTTATAGGATTCAGCTAATTTTATTGCTTGAATATTATTTAATATTGCATTTTTATGACTACTTGGTGTAATTATTTTTCTATCGTCCCAAACAAACGTAGAACCTCGTGCTAAATTCTGTTCTTCAACTTTAGTTTCGTTGCTTGAAATTGGGTAAACGTAAACATCTCTGTCTAAATTATCGCCTTGGGATAGTAGCCAATTTACAACTTGAGGTTCGTCGTCATTTAGAATAAGTAATCCTTTATCTCTAATTTTGCTTATGAATTCAAGCTTTGTGTTGGCATATTCAAACCAATCTTGGAAATATGAACTATCATCTCCAATTATATTTGTAATAATTCCTGAATCTAAGGTTAAGCCTTCGTATTTTTTATCCAGTAAATTTTTAGCTGTCATTTCTACAATTGCAAATTCTAGTTGATTCTTAATCATAGAATCCAGAAGGGTATGCAATTCCCCCGCCTCAACAAAATTTGCGCTTAAATCGTTTTGAACTTCTTCCATGTTGTCTGTATACCCAGTAGAGGAAATGAAACCCACCTTCATCCCAGCATTTTTAAATAGATGATAGAGTAGTTCGGTTACTACAGTTTTGCCTCTCGAACCAGTTACACCTATAACTTTAATTTTTTGTGATGGATTACCTGCGCGAAGGTTCGATATTAATGCTTTTTGTTTATTAATAAATCTTGTCAAGAAATTTTAGATTAAAGAATACAACTCAAATTGAGTTTACCTTAATAGTATTACGTATTTTGATGAATTTGGCAAGATATGCTGGCGTCAAAATAATCTCTAATAATACTCACATTGACTTTCTTTTATTATCGAAGAATATTAAAATCGCCCATAAACCACTCGAAACTGTTAGTAGGCCGACTAATATCATAACTAGGTCAAAATAATCTTTGCCTATACCTGCAAGAACTCCAGCAAAAATACTGAATATAAGCATTGCAAAACTCATAACACTATCATATGTTGCGTAAGATAGACCTTCTTTTTGCGATTGAAGATTTGCAGCAAATAGTTTTCTCCAATTTACTAAATTCATTGCTCCTCCAAATCCTATTATGAATTGAAGAAAGTAAAACATTAGTGGTGATGAAATCGATGGGAAAAATAAATACGGTACCCCCATTAATAAGTTACCAAAGAAAAGGAAGGTTATATCATCTTTATCTTTTTTAATTTTATCACTAATAATTCCTATTGGAATTTGTGTAATTACTCTTGCTCCGTAAAAAAAAGCTGTTCCAATCCCCACCATTTGAATGGCATCAATGCCAAATCTTTGTGCGAGATACAGACCAATAAATCCATTAATGACCAGACTAAGTCCCCAAGTAAAAATGTCGGATAAAGTAAGCAACCAAACTACTTTGTTGAGGGCAAAGTCAAAAGGCAGAATCTTTTTGGAAACCATATACTTAGAAAAACAATGTATAATCTGAATTGAATATATCAGAAAAAATTGTTTGATGTAAGTCATCACAAAGTCTTAAAAGAACTAGATGGGAAACAAAAGAGTAAGTAAAAACGATTTATCACTTATATACGATAGCCACTTTGATCGTATTTATAAGTTCTTCTACTATAAGACTTTAAATAAAAATATTGCTGAGGACCTAACAAGTGAAACGTTTCTTACTTTTGTAAAATTGCTTAATGAGCACAAGCAAGTTGATAATATTACTGCATTCCTTTATGGTGTGGGTAAAAATATTTTTATGCAATATTTAAGAAAGAAATATCAAGAAGGAATTCCATTTTCCGCCTTAGATGAGAATTTTGAAGAATATGCCGCAGAGGTTGTAAGGACTGCCGAGAATGAAGAGACGCCAGAAGAAAAGCTTTTAAAAATTCTAGATCAAATTCCATCCAAGCAGAGAGAGGTTATTAGGCTAAGATTTATAGAGAAACTTGGTTTAGAAGAAATAGCGCAGAAGCTTGGCAAGGACATGAATTATGTAAAAACCACTCAAAAGAGAGGGTTAAAATCTATTAGGCAAGCACTAGAACTAAATGCTAAGGTGGAGGATACCAATGACTAATTTGTACACTAATTTACACTATTAAAGTATATGGAAACCTTTGAGGATAATGAAAATCAGAATATACTTGAAGATTTGAAACAGAGTTCATCTGTACCAAGTCATTCTTTCAGGAACTCTTTAAAAGCAAGATTTGTGGACTCATACAAACTTCCCTTTGAGCCCACATTTTTTTTCTTTAACGAGAAGAGTATTAACGTATTGTCAATTTCGATTGTGGTACTTTCTATTGCCATCGTTTCCATTGCTGGTGTTGCTACTTTCAATAGTAGCCAAAGTCAGTCAAATATTTCTGATGTGGCCGCAGTTCCGTCCAACGAAACTTCTTCAATAATTGGATCTATAGTTAAGAATAATCCAGATATTTTAATAGCACAAAGTTTAAATAACGATAATATTCAGAGCTTCCAAGACACAGGTGCATTAGCTAAAGATCTTAAAATGATTGCTCCGGAAGCAGCTCCTAAGAATTACAATTACAGTTATACAAGAAGTAACTTTGAGCTTGGCGAGATGAGTAGTGCTTGTAAGTTATTGGTAGATACTAGTGTGAAGTCACAGGAAATTTTTACTTTTACAAGTTCAAATGGAGGCTATCTATACAGAGTTATAAATAAAGACTCATCGGGAAATACAATTGAATCTATTCAATTGAACAATACTGATAATGATGTTGCAAGCCTTTATACAAAAAATGGTAATTATGGAATAATAATAAATTCAGAAACTTTAGCAAGTACAATTCCAACATCTTTCCCCGTTTCTTACCTACCTGCTTTTGAGCAAGGTAAATATTTCGATCCTGTGTCCAGTACCTTAGCAGTTGTGAGAAGAGGTAATGAGGATTTTTATGTAATTAGTTCATCTGCACAATCTAACTGTGGAGACGAAAGAATTAATTTAATTGATAAAAAATGGTTCAGTTCGTCTGACTTCTCATTATCAATGATTGAAGTATTTGCAAATAATGATAAAAGTGAAAACAACCTTATTAAAAGAACTCAATTTTCAATTATTAAACAAGATATAAATTTTGAAACTGTGAAGGAAAATTTCCAAACAATTTCAAATGATCTGAATATAATAGACATCTCAGATTTGAATCCAATAGAAACACTTAACTCAATACTTACAGATAAGATAGATTTAGTCCCTGTGGATGGAGAAATAATCAATATAAGAATTGCAAATTTTGAAGAAGTAGCTTCACAAGATAGAAAGTTCTATAAAACAGATGCAGATTATTTAAATGGTATTAATTTAAAAACAGTTCCACTTATGGAGTATGCCATTGATGATGGATTTGAAACTTCTGCTCAAGTTTTCAATGCGGATGTTGCTGATTCCAATATTTTACTCGGCGATCTCGATTCGAAAGCTATAACCAACTTTGAAATAAATGGAATAAATGTAAAGGCAAACATTTATACTTCTAGAGTACCAGTCTCATTTTCTGAAGAAAGTTCCAATAAGTATTTATTATTTACTTATAATCAATATAAATACTTATTTAAATCATCAGATATTGATAAAATGATTAATAAAGATTTTAATCTTGTGGGAATTGAAAAATAATATGGATATTAAAAATATAAAATTAAATTATAATTTCCCTAAGGTATTTAAGCTTCTTCTTGCAGTTGGTGCTTCAATTTTACTCACACTATTAGTAAATTACAGTGCATTAGAAATTGTAAATCGGCCTATTAAAACTTTAGATGAATCTACTTTTGAAGAAACTCTCAAAACTCTAAAAGAAAATGATACTGTTTTGATTAATGCAAATATTAACTATCTTAGAGTTTTAGGCGATGATTCTGGCAAGGTCTATTATGTAGGTTTTGAAAAATTTGGAGATAAGTTAATCGCTAGGATTTCGGCGGATAAAATCAAAAGCTCTTCCAATGTAGTTTTTCAGGGGATAATTAAAAAAATCGATAATTCTGGATTTGGAGATGATCTAATCTCTAAGCTAAACGAACCTGGCAATATAAATACAGTGAATGATAGTCAGTTGAATAAATTAGAAGATAGCGTTAAAGAAAAAATAGCAGAAAATTTAAAAGGTAACTTTGATAAAAGTACTTTCTTAGTTCTAGATGGAACAGGTTTCGAAAGAGAGCAGGTGTATTTAGATACAATCATATTAGGATTGCTATGTTCTGCTTTTTTAATGATTTTATTACGAGAAGAAATCTTCTATAACTAATAAACAATCATTGCGGTTCTGTTCATCCGGGACCAAGTGTAATCCAAGTAATCTGCACTATACCAATATTGACCATACCATGGATCGTTTACTAGAAACGAATCCGGATTGGAAATTGAACCTCTTACACCAATCACAAGTCCACCATGTTGACCGTTAATTCCATGTACATAAGTTCCATCTGATGCAGTCCAATTTTTATCATAATTCGCACTTTCGCCATTGTATCTCCAAATGATTACAGGATGTCCGTCTAAAATACTTTGAGCTAATTCTTGAACATTCCAGCCTTCTTTAATTTGAGTTGCGATACCTCGGTTATTAAAAGGTATTTGCAATGCAGTCCAATACATTCCATATCCCCAGCTTCCATCAGAATTACCAACGTAATCTACGTATGGATCTCCTGTCCATTGCCCATTGTATTGACCTTCATCGTAACCTGTTTCCGATATTAGTCCGGCTGCGCTTAAATTGTAGCCTTTCCAAGATAATGCCATTAGTCCCGCATAAACATTACATGAAAATGAACCATATGGCTGATATAATTGTGGGACTCCACCAACAATGCTTTCTTGTGATCTTATTGCAAAGCTAAAAGTCACATCATTTTGTAAATCTATACCATGAATCGATTTAACTCCTTTTTTAAATAATACAGTGAAAGTTTGATTAAATGGAAGACTATAGTTTGGAGTAAAAATTAAATCTATTCCATTCCAAATAAAATGTCCGTCAACTGCGGGTGTGATTTGAAAACTAGATTCTGCAGAAGCATGATCAACATCCTGGTCGAGTTTTATTAATACTCCTGATGACTCATTTACATTAGCTGCGCCATCAGTTGGTGAGAAAGACAAAACTTTAATGGCACCTATCGTTTCAAAAGAATATTTTAAGTCTTTTTGCGTAGCACCTGCGTCTTTTTTTGTAATTCCACTTTTTAAAGTAATTGTATAAACTTGCCCTTTTGCTAATATTTCATTTGGTTTAAATTCGAAGCTTTTGTTATCTGTCCATGTAAAAGTCCCGCTTGCAGAAGGATTAATTTCAAAATTATCTTCAACAGTTTGCCTATCCATCTCAGAACTAAATTTTACTTTGATAGTTGTTGTGGCATCTACACCTGTTCCTTGGGGAGTGATTGATTCTATTAGCGCATCTTTTGCTGTATGAAAAGTTGTTGTAAAAGTATAATCAGGATCACCTTTAACTATAAAATTCTTTGTTTGCAAATCGTAGGATATTGGTTTTCTTTGTAGAGTAATTTTATATTGTGTATCGCCTGCCAAAATAGTTTTGGGTGTAATTTCTAAATAATCAGCGAATTCATTTGAAACAGTTGTGTCTATCGCAGGGTCAATTGTATAAGTCCAATCGGAGAGATAGTAGTTTATTTTATTAAAATAAATTTTAAAAGTAGTTTCTCTTTCCACTTCTGATGCATTATCAGAAGGAATTGATTTTAATATTATTGGAGCTGTTGGTGCTAAAAAGTTAAGTGCTAATTCGTGGTTTTCTCCCGGAATTAAAAACCTTTGAGCACCAACTATGTATACAACAATCCTTTGCTCAGGCATTTCTGTTTGTGAAGGTATAAATTTACCCTTGATTGTATAATCACTTAATAAGAATCTTTCCCAAACCCAATCGCCTTGTATCCCTGGAACTATTTTCGGCTGGAGTGCACTAATTTTTACTGGAACATTAAATTTAATTTCGACTGGTTCTGTATAATTTGACCAGTTTAAACTACTAGCTGGTTTTGATGAAATTATTGTAGGAATTGTTGTGAAGTAGGATGCTGCGATCAGAATAAATCCTGCGATTATTGTTACAAATATTGTTCCTAAAATAAAAAATCTATTCCTCCAAATTAAAGATTTTAAAGATTTATTCTCTGGAGATTTTCTTAGTATTATTAAATCTAAAAATACAAATATAAAGAAAGGTATAGTTGATAAAACTATTATTAAAAAATTATCAAATCCTATATTTTTTAATATTTCTGTGAACATATTTAACTTCCATTAACATCATTTATTTTATCCCAATCTTGATATGCTTTTTCTAAAGTAGTGAAAATGACTGGTCCCGAATTATCATTGTATTTGAATTGAGAAACATAATCAAAAAGATTTCTTACTTTAGGTTCGTCTATTATTGTAAACCAGTGTGGATGAGTTAAATATGTAAGTACTTGTGGATGCATAAGAACTCCATTTGTTGTTATCTTCATATTGTCTTGGAATCTATTTATTAACTGTTCTGCAGTAAACCAATATGAGTCCGCTCCATTATCAGGGAACTCAAAAATACTTGTTCTGTCCCCATCCCATCTATTCATATCGTTAACATTTGGCTTATAAGGCCATGTAGTAGAAAGTAAATTCCAGGGAACTTGAGTACTATAGGCTGAAGTTGGATTGATTGTTCCACCAGTTCTACCACTTGAGTCTATTAAAAATCCAGTATTTTGGGCTGCTTGTAAAACTTGAGGTGATGCAAACCAACCTCCCGCTCGGTAAGTAATTGGCCTTGGTAAGCCATGTTCTTCAAATTTTCCAAAACCCCAATTCATAATCTTTTCTAGCTCTGTTTCTGTAAAATCACTAGTCATTGCATCTCCATACATAGCACCAACCACACGCCCAGGACGAGGGGAAACTCCTGCTTCTGTAACCATATCAGAGAACATATGTAAGTGCATCCCAATTTCATCTCCAAACTGATTATGCCTATTTAAAACCCAATTTGTTAAATAAGTTGCTCTTTCTGTAGATACTCTTCCGATAAAACCGTTTGCAGAAAATTGATCTGCAACATAAATTCTTGGGTTGAATAATTGAGTGACTGGAATAGTATATCTATTTGCTACATCATTAATTTTATAAAGATCATAATCTGAAGCATCCCAACCATCCCAATCAAAACTCCAGGTTACATACATTGGGTAAGTTATTCTAAAAGGAGTTTTATATGAAGTGATCACTTCTAAATTATTATCAAATTTTATTAGTTGTGCTTGTAGAGTATAAAGAGAAGGGCCAAGGCCAGCAATGTCGGGAGAGATTGTATATGTTGTTGTGGTAGTTACATCTACGTCTTTTGTTTGAACTATATTGCCTTCAGAATTAAAAAGAGTGAAACTTAAAAAATATTTATCTGCAGATAAATTTTCAGGTAAATTTATATTTGCACTCAGAGTATCTAGCAATTCTTTTGTCTCAGGTTTTAATAATAGCCACTCTCTACTTAAACTTAAGGCAATTTTGTGAACCACTTCCCCACTTAGACTTAAATTGCCCGAAAATGTTAATGTATTTTCTGGGACTGTGAGTTTTTCTGGTTCCTTCATTTCCCAATTACCATAGTAAAGATAATAATTAGTATTTTGTTCATTTGCTAGCAAATCTGATTGAAGAATGAATGTAATTTTTGTATTTGCAGTATTAGGTGACTCTATTAAAATTGGTAATTCCTCGAATGCATTAATTTTGACATTCCAATAGTAGATTCTAATATCATTTCCTGATGGACTGAGTGCATTTTTTTCTGCTACAGCTTTTGAATGATCAAAGGTAAAGGACACAAAAGTTCCCTGCAGTGCTATGTTCGATGTTTTGTTTTCTAAGGTGATTTGTTGTTTTACTTTGTAATCATCGTTAGCCCAAAATGGATCTTGTTCTGGAAGTAAGATTACACGTTTGAAGTTTGAAATATTATCTGGAATATTCCCTGCGTAAAGTGTAAATCTACTATAAATTAACATCATAATACCTAAAAGAGACAAAATCATTAAAGTTATTGGAAATATTGTATGTATGAGGAAATAAGATTCTTTTTTTAAACTTCCTTCTACAACTCTTGTAACGAATAGAGTATATACCCAGCTGATTAGTACACTTAAGAAAATTATTGCTATCGATAAAAGTAAAATTCCCCCAATATCTCTTGGCTGAGAAGTAATTATCCCTTTCTGTATAAGAAGCCTGTAGCCAAATAGCAGGATTAAATGCCAAACTAAAATAGATAATGATCGTTTACCCATAAATTCACATATCTTCCTAATCCTAGATGGAACTTTGGTAGCAATTAAAATTGCAACTATAAGTGAAATAAATACTATGATTGAGCTAAGGAAAAGAAAGCCTAGCGATGGGGGGAATCTACCTTCAAGTGGCAGAGGATAGAAAGTGGATATAGCATAAAAATTGTAAATTATAAGCGCAACACCTGTAAGTGTTATTGAAGATATTACGGCAATTGCAGAAAGTTTTAATTTAGATAAAGTTTCAGGATTATTTTTATAATATCTTGCAAAAGCTAGCCCGAGAAAGAAAAGAATTGAATATTGTAAAACTGGGAAAGAATGAATTCTAAGGCCATCAAAAGTTTTTCCCCATAATATTGCTGCGAATACATTAAGTCGAGCTGGTAAAGTAACTGTCCTAAATAATATCCAACTTAAAGTGTATAGAATTCCTCCAACGAATATAGCGCGAACAATTGATTTGGATATCCATTTATAAATTTTTGAAAAGAATATACCCCCACCTGTGAATATAGCGATTGCAATTAAGTACTCACTGAATTCTGGCATTGGGCCAACTGTTAGGGAATCATAGAGATTTTTGAAGAGACTTTGGATTGGATATGTTTCAAGGTAGAGTTTATTAAATATCACCAAATATACAATTGATAGTATTATAAAAGCTATGAAAATTTTAACTACTCTTACAAAAAGACTTTTAAAATAATGTAATTGGTTTTCATCTAAGTGATGATCGAAGAAATAAAATGCATTCATTCCTGACATAAAAAGGAACGTGGAAAATGAACCAATTCCTCCAATGAGACCGATGTATGAAATTACTTGATTGTTTGCAGAGTAGTCCGTAGCAATAGCAATTACATGGGTTACTATCATTAGTACTAATGCAATTACTTTTAAGATATCTATGAAAGTTTGTCTTTCTCCTTTTTTAATAAGAGTAGCAACGTCCTCATGCCTCTTAATTATTCTCCTTAGAAAAACAGCTCTATCCATTTAATTGATATTGAAAATTATCTAATACCTATTATATTTTAAGCGTTTTCTAAGTTTTTATCAAAGTTTATTGAGATACCTTTGACTGAAGCATTTGAAGTTGATTTTCTAGTTCATCTACTCTGTGTTTTAACTTGATGCTTTCATTTAAACCTGAGTATGAGTATCTGATATAAATTGAGATTGCCATGAGAAATAATCCAAGCACTAAAACTCCTATCCTTAGAACTCCAGCAACAAATATTACGAATTGATTGTATAAATCTGATTTAAATTCTGAAGTTGAATTATTATTTTGATTAAAGAAATTTTGAATATTATTAAGAACGCCTGTTGGGAGTTTACCTATCTCGGTGATTGTTCCGTCAAAGTTTTTTAATTGTACTGCAAAAGCTGTGTCTTTCACCAAAAATTCAGTTCCTGTTTGAAATAATTGAGGCATAAATATTGCTGCTATTGTGCTGATCAAGGAGAAAAAAAAGATTATTGTAATAAACACGAAGGCCACATGTATAACTTTTCTGTAGAAAATAAAGAAGAGGAACAATAGTGTAATCACAACAATTAGAATTATTTGAATAGTATCCATATTTTAATTAATAAATTTATATATGTAGATAATATCAGAAGATAAGGGGAAGAACTACTTTTAGGGTTGCAATTAAATTTTTTAAGGCTAATAATAAAATATAATTATTTTTTATTTTTTTCTATGGAAACAGAAACTTCTACAGCGACGACAGAAAGTTCTACAACAGTGCAAGACAATGACTCGTCTAGAGGAATGATGATAGCAGTAATAGCTGTTATTGTTATTGTGATAATCGGTATCATTGCATTCTTAATGTTAAGAAATAATTATGTAGCACCAGTTACACCTGCACCTGCGCCGGTTCCAGTTGTGAATCCACCAGCACCTGTTAGCAGCTCTGTATCTAATGATAATAATGAATTCATTCTTACAGCACAAAATGGTTCAGAACAAGATGGAACTGCAGTCCTTACTGAAGTTGGAAGTCAAGTTCAAGTTACCCTTCATTTTCCAACTGGAGTGAGTACACCTGAACCTGCACATATTCATATGGGAAGCTGTCCTACTCCTGGCACTGTTGTATTTCCTTTAACTGATGTTGTAGATGGAGCTTCAGTAACAATGTTGGATACATCAATTTCTGCATTGAAAGCTCTTGGAAATATTGCAATTAATGTTCACAAGTCTGCAGCTGAGAGTAGTGTGTATATGTCATGTGGAGATATAGTTCTATAACTTAATTCTCAATCTTTATCTTATTCTTAATCTTAGAAATAAGGTTAAGAGTTAAGATGCAGTTATAGTAGAAGAAGACAACAGTATGATGATGGTAATTGTAGCTGTCGTGCTTGTTGTAATTGTAGGTATTATAATTTATTTGTTTGTTGTTAATAACAATAACTCAACAACCATTGTGAATCCTCCTGTAAGTGGTGCTGTTCAATACTAGAGACTAACAGGGAGATTAGTAAATTCTTAGAAGGACTTATAATGTCAGGTGTCCCAGGATGGGACGAGGCAATCCCGTAAGTTTGATTCTAACGAGATTGGCACGCACTTCGTGCTCGCAATGACAAGAAACTATCTGGTTACTTGATAACTCTTCACTTCTTCCAAAATTGCTTTTGCTTTTGGATCGTTTTCAAAATGTTCTCTTACTGGTTTTAATAATTCATCCAAGTATTTAATAACTGCAACTTTTAAATCTAATGGGAATAATTTCTTCTCTTTATAGTCGCTTTCTAATTCTTCATAAGTAGAGTATTCTACATTTCCACCAAATTTTTCATCTCTTACTATTTTGAATTTTCCATTTTCTAACAATGGTGTTTTTCGTTTTAAATAATTTGCTTGGAAAATAATTTGTTTGCAGTAATCCAAGATTGGATTATCGTCAACTTCTCCTTCTGGACAGTATGCTTTATTAATCTTTCTTTCTACATCTTCAAAAGTATCTGTCATGAAAATTGCTGTATCTGGTTTTGATTTAGACATTTTCATGGAGATTGCTCTTGTTACTGTATCTGAGTCTTTAGGTGCTGGTTTCCCAAGACCTTGTAACATACTGTGGCTAACTACAACTGGTTTCCAAAAACCTATTTCTGGGCCAACTTCTCTTGCCAACATATTTGCTTTTCTTTGATCCATTCCTAACTGAGTAACCTGACATTTCATCACTCCAAAGATATCTGCCACTTGCATGCAAGGGTAGAGTATTTGAGCTGCAGTTAAATCATCAGATTCTGCTCGGCCCATAATTTCTGTTGTTCTTAATGCTCTTTTTAATGTAGTTGCTTTTGCTACTTTCATTACTAATTCCCAATACCATGGTTGTTTTGCAAAATCGGAAGTCCATAAAAATTCAACTCCATCAACATTCATTCCACTTGCTCTCCAAATTTCAATAAAGTATTCTCCAACTTTTTTAATCTTATCTAAATCTCCACCCATTTTATTATTTAAATATCCAAACCAATCTGCTACCCACATTTTAAATGTGAATCCTGCATCTATCATTTTATTTGTATTTACAGATCTGATAATTCCTTGGGCAATATGCATTTGTCCCGATGGTTCAAATCCATCGTATGTGAATAGTTTTTCTCCAGAAGTTAAAATCGCCGGTAATTCATCTTCTCCTACAATTTCTCCACCATTTCCTGCGATAGATCTAATTAAATCAATCCTATGCTGTAGCTCTGTGGTAATCTCAATAATCCCAGCATTTCTTTCGATAACTTTCATCTGCTCAGAAGTTAAAACATCAAGGATCGACTTCCCAATTAGATTACTATTCACTGTTAACTCTTCACTCTTAACTATATAGATTCCTTCGTGATCATGACTCAATACAAATTCATCTTCTGCTAAAATCATTCCTTCACTCATTTCTCCCCTCATTTTTCTGGCTTCTAAAGTTATTGGGTTATTTTCAAAAACAAGAATTCCTGGAATGATATTCCCTGGTGCTAACCATGGAACAATATCTCCAACCTTCATATTTGTTGCTGCAGTTACGATCTGATGTTGCCCATCCGAAGCTTGAACTTGAGTAATCCAGAGTTTATCTGCTCCCTCGTGCTTTTTAACTTCGATTATTTTTACAAGTTGAATAGGTTTTAGAAGTTTTAAAAGCTTGTCTTTTGTTAGATTCATTTTAGCAAATTGACGAATAGTAAATTAATTATATAAGAAAGAATCGATTCTTACAATTCAAGCAGATCAAGTGCTGTTTTATCGATACGAAAATAAAAACCTTCGGCTTTAGTACGACCATTTGGAATAATAGTTATATAAACCTCATAACAACCTTGAGGATTGTATCTCACCCATAGTGTCCTCTGATTAAGTACTGTAGGTTTCAAACCAATTTCATGTCGACTATTTAGTAAGGTTGATACTAACCCTGAAATCCTACCTGTTCTATCTGGTAACTCCCTATATCCTTGTACTTCTAATTCTATGTGATCCATTGGGTTAATTAATTCCGACTTATCAACATCTTCCACATAATCACCAAAATCAAACTTAGTCATAAGAATGTAATAAAGTATAAAAATTTGAAGTTGATTATACTTTTTATGCCGGTCAATGGCAACAAACAGTTTAGTTCTTGAGAAGTTTTTCCCAAACAATAAACTGCATAATAAAGCAGATGAAGAAAGGGATTACTAGAATTGGGATGTACAGAAGTCTGAATCCTTGGAAAAGTAGAAGGTAAATGATAAAAGTAATATTCATTGCATTCAATACCATTATTGAAATTCCTTGTGCAAAAATAACAGCCAATTTGCTATTAGCTTTTGGAATATTATCCATTCGCCATTTGAAGGCTCTTGCTAAATCTTTATTGTTTTCTACGTAAAAATCTTTTATCTTATTCATTGCAATCACACTGGATTTCCAAGCTACTCTTGTTTTAACTAATTGAAAAAGTGAAACGAGCCCGAAAATGAAAAGTCCTAAGAAAATAAAAACGTAAATTGCGCGATTTTCGAAATTAAAAATGTTTGGTAAAAGTGCTGCCGCAAAAAGAGTGAAAATATTCGCTAAAAATAATTCAAAAACTTTTCCTCTATCTTCATTGGCTTGCCTTGCAGTTTGTGCTGCATATTCAAATTCCGCTATTAAAATTTGATTTGGATCTAACTTTTCTTTCATAGACGAATTTTAGCAAATATTATTGTAGAATGAGAACTAACATTTCTAAATTTTTTAAATGAAACAAACATTAAAGCGATTAGACGTTAGGATTTTTTCTGGTCTTCACGATCCCAAGCCAGATTTTCTTAAAATTATAGAAAAGGAAGTTAAAGGCTGCGAAAGCTTGCTTGATGTTGGATGTGGAGGTTATTCACCTTTGAAAGATATAAATAAAAATTTGAAAACCTCAGTTGGAGTGGATGGGTTTAAACCTTCGATTGAAAGTGCGAGAAAACGAAAAACTCATACAGAAAATAAAGTAATCGATGTTTTAGAAATAGGGAAATATTTTAAAAATAAATCTTTTGATTGCGTAGTTGCATTAGATTTAATTGAGCATTTGACTAAGGAGCAAGGCGAAAAGTTATTAAAGGAAATGGAGAAAATCGCGAGAAAAAAAGTAATTATATTTACTCCCAATGGATTTGTTCCTCAAGGTGAATATGACGGGAACATTTATCAGATTCATAAATCTGGCTGGGGATTTAAGGAAATGGAGAGAAAAGGTTACAAGGTATTTGGATTAAATGGTTTAAAAATTTTAAGAGGTGAGTACGCAAAAGTAAAATTAAAACCAGAACCCATTTGGGAAAGAATCTCTTATGGTTCAAGGTTATTTACAAAATTATTCCCTTCAAGTTCTTATCAAATTCTTGCAGTTAAAGAAGTTTAAAATTACTTTCCTAAGTAATGTTTCCGTTGTGTATCCGACAGCTTCTCGATGCAATATCTCAACATTGTTCTTGGCATTTCTTTATAATGATTATCCAGAAACTCGATTAAAGGCTTTACATCTCTTTTCCCAATTTCTTTTAGCATCCAACCCGAAGCCTTTTGTATTAAATCATGCTTGCTCGTAAGGAAATATTCTGAGATTTTTAAAGCATCTGCAAAATCGTTATTTTTTATAAACTGAAAAGTAGTTAATATCGAAACTCTTTGAGTCCAAAGATGATCAGATTTCGCAAGTTTGTAAATTAAACTTCTATCTTTATCTAATAAATATTCCCCAATAATTCTTTCAGCACTTAAATCCACCATGTCCCAATTATTTACAAACTCTAAGTGATCTAAATAGAAATCAAAAATTTTCTTTCGGTATTCTTCTGTAGACTTAGTATACTTATAGCAGAGGATAAATAAAGAAGTGAGTCGATGTTCGTGGATTGGGCTTTTTAGAAGAATATCTACATCTTCTAAAGTTGCCTCTTTAAAATACTTCTTTGCAATAATTCTCTGATCTGGAACAGTAATACCTAGGAATTGATCCCCTTCTCCGTATTCGCCTTTGCCTGTTTTAAAAAACCTAGAGAGATTTTTAGATTTCTCAGGATTCGCAATTTTTTGTAAATCAGATTTGATTTGTTCAGCTATTTTCATTGAGATAATTTTACTATGGATAAAATATACTTTCTACAGGATCTTTAAGTCTACTTTGGTTTTTGTTAAGCTACTCAGGGTTAAAACATAAATTATGAATGTTATAGAAGACGAAACTCATCAATCTAACGGAACACTTGGAGATATGCTTACATTGAAAGCTGCTATTGATAGAGCACGTTTAAAAAGCGAACTTCAAATAAAAATAGATGCTGCCATGAGACCTATTAGAGACGAAGCTTTTCTTTCCCTTAAACGTATTAGCTCAAGTGGTAGTCTAGAAAATATACAATACGATTTAAGTTTTTTACTTACTCAACATATTTCAAACAATTTTCCGGATAATATCTTGGTGGGAAAGATAAAGTCTGATGGCACTCCACTGGCCTTCTTCCATTTGAATGAGTTGAATATTCTTTCTGTTTATGAATTATTTGGATTCATAAATATATTAAAAAGAACTTTGCAAATTGCCCAACAGGAAGATCCATTTTTAAAAACTTATATGTTTGTTATTGAAGGTATAGCAGAAGAAATTACAGATGATTTATTAGATCTTTTAGTAATGATACGTTACATTTTTCCAGTTCAAAACGAAGATTTTAATCAACAGGACAACAAGGTCATCTACAGGCAATATCTTAAAATATTTGTTAAAAATGATTTAGACAAAGTAAGAGAAATTTTCGATCGTACAAAAATATCAGAAATTGCTTTAGTAACCGATAACTCTGAGGAATTTTATAATGCGTGCCTTAGTAGTATTGTGGATATTGCAGAAGCATAATCACCTTGCAACAATATGATCCATTATTGTCCAGGCAGGATTAGATGTTACTTTAATCCAAGTTTCATCTCCTTCTGCGGAATGAATTTCGTGAGGTTCAATAACCATAGTATCCCCCACTTGTAGAAGATATTTTTCTTTACCTTTCACGAGTACAAGCTTTCCTCTGATTACTTCGTAAGTTTCTGTAAGCGTTTTATGATAATGTGGAGTTGTACTATCTATAACCGCAACAGCTTCGCTGGTAATTTTATCGTTAGAAATTTCACAAATAATTTCTGTTACATTTCCATTTCGATCTTTATTTTGGATAACTTTTTTACCAGGATAAAGCTGGTCTAGTAAGGATAGTATCTTTGCTACGTTCATATGGAAATTTAACTTTAAACCTGACTTGAAGGTATCACAAAATTCTATAGGTCACAACTTAAACCCACTGATACTTGCCCGGTTTAGTTTTAATGTTCTCAATTTCTTTATAAATGTCTTGAAAGAGAATCAGAGTACTTGCGATGGAAATAATTGTTACAAGAATTGCAATCCCGGGAAAGCTTTGCTTTGATATTACATTAATTATTACAATTAGATTTGCTATCCAAGTGAATAATAGCCAAACAGTTGCTGAGTGGTAAATATCGTAAGAATCTGTAATTAAAGAAAGTAGGTTATAATTTGCTAACCTGGCTACGAGTGATGGTTTAACATGAGAATTATGAAGGTAAATGGCTCTGCCTAATGCAACAGCCATGCCTATTGCCACCAACATATACATTATTAAGTCTGAGTAGCTAATAACCGTTTGTAAATCCTCTGGCCTTATTATATTCCCATTGGAAAATACTGAATTTGCTACTTGTCCAACAGTCCAAGGGAGATTAAAAAGTCTGATTGTTATAGCAACGCCAATAAATTTCCCAAAAATCATTACGGCAGCGGGAAGGAGAGCTTTATCTAATAACGTAACCACAGACTTAGACATAGTTAAAAATGCTTACTATTTGCTTAATTTTGCTATAGCTTTAGAAAGGCTTGATTTATATCGACCTGCTGTACTTTTATGAATAATGTGTCTTTTTGCAGCTTTATCAATCTCTTTATATGCAGTAGGTAAAAGCTTTGTTGCTCCTTTCTTATCTTTAGCTTCGATTGCTTTCTTAACGTCTTTCCTAGCCTCTTTGAAACTTCTTCTAGATCTCAAGTTAATAATAGCCTTTCTTCCACTTACTCTGATTGCCTTTTTAGCTGATTTTGTATTTGCCATTTTTTACTCTAAATTAATAATATATTGCCTATAATTTGTTTGGATGCAGAAGATTTTAGCAAAATAAGCACATAAAATCAAAGTATTTTACTAAAGTTGATTACCAAAACACTGTAATTATAATATAATTTAAGGGTTAAGCTAAAACTATGACTTTAGAAGATCTCAAAACAAAGGAAATATTATTCGATTCACATGCCCATATGGGGTTTGGCGGATACAAGAAGAATGTTAAGGAAATTTCTGATTCAGCGCAAGAATCTGGTGTATTAGAAATTTTTGATATTGCTGTCGATCTGAAGACATCGGTAGAAAACTTGAGTAGAGTTAAAGATTTCCCAAATTTAAAACCACTGGTGGGTATTGATCCAGAGGTGCTTATTCCAGGATCTGAAATGTACTTAAATATCCCCAATATTGATGAATGGTTGAAAGGAGAGATTGAGAAGTTAGAGAATTTGATTATAGAGAATCCTAATATTATTGCAGGAATAGGAGAAACAGGAATTGACTTGCATCATTTGAAAGTCTCAAAGAAACCTGAGGGCGAAATAGAGGAATCGAAAAAAATTCAAGAAAAGTTATTCAGAAAGCAAATCGAATTAGCCCAAAAATACGATCTGTTCCTATCTATTCACTCAAGAGGTGCGGAGAAAGAATGCTTAGAAATATTGAAAGAGTACAAAGCCCATGGGATTTTCCATTCTTTTACAGGCTCTTATGAAGTTGCAGAGGAAATTCTTAAAACAAGTAATGGGTTAGGAGTTAACGGAATAATTACATTTAGAAATGCTGATGGGTTAAGGCATATTTATAAAAATATAATTGGAGAAATACCTGAAAATGTGACACCAAGCTTTTTTTACAGAAAAGGCATTTTCTTCGAAACCGATGCACCCTTTTTAGCGCCTGAAGGGAAAAGAGGCGAAGTTAACGAATCTGCGAATATTAAGGTTATTTATGAATCCTTTGTGAATTCTTTGAAGAGTTAATTTTTGACTTTACAGCTATAAACCTTAGTGAGCTAAACAAACCTTAGGTTTATGTTGGCTTTACCACCTCTAACTCTCTCTTGGCAGTTTTAACAAGTCAATGTTATTCAACCCACCTCCTGGCAAATCCTAATATATGATAGAATAAGACTTATGAAGATTGCATATATAACACCACGGTTTCACCCGTTCAAAGGAGGGGCCGAACAAAATGTCCTAGCTCTTTCCACAAGAGTTGCAAAGCTCGGCTTTGATGTATCAGTTTTAACTACAAATGTTAAATTTAATAAAGAGAAGCTTGGTAAAGAAGAATTTTTTAAAGGATTACGCATTATCAGACACTGGGCTCCTAACGAAGCGTTGTACGCTGGATTCTATCCTCAACTTTTACCACATTTACTACTGACTAATTACGAGATTATTCACTCCTCAGGAATAGGTTTTTTTTGGAGAGAATTCTGTTTAATTTTAAAAAAATTAGTCTCTAAGCAGACAAAATTTATAGTTACTCCACACGGACCTTTTATGGCACTTGGAGATAAAAAAGGATTTCGAGGATTTGTAAGAAAACTTGGAAACAAACTTTTGCGTTTATACCTAAACTGGCTTTACGATGAAGTTATTGCAGTAAATTCTAAACAATTTGAATGGTTAGAATCCATGTACAAATTTCCTCGAAACAAAATTAAATTAATTCCAAACGGTATAGATGAAAATTATATAGAAAAGGAAATTTTTGAACACAAAGCTGATGATAAAGTTGTAATCACTTACATGAATAGAATGGAGGAGTACAAAGGGATTCAACAGGTCTTAAAAGCTATCGATAAATTTCAATCGAAGAATAACGAGACTAACAGCTTTGAATTTTTGATTATGGGAAGACCCGGCGGGTATACTAAGACTCTGCAGAATATGGTTAGAGATTTAAATTTAGAAAAATATGTTAGATTTATGTTTTCTCCAACTGATGTTCAGAGAGATACTGTTTTTTATAAAGAATCTCAAATAAATATTTTACCTAGCCGTTGGGAAGCAACAGGGATAATTTTATTGGAAGCCATGGCGAAAGGAAATATTATTATTACAACAGAACAAAACGAAGCTGGTAATATTTTAATAAAGGAAGGTGAAAATGGTTTTGTGTATGATTATGATGATATCGATAAACTTGCAGAAGGATTACTTTGGTTGATAAAATCTCCTGAATTAAGAGAGCGCATGCGAAAAGATAGTTTAGAGAAAGTTAAACAATTTACATGGGAAAAAGTTGTTAAAGATTACGTAGATTTGTTAAATTCTCTTAAATATAAATAAATGGATTCTGGAGTTTTAGTTGAACATATTAGAAAAAGATATAAGATTCCAGATATAAAAGTAAACGTTTTGCAGGACAAAAATAGCATTGTATTTGGAACTACTGGCGTTGTGATTCTTGAGTCTGAAGGGAACTCTGTATTACACTTTATTCCTAGTGGCGAAGGTGATCCCGATTCACTTGAATTGAAATTTATAAACTCTTTAAAATTTGTATTAGGTTTTGAGGCTTTAATAAATTTTTATAATAAAGTGAGAAGTCCTCGAGTCATTGTTTGTGATCCCAGCAATGGATTGAAAAGTATGATGAAATTAATATTCAAAGACTTTGGTAGTTCTAAGCTTATTCATTGGAGAAGCTTCGATCTCAAGATTAATTTAGAAACTTTCTGTCAAGATATAGACTATTTAAAAAATAATAATTCAGAAGAAGATTTGAAAAATCTTTATATTTATTTTAAAAGATTAAATATCGCTAAACAATTAATTTCATAAAATGGCTGCAAAATATAAAGAAATGTACAAAAGAATGAAAGAAGAGAATGCAGAACTGTTTGTAGAGTTTAGAAAAATTCACGATAAATTTGTAGAAGATAATTCTAAATACAGAGCTGAGTTTAATAAAGTTGGAGGAAAACTAGAAGACCAAATACGAATTTATACAGACCATCTTTGTAGAACATCAGAGAGCTCTGGGTATTCAACTTCTAAACTTTCTTCACAGTTTAGAGAATTAATACTCGCAGACTTTTCGGAATTAGATGAAATTGGAATAGAATAATTATGAGTATTTTTTTTGGAATAATAGCAGGTTTTTTAGATTCTTTAAAAAACGTAGCTGCAAAAAAAGAGACGAAACAATTTTCTGAGTCAACTATAAATTTTGCTTGGATGTTTTTTGCCACAGTAATTACCTTACCCCTTGCTTTATTCAATATACCTAACTCTATTCCAATAGAACTTATAGTAGTCTTCGTTTCCGTAACTATTTTAGATTTTTTTGCATACATTCTTTATCTAAAATCTATAAAGATCACAGATCTCTCTCTGTCCTTACCAATGTTAGCTTTGACTCCAGTATTTGTTTTAGTTATTTCTTGGGTATTCCTCTCTCAAGAAGTTAAAAATAATGCCCTGATAGGAGTTCTGTTAATAATAGTAGGAGGATATCTTTTAAATATAACGAAGACAAAACAAGGTTTATTAGATCCTTTTGTAAACGTAGTTAAAAATAAAGGGGTTTTTTATATGTTTATAACATCATTGCTTTGGGGAATAGCTAATTCATTACATAAAATTGGAATTACAGAAAGTAATCCATTATTTTACACAGGAATGAGTTATTTATTTTTGACTATTCTTTACCTCCTTAAGTTGCTTATTGAAGAAAAAAATAAAAATTTCTTAATAATATTTAAACCATCAAGTATGAAAGTACTTTCACTTGTAGGAATATTTGAAGGTTTAACCGCAATTTTTCAATTTCTGTCCCAAGGACTAGTAACTTCCTCAGTTCTTACAATTGCTTTAAAGAGAACAAGCATAGTCTTTAGTAGTATCTTAGGTGCTATTTTCTTCAAAGAAAATATTAAAAATAGATTAATTCCAATAGTACTTATTTTAATTGGTGTAATATTAATTTCAATATAATGAATAAACTCACATTAATCGGAATCCCGATAGGAAACTTAGAAGATATTACAATAAGAGGAATTAAAGCTATATTTAGTTTTGATATTATCCTTGCGGAAGATACACGAAATTATATAAAACTCAGAAACTTATTATCTGAAAGATTTCCGGAAATAATAAATTCTTTGAACTTAGATAAAGAACACAGACCTCAATTAATTTCCTACAGAGAACAAAATCATAAAGCAGTGATTGGTAAAATTCTTACACTTTTAGAAACTAATTTCAAAATTGGATTTATGTCTGACGCTGGAATGCCGCTGATATCAGATCCTGGATTTAAATTGGTTGAAGAAGTAGTTAAGGGAGGTTTTGAAGTTGAAGTGGTTCCTGGACCAAGTGCTGTAGATTCTGCGCTAGTTGTTTCTGGTCTTCCAACAGACAAATTTACCTTTTTAGGTTTCTTACCCAGAGAAGCGGGTAAAATTAAAAAACTTTTCAAGGAAAAACTCGAAAAAAGAAATTCGAAATTCGAAACTTTTATTTACTATGACTCTCCTTATAGGCTAAAGAGGAACCTTGAGACAATATCTACTTTATCAAAAGAAGTTAGAGTTTCTGTTTGTAATGATATTACAAAGAAATTTGAATTGATCTATCGGGGAACCATAATGGAAGTCTTGGATAATTTGAATGCAAAGAAGGTAGCTGGTGAATGGGTTGTTGTAATACAGCTATAGTTTTCTATACATAGCTCCTAATATATTCATTATTTCTGTTATTTCTAGAATCAATATTTCAATTTCCGAAACTTTGCTTTTACCTATACTTTTTAATATCTCGAGCCAATAAATTGTTTCTTTGGCTTCTTTTTTACTAATCCTAATTCTATATTTCGATTCTTTTTTTGTATCAGACTCATTTCTCTATAGTTCGCGCCTACAGACGTAGCGGATCGGACTAATTGAGATATTAAAATTCTATTAGTATAGTTTTGACCTAAAGATTCTGTTAATTTAAAAAATCTTTAAACTAAATTCAAAAGTTCTTTTTTCCAAATTATATATTTTCATTTCGAATTTCATTTTTCGGGTTTCGAATTTTTAAATTAACCAATTTCCACTCTATAACTCAATGCTTCGGCCACATCTCTTTCTTCAACTTTTTCCCTTCCTCTTAAATCCGCAATTGTTCTAGAGACTTTTAAAAGTCGATAATAGGCGCGTGCACTTAAATTCATTTTATTTACTGCAAGATTTAAAATATTTCTTGAAGATGGATCCAGTTCCACAAATTTATCTAAATCTTTCTGATTCATATCAGAATTACAAAATAATCCTGTCGATTTAAATCTTTCTACTTGCATAGTCCTTGCCTTTTGAACTCTTTCACGAACTACTTGTGAGCTTTCACTTTTTAATTCACTAAATAGTTTATTATTTTCAACCTTTGGTACTCGAATTAATAAATCAATTCGATCTAGAATTGGACCAGAAACTTTTTTTTGGTATCGAATAATTTCCAGCGGAGTACATGTACATTGCTTAACCGGGTCTCCTCTATAGCCACATCTACAAGGATTCATTGCCGCTGCGAGTATGAAATTTGCAGGGAAAGTTAGAGTGCCTTGTGCTCTGGAGATTGTCACAACTTTATCTTCTAATGGTTGTCGTAATGCTTCTAGTGCTTGAGTTGAAAATTCTGGAAACTCATCTAGAAACAATACCCCTCGATGTGCTAGTGAGATTTCGCCTGGTTTTGGAAATGCTCCACCACCAACTAATGCAACTTGTGAACTTGTATGGTGCGGTGAACGAAATGGTCGAATTTTTATAATTGGATTATTTTTTGAAGTAAGTCCTGCAACACTATGAATTCTAGTTACTTCTAAACTTTCTTCTATTTCCATTCGCGGAAGAATTGTAGGTAAACATCTACTTAACATTGTTTTCCCCGAACCTGGAACTCCCGACAGGAGAATGTTGTGTCCACCAGCAGCTGCAATTTCCAGAGCTCTTTTTGCATGTTCTTGTCCTTTAACTTGAGATAAATCAAATTTGTATTCTTGATTATCTTCAATTATAAATTCAGTTTCTTTTTCTGGTTTTAGGATTTCCAGTCCATTAAAATGATCAATTAATTGTCGAAGATGATTTACAGAATAAACGTTAATTCCTTTTACAACGCTTGCCTCACTGGCATTGTCTGATGGTAAATAAATTTCTTTAAATCCAAGTTTTTTTGCGGCATCTGTTATTGGTAAAATCCCGCGAACTGGGCGAAGTCTTCCATCCAGTGCAAGTTCTCCAATAAATAATTTATCTTTTGGATCGATAGAAATTTGATCAGAGGCTATTAAATACCCCAGTGCTAGTGGTAGGTCGTAACTTGGTCCAGATTTAGAAAGTTGTGCTGGTGCTAAACTCATCACAATTCTCATTGGAATAAATGAAGCAGCAGAGTTTCGAATTGCTGGTGGAATTCGATCTTTTGCCTCTTGAATTGATTTATCTGCAAGGCCAACAATAGAGAAGTATGCCTCTCCTTTTTTGTAATCTACTTCGACTTCTACAATTGTGCAATCTAGTCCAGTGAGAGTTGCCGTGAATAATTTTGATAACATCCTGATTTAGTAATTAACTATATTGGAATTATTACAATTTAGGATATTGTTGTCAAGAGGTTGAGTAACATTTCTAGGCTGAAATAACACTTGAGTAAAACAGGTGGTAAGGTATTGAGATCTACGGTTCTAGAAATTTAAATTCTTATAATTCATAAATTTATTCCCTTCATAATTCATTTCGATTAATCCACCTTTTGGAATATATTTGAGTTGCTCCTCTAATCTTTTTTCGTAATTTAAACTTAGTCCTGTCTCATATGCAAAAAGAAGTTCAATTGGATCACCATGGCTTACAATAAGTATATTTTTATTTTTATATTCTTCTAGAGCTTTTCTTATTATGTTTTTCATTCTTTCAATTATTTCGTCAGCAGGTTCTCCTTTGTTTGCTAAGTGTTGTTCATTTGCATAAAGAGAACTTCCTGCAAGTTCATCGTGATAAGTATCATTATTTGTACCTTGATATGGACTGCCCACTTCAATTAAATCAGTTGTGAATTTTATTGGAAGTTTTAAAATTTTTGAATAAATTTCTGCGCTTTGTTTGCAACGATTTACTGGGCTGGAAAATATTGCTGCAATATTCTTGTCTTTTAAAAACTCTGCATTTTGCTCAATTTGTTCAATTCCTTTTGGTGAAAGAGATACCTCATCACTACGAAAAGGATTAATGTTGTTCGGATTGGAATAATCACCGTGACGAGAAATGTAAATTTTAGACATAAATTAGTTTATTCAAAATCATCACTTACTGCAGCAGCCTCTTGTATCGCAGTAATTATATGAGAAACTTGAGTATTAAATCCTTCTTGAATCATCATCTTACTTTTAATTTTATCTATCGCATGAATCACAGTAGTATGATCCTGCCTATTTAAAAATTTTGCAATCTCTTCTAATTTGTAATTGAATTCTTCTCTTAGTATAAACATTGCTACTTGTCTTGCCAAAGCTAATTCTTTTGTCCTACTTGGTCCTTTTAAATCTTTCGCTGTAACTCCAAAAGATCTACAAACTTCTTTTAAAACTTTAGGGACTTTGATTTGTTCTCTTCTTGTTTTTGCATCACGTCCAATAGTGTGTGCAACTTCTTCTAAAGTTAAATCTCCTCCTGGTTTCATTTGATTAAATAGGGCAACTTTTTGTAGAGCACCTTCGAGTTCTCGAACATTATCATTAACAGCTTTTGCAATAAATTCTAGAATTTGTTGTTTTAATGTGAAGCCGGAAGAATCTGCTTTTCTTTGTAAAATCGCAAGCCTTGTTTCGTAATCTGGCTGGGCTATCTCAACAACCATTCCACCTTGCATTCGAGAACGAAGTCTTGATTCTAAATTTTGAATATCTTCTGGTCTTCTATCTGCAATTAAAATTACTTGTTTCCCTGCATTATAAAGTTCGTTGAAGGTATTAAAAAATTCTGTTTGAGTACTTACCCACCTAGAAATTAACTGCATGTCATCGATTATTAAAATATCTATTTGTCGATATTTTTGTCGAATTTTTTCCTGGCTTCCTGTTTTAATTCCTTTAACCATGTCGTTTAAAAAACCTTCTGAGGAAACGTAAAGAATTTTCGATTTTAAATTTCTTTCCAAAATAGATCGCCCAATTGCTTGAGATAAATGTGTTTTCCCAACGCCAGTTTTTCCGTAAACAAACAAAGGGTTGTAGGACATTCCTGGTTTATCAATAACTGCAAGCGCAGCAGCATGGCCAATTCGATTTGAATTTCCAATTATATAATTAGACATAGAATATTTTGGATTTAAACCAGCTTTCGAAACTAAGTCGATAACACTTCCCATAACACCGTTTTGCATTGTGAGTAGTGGCGACGAGTTTTCATTTTGAATATCGTTTACTATTTCCTTTTGATAAACTTCAAACATGGGGTTTAAGGTGTCCCCGTAAACGTAGGTTAAAGTATCCCTAATAAGATTTTCGTATCTCGATTTTAACCATTCAGATGTATATGGATTTGGAACTCCAATAACAGCAAGCTTTCCATCAACTTTTAATAACTTTGTATCCTGGAAAAACATTTTGAATTGAGCTGGGGCGTCTAATTTAATTTCTATTTGCGCTAAAGATACTTTCCAAAGTTGTTTGGGATCCGTTATTTTCATTTAAAAAAATTTAAATTAAGATCAATTTTAGAATTATTGATCTTTAATAATATAAGATAGCTAAGTTTTTCCAGAAGTCTTAAGAATTATACATCAGAAAGTTATCCATGTGGATAACTTATAATAAAAATTTATCAGTAAAATAATAAAAAAGGCTATAATTCAAATATGGATAAGAAAAGAGCGAAGACAAAAGATGATTACTCAAAAATTGCAGGCCTTTACTTCGAAGATTTTGGTAATGACTTTGATAATTTCGAAGCGGTTGATCTATTTATTGAATTACTAAAAAGAAGGCACTTGGAAAATCGAGAAATTTTAGATTTAGGAAGTGGTCCTGGTAATTATATTAAATATTTGTATGATAATAATTTAAAAAATATTACAGCAGTTGAGTTTGTTCCTGAGTTTTGCGAAATATTGAAAGAAAGGTTTAAAGACAATAGTTTAAAAATTGTAAAGGAAGAGATGCTTACGTATTTGAAGACTTTAGATGCTAATTCTGTTGGTTCTATAATTGCAGGCTTTTCCATAATCCATATACCGGATGAAGAAGTCGATGAACTTTTTAAAGAAATTAAAAGAATATTAGTAAAAAATGGTTTATTTTTAATGTCTGGTCACAAAGGCACGTTTAAGGGATTTGAAGAAGAACCTTATTTAACTTCACAAGATCCTCGTTTGAAAGTTTCAGAGAAATTAGAGACTTATACAAACTATTTCACTGAAGAGGAGTTAAAAGAAAGAATAGAAAAAGTAGGTCTTAAAATTTTTAAAATATTTACCTTTAAACCTATAGTCAGAGCAGGTGACATTCCAGTTGATAAAATATTTGTTATAACAGAAAACAATGATTAGATTTATTTTTAACATTCCAAAAAACATAGGTAAATTTTTAATTAGGATTTATCAAAAACTATTTTCTTTTGATCATTCTTTCTGGGCTAAGTATATTGATTACAGAGTTTGTATTCACGAACCTTCCTGTTCGCAATATACTTACGAGGCAGTTGATCGCTTTGGATTAATAAGAGGAAGTATTATGGGATTTTTTAGAATACTAAGATGCAATCCTATGGCAGAAGGCGGCTATGACCCTGTACCTAAACACTTTTCTATAAAAAGAAACACAGATATATAGATCAGTTTTTTAAAACTTCTCCACACATGAAAAGGGTTTGCTTACTGAAATTTTATTAACTTATCCTTTTATCCCCTTGAGATAATACACAAAATTTTAACTCTTAATTCTTACCTCTTAACTGATTTTGACCTATTTCTAGCCGAAACTATACACATGGATTATCCACAGTTCAAAAACCCTCCGGAAGCTGTTATAATAAATGGAATTTACAAAGTTTTACACATATCTACAGTCCCTAATGCTATTAATTACTACTTATTAAATATTAAGTATGAAGATAACCTTAAATCATGAAAAACTCTCCAAACTTTTGAATTATGCAAGTAGGGCAGTGAGTTCCAAACCAAATATCCCAATTCTCTCCAATGTTAAATTGGACGTTACTAAAAACGACCTTAAACTATCTGCAACTAACTTAGACATGGGGATAAATGTGTGGATACCTGGAGTAGTTGAAACAGAGGGAAGCATTACTGTATCAGCAAAATTCCTTGCTGATTTTGTATCAGCATCTACTTCAGATAATGTTGAGCTTGAGCTAAAGGATACTGTTTTGAATGTTAAAACGAGTAAATCTAAAGCAAACTTTAATACAATTCCAGCCGCAGAGTATCCTGTTTTACCAAAGGTAACTGAAACTAAATTTTTTTCTATTGATTCGGAAGAACTTTTAAAGAGTTTAGACAAAGTTATTTTCAGTTGCTCAACAGATATGAGTCCAGGAAAAATACAACAAACAGGAGTTTTATTTGAAGTTTCAGCGGATGAAGATTCTAAATCAATAAATTTAATAGGTTTAGATGGTTTTAGACTTTCAAAAAGAGAAATTAAAGTTAAGGAATTAAATAAAGAATTAACAACACAACAAATTATTGTTCCCGCAAAATATCTTCAAGAAATGATGAAAATAGTTAGTGATATGAGCGAGGTAGAGGCTGTAGATGTTTACCTGAGTGAGAACAAATCACAAATAATTTTTAAAATTGAAGAAATTGAATTTAGCGTGAGGCTTTTAGAAGGACCTTATCCAGACTATAAAAGAATTCTTCCAGACTCTTCAAGCTATACATTTGATGTGGAAAAAAAAGAGTTTGAATCTGCAATAAAAGTAATTAGTACTTTTGCGAGAAGCAATTTAGCTTATAAAACTTTATTTGATTTAGATTTGGAAAATAAACAAGTTAAATTAAAATCTAGTGTTGCAGATGTTGGGGAAAACGAAACTATTATTCAAGTGGAAAACATAGAAGGGGAAAGTGATTTAAATGCAGCATATAATTTGAGATATTTACAAGATATTGTTGCGCACATCTCTGGAGATAAGCTCAAATTTGAGACTAAGGGTGCTCTATCTGCTTCCGTTTTTAGAGACTTGGGTGATGAGAAGTTTATGCATCTTCTAATGCCTTTAAGAAGAGAAGTTTAATTAATTAGGAATTAAGAGAACTTAAACCATGAGTATTGAGACTAAAGAAAGTCCCTTCTTGAGAAGGGATTTAGGAATGTGTTCATGAGAGAAATAATTCCTTACAACCCTAAACTTAAACAGTTAGCAAGAAACCTCAGAAATAAAAGTACACTTTCTGAGGTTTTATTATGGAAAGAAATTAGAAATAAAAAACTATTAGGTTTTGATTTTCATAGACAAAGGCCTATTGGAAACTATATTGTAGATTTCTATTGTTCTGAATTAAAATTGGCTATTGAGATTGATGGGAATAGTCATAACGAAGATAAATTTGATTATGATCTTAAAAGAGAGAAAGAACTTTTGGCTATAGGAATCAATCTTATTAGATTTAGCGATCACAGTGTAAAAAGTAATATTAATAATATTTTGCAAACGATAATTGTTTGGATAGAAGAATATGAAAAAGTTGAATGAAACACACCCCTTAATCCCCTCTGAAGAGGGGAATCGTTCACGCTGCTTTTGGGTACAAAATTCTTTCGATGAAATGATTAAATATCACGATACGGAATGGGGAGTTCCTATTCATGATGATAAAATTCACTTTGAGTTTTTAATTTTAGAGGGGGCTCAAGCAGGATTAAGTTGGAGTACGATTTTAAAAAGAAGAGAAGGTTATAGAAAAGCGTTCGCAAATTTTGATGTTAGTAAAGTTGCAAAATATGATGTGAGTAAATTTCAAGAACTTTTATTAAATCCAGAAATAATTAGAAATAAATTAAAGATAAGGTCTGAAATAAATAATGCAAAATTGTTTTTAGAAATTCAAAATGAATACGGAAGTTTTTCTAAATACATTTGGTCTTTTGTAAATAATAAACCAATTATTAATCATTGGAAAACTCCAAAAGAAATTCCCGCAAATTCAAAAGAATCGGATGCACTTTCTAAAGACTTAATTAAAAGAGGTTTTAAATTTGTAGGATCAACAATCATGTATGCACATATGCAAGCAACAGGGCTTGTTATGGATCATACAGAGGATTGTTTTAGATTTCAGGAATTATCCTAAACTCCTAATAGATCTTGAATTTCTAGTGATGCATAGTTAGAAACTTCACTCCAAGGCACTAATACTTCTTGTGGTCCTAATGCATATGGTCCAACTTGATAATCTCCAAAAGTTATTTTGATACCGTTTTTATACAGATTAAAGATTTGAAAATTAGCAGAGTCCGCACTTGCTCCAGACTCTATGGAAGAATCAAGCTCGGGTTCGTTAAGTTTTATTTTTAAAGCATTTATAGAATAAGATGATATTTTAGAAACAAAAAGGGGGTCTGTTTCTAGATCTTCGAATTTAATAATTTTATTATGAACAAGATCATAATTTATTGGAATGAAAACTGAATCACCATGAGCTCCTCCTAAATAAATATATCCTTTGATAAGAATGCTTATAAACTTTGTGCTATTTGATACAACTTCATAGTCCAAATCCAATGAATTTTTAGCACTTCCAGAAGGATCGGTAAATTTAACTGTCTTTTCATCTTGGTTTATCGAGTCAATAATATATTGATTGAGATCATTTTGCGCTTGAGATTCGCAACCCGAAACAAACGGTCTTTTTACATTTATTTCATATGCATCAGTCGAATCTATTGTAGGGGAGTTATCAATTCTGCATTTTGTTGCAACTGGGATTGGTTCAGGAGTCGGCGGATTTACAACTGGTGAACTTACAGTTCCAGTATCATTACTATTATTTTTAACATCTTCTCGATTCCTGTTAATTAGAACAAGGCCTAAAATTATGGCAATAATACTCACAATGCATAATCCTATAAGTGCGAGGACTGCTAATATTAGAGGTAATCGCGAAGGTTTTTTCTGATCCATTTTATGTAAATAAAAATTACTAACCTAATATTATTACGTTATAATTTGTTTATCAACAAACTAATGTATGCATTTTTTAAATTCAATTTACTGGAAAAAAGTTAAAGAAGCTTTAGGCAATAAAGTTTACGATGCAGGTGGAACTTGGTTTCAAACTACACCTATTCCATTAATTAATAAATCCATTGGATATATTCCGCGTGCAGATTTAAACAAAGTTAACCTTCAAGAAATTTATAACAAAGCAAAAGAAGCTGGTTGTGTTTATGTCAGCATTGACCCTGATAACGCTAAAACAATTGATGGAGAAGGCATTACTGAAGTCAACAGTCATGAGTCAACAGTCAAAATTAATAAAGGTAGACCGACTCAACTTCAACGAACTGTGATTATTAATCTTGAAAAAAGAGAAGAGGAGTTACTTGCAGCAATGAAGCAAAAGCACAGATATAATCTTAAAATTGCTAAAAAGAATAATGTTGAAATAAAAATTTCGCAATCAGAAGACGCTTTAAATGAATTCCTAAAATTGCATGAAGAGACAGTTAGTAGACAAGAGTATAATGATCGTGATTCTGAATATATAAAAAAAGTTTGGGAAGTATTAAATGAGTCATCAGTTGTCAGTCATCAGAAACCAGTTACTTACATTGCAACTGCATATTATCAACAAATACCTTTAGGCTCATGGTTTTTAATAGGATTTGGAGATACTTTATATTATCCATATGGAGGTTCCAGTGACTTGCACAAAAAAGTAATGCCAATATATTTATTAGTTTGGGAAGTTATTAAATTTGGACAAAACCATGGATACAAAAAGTTAGATTTAATGGGAATTCAAAAAGATAAATCCGACGGATACAGTAGATTTAAAGATGGGTTTGGAGGTGATGAAGTTGAGTATGAAGATACAATTGATTTGGTGATAAATAAATTTTGGTACAGCATCCTCAAAGTATTTTTTAGATTTCGTTAAAGGAGTCCCTTTTTAGTAAGAACTCCTTCAGTTATAAAAACCCTGAACCAGTAGATTAAACTGCATCTGCAAAGCTTTGTGGTGCCGATACAATCGATTTAGTGATTAATTAATTTTGGTTAGGAGTTTTGTTCGAGCTTATTTCTTATACTGCCGACTTAAAAACCTTTCCATCTGTAGCAGTTTTAAAATTTGATAAAGCTGTATTATATTCATAATTACCAGGAGTACCATTTGTTATAAATGGTACATAGCCAGTGACTTTCTCGCAGATCCTATCCGAAACCAAGTCATCTATTAATCTGTTTTCATTAAAGCTTAGTTCACTAGTAGGTGAAAAGTACAAACCTATACCTCCTTCGGAATTTTTCGATATAAATAGATTAACAGAATTATTACTAATTATAACCAATGATAACTTTTTACTGATTTTGTTACGGTTTCATCAAAAATAGCATTAAAATAGTCCTTTGCCTCTGTACTTACATTCGTCTGCTGTATTGTAGCAATTGTTAAAGTGTGATCACCAGTTTTGAAGCGATCTATATATTGAAATGTAGGACCTGTTCCGCTAAAGAATTTATTAGGGATTGATAGATCTTCAACTACTTTTTCTTGTGCTTGCATAAAATATTTATAAAAAATTAAATATCATTAACTAGCCATCCTGCAACCCAACCTGTTGATCCATTTCCTAAATCTATTCTTAAATATCCATTCCCTGCATCTTCTACTACAAAATATCTTTCTCCGCTTGCTGCTTGGCCGATTTCCGCTCCTAAAGTAGAAGGTTCGCCCCTAACTTTTAAATATCCAAGCTCAGTATTTTGAATTTGAATAATTCTTTTATCGGAAGGTTTTAGTGTTAACTTTAAAGTAATTGGTGCAGCAGAAATATCTCCACCACCTAAAGTTTTTAAAATAAAATCCTCACCAATATCACCTTTTGCAAGAGGAGCTTTAATTTTAAAGTTAAGAGCTGTCTCTTGTTTTGGAAGAATATTCTGATTTTCCGCCATTAAACTAAATTGACTTCTAGATAACCATACATTGTTAATAAAGAATTGACTCGAACCCCCATCTGCTTTTGTAGCAACTATTTCATTATCCGTTCCACCATATAATCCATTGTCCCCAGTGTTTTTTACAGTAATTGTTCCTGTAACTTCTTCGCCGGGTAGTGCTTCTACTGATGAAAGAGCAAGGTTACTAACTTCTACAGTGTAAGATTTTGGTTGAGGAGAGTAGTTTGCTGCTACAAATCCTTTATAGTCTTCTAATTTTGCTGCCCAGTTACCAAATATTTCGCTAGATTGTATATGAATTGTTTTGTTTTCTTTATCTCTAATAAATTTAACTCCACTTGCTACAATATTTTCAGGTTTAATCGAATTCTTATTCGCAACAGTGAGTAACAAATTCTGTAATGAGTCATCGGATTTAGAATCAAATGTATTTTGTTTTCCGTTTGCTAAATATGCAATTAAAATTACATTTGAACCAATTCCTTCTACATTTACCTTTCTCTCATCGCCACCCAAATTTCCCTGGTAGACTTCTCCTGTAGTTGAAACTATGTAATGAAATGGTAAGTCGGTAAAGCCAAGTTTTTGTATAGTGTAGTAATAAAGAGATTCCACCCACTCTTTTTGAGAGATTTTACTGCTTTCTACTCCAAGGAAAATTGGAGCAACAACAATTTCTTGAGGAAGACTGAATGCTAAATCATCTTTTGTAATTGCTTTCTCAATTCCAATAGTGTCTCTGGAAATTACGGTTAGAGCAGAAACCTTAGTTTGTAGAAAGGAACAAAGTAGAATTAAAGTTGTAAAGAAAATAAATGATTTCTTCATATGTATATTGTACACTAAAGGTTTGAGAAAACGAAGGGTCCGATTCCCTCTCCTTTTAAGGAGAGGGTTAGGGAGAGGTCATACCGCCCCGGAAGTAATTCATGGTGTGGGCGGTCCAGCTTATTCTTCAAAGCGAGAGTATATACAAGCTCAAACCAACCTTTTCATCAATATCACCATTTTTTATAGATCTATCTAAATCAAATAGCTTTTTAAGGTATTTATTTATATCGATTAAGCTAAAATTTCTAACCTTTGCTTTTAATTTCTGTAAAACAAAAGGGTGCATACCAATTTCATTATCCTGCAAGCCTTCTCTCTTCGCAAAATGAAGCAGAGCAAGATTAGATAATTCTCTTTCCATCATTGCAATAATATACTGTCCATTATCTTCAAAAGACGAAATTTTAGAGTATTCTTCTAAACATTCTTTCGATCTTCTATTACTAAAAGCATCGACTAGTTTCCAAATATCTCCAGAAACTTCGAAACCTACTATTTTGTTAAATTCATCATTTCCCAAAGAATCTTTTTGTTCTGCGGAAAGGTAGATTGATATTTTTTCTAACTCATTAATTAACCTCCACTTATCTATTCCGAGGTTTTCAATTAGAATATTAAGTTGAAAGTCTGAAAATTTAATTCCTTTGTCTTTAGCTTCTTTGTTTAACCAAGCTTTTAAATCTCGGTCATTAGGTAAATCGAAAGTAAAGGAGCCGTTATCTTTTTTTAATTTAAGAAAGAATTTAAGCCTTCCATCTAATTTTGATTCTTCCCATAAAATAATATTATAAATTTTTAATTTATCGTAATTATCACTAAAATAGTCTAGTAGTTTTTTATTTCCGGAAAGTCTTTTTAGAAAAACAATATAGCCACCAGAAAACATCCCTACGCCTTCTATGTATTGAATAAATTCTGCGGGATTATCAATCTCATTAGCATTAAGGATTTTAATTTCTTCGTTATTATCCGCTGCTAACTTTTCTGCTTGTTTTTTTGCAAGGGAATAACTTTCGAAGCTATCCGTTCCGGAAAAAATTCTTATCATTAGAATAAATTCGCTTTTATATCTATTGTTATTATTGCTTGGCCTTTTTCCAAGCTTACATTTTTAATTGTTATGTTTTGGTCTGGAGATAGGAAATTGTAGAGCAAACTATATGGACTATCTTTCTGTGCACTGCTTTTATTACCTAGCAAGGATAGTGCTGTATTAGAAACAAAGTCGTTTAAGAAAGCAGGGGTACCGATTCTTTCAACGCCTACTTTGCTAATTGCTAGTTTCTGATTTTCTAGTTTTATTTCAATCTCACCATAAAGTGGATTACTTGGAACTGTTTGATCCAATTCCCAATAGACTTTTATCATGTCTGGTTTTATTTCTACAACTGGGTTTTTTAAATCCGGAAGTCTTTCCCGCACTATTGCAGTAAAAGAGTCTTGGTCCATTGTAATTTGATTCTCACCAACTTTTGTAATTTGATCATTTATTTTATTTTTTGCACTATCTGAGGTTGTTCCATTATATTCCGGAATTGCAACACCAGCATTAAGGAATGTAACTACCGAGTCCCAAATTCCCGATGGTTTATTTACTACAATAAATACTGCACCAATAATAAATAGTACGATTACAATAAAAATACCGCATCCAAATGCTCTGCACCCACAACCTGCTGTGATGCAGCCTGGCCTATCGTCGCTTTCTCTTCTTCGCGGTTCTGATTGTCGAAAACTAGATTGATTCATAGGTAATGGAGGAGAACTAGTTACTTTTATATCTTGGTAAGAGCTTGCTGTACTAGAACCAGCAAAACTTGTATTATTATTTTGCCCGTTTGATTGATTCATAAATTTTTAGTAATAGTTTCACTTAGTATAGCAAACTGGCTTTGTTTTTACATTCATAGCATGAGGCACTTTTTTGTATTCTTTATTGTCGGAGTGTTCTTTGCATTCATTGCTAGGTACATGATTGTTAGTCCTGATATTTCTCCATTAAATCTTGACATGGTTCAGAAATTAATAGAGGAAAAGAATATTGGCGTAGATGATTCTAAACAACTTAATGCAGAAATACAAAGCTTAATAGATAGAGGGTTAATTTTGAGTTATCTTTCTCCGAATGCGTATCTTCTAGCTGTAAGTATTCTTGCATCAATATTCTGTTTTTTCTCGAGTATTCATTTGTTCGTGGATAAGCTTTTCTTTAAAAATTTCTACGAAAAAGCATCACTTTTTAATGCCACTAGAAGAGGTTTGTTGTTGTGTATTTCTATTGGAGCAGTAGTGTATTTGCGACTTTATAGAGTAGAGGATTATGTATTAATTCTTGTTCCAATTGCAGCTGTGGCAATTGAAGCAATATTCTTCTTTAATTCTAAAAGTAGGATTAAGAAAATGGAAGAAGTTCCGGAAGATCTTGCTATGCCCTAGGCAAGTAAAAATTTTAGACAGTGAGATACCTTAAATCTTTATGTTTTTTTATATACTTCTCACCCCCTACGAATAAAGCAGTTCCCCATGCATCTGCATCGATTGCCTTTTTTGCAATCACATAAACAGTAGTAAATTTATTTTCTGGTAGACCAGTCCTTGGGTTTATTAAATGATGAAATTGTTTTACTTTTCTTGCCCACGAGCCACTGGATGCGACAGATTCATCATCTAACTCTATAAATCCAATATCTCCAACTTTATCATCGATTTTGTTTTTTAAGGCAACTTTCCAAATTTCACCTTTTTCATTTTTACCAGTTGCTCTAATATCACCACCAGCATCAATCAGGAAATCTTGGCAAATATTTTTTAGCTGGTCAAAAGCACAATCTATTGCATATCCTTTTCCAACTCCACCTAAATCGATTCTTTGTCCTTTTACTAATTTTACTTTCAAATTTTTTTCATCAAGTTCAATATCTTTAAAAGAAGCTCTAGAATCTGCAATATTTTTAACTAAGCCATCAAGTTTAGGATTGTCTAATTTTGAGAAGTCATAATTTTTATCATATCCATATGTTTCTAAAAAATCTATTATAGTAGGGTCAAAGCAACCTTCTGTTTCTTCGGCAAGGTTCAACATGTATTTAATTAAATCAAAAAATTCTTGATTAATTTTCACCCAACTCCCACTATTTCTATTCAAATTAGAAAGTTCGCTATCTTCGTTAAAACGTGTGTACTGCTTTACAATTCGATCAAATTCCCCAAAAGCATTTTCAATTGCATCTAAAATAGCTACAGTTGCTTGCTTTTTTTGCACAACTTTAATAGTAATTACCGTGTTCATGAAATTCTTTTCCTGAATTATAAGTTTCATACTATGACAGTAGAGTAAGGTGTATAATGTATCTGACTGTTAAAAAGTTACAACGTTGTAATGTTTAAACGTTATGTAACTTTGCAACTTTTAAACATTTTAACTTTTAATTTTAATATATGCACACACTTCCTCCGCTACCCTATGAATATAACGCTCTCGAACCATTTATTGATGAGAAGACTATGACTATTCATCATGATAAACACCATGCAAAATACATTGAAAATCTAAATGCAGCTTTAAAAGATCACGAAGATTTATTAGCAAAAGATGTTGTAACTTTATTGAAAGAAATTGATAAAATTCCGGAAGATATAAAACAAGCAGTAATAAACAATGGGGGAGGTCATGCAAATCATACAATGTTTTGGGAGAGCTTAAGTTCAAATAGTTCAAAAGAACCTGTAGGAGAACTTAAGGATGCGATAACAGAGCAGTTAGGAAGCTTTGATGAATTCAAAACAAAATTCACAGACGCTGCTACAAAAAGATTTGGAAGTGGATGGGCCTGGTTAGTTTTAAAAGATGGGAAATTAGAAATTATTAGTACACCAAATCAAGATTCTCCAGTAATGAATGGTCAGACTCCGTTACTAGGACTAGACGTTTGGGAACATGCTTATTACCTAAAATATCAAAACAAAAGGCCAGATTACATAGAAGCTTGGTGGAATATAATAAATTGGGAAAAGGTTAATGAATGGTTTTTAAATTAATTATTAATTAAATTCTTATGGAAATTCTTATAACGTTGGCAATTGGTGCGTTAGCGGGTTGGCTTGCAGGATTAATTTTGAGTGGAAGAGGTTTTGGATGTTTAGGAAACGTAATAGTTGGAATGATTGGAAGTTTTGTTGGTTGGCTAGTGTTTAGTTTATTAGGTCTTTCAGCTTACGGTAATTGGGGATATTTATTAACTTCAACTGTAGGTGCTTTAATATTCTTGTCTATTACAGGGGCTGCGAAGAAAAGGTAAAGCTATACCACCGATAACACTCTCTAGGCAGCTCGAGCTTGGAGATGTTACCCAATCTGTCATTTGGCAGTTAATCAAATTACAAGTTATGAATGACGAATGAATATTCTTAGCTTGTAATTCGTAATTCTTCATTCCTGCATGGTATAATCAGGGATGCAAATTCTACCAGAAAAACAAAACTTGATCCTCGCCATCGACACTTCTTGTGACGAAACTTCTGTTGCAGTTTTGCTAGGAAATACAGTTCTGTCTAACTTCCAACCGTCTCAAATTGATTTACATAAACAATACGGTGGAGTAGTTCCATCCATTGCAAAATTAGCTCATCAAGAAAGAATAGATTCAGTTGTAATTGAAGCATTAAAGAGATCTGGGAAAACAATCGAAGAAATAGATTCAATAGCAGTTACAAAAGGTCCAGGATTAGCAATAGCGTTAGAGGTAGGAATTAAAAAAGCAAAAGAACTTGCAGAGAAATATAGTAAACCTTTAGTAAATGTGAACCATATGGAGGGACATTTACTTTCTGCTTTTGCAGAAAGAAACTCTAAATTACCTCACCCACCGCAAGCGGTCCCTCCTCTCCTAAAGGAGAGGGCAGTAATACCTCAATTCCCAGCAATTGGTGTTCTTGTTTCTGGAGGTCATACTGAATTTATTCTTGTAGAAGATTTTGGAAAGTATAAAAAAATTGGAGAAACTGTAGACGATGCTTGTGGTGAATGCTTTGATAAATGTGGAAGGTTTTTAGGCCTTGGTTATCCAGCAGGTCCAACAATTTCAAAATTTGCTAAAGAGAATAGAAAAAATATTAAATTAGAAATTATTAATAAAAATCAGAGCGTAATTGTAAAAGGTGTAAATATTCATTCACAAAAAGAATATAACCTTCCAATTCCCATGCAACATTCTGGTGATTTAAACTTTAGTTATTCTGGTTTAAAAACAGCCTTCAGAGATTTCATTTCAAAATTTGGAGAAAGTAATTTAAACTCAGAAACGATTAAAGATTTATGTGTAGTTTTTGAACATGCAGCTTTAATGCAAGTTGTTCTTAAGCTAGAGAAAGCTGTCAAGATTTATAATCCTAAAGAAATTTGGCTAGGGGGGGGAGTTGTTGCAAGTACGCAATTGAGGTCACTAATTAGGAAATCTTTAAATAAAAATATTAAACTTAGGTTTCCATATTCAAATAAGCTAACTGGGGATAATGCAGCGATGATTGGAATCGTTGCAAATATAATTACGAATGACGAGTTAAGAATGAAAAATAATAAGGAAGTTTATCTTGATCCAAAAGAATTTGGTGAGATTGATAGAGAACCGAATTTGAGTTTTTAATGTCGGGGTGTAAAAGTTGTAAGTTTATCATTTTTATCCAGAGCATGAATCGTTACTCCATACTTTCTCGAAACTTCACTTAAACCTCCTAAGCTCCTTTCTCTCTTCGCAATAGTTCCTATTATCTTCGGTAAATTTGTATATTTGCCTTGTATAAAAATATACTGAACTGGTGAGATTTCATCTATAACACCAAAAGTATTTTTCATGGTTTTCACTTCCATTGGTTCAATCACAACTGATTCGTTTCTAATCTCTAAAGTAAAATCCTGCACTGTATGGTCTGTAATATCAATAGCCCATGGATGTTTTCCCCTGGCTAAGAATACGGAGTCGGAAACAATTAAAAAATCAGAAAGTGCTTTTTCTCTAATTAAGAAGTCACTTAAAATATCTATCGTAAAGTGTTTACGATTTATTGGACTTTCAAGAGAGATGTCATCGTTCTTCGTTACAGAAAGTGATCTTTTATCTACACTTATCAAATTACTATTCAAATCTAAATCAGGATCTAAGATACTAAAAGGTTGATATTCAAATTCAGTAGCGGCTGCGAGTTCCAGATGCTGTGATAAAAAATCTAAAAACTCTTTTTTCAAAAAAATAGGAATTCCTATTTGCCCATGATTAAAATTATATGCAGAAGTATTTGCAAGATTAGGATTTAGCTCATTGTAAAAAGCATTTATAAAGTATGAAATTTCCTCTGCGGTAGAATCGGGAATTTCATTTAAGGTTTTAATTTTTAATTCCGAAGTTCCAAATGGAATTCTACAGATAAAATAAGTCATAAGTCTTTGTTAAAAGGTTGAAAGTTTAAATGTTTTAAAGTTTGTATTATCAGAATAACCTTTCAACTTTAAAACTTTCTAACATTGCAACAATATTTATTCCTTATGATACAATAAATTTGCAATCTAAATTTAGATTTAATCTAATGGCAAAATCTGTAACCTTTAATTTATTAAAACCTCTTCAACCCCCAAAAACTGCATGGGATAAAATTTACGACTGGATTGTAGATAAAGCAAGGTATGTGGTGATGGTTACAATAATTTTAATTGCCGCAGCATTTGTTGCCAAAGTAATTGTTGATACTGATGCAAAAAATAAAAAGAAACAAATAGATTCATTAACAGAAAGATTGAATTTTTACGCAACAGATGTTGAACCAAAACTAAGGCTGTTCGCAACAAAAGAAGATGTTTACACAAAATTATGGGATTCCTCATCAAACAGTGCAGATATAATCAAAGAAATTTATTCGTATGTAACTAATCCCGGCGCAGATTTAACAATAAAAGTTGCCGATGGATTTGTTTCGGTTTATGGAACAGAGGATTTAGACTTATTAAGAAGCTTAGAGGCAAGCTTAAGAAATTCGCCCTCCTTCTCATCAGTTACATTCAGTAACTTAACAATTAATCAACAAGATGTTCAAGACTTAAAAGGAGATTATGTTTTAACAGCAGTAATAAAAAATAATAAACGCACCAGCTTACAATGATGTCAGAAGCAGAAACGAAATCACAAATAAGGCAAAATAGATTAAATGAGTTGTTGAATACCTCTCAGAAGAAAACGTATTTTGTTTCGGCAGTTACAGTTCTCTTCGTACTTTTAATGGTTTTAATAGGAATTCTTCCATCTTATAGTGCATTTACTGCACAGGCAGCACAAAATGTAAGAAGACAAGAAGCCATTGACCAGCTAGAGCAAAAGAGAACCACAATAGAAAACTTAGTACAAGAGCAAGATAACAAACAAACCCTTGTAGATAAATTTAATACAGCTTTCCCCAATCAATATGATCAAATAAGTGTTCTAAGTGAAGTAGATGGTTATGTTCTCAAAGATGGAGTAAATTTACTAAACTCAACTTTTACAAGTGTGACAAACACAAATGATATTATTAAAAAATTCCAGGTAACACGGCAAGTACAGGCCCAATCAGTGAGTTTGTTACTTGAAGGAGATAGAGATACCCTTACAAACTTTATAAGTGACATGGAAAACAATGTAACTATTTTTGATATAGGAAGTGCAGTAATCACTAGAAAAGTTGGAAAGGAATTAGAAAACTCGGATCCAAACAAGCAATTCAAATTAACATTGCAATTTAATTTTTTCTTTTACGTTCAGGACGCTAAGTAAGATGAATAAACAATGGAAATATTTAATTTACGCAGGAATAGTTATACTTATAGCTGCTATTGCGTGGGAAGTTTTTGAATCTGCATCAGGAGATAGAGAAGAGTTTAGCCTCATTGTTTTAGACATGCCAAAAACCACACTGTTCACTAAAAGTTTGGAAAATCATCTTAATGCTGGAACTGTTCCTGTAAGTTTTCCACAATAATTGGATTATTACATTGCTTTCATACTAGCTATAAATTCCTCTGCATCAGAAATTAAAACTTGTCTAGGCTTAGCTCCATTTTGAGGACCAACCACACCCAGTTCTTCAAGTTCTTCGACTAATTGCGCTGCCTTATTAAATCCAATATTAAGTTTTCTTTGTAGAAACGAACTAGAACCTTTTTGGTATTGCACGGCTATTCTAATAGATTGTTCTAAAAGAGAGCCTTGTGAAGAATTACTTCCCTGACCAAAATCCTCGGAATCACCATTGACTCCTGAACTATCATTTATGTATTCTCGAATATCTTTTATTGTTAAGTATGCAACCTCAGGTGCTTGAGTTTTTATATTATCTACTATGTCTGCAATCTCAACTTGTTCTATGTTTCCACCTTGAAGCCTGGAGGACTTTGTCTTATCCGGTGCTTTATATAAGAGATCTCCTCGACCCATTAAACTTTCAGCTCCCATTCTATCTAAAATAACCCTCGAATCTGTAGAGCTGGTTACACTCATACCTATTCTCCCGGGAATATTAGCTTTGATAATACCAGTAATAACATTCACAGATGGTCTTTGAGTCGCTAATATTAAATGAATTCCAACAGCTCTCGCTTTCTGTGCTAGTCTAACAATTTGTGTTTCGGTCTCTCCTTTATTACCTGTCATCATCATGTCCGCCATTTCATCTATAACTATCACTATGTACGGCATAGCAGGGAATCCCTTCTTCTCGTTATAACCCTGAATATTTCGCACTTGTTCTTTTGCCAAAACTCCATATCTTTTCTCCATAACGTGGACAGCGTATCTTAGCCAGTCAACAACTTCCCTCATATCAGTGATAACTGGAGTGAGCAGGTGTGCAATACCATTATAATCTGAAAATTCTACTTGTTTAGGATCAACTAATATTAATCGCAATTCGTCAGGAGTTTTCTCCATTAATAATGCGGATATGAAAGAGTTGGTAAGTACAGATTTACCAGAACCTGTAGCTCCTGCAATAAGTAAGTGAGGCATTTTTTGAATATCTGCCACAACTGTTGAGCCATCAATATCTTTTCCGATAGGAATAGGCAAAGCTAAATCTTTTTTCCTCATTGCGTTAGATTCTATTAATTCTTTAAATCTAACCATTTCTCTATTAGATCTAGGTATTTCAATACCCAAGTAGGTAGTTCCCGGAATTGTATCAATCCTTACTGCCTTCGAATCAACACCTAATGCTAAGGCAAGATTTGCACTTAATCCCGAAACCTTTTCTACTTTCGTTCCAAGAGGAATATTAAGTGAGTAACGAACTACAGAAGGTCCAACATCACTTTCTTCTACTTTTGCATCAATACCAAAGCTTTCAAGTGTCTGTTCTATTATCTTGGCATTTCGTTCTATAGTAGGTTCCTTGCCAGTAGATTTCTTTGTATTTTCTAATATATCTAGAGGTGGAAACTCCCAATTAGAATAATTTAAAGTTTCTTGAGTTAACGTTTCTCTATCAATTTTCTCTTCTAAAAATTGTAATTCTCCTGCGGTTTTTTCTTTATTGATATTTACTCTATCACGTCTAGGGATTGCGTCTTCTTGAGAATTTTGTTGAGAAGAGTCTTTATTTTTCTTATCTTTAATTAAATTATTAAAATCTCCAAATCGAGCTGCTTTTTCTGGCTCTTGCTCCTCTTCTTCGTCCTCATCATTAACATTTGCAGAGAAGAAGTTTCTAATGGCATTAATTCCTTTCAAGGTGTATTCAATAATTTGACTAATAGAAAGTGAAAGTGCAACAGGAATAAATATTAAAGTTCCAAGTAATAAAATTAATCTAGTTGCTGGTTGAGTAGGAATTGTTTCCTGCATTACATTTGTAACTATAAAATAACCAACACTTCCACCTAAAATCTTATCAATATCTCCAGAGTATCTGTATATTTCAAATTCTCCCGTTGCAAAAGAGGTAATTAAAGCCGGAATTAAAACCACTAAAACTCCTTGCGCAAATAAACTTAAGGGTTTTGTGAAAGGAAGCTCGGAACCTAAATTATAAAGTCCCAAAGAAAATAAAAAAAATGCTGTTAAAATTGTTGATTGGCCAAATAGGTTTCTAGTTTGAGTAAAAATATTCGCTTCTGTTGAAACTGTAAAAATAGATACTAAAAAGAATAGAGATACTAAAAGTAATATTAGTCCCAAAACTGTTCGGGTTTCTTTACTATCGTAGGTTACATGTTTTTTTCTTCGTGCCATGAAAATAAATATCAATTTAAATAGTACGCTTCATTGTATCATAGTGGATTACGGGTTACGAGTTACGAGAGGTGGGTTATATAGTATAATTTTAGAAATCTGAATATACATTTATGAAAGTAATGTCTGAACACACAAAATTTGCACACCTTGGAAAACCGGGAACAGCATTTACGGCTGGATTTCAAAGAAGGTTAGATTTAATTAAAAAATATGTAGATTTCTCAAATAAAAAGGTTCTAGATATGGGCTGCGGAGAAGGAGTTTGGTTAGAAGAATTTGCAAAACTTTCAGGTTTTGATAATGTGTATGGTTCAGAATATGATAATGATCAAGTTGTAAAATTAAAAGAAGATCTAGGAAAGCGCAAAAGGGAAAACGGTGACCGTCAACCGTCAGTCGTTAACCCAAAGAATATAGTTAATTGCCCCGGAGAGAACCTTGTCTTTGAGGATGATTTTTTTGATATAGTTTTCCATAACGAAGTTCTGGAGCATGTTCAAGTTGATTTAAAAACTCTTCAGGAATGTTTCAGAGTTCTGAAAAAAGGTGGACTTATGGTCTTCTTTACTCCTAACAGATTATGGCCTTTTGAACAGCACGGAATGTTTTTAGGGGGAAAATATTATTGGGGAAATATTCCTTTATTACCTTGGATGCCTAATATTATTTATAAGAAATTTGCACCTCATGTTCGAAGTTATTGGGGTTCTGAGTTAAAAAATATGATAAAAAAATCTACTTCAAACTCAGAATTTGTTAAATATACTCAAATATTCCCAGGTTTTGACGGAGCAGTAAGAAGGCTAGGACTAGTTGGGAAACTTATTCAGAAAACTTTCTTATTCCTAGAAAAAACTCCCCTACACATCTTTGGAATAAGCCACTTTGTAATAGTCAGAAAGCTGTAAGTATTTGCATTATGGTATAATTCATAGTTAATTTCAGTGTATTTTTATGAAGAAAAAGATATTACAAGTGATAACAGATGCGGGTTCTTGCCACAAAATGGCTGCAAACTCACTTACTATTGAGTTTGAGAAAGTATTTCCAGGTAAATACGATGTTAAAACCATAGATTTATTCAAAGTGGCGGATATTGAGCCATTTAATAACTCGGATAAATCCTATGCCTTAGTTTCCGGAAACAGAGCATTAGCTTCAGTTCACAATGCACTCTTCTGGTTAACAATGCAAACAGTTGTTGGGTATGAGTTTTTTTCTAAATACACAGTAGGCATGTTGCTTGAAGAATGTGTGGATATCATTAAAAATGAAAAACCAGATATCGTAATTTGCAATCACCCCGTTGTAGCAATAATTGCAAAAGCAGCCAAAGAGAGGTTAAAGAATTTTAAGCTTGTAGAAGTAGTGGTAGACCCAATGATAGTTCCAATGGGCTGGGCAGATACCGCGGCAGACTTAATAATTTGTCCAACAGGTGAAGCAGTTAATTCATTAGTAAAATATGGAGTAGATATTAGTAAAATTGTTTATCCTTTATTTCCAATAAATCCAAATCTTGCAAAATTAACAGATAAGGCACAAGTTGTTAAAGATCTAAATTTAGACACAACCAGACCAACAGTTTTACTTACTGGTGGTGGAGTTGGAACTAAGGCCTTAAAAAGAGCAATTAACTATATAGTTGAGGCAGATAAATATAACTTAATTGTACTTGCAGGAAAGATAGAGTATTTCAAGGAGCAACTAGATAGGCAGTTCGGAGACAATAAACATGTAAAAATTCTAGGATACATTAACAATATTCAAGACATGTATAATATTTCGGATGTGATAATTGCAAAGCCAAGTGCTGCAACTTTAATGGAAACTGAATTGTTTGAGAAAAAGGTAGTCTGGACTAAAAATATTGATAGATTAGACAAAGGAAATATTGAGTATGCTTTAAGAAACCCATTGTGTAGATACATTGGAGATGATTGGGATAAAGTTGTAGAAGCTTTAGATGAGTTAATTGCGTTAAATCCGAGAGAACCTGTACAAGGATTTATAAGAAGTTTTGATGAAAGTGAAAAAATAGTAAAAGAAATTGATAAACTTTTAAAATAAGTTTATGTATAAGCCAGACTCATCTTTCAATGTTTTATATACTTCAGATGTTGTGTCCACTTACGAGTTCTATAAAGCAATTGGGGCAACTATAACTCAATTCGAAAATGATAAAGTTGTACTAAGTCTAGGGAATTTTGGAATGCATTTTGTTTTGGAAACCAAAGAACCTTTCGAAGATTATAAATACATTGCCGAAAATCATGACAGAGGGATGGGAATAATATTTTATATAGAAGTAGATGATATCGAAGCTTACTATCAATTGATTGAAAACTCTGGTGGAAAAATTAAAGCAAGGATATTCAGTAATATGTGGGAAGCAAAAGAACTTCTTTTCGAGGATCCAAATGGCTACAAGATTGCGTTATATCAGATGAATTAATAATATTGACTTTACCACCTGTTATCTTTTCTTGGCAGTTTGGTAGGGAAAGAATATATTCTTTCCCTGCCAGAAATGTTGGATTACTCCTTGGAGTGGCAGTTTATACAAACTTCAAATAACAAATATTCAATTTTCAAACAATTCAGAAATTTCAAGTTATAAACTTGTTTTTGAAATTAATTAGCATCTAGCCACTTTACCTGCTAAATGATAAAATACTTAGAAATTTTTAATGATTTATGGCAAAAAGAGATTATTACGAAGTTTTAGGTGTTTCAAAATCAGCATCTAAAGACGAAATAAAAAAAGCATATCGAAAACTCGCAAAAGAGTTTCATCCTGATAAAAATAAGGCTGCTGGCGCAGAGGAGAAATTTAAAGAAGCACAAGAAGCCTATGATATTCTTTCCGATTCACAAAAGAAGCAAGCCTACGATCAGTATGGTTTTGCAGGAACTCAAGCTTTCGGCGGGGGAGGATCTAACTTCGGTGGTTTTGGCCAAGGAGATTTTGATTTTGGAGCTGGAGATTTAGGGGATCTTTTAGGTAATTTCTTCGGAGGTGGATTTGATTTTGGATCAGGAGCTGCCCGAACATCAAGAGGTAGAAATAATAGAGGAGCAGATTTAGAACTAACTCTCCAAGTAGAATTTTTGGATGCAATCTTTGGTAAAGAATTAGAAATTGAGTATAAGAAAAGAACAAAATGTGATAAATGCGATGGAACTGGTTCAAAAGATGGTAAGAAAAAAACTTGCCACACTTGTGGAGGGAAAGGTCAAATCAGACAAATGCAGAATACTTTTTTTGGCTCAATGCAAGTTGTAACAGAGTGTCCTACTTGCCACGGAACTGGTCAAGAAATTTCCGAGAAGTGCTATAAGTGTGGAGGAAGTGGTGTTACTTCCCAAAATGAATCTTTCAAAATGAATATTCCTGCAGGCATTCCTGATGGAGTTACACTAAAATTTAGTGGAAGAGGAAATGCTGGAGAAAATGGCGCAACTTCTGGAGATTTATACATAACAATCGAAGTAAAGTCCCATCCAGTGCTCGAAAGGCGAGGAGACGATATTTATATGGATAAAGAAATAGATGTAGTCACCGCAGTTCTAGGTGGAGAAATTAAGGTACCTACTGTGCATGGTGATGTAATTATGAAAGTTCCATCGGGCACACAGCCAGAAAAGATTTTAAGATTGAGAGAGAAAGGAGGTCCAAAATTTAGAGGAAATGGGAATAGTGATCAATATGTAAAGCTCTTAGTAAAAATTCCTGAGAAAATTTCAAAAAATGAAAAGGAATTGTGGGAACAATTGAAAGAGTTATAAAGTTTAAAGGTTCAAAAAGTTGAAAAGTTAGTTGATACTTAAGAAGATTAATTAAAATGAAAGAATATATTCCAGGAGTTTGCAATATTGGGAAAGATGAAATTGAATATAGACGAAGGAGTGGCTTCGTTGGAATCACAATTTCTGTAGTTGTTGCAATTATACTTTTTCTTTTAGGTATTCCAACTATATTCCGTGTAATTATTCTCTTCCCATTATTTGCATCCGCCATTGGAATATTACAAGCACAATTTCATTTCTGCGCTGGTTTTGCAATGAGAGGAATATTTAATTTTAAATCATTAGGGGAAAAAGAAACTATAGTTCAAAAAGAATTTAGAAGAAAAGACCAGGAGAAGGCCGCACAAATAATATTCTTATCATTTTTAATTTCAGTAATTTTCACGATATTATTCTTACTAGTCTAGTAACACCAAACGGCTGATACACTTTACTGGTGGCGTTTATAAATCTCAGATTTGACAATGTTGCCCTCAATAGAATAAAATTTTTCTACCTCTGGAAAATTTGCACTTTTTCAATGCATTAAATTATTTATTAAAGCATGGAAATTTATGATCGACCTAACGAATATTTGTGGATTTTCACTTAAGGTTGACGAGAGCAGAGGAAGAATAATTTTTGGTGATGACGTTTGTTGTAATTGTGAACAATTTGTAACGCTACAAGATATTATCCCAGTACTTTTAAATCAACAATTAAAATATCCTGAGAACGTTTATAAAGAACATAAAAATATTTACGAACGAAATACAGGAAATGGAAGTGCACTAACCTACGATTTACTATACATTCCCTACGGTCTTCTTGGAATTGAATTTATTAAAACACATATTTATCAAAGCGAAGAAGTTAAAGAGAAATATCATTGTATGGTGGAATTAATTTCCGGAGAAATGATGGTAGTTATGCAAAAGAATGTAGAAAAAGAAGACATTTTTCAAATGGAAACTTATGTTGAAGACATGGTAATAGTTAAGCTTATGCCAGGAGAAAAACTCGCAATACCAACTGGCTACATGTACACATTTGTAAATATTGGATTAGCACCAATAATTTTTGCAAAAATTTCCCGAAAAGATCAAGTACCAATGGATTACGGAGTTTTAAAAAGAGAACGTGGACTTGCCTACTACATCATTTCAAAAAATGCGAAAGTAGAAGCTGTTGCAAATCCAAAATATAAAATTAACTGTCCTTTAATAAATGTAACGCTTAGAAAATTAATTAAGGATGAAGATTTAAAAAATACATATTCACCCTTTGACGACAATAAATCATTATTCAATTTCATAAGAAATGACGATCGAATAGAAGATTTAATATTTTTCTAATGGAATTTCGAGTAAAATTTCAATTTAACTTTTTCAACCTTGTTCTCCTAGTAAATATTTTAGTATTTATTTTCGCGACTCTATTTCAATTATTATCTCCTGATTTTGCTTCTGGTTCTTCTGGAAGAACTTTAACTCAAGTATTTGTACTTTTAGGTGGAATGTCATTGCAATCTATATTCAGTGGACAATTTTGGACGATAATTACTGCTAACTTTTTACACATAGAATTCATTCATTTCCTATTGAATATGCTTGCACTTTACACGATTGGAAAGAAAGTTGTGTATACATATGGAGATAAAAAATTCTTTATAATCTACATTCTTGGAGGAATAGCGTCAATGGTTCTTACAATTATAGTGAGCCTATTTTTAGGAATAGATATTGCAACCCTTGGAGCTAGTGGAAGTATTTTTGCACTTTGTGGAGTTTTAATATCTGGGTCACTTAAAAATAGAAGATATGGAATAGATTTACCTTTCAGTATTTACGATGTTCTTCCAATCGTTGTAGTTTCGTTAATTTATGGATTTTTACCTGGAAGTGGAGTAAATAATTGGGCACATATAGGAGGGTTAGTGGCCGGATTATTTTTAGGACTATTCTTCAAACATGAGATGGGTGAATACAAGAGTAAGGCGGATCATTTAATAGAGAAAATACTATACTATTTCTCTACTAGTGTATTTACTTTATCTTATGTTTTATTGATAATTACATCAATATTATTAATTTTAGGATAAATGATACTTCTTTTTATTGGACCTTCGGGTTCTGGCAAAGACACACAAGCCGAAAAACTTGTAGAACAATTTAAATTTGAAAGAGTTTCCACGGGAGATTTAATGAGAGGGATTTCCGATGGTGAGAAAGAAATTCAGCAGTTAATTCGAAAATCTATGGATGAAGGGTTTTTGGCGGATAACTTTGTTTTTGGTCTTCTTCAAATTTATCTTCATAATACTCAATTTGAGAATTTAGTTTTATCCGGTGCAGTTAGAAGAGATACTCAAATTGATTTATTGGATTTTTCTTTATTTAAAGCAAACAAAAAATTAGATAAAGTAGTTTATTTTGAACTTTCAGACGAAGAGGCAATTAAAAGAATGTCTAACAGGTATGAATGTTCTGTATGTGGATCTAACTACAATCTAATCTTCAATCCACCAAAAATTGAAGGGAAATGTGATAAAAACGATGGAGGAATTCTGGAGAGAAGAGAAGACGATAATCCTGAATCAATTAAGAAAAGATTAGAAGATTTCCATAAAGATAACGAAGAGATTTTAGAAATTTATGGAAAGAGAGGAATATTGGTACGAATAGATGCAAGCAAAAGTATTGATGAAGTTTATCAGCAACTAGTGGATCAATTAAAAATTAAAAATCAATAGAGGAATAACCAAGAAATTAGAAAGTTACAAGGTTGAAAAGTTGAAATGTTATTTATTTAACCTTTCAACTTTATAACTTTAAAACATTCAAACAATTTTTATGTTTAGAAAAATCAAAAGAATTTACAGACAATATTTATCTCTTTTAGCTGCAAGATACTATGACTATCCTGCTAAAGATTTAAAACTAATAGGAGTTACGGGTACTTCCGGGAAATCCACAACATCCGCAATGATTTTCGATATTTTACGATCAAACGGTTACAAAGTAGGAATTGTATCTACAGTTGGTGCAATCGCAGGGAATGAAGAAATAGAAACAGGATTCCATGTAACAACTCCAGATCCTGTGGATATGCAAAAATATTTAAGAAAAATGAAAGATAATGGTGTGGAATATGTTGTAATAGAAACTTCTTCGCATGCTTTAGATCAAGGAAGACTAGGTTTTCTAAAATTTAGAACAGCAGTGTTCACTAATATAAAGCGAGATCATTTAGATTATCATAAAACTTGGGGAGAATACGCACGTGCAAAGTGCAGACTCATTGATGCGCTGGAAGATAACGGAACAGTAATTTACAACTTTGATGATCAAAAAAGTTATAAATTTCTAAAAGAATATATTCTCCTACGAAACAAAATACATGGTCAAAAAATTAAAGAAATTGAATATTCTGTTTCTCAACAACTTACAGATGTGGAATTGGGGAAAGGATTTATCACATATAAGTATAAAAGTTTCAAATTTAATATTCCAGTAATTGGAGAATATAATGTTGAAAACTCTTTCGCAGCTACCTTAGCAGCAATATCTTTAGGAGTTACAGCAAATAAAGCAGCAGCAACATTGAGTGAATACCAAGGAGTTGTGGGAAGAATGGAAATAATGCAAAGACAACCATTCTTTGTAATTGTTGATTTTGCACATAATGCCGATTCGTTAGAAAGGTCTTTAGATGCTGCCAAAGATTTATTGGGGAGATCGGGTCGATTAATTACTATATTTGGTTCTGCAGGGCTTAGAGACGTGGAAAAAAGAGGAGCAATGGGAGAAATCTCTGGTAACCTTTCGGATATTACAATAGTAACGGCAGAAGATCCAAGAATAGAAGAGCTATATGATATTAACAGTCAAATTATTAAAGGAGCAGAAAAAACAGGGGCTAAATTAATAAAACGTTTTGCTACTTCCGAAGAATTTAATAATTATATGGCTTCTGATAAAACGAAGATTGAGGATAAAGAATTAATGAAAGAAGTAGGATTAGAAACTACACCAGAGAGAGAAAATATTATTTACTCTTTTGATGAAAACAATACAAACTCACGTTACGATGCTATTCAATTTGCAATAAGAATAGCAAGGGCCGGAGATGTTGTTATAGCGGAAGGTAAAGGACACGAAAAGTCACTTGCTTTTGGATCGGTTGAATATCATTTTACCGACCAGGAGGCAGTAAAAAAAGCTCTAGAAAGAATGACTGCCTAATCATTGTTATTCACTTCTGATATGGGTTTCCTTGTTAAAGGATACTTTTTAATGTAAACTTTTTTAGGTTTCCCAAATTTTCAAAATAAAATGGCAAAAAATTTTGCACCAAAATACATAATTCCAACTTATGAAATTACTAAACAAGATTTCCAAATTGTTGGTGCTAAAGGTGTAGATGAATTTAGACTTAATCGGTCTAAGCTTCCAACATTGGATGGTTTTGTAATTACTACAGAAGGATTTGATGAATTTATAAGTGATGCAAATATTTTGGGAATACTTTCGACTGAAAATGCAAAAGATTTAGACTCCCTTGCAAAAAAAATAAAGAATTCAATTACTGATACTGAACTTCGTGAGATTTTTATCAAAAGTTTACTACACGAATTCAATATATTGAATAGATTTGGAAAGACTCATTTGTTAAATTTAATTCCAACATTCCACACATCTAATCCCGTTCTGTTAGATATTCTTAAAGAAAGACAAGTAATTGTAAAAAATATTGATGAGTTTATAAAAGAGCTCAAAGATATGTGGTCAGAATTATTTACAGGTGAACTTTTGAATTCACGGCTTAATATTGATAACTTTGATATTGCTACAATCTCCATTTTAGTTTTACGAGTTCCTGAATTTGAAGTAACCGGGAAAATAAATACAAGTTCCTTGTCAAAAGAAGTCATTATACAAGCAGAATATGGGGACATTGATAACGATCTTTTTTATGCAGATGAATACATGGTTGATTTATCAACTAATAATATTCTGGAGAAAAAGATAAATTTACAAAATAGAATGTTTGTTAGAAAAAAAGACGAACTAATTAGTGTTCCAGTATCTAAAGCTTGGCAAGGTAAACAAAAAATTTCGGATGCTAAATTAAAAGAAGTCTCTAAATATGCGGAGAAAGCAGACAAGATTTTTAAAAAAGATCTCTCGGCTGACTTTGGAATTAGTAGAGGAAAAGCTTACTTCTTTAATTTAACTTATACTGGGATTCATTCGTTTCAACAAAAGCAAAAAGAAATTTGGAGTAATCAAGGAATTATTGGTGCAGAGAAAGATATTCTTGAGGCAACTTTTGCTGAAGAGCTTTCACAAATAAGTAGTACAATTCCAGATTACACAGAAAAATCATCAGATAAAAGAGATGATAGAGGATTCAGTTTGATAAGAAGACTAAAAAGTTTGGAGAGGAAATCATTCTCTGAAGAGTATTCAAAAGAAGTGGATATTTTTATTGATACTAAAGCTGCTGGTACAGAAATATTTTCAATAATGAAAAAATATAATGGTGTTTTTACAGACATGGGAGATTTTTATGACTTCACAAAAAAAACTTTCTCATTGAGTGACTATTATGATTTATTTAAAAAATATACCACAAGTCTATCGGGAATTGCTTTTCAAAATAGTGAGAATCCTTTCTTACTCAAGTTAATAGATTACAACCACGAAAGAATGACTCCTTTAGATTACACAGAAGTTATCACAACAGAACTCTTGGTTTTAAAAAAACTAATGGACGAATACGAACATAAAAATATTGATTTAATATTACCAGCAGTTTCCACAATTGAAGATTTATCTTTCTTTTATAAAATTCTTAAAAAAGTAGAATTAAATCAATTAAAAGTTCAGAGTAGAGTTTTCCTAAGTATTTCCTCGCCTTCTTTTGTATACGAAACAAATAGGTTTGATTTTAGGAAAGAAAATTTATTAAATGGGATTTTTCTTGATATAGAATCTTTAATGAAAAAGTTTTTTCAAAAAGACAAATTCTCCTCCCGAGATTATAAACTCATATTTGAACTTTTAGAAAAGGCAATAAAAAATAGAGATAAGGATTTAAATTTAATAATAAAAGTTACTAAGAATAATAGAGATAAAATTGATGACTTACTTACATTTCATCCAAATGCAGTAGTATTAGACTTTGTAGATTGACAATCTTCCATATCTACAAATATAATCACAAGATATGAATATAAAAGAAGAACTTAAAACCCTTACAGAATATGCTCTAAAAGCTTTAAATATTGAATCGATTGTTGAAATTGATGCTCCAAAAGACAAATCCCATGGTGATTTTTCCACTAATGTAGCGATGAGGCTTTCAGGTCAGCTCAAAAGAAGTCCTATGGAGATTGCGGAAGAAATTGTTAAAAACATCCCGGAATCTAAATTAGTAACTAAAGTAAATGCAGTAAAACCAGGTTTTATTAATTTCACTACAAATTCTTTAATATATAAAAACTTAGTGAGGAAAATTATTGAAGAAGCAGATACTTTCGGGAAAAGCTCTTTTGGAAAAGGAAAAGAAGTAATGATTGAATTCGGGCAACCAAATACTCATAAAGCTTTTCACGTAGGTCATTTGAAGAGTGCAGTTTCAGGTTTATCTATGGTCAGATTGCACGAAAATCTAGGTTACAAAGTTATAAAGGCAAACTATTTTGGAGATGTTGGAATGCAAGTTGCAAAAACAACTTGGGGGTATTTAAATACAGACACTCCAACAGAATTCGAAAGCTGGGATCATCAAAAAAAGATGAAATTTATTGATGATTGTTATGTAAAAGGAGCAACAGCTTTTAAAGAAGATCCAGTTGTTGCGGAACACATAAAACAAATAAATAAAGATATTTATAAAAAAGAAGATAACGAAAATTTCAAAACATATAAAAAATTAAGAGAGGATAGTTTAGAACACCAAAAAGAAGTTTGGAAAAGCTTAGGAATTATTTTTGATAGACAATATCCAGAAAGTGAAATTTATGAAGATGCTTTAGAAATTGTAGAGAAGCATAAGAAAGATGTATTTGAAGAAAGTGAAGGAGCGATTATTTATCGTGGAGAAAAGGTCGGTTTAACAAACTGGGTATTCATCACAAGTGAAGGTAATCCAACTTACTCCGCAAAAGATTTAGGACTTGCTCATTTAAAATTTCAAGAATATCCAAATATTGAAAAGTGCATTGTAACGACATCTGTAGAACAGAAAGATTATTTTAAAGTTGTTATTCATGTTTTAAATATTATTCAACCAGAGACAAAAGGTAGATATTTCCATATTCCGTTTGGTTGGATGTTAAGGGGAGGAAAGAAGTTCAGTTCTAGAATGGGTGGTAGTATAAAAGGGATGGATGTTTTAAACGAGATTGAAGAAGTTGCGTATAAAAAGATTTCTGAACTTCGAGATTACACAGAAGAAGAGAAAAAATCTATTGTTCATAATGTTGCAAATGCGGGACTTAAATTTCTAGTCTTATCACACGAATTTCATAAAGATTTTAATTACGATCCAGAACAGTTCTTGAGTTTTGAAGGCTACTCTGGGCCATACCTACTTTATACATATGCACGAGCTAATTCGATCTTAACAAAATCAGAAAGCAGCTCTTACGATGAGTCTAAAGTATTGAATTCTGAATATGAAATATCACTATTAAAAATTCTGAACAACTATTCAGATGTTGTTGAAGAAGCTGGTATTAATATTACACCTCACTCAGTTTGTAATTATCTTTATGAACTTGCACAAGCATTCAATTCTTTCTATGCAAACTGCAGAGTGTTAAATGCAGAAACAGAAGATGATAAAAATGCAAGGATTTCGTTAACTCAAGCAACTGCTCAGGTTCTAAAAAATGGTCTTAATCTTTTGGGAATTGACGTGGTGGAGAAGATGTAACTCATGGTTCGACAGAGTTTGTCGTGTTTGCCTGCATCTGCATGAGCTTATTGAAGGACTCACCATGACTTAATGAAGTTTCTTAAGGGATACCTATAAAGGTGCGCACAAAGCTAACTATCGAACATCGCTATGCTCGTTCTCTAGAAGCTTTGAGGGTCATCATCTTTAGAAATTTCTTTTCCTAAAGTATCGTGCCATTTTTTAGAATACATTGTATCTAGCATTTCTCTTACAAAACCCACAGTATCCTCACTTTCGTCTTTTGCTAAAAGATCTTTACAAATAACTTTTAATCTTTCAACATCAGTTACACCTAAGCTAGTAAACGCTGAAAATGAATAGATAGTTTCGGATAATGGCATAAAGTTTGCAAAAAAGTCAGCGATAGATTTAATATCTGTGCCTAATGATTCAGTTCTATTGAGACTTTCTTCCATAATGAAATTGTTAGATTACTTAAATTATCACATCGTTGTCCTCATCAATCATCAGAATCTGCAAAGCACAGGCTCCTAATATTACCCAATGAAAGAGATTTGTAATCGAGTACTCGTTTACAAGGGATTTAAATATCCAAAGTGCAAATGCTGCAATTGTAAAAAACAGAAGTCTATTATTAATCATTTTATTAAAGTGAAAACCTAACCTTGCAATAATTACTAAAAAGAAACCTAAACCTGCAATTCCAGTTTGAATTAAAATATCAAAAATAATATTATGAGCTCTATCTATAACTAACGTTGGGAAATTTCCAAATAATTTGAAAACATCTGCAAGAGTATCAAATCCATAGCCAAAGATTACATATTTAAAGTTATTAACATTAGAATTCTGAAAGAAAATATCTCTTATTCTCTGCCAAATTTCTATCCGAAGTTCGTAAACAGGGAAATGTGAAATTATAAATAGAGCTGCTGCTGAAATTAATCCAGTAAGAGTAACAATAAAAATTTTAAATATTCTCTTTGGCATTAGTTCATAACTAAGAATAACAGCAGCACTAAGTAATAAACTAACCCAACCCCATTCTGAATACGAAAGTATCATTGCAGGAATTAAGATTGAAAGTACAACTATTATGACTGTGATAACTCCTAACTTCTGTTTCTTATCTTTCAGCAATCTAAGAGATTTTGTAGATAGATAGTAGGAAGCCAAAATGATTGCTAATAATAAATGTGATGAAAAGAAATTGGCCTGTCCATAATAACCATTAATCCAAATCCCATCACTCAATTTAGAGGGGTCATTTTTTGCTAAAGTATAAATCTGACTAAAAGCCATAAACGCTTGAAATAATCCGGAAACAATTATTGAGATAAATATTAAATGAATAGTTTTTCTATTTACGCATTTATATAAAACATAAGCACATAAAATCATTGGTAAATATGTACTTAATCCTTGGAATCTAAAAATATTTCCTTGTGTTGCAATTTCTCTAAATGGAGAAATCTCTGTCGAGATTATTAATGACAAAGAGAGTAGTCCAATAAAAAGCAAACTCTTCCAAGATTTAAAAAGTTTTTTGAATCCAGTCTCCAAATCTTTCTTGGAACTTGAGTAGGTAAACAATGCGTAGGCTAAGAATACAAAGGTTGTAAAAATAATCAAAGTGGATCCAACTTGAATAACATTAACTTTTGCAGATTCAAAGCCTCTTCCCGGAACAGTATCGTTATTATTGATCACAACAGATGCAAAGAATAGAACAATAGATAATTGAAACACTACGACAGCTTTTACAAAATCTTTAGGTTTAATTTTCTTTAGTAATTTCTCCATTTGAGTTTATATAAATCTTTTAGCAAGTTCGTCTATGGAATATTTTTTAACTTCTTCTACAGGAGTTGTTTTATAATCTTTCCTATATTCTAGTTTATCAATATAACTTCTCATTTTATCATTTCTGTACAGAATTCCAGTCGCAATTTTATTTTCCAAATCCATCGCAATTTCTTTTGCTTTTTTCAAATCGTCCACTTTATATCCTTTAGTGTCATTAATATTATAAATTCTCTGTTGATACCACTCGTGTGTAGTTTCTTTATTATACGTTGGGCAAGACTGTAGAATATCAACGTACGCAAACCCTTTCTCTTGAAACATAATCGCCTCTTTAAATATTTCTACAAGTTGTCTAATATTTCCACTAAAACCTCTTGCTACAAAACTAGGAGAGCAGGTCATTGCAAGCTCAATTGGGTTTAATCTACTTGATGTTGGACCATCGGGGCTTGCTGTTCTGGGCGCACCTTCTGGGGTTGTTGCGGAAGCTTGTCCAGTTGTTAATCCATAATTTCCGTTATCGTGAACAAACAAAGTAATTGGATAATTTGATTTTACAGAATTTACAAAATGACTTAATCCTTCAGAATAAGTTGCACCATCACCAGCAAAGGCAATAACTTTTACATTTGGATTTGCTAACTTTGCACCAGCGGCTAAAGGTAAAACTCTCCCATGTAGTGAGTGAATTCTATATCCTTGAATTTTATCACTCATGTTTCCATTACAACCTATATCAAAACAGAATAGTACTTCGTGTGATGCAATATTTAATTCTACTAGTGCTCTTTTGATAGCACTCCAAATTGCATAATCACCGCAACCACTACACCAAGTCGGTTGGACTTCGCTGTAATAATCAGAAATTTTTACATCTCCCGATTCTAAATTGTAGTTTGGTGTACAGCAACTCATTAATGATAAATTAAAATGTATGAGATTGCTTCGTCATTTCATTCCTCGCAATGACATCAATCTTCTCTTTAAGTTCTTCTACAAAAAATGGTCTTCCATCCCATTTCAGTATCTTATTTTTTAAATCAATTCCAGTTTCCATTCTTATTAATTTCCCTAACTGACCTTGTAGGTTTATTTCAACTAAAATTGCATCGCGATGTTCCTTCACAAATTTCATAAGCACATCAGTTCTTAATGGCCAAATATATTCAAAGTGTAAATAATTTACAGTTACATTCTCTTCGAAATATTCTTTCATCAAATCTTTAACAACACAATAAGTACTTCCCCAACCGATTAAGTTAATAGTTTTTAGTTTTGAGTTTTCAGTTTCTCTTTTCTCTATTCTCTTTTCTAAAATCACATTTAGCTTAGGTTTATTTGTATAAATTGTTGGCTCGGGAAGAGACTTCAATAATATCTCCATTTTTTTCATTCGCTTTTCTAACATTCTGTGGGCGGGAATTGCTTCTTCTGTTGTGTTGCCTTGTTCATCATGTTCATCACTTTGTGCATTAAAACCTGCAGCTTTACTTCCAGGTAACCATCGAGGGGAAATCCCAGATTCTGTAAATTTATATCTATCAGTGCTTTTAAGTTTTTCTAAATCTTCCACATTAAGAACTAATGGACCTCTTTCGATTGGAATTTTTTTATCGTTTAATTTATTAATCTGAAATGAACTTTCTGCTATGTATTTATCAGTTAAAACTACAACTGGAATTTGAAAATTTTCTGCAATATTAAATGCTTCTTGAATTTTATAGAAAGTATCTTCTGCATCTTTTACAGCTAAAACACATCTTGGAAATTCTCCGTGACCTGCATTTATTGCCAAAAGTAAATCCCCTTGAGTTGTCCAAGTTGGCATTCCTGTCGCAGGCCCTGGCCTTTGACCCAATATACAGACAAATGGAACTTCAATCATTCCAGATAGACTTACATGTTCTGTCATTAAATCAAACCCACCTCCAGAAGTTCCAGTCATTGCTCTTGTACCCATATGCATGGATCCGATTGTCATAGCTGCTGCTGTAATTTCATCTTCTGCCTGCTTAACAATAACACCAGTCTCCTGTTCGTAATCTGCAAAATGTTCCATAATATCGCTTGTTGGAGTCATTGGATAAGAATAATAGATTCTCATTCCAGCGTTTATCGCACCAAGTGCAGCAGCTTCGTTCCCGGTTACTACAATGTTTTCCGATGTGTGGTGTTTTTCATTAGTTAAATCCTTCAATAAATTTTTCAGATTTAATAAAGACCTATTAGACGAATTTAGTACATGCCTTTTTACTTTCTCCTCATTAGATATTTCATCCTCTTTTATAATTCGCTTTGTAAAAGAAGGAACCTCAAAATTAACATAATCAAAACCTTTAATAGCGCAGGCAACATCAATTTCTACAATTTTCGGTTTAGATGCAAACTTAGCTCTAATAACATCTACTAAAATTTCTTTATCAAGCCCAAGTATTCTCCAAATGGTTCCTAAGCTAACTATGTTTGATGTTAGTTCGTTTCCACCTACTTCTTGTGCTAAACGTAGAGCTGGAACATACACCATGTCAGTATTACTTTTTTTAATTACATCGTTCTCAGTCTTATTTATTCTGGGATTAGAAATATCATGAAAAATCACTGATGGTTTCTCATTAATGAAAGAATCCTGATACCAAAGAGTAGCTTGTTTGTTTAAAACGAATAAAATATTAATATTTTGTGAAGGACTTAGAATCTGTTTGTTTGATACATCAATTTGGTAAGTAGAGTGACCTCCTTTTATAAGGGAAGGATATTCTCTATATCCAAAAGTATATAGACCAGAGCGCTTAAATGCTTTGGTTAGAATTTCCCCAAGAACATTTACACCTTGTCCGGATTGTCCTGCAATTTTTACTGTTAGTCTTTCCATAATTTACTTAATTCCATTCCCCACTTTTTAAACTCTATAAGTTTTTCGTAGGGATAACCACTAAATCTGACAGTATCTGTTTTTTGAACAGCACCAATTAATTTTACTGTTTCTTCTAAAATATCTGCTGCTCCACAAAAAATATCATAATGCTCTAAGTCTCCTAATCCAATAATTTCAATTTGCTTTCCTTTAAAAGTATCTCCAGAACTTCTTAACTCATTGTTTAATCTAATCATTTTGTCATTCAAATGCCCTACATCATAAGTAGAGCAGATTAAAACTACAAAATCATAAGACAGTAAATCGGTTGCTTTAGTTTGTTCTGACCTTAAACAATCAACTTCAACTTTTGATTCAATTAGTCCATCCGCTAATGCTTCTGCAACAAGTTCTGCATTTCCTCCATGGGTTGCATATATAACAGCTGCTTTCTTACTCAAGGTCAAATAAGTATAAAAATATTATCAGTGTTTATTATGATATATTTTGAATTTAAAGACAAATGGAGAGTTATGGACCGTCATTTCCACCAAGAAGTTCATTAACTCGTATTGTTCGGTCTAGTGCAATGAAACCGAGACCTAAATTTAGAAGAATGCTAGCAACAAGAAGTATAGAGAGAATTATAATTGTGATTTTTGAAGATTTTGTCATGAAGGAAAATTAATAATTATTGAATATTGTATCAGAAAATTTATTTAATCTTTCCAAATCCACCACTTTAACTTCTCAGGATCGTGAGTTTTGTTTGAAGCAAAATAAACAATGCATCTAAAAGTATAGAGCATGCATCTATCAACTCTTATTCCAGTTTGTTCACATAATTTCACATACATTCTTTCTGGATCTTCATCTTTTAAATCTTCGACAGATCTATAACCAAGAGAGTAGAGATCCTCAGAAACCGCTTTCCCTACACTAGGTATTTTTTGAAATTGTTTTAATATTTCTTCTTTTGTCATTTGAATATTTTACTTTAGAACAACGTATCTGTCTGCTAAAATCTAAATATACATATTAAATTTTAATCATGTCATTTCAAGCATACTTAGATAATATTGAAGTAAAAACTGGAAAAACACCAAATGATTTCATTGCTATGGCTAAAGAGAAAGGTTTTGATTCCAACACAAAAGCTGGAGTTATTTTAGAATGGTTAAAAGCCGATTTCGATTTAGGAAGAGGTCATGGAATGGCGCTTGTTCATATAATTAAGAATGGAGCGCAAATAGGAGACAAGCATGTAAATTCCGGAGGAACTCATAGTGATCCTTCAAATACTCTGAATCTTACTGGGAAGAAGAAATAATATTTATTATTTTATCAAAATGGATGTTAGTAAATATTCAGAGCTGAATCATATCTTCCAAGAAATATATCAAGCGTATCCATCAAGTAAAGATAAATTTAAGGAATTTTTTTCAAAATTTGAAGGAACGAAAATTAAATACGAAGATAACGCTAATTACTATAGACTTGCTTATGCACAACTATGGAATGATCAGCGTACAGAGCTTGATCCGCGAATAACTTTGAATTTATATTATCTTAGAAAACCAGATGAATTATATTCATATTTAAAATTGAATCGTCCATATTCTTTGAAAATTATTGAGCAAAAACTTAACATCAGCGAAGACTTCTTGAGAAATAACTCATATTTGGTCACTTTGTTTATATTTCTCCATGAATTTGGACATATACTTCATTTTGAAAAGTACACGCAGGACAATAGAGATCTTATGAATATAAATGTTACTGACTTCGTAGGAGGTTATCAATGGAATTATGGAGAAAAGCCGTTGAGTCAACTTCCCATTCCAAATAAACGACCATCAGATATTGAAGATAAAGAAGAACGACTAAAACAAGAGGAGGCTTATCGTCAGATTGAAGTTGAAGCTTTCTCAGATAACTATGCTGCAATGGTTCTAAAGCCAATAATTACTTAATTTCCCATCTTTCTAAGCTTGGAATTTGCATCTTTGCCATCCATCTTAAAGGTGCCCACCAACCTTTTTCCTTTAATGCATCGTCTGTGATCTTTTGCATTCCTTCCATTGTTGCATCGGGTTGCAAAAATTCTCCATTAGCATAACAAAGATTGCAATATTTTAAACTTTTGCTACCATCTTTTTCTGTGCCTGAATTTTTACCATCTTCTAGTGGCATCCCGCACGATTGGCATTGTTTGTAGAATTTTTGTTCCATAATTTTAGATTAAATTATATATTTACAATCTTAACAAAGATCACTCAAAAGGATTTAGGAGTTCTGAACCATCTTTCTTTGAGCTCGTAGCTTTTGAAGTATCTTTTTTTAGTAAAACATCTTCATCGATAAATCCATCCTTACTTACTTTTACTAACTTTAAACCTACAGGGTCTTCGGAAAGCATTAAATAACCCTCAGCACTAACAAGCATTTTATAAACACCTGATGGTATATCTAAATTTACAATCCCACTCTCATCAGTTACAGTAGAAATAGATTGGTTTTTATTAGTGTAAATTTTAACTATGGCTTTAGATAGGGGTTTTTTACCTTCGGCATCAATAATCTTTCCAGTGATTGGTCTTAACTTAGATCTAAGTATTTTTACATTCCAAACTAAAGTAATAGTAAGGACACAAACAGAAAAAAAGTTAAGAAATATCGGTGAATTAATAAGTAGAAAGATATTAAAAATCCACAGTAGAATATAGCTATAGTAAATAATTAGAAATAAATACTTAAGTATTTTGGGACGGTAATAATAGAAAAGTGATTTCAGTTTATTCGTTACCGAATCAGATTTCACTAATGGAATATCATGAATCAAATCATAATTACCAAGAATTAAATACTGATTAACATCCTGTGAAATAGTTTCGTAACCTGGATAGTATATTTCTATAAGATACCTTTCGTTTACATTAGCTTCATTCACATGCAATCTATATCGACCATCTGTATCAGTGACTGTTTGTGTAAGAAATTCTTTCTTATTTCCATTCGTCTGAAACAATCTAATAGGTACGAATGAGATTGGCTGATTTGTTTTCTGGTCAAAAACAACACCCCAATGATTATGTTCTTTAGGAAGCATTCCAACTAAAAAAAGTGCAAGTATCTCAAAAATATTTCGTGTTCCAATCGAAACTAATGCACCAAGTGCACTAATAACGGTAGAAAATAAAACATAGACAGCAGATATTTCCTGAGTTCTTCTGACAAATTCAGGATTGAAGGAAATAAGGTTTCCTTCTTGAAGATGAAGCAAATTGTTTCCAAGGTCTATGGGGACATAGCCAATATAGAGTCCTGCTATAATGAATACTAAAATTAGTACGTAAAAGGAATAAGCTAATGTGTGTAATTCTTTTCTAGTCATATTAAGTCCTCCAACTTATTTTGACATTTTGAGGTATAGCGTGCAAGCAGAGATCTTGAAAAATTTTGAGAGGACAGGGCTATAACTTAGCTTTTTATCACAGATATCCAGGGTTGCATTTTTACTTTTAATTCCTTAATTAATTTAGGATCCATGTAGCCATAGATGTCGGGAATATTTAGAATGACAATCTTTTTATTTTTAAGGAGATCACTAAACATACTCTTTAACTTCACTTTATATTTCTTTTCCATCAAAAAAATATAATCACTCCATTCAATATCTTTAGAAGAAACAATATATTCAGCATCATTATTTATACCTGCAGATCTTGTTTCAATGTCATTATAATCACTGAAGACAAATTCGGCAGTAGGGCTTCTTAATTTATTTTTGCCACAAATGAATAGGAACTTTTTCATATATTAATACTTCTGCTAGTAGTAATTATAATAAGAAAAAGATAAAGGTTAAAATTTATTTAACTTTCGATCTCTTGTTTAATACAAATTGCACAGAAGGACTTATTGCTTTGTCTTTACGATGAGTACAACCTAACCAGCAACAGGGCCTTCGCATTCCTTCTTTGAGTTCTGAGATAACTCTTGCAACATGTTCATTTCTTGTTTCAATTTTTTTAACATCAATTGTCCAGCAAATCCATTCATTACGCGCAAGAGGTGTTAGGCTTTCCCACGATGCAAGCGCTTTTGAGTCAGAAGATAAAGCTTTTCGTAAATCGGCTGGCATTTTGTGTGCTACACCACCAGAAATAATTTTATTCATAAAGTTATTTTAGCAAAAAGAGACGGAGAGTATGGGTCTTCATTCTATTTCCGCCACCGTTTATAACTATTGCTTTGATTCCTTCTTTCCCTTCATTTCTTGAATACTTGCTTTCACAAGTTTCTTTACCAAACTAACGGGAATTTCTTCGTTCAGGGGAAAGCTTAGAATCGCTTTAGTTTTAGTATAATCTTTAATTTCATCAGAAAAGTTTTGTAATACAGGTGGCCGTACATGTAAGCGAATATTGGGACTACTGAAACTGAACCAGGTAAACATTCCGTTGTAGTCATAGCCTTCGTATGAATATCCAGGTATTTGAAAATAGCTGACAGTTTCGATAGATCCTGGAGCGACTTCCCTTATTGTGGATCTAATAATATTTAACTTTTCTTGAACCTCTACTGGCTGATTATCAATGTACTGATCGACTCCACCAGGTACAATAATATCTTTCTTTTTATTAATTTTTTTATCAATCACGATAATATTTTAACAGAAAAGTAGAACGGAGAGGACCTGCCTTCATTTCATTCCGGCAGGCAAGCAGGATTCACTGCGTACTAAGTTCTACGGAGAGGACAGGATTCGAACCTGCGATCCCTTGCGGAACACTCGTTTTCGAGACGAGCACTTTCAACCACTCAGCCACCTCTCCAATTTACATGCATAATATTACCTTGACCCAAGACGAGCACTTTTCCGCCAAAGGCGGATCAGCCTCTGGCTGACAACCACTCAGCCACCTCTCCAAATATTAAGAATTGAGTTTAAGAATTCAGAATTAAGGCCTAATATTCCTAAATTCTTAATCTTATCCTTTATATTGCACCTGGTGAGACTCGAACTCACAACCATTGCTTCCGCAAAGCAAAGCTCTATCCAATTAAGCTACAGATGCTTTTTAAGAATAAGGCTAAGATAAAGAATTGAACTTAAATTCTCCTGGCTCCAGCCGGAATCACCAAGATTTTACGTTGATTATATCACTTGCTGGAGTTTTTGATGCTTGCGAGTTTGTCTAAAAGAGAGGTGCCTTTGTTTGAAGAATTTTCATTAGTATTCTTTTTAACGTCATCTTTTTTGTCGTGCATTATTTTAATCTTTTCATCTGGAAGGTATTTTTCAATTTCATAATATTTCCCTTCTGTAAGTCTTGTTAAATAACTGAAAGAGATCTCTTCTTTCTCGCCAAAATCAATAAATCGAATTAAGAAATCAAATATTACGTTATCTTGTCCGGGCTCATTTAAAATTAAGGTTATTCTCTTAGTAATTGTCTTTGTGTCGTCTTCTTTAATATCTAAATGTAAAAAAACTACGTCATCTTTTTCGGAAAACCAGAAATGTTTTATGCTCTTCCATCGATATAACTTCCCATAAGTTCTAACACCAATAGTTGTAATTGTATGTTCAGTGATTTCAGGGGGGATTATTGCATTTACAAACCACAAGAATGCGAATGCTAAAACTGCAAGTATAAAAATGAATTCTTTTAAAAGTACTCCAGCTAGAATTATCAATAAGAAGAAGATGGTATATACAGTAAACCAAGCACGGTCCCTTGGTACCCAATATCTTTCTGGAGATTTCCAAGAATATAGCTTGGTAAAAACAGAATTAGAATCAGTTTGAATGTCTGTGTGTAAATATGATTTCATATATTTTAGTATACATTCTGATTCTTCGAATAACAACATCACGTTATATTCATTGATTTAATTACGATCTTTCTTTTTAACTTTCTTCTTATTATAAATGGCGCAATGATTGCGATTGTAATCAAAAGTGCGAGCAAAACTTTGAAAGTATTGTAGGAACTATCGGGTAAATTATTTATATCGAAAGTATTTGGTTTTATATATTTAACTTTCATTTCTTCCGGAGTAATTAATTCTGTTGTTGGAATAGATGCTATCGCATCTACATTAGAAACTCTTTCGGGAATTTCATTTGTATTACCTAATATCCTTACTTCAGTTGTACTTGGGGTTGTAGGAGATTTATTTGCAACATGAGTATAGAAGTGATTTAAGTCTCCACCTATTAGAATATTCCCATTTTCTCCCCATGTTGTATCAACTCCAATCCAACTTTTAATTGATGGAATATAAACTTCTGCCCATTGGTGATTAATAGTATTATCTCCTGCGTCGGCATTATCCAAAGCTGAATAACCAAATCCGAATGCAGCTCTAGTTGGAACTCCAACTGCTCTCATAAGTGCAATATATAGATCAGAATACTCCATACATACCGCTGCCCCACCTTTGAGAGTTGCAAGTGCTCCTTGCCTTGCATTTATTCCAAATCTTTTTATATTGCTGTAGTCAATTTTATTAATTACAAAATTGTAAATAGTCTGTGAAATATCATAAATACTCATGCTGTTTATATCTTTTCCTGTAAAAATTTCTGCAACTGCAGCTTTAATTTCTGGACTATCGGATTCCCAATATTGTGCAGACGAAGTGTTACCTTTAACTATCTGTGGATCAATATCTGAAAGTTTTCCAGAATTTTTAAAATCAACCGAATTATCTTGGTTAAGTTCTGCATACCCTTCAATTAGTATATCTCCAGATTCGTTCGATGGGACTCTAAACTCAGCAAATAAATTTCCTTCCTCATCATTAGTAACGGAATAAGGTTCAGGAGAAATTTTTGAAAAGTAGACTCGTTGTTTAATCACACCTGCATTAATATCCCGAGGAATTAATATCTTATAACTATTTTGAATAAATCCAAATGGAGACGTTTGAACGTAAGATTGTTTTATTGAAAAGTTATAATATTGTTTTGTCCCAATCTGAATCCATCCAGTTTGTCCGACTAAATCTTCCTTATTAAAGTTAATTATAAAATTATCTGAATCTTCAGTCCTTGTAGAATTCGGCAACACAAAATTTATTTCACCTAAACTTTTTGGAATCACAACTTTTGTTTCAACATCTTCTTCATACTGAGAATCACTGAAAACATAATCTTGTGCAAATGCCGGAACATACACATCTCTAATATTTCCACTCTTTACTAATAAACCATAGGAATTATATTCTAAGGAAACAGAGTAGGGGGTGTAAAAGCTAATATCACGGGGAAATTTAAACTTTATTAATAAATTATCTCCATCGGTAGCTTCTGTTGTATACGTTAAATTATTCCCATCACCATCCAGAAGTATAATTGAATCTTTTGTCTTTTGAAGTTTACTATCTCTATCGGGATCTATATTGATGGGATTAAAAATTGTAAATTGTTCATCCGAACCTGCAGGGACTAGTAGCCCATTACTATCAAATTGGAAACTCTTACTTTCCTTTACAACTATATGGTCATCAACAACGTCATATTCTCTTGTAAAAGTTCTCTTAAGCGTGGCTGCATTACTAACCTTAGCGAGTAGGGGAGATACAAGTAAGGCAGTTAGTAGAAATATTGTAATAATTTTCTTCATAATCTGAATTATATCAGCTCTTGAGTCATGGTTCGACTCCGTTCACCATGCCACCTACTATAGCAATGAATTACTTAGTTTCACACCTTGAACTTTATAACTTTTCAACCACAATTATGATAACATTCAAAGAATCTTTTGAATTTCCCATGATTAATTTAGACATCTTAAATCCACCACAAAAAGAAGCTGTTCTGGCTACAGAAGGTCCAGTCTTGGTTTTAGCAGGTGCGGGATCTGGTAAAACTAGAGTTTTAACCTATCGTCTTGCTTACATTCTTGATTCTGGTTTAGCTGGCCCAATGAATATCCTTGCAATGACTTTCACAAATAAAGCTGCTGAGGAAATGAAAGAGAGAATAAAAAAGTTGTCAGTTATCAGTAATCAGTCATCAGAGAATAAACAAACTGAAAACTTACCTTGGATGGGAACTTTTCATTCCATTTGTTTAAAGCTTTTAAAAAAATATGGTGAATTAGTTGGGATTAACAGAAATTTCATCATTTACGATTCCAGTGATCAAATTGCAATTACAAAAGATGCAATGGAAGCAGCAAAAATTTCCACAAAAGAATTTAATGCATACGCAATACATTCCTATATTTCTTCTGCAAAAAACGAATTAATTACACATCAAGAATATTCAGGATCCGCACAAGGATATTTTCAACAAGCTGTTGCCAGAGTTTATCCAGAGTATCAAAAAATTTTAAAAGAAAGTAACGCAGTAGATTTCGATGATTTATTAATGCTTACAGTTCAGCTTTTAAAAAACAACAAAGAAGTTTTAACTAATTTACAAAAAGCATTTAAATATATTTTAGTTGATGAATACCAGGATACAAATCATGCTCAGTATACAATTATTAAATTGTTGGCAGAGCATTACAAAAATATTTGTTGTGTTGGAGATGACGATCAAAGTATTTACGCATTCAGAGGAGCAACAATTAAAAACATTTTAAGCTTCGAAAAAGATTACCCGAGTGCAAAGGTAATTAAACTAGAACAAAATTACCGATCCACAAAAAAGATTTTAGAAGCATCACATCAAGTAATTTCAAAAAATAAAAGAAGAAAAGATAAAAAACTTTGGACAGAAAATGATAATGGAGACAATATAGTTTTGTACAAAGCACTTAACGAAGAGAATGAAGCGCTATATGTAACTGAAGTAATTGAAAAATTAAAAAAAGATTCACCAGAGGGATTTAATGATTTCGCAGTTTTATATAGAACAAACGCACAGTCAAGAACTTTAGAAGAAGCATTTTTACAAAATAATATTCCATATAAAATTGTTGGTGGAGTTCGTTTTTATGATAGAAAAGAGGTTAAAGATATTCTTTCGTATCTTCGATTAATTTATAACCCAAAGGATAATTCGTCTTTTAAAAGAGTGGTAAATACTCCGAGAAGAGGAATTGGAGATAAAAGCGCAACGGATCTTGAAGTTTTAGCCAAGGGGAAAGGCATGGGTGCATTGCAATACCTGCTCGAGGTTAACGGTCAGCGGGAAACGGAAGACGGAATAAATCCGAAGTTAAAAGCATTTGCATCAATGATTGTGGATTTGATCAAACAATCTAAAGAAAAGAAGATCATAGACTTTATTAATCTTGTTCTCGAAAAAACAAAATATATAGAAATGTTAGATGACGGAACTGCGGAAGGAGAAACAAGAATTGAAAACTTAAAAGAATTAATTTCACTCGCTTCAAAATTTGAAGATCAAGAACCAGAGGAAGCATTGGAAAATTTCTTAGGAGAAATATCTTTATTAGAAAGTTTTAGTAAAAAAGAAGTTTCGTCAGAATCAGTTACGTTAATGACAATTCACTCTGCAAAAGGATTGGAATTTGAATATGTATTCGTTGTTGGAATGGAAGAAAATTTATTCCCACATTCAAACTCAATGATGGACGAACACGAAATGGAAGAGGAAAGGCGTCTTGCTTATGTTGCAATCACAAGAGCAAAGAAAAAGTTATTCATGACGTACACAAAGTCCAGAAAATATTTTGGAAAGACTCAACGAAATCTAATTTCAAGATTTATTGAAGACATTGATAATTCAATTTTAGATTTACAAAACGATGAAGCGATTGGTTACGAAACAAGTTGGAGTGCAGCATCAGATTCTTCTATTGATAAACCTTACAAACCATCTGTAGATTTAAGTATTGGTGATAAAGTCAGGCATGATTACTTTGGAAAAGGAACAGTAGAGTATATAGATTCAGATATTGTGATCATCAACTTCGGACCAGTTTACGGGAAAAAAGAATTAATGATGGAGTACGCTAAGCTGGAGAAATTAGATTCTTAGATATTTAGCAATTAGATTTATGGAATTTCGAAATCTAAAGATCTAAAGCGATTAGAATTTATAAATGATCAGTTAGAAGATCAGATTCAGCTGATATGATAAAATCTATTAACTATTTAACTCTTAACTATTCACTACATTGCAATTCGACATAATTACACTTTTCCCAAACTCCTACTCGTACTTAAACGAAAGTATTGTAAAAAGAGCAAAAGAAAAAAATTTAGTAAAAATAAATATTCATAATCTTCGAGATTGGTCTACAGATAAACACCACACCGTTGACGATAAACCTTTTGGTGGAAATCCAGGAATGTTAATAAAGTTAGAAGTTGTTTACAACGCATTAAAAGCACTTGGAGTTTATCCAAACAAAGATCCAAAAACAAAAGTAATCTTAACGAGTGCAAAAGGAAAGCAATGGAATCAGACTTTCGCACAAACATATTCTAAAGAAATTGATAGAGTTGTAATTCTTTGTGGGCATTACGAAGGTTTTGATCATAGGATTGTAGAAAACTTAATTGACGAAGAGATTAGTATAGGAAACTATGTTTTGTCTGGCGGAGAGCTACCTTCGATGGTGATTTTAGATTCTATAATAAGATTAATGCCAGGGGTTTTAGGAAGTGAAGAATCTTTACAAGACGAAACAACAGAAGGTAATCCCGAATATCCTCAATACACACGTCCAAGTACTTTCAAAAATGATGAAGGCGAAGAGTGGACAGTTCCAGAAGTTCTTCTTTCAGGGAATCATGCAGAGATAGAGGAATGGAAAGCTAATAAAAAAGGCTAATTACCCTTGTGAAGTCAACATTATCGCCAGCTGTGTTACATGCCTGACTGCGCAGTCAGGCATGGCGGCCTATTTCTTGTTGTCATTGCGATCCGTCTAAGACTGAGAAGCAATCCAAGGACTTGGTTTCTAATGGGATTGCCACCCTTCGACTCCGCTCCATGCCAGCATGCCAAAGGCAGGCAAGCAGGGCAGGGCACAATAAGTCCTCCTCGCAATGACCACAAATACAGGTGAATGTTACGTAAAATTACGTAACATTCCCGCAAGACTGGGTGTAACAGTAGAATCTTTTCACTAGACTTTCATCCTTCTTAATTTAGGTATTGCGTTGTGGTAGTATAATCTAACCATGAAAATTATTGCCAGTGTTGTAAAAGGAATAGAAGAGATCTCAGCAGAAGAAATTAGGCAACTTGAAGGAGTTTCAAACATAAGTTGCAGGCAAAAACATGTGGAGTTTGATTTTTTAGGTGATACTACACAACTTGCCCATCTGAAAACAGTCGATGATTTGTCAATCTTAATATTAAGTGCAAATATTACAACGATAATTAATCTTTTAACCAAAGAGAATTTTTCTGAAGCCATTGAGTGGATTAAAGGGATTAGAAAAATCAAAGCGTTCTTTTCAATTACAGCAAGTGTTTATAAAAATAAAGATTATTCACAAGATTCAATCAAATCTCAGTTTTCGGATAAGCTTACTAAGATATTAGGCTTTTCATATTCTCCTTTAGATCATTCAAACTTTGATGTTAAAGTTGCACTGGAAGGAGAGAATGCAACTGTATTATTAAAAATATTCCCAAAAAGTTTATATCAAAGAGAGTATGAACATATGTCACAATTTGGAAGTATAAGGCCAACAATAGCGGCAGCTATGATTACTTTTCTAAAAAGCAAAGTTGATGCAAAAACTCTAGTAGATAATTTATGTGGAAGTGGAACTTTTTTATGTGAGGGGTTCAATCAGGGTCTGAAAGTTTCTGGAGGGGATATTCTTAGTAGTAGAGTGGAGATAACTAAGAAAAATCTAGCAAAAGTTGGATATCAGGATTTTAAATTGTACTTGGAGGATGCTTCACATACTAAATTTACTAGACAATTCGATATCGCAGTTTCTAATTTACCTTGGGGTAAACAAATAAGAATTGATGATATTAACTCCTTATACAACGGCATAATAAATGAATATAGGAGAATCCTAGAGATCAATGGAGGGATAGGTCTTATAAGCTCTAATCCCGAAATAGTGAGTAAGTATCTAAGTAGGAACTTTCCAAATTATAAGATTGAGGAATATAAAATTGGTTACTTAGGCCAAACGCCGACAATAACTTTCGCGTATATAGATTAAATTACCTCATCAACTGTAACTTTGTCTAAGTCGTATGCAATATAACTCTTCCCGTCTAGGGATCGAATTAAAGCCATAAGAATTTTAGGGAAGGTCTGCGAGATCATAATTTGTTTTACAGAACCTTTTACAATATTACCGTTAATATTCGCAGTGACATTCTTGCCTTCAAGTTTACCCTGCCACTCTGTCAAAAGAGCAGGTTTATATTCAATTTGTTTTTCTGGTTGCGATGCAGTTTGTGTTTCGGTTTTTGCTTCCATGTTAAAAAAATAATTTTAAATAATTTGAACTTTATCTGTAGCAATAAATAAAGCTTGATTGTCCTCGATTGTATAAGTTGTCACATTTTTACTTTCAAATTGTTTTTTTATATCTTCCAAAATACTTTGAAATTTCTCATTCTCCCAATGGGGAATTGGTGCAAAATCTATAAAACCCAAACCATCATTTACTACTGCTGGAGCATCTTTAGGCTCATCTGCTGCGCTATAAATTTCTAGGTCTTTGTATACATAAACAGCCCCAGAAGATTCTCCTCCGTATACAACCTTTCCTTCTTCGACTAACTTTTTTAATATATCTCTACACCCTGTTTTTTCCATCCAGTATGAAAGTACAAAAACATTCCCACCACTTATAAATATAAAATCGAAAGATTCGAAATAAGTTTTGAAATCGAAATTTTTATCAACTCTATAAGCCCTTTCGATATCGAATTCTTGAAATTTAGGAAAAATATTTTGCCACTTTCTTTCACTTTTTATCATCCATTCAGATTTATATGGTTTGTAATTACCGGGAGTATTTATATATAGAAATTTAACTTTAGCCAGTGGTTTGTGAAAATAGGTCTCTAACTTATTAATATGTTTTTCAGTAATATTTTGTGAGAAGAGAGTGAGCTTCATAAATTAATTTAGTCATATTCAGAAAATAATATATTCTCACCTATGGCTCTCAATGTTTCATGTCCATGGCCAGCAAGGTTTTCTGGTAAATCATTATAACTTGCCCATAAAATATCATCGCATTTATTGGGTTCCATGATTTGTGGTTCTCCCGACCATTTAGAACACTTAAAATATAGATGAATGTAATTATCGAAAAAATCTACATGCACAAGTTTCAAGTCATCTGTGTTTAATTCAACCCCAACTTCTTCCCTTGTCTCTCTCACTGCTGCTTCTAAAGGTTTTTCACCTTCCTCTAAATGTCCAGACGGGACAGTATACTTTCCGTCTTCCCATCCAGTATTCAAACGCCTAATTAACAGAATCTGATTGTTCTTTTCGAGTACAACTAGTGATACTAATTTAACTTTATAAATCTCCTTCATATTATTTTAACTAATTTATAAATAACCCTTAGCCTGTTCGTTAAACATTTGTGCATAGAGGTTATCATTTTCCAAAAGTTCTTTGTGAGTTCCTTGTTCTAATAATTTCCCATCTTTTAAAACTAAAATCCTATTAGCATTTCTCACTGTCGCAAATCTATGGGAAATTACCAGAACAGTGGAGTTCTTTGATAGTTCATTAATACTTTCGAATACTTCTGCTTCGGCTAACGCATCTAAGGCGGATGTAGGTTCATCTAGAACAATTAATTTAGGATTTGCAAACATTGCTCTAGCAATTCCTAATTTTTGCCATTGACCTCCAGATAAGTCGGTTCCATTCTTAAAATCTTTGCTTAGTAAAGTCTCGTATTTTATAGGAAGTTTATTAATAAATTCTTCTGCATCTGCTTTTCTCGCAGCATCTTTTATTAATTCCATGTTATTAATATCTTCGGTATTGCCAATTCCAATATTTTCCCGTATAGAAAACCATAACTTTGCAAAAGACTGAAATAGAACTCCCCAAAGTTTGTAATAACTAGCTAAGTCAATTTCTCTAATATTAATATCATTAACTAATATTTCTCCATCTGAGACGTCATAAAATCTCGCGAGTAATTTAATAAGAGTGGTCTTACCTGCACCATTTTCTCCAACTAATGCAATTTTTTCTCCCGGTTCAATCGTAAAGCTTACATCTTTAAGGACATATTCTTCAGAATTTGGATATTTAAACGAAACATTTTGAAATTCAATTCTAGGTGCTGTTTGTAAAATCTTTACTGGATTTTCAGGTTTAATTACTAAATCTTCCATTTCTAAATATTTTCTAAAATCGTCTACAAAAGGAAGTTGCTCAAGTAGAGAAGAGAGTGATATTTGTAATCTATTAAAAGCATCTGATGCAGTAGTAATACTTCCCAAATAGAATGTATATGAGCCAATATTTATGATTTGAGCAAATACTTGTAGAATCAGCCAGATCTGAATAGAAACTAAAATCATAACATCAAAAAATGTAACTATTCCTATGAGAGCATATCTCTGATTAAGCTTTTTTAAAGATTCGCTCATAAATTTACCTACTTCGCTTTTGTATCTTGAAAGTATGCTAACCGTGAAAGAATATATTTTAGCTTCTCTTAAAACATCAGTTTTTTCTAGGGAATCCTGTGCATGCCATGCATGGTGTTTTGTTTCGCCATGGGAATCCCAAATTGAAAATAAATCAAACCCATACTTCTTGTTAATTACAAATCGAAATATTTCCGGAATTAATATAAGGATTATAAATATTGGATTGATTGATATAAAAATTCCAGCAATCAGAATTATTCCAATAAATCCTGAAATTGCTTCTGGAACAATTTGTGCAACAATGCTTCCTCTCCAATTTACAGTTTCTTTTACCTTGTGCATGAGAAGACTATACTCAGGGCTTTCTAGATGTTGAAAGTCTAAGCTCGAGGTCTTGTTCAAGAATACATTCCAAGCTCTCAATTCCCATGCCTGATTAAACCGCACTGTTAAATAACGATTAAAACTATTTATATAATTAGATATGAAACCAGTAAGGAAGATAAGAACTAACAGAGTAATTATTTCGTCATTAAAAGTACGCACTCCATTTGCAAGTTTCTCAATAATTAAGGCAGCTAAAAAAGAAGTAGCGATAGGAATATTGTCTTGAATAATCGTAGAAATACCTAACAAAACGTAATTGATTCTATTAAAGGAGAAGGCAAGTTTTGTTATCCAAACTAGAGTGGAGAAATTTTGTTTTAAACTTAAACGTGAAGATTTCATTTGATTTGCTTAATCCATCTTAGATTATAGCAAATAGAGAAGTGTGTAAACTTAAATCAAACTAACAGGATAGAATGTGAACCTATTGTTTAGAGCTTAAAACTTTAAACTATATACTTAATCCGGAGCCGGTCGAAAAGCGGCAGTACATTTATGCCTAATCAAACCTTATCCAAAAATCTCAGCGAGTTTCGAATCAAGTTGTATTGTGGATGGGAATGTATTCAATCTATTACCTTTCTTATTTATTCTTTCAGTCGCATAACGAGCTTTATCTGTATAGAATTTTACCTCTTTAACTTGACGCATCTTATCGATATGGGAACTAGCGATGGTTGCTAAATCTTGAATTGCGTCATAAGGGTCTTTTTTAAGTGATTCACTCTTTAGTAAAAGGGTTGTTCCTCTACGAGATTGAGGTTCAAAGTAAAGAAAATTACCCGTAACTGGGTTATACATACTTACTCTCGCATGCGAACTCTCGTCTTCATAGAAAATCATAATCTTAGCTATGAGGGCTTGGTCTAAACCGTAATGCGTGGAGAAAGAATCGAGAAGGTAAGTAGCGACATTGGCAAAGTCCCCACACGCAAGGCTTTCAGAATAATCTTCACTACGCTTATATACAATGCTATTCGCATAACCTAAGAGCGTTGCTGCAAGTTTACTCATTGCACCTTCGGGGATATTCAATCCTTCAAAGTAGGCTGGCAATGCTTCTTCTATCGTGCTATCAATAATACTTATAGGATTTTCAACCTGTGTATCTAAATCTTTCATAATAATAAATCGAAGAAACCTGCCTTTGGCAGGCAAACAGGACTGAATTGTTAATAAATCGGAGAGACAGGACTCGACAACCCCGCGTTCCCCATGCCAGCATGCCCAAGGCAGCCAAGGAGGCAGGCAAGCAAAACGCGTATTCTAACCAACCTGCCCGACTGCGCGGACAGGCGGGTTGAACTACTATTATCAGAGTCGGAGAGACAGGACTCGAACCTGCAACCCCGCGTTCCCAAAACGCGTATTCTAGCCAATTGAACTACTCTCCGACTCTGATAACATGTTCGAAAAGTTTCGCGATATCAAATGCATGCAATTATAGCAGATGACTTTGAAATAAAAAACCGGCTTCCACCGGTTTAAAATCTTGTTCAATAATCTAGTTACATATTCATGAAGATAAGTCCTGAGACTTCACTAAATTTCTTCTGATCATCAGTTAATACTTTAATATTATGCTCCAAGGCTGTTGCTGCAATATATGCAGTTGCAAGAGTTACCTCTGCATTTCTTAAAACCTCAGCTGCCTTCATAGCAATTTCAGCTGTAACATCCTTAATAGAGAAGTACTTCTCACAAAATTCCAACACTTCTTTTTTTAAAGCCTCATCTTCAAAAGTTTTACTTGCTAAAAGCTCAGTGTAAGTTGATGCAGATATTACCATCTCATAGCTCTCATAAGCAGAGGGGAGTACGCCTTTGCCTGTTCTTAGATACTCTACAATTATTCCAGTATCAACTAATACAACTTCTTTCATATTATTAACATTAATATTTAATTACTAACTAAAGGACTTCTTGCATTATCTGCAAATTTTCTTTCCATTTTATTATCTCTATCCCAAGGTAAAACCTTAGATATTTTGCTTAAAACATTGTTCACAGCAGACCCTTCTGTCACAACTTTTGGTCTTAATTCTTCCTGTGTGATCGATTTATCCTGTTTAATAACTTTCTTAACTTCTTTCTTTTCTGTTTTAGTAGGAGAATCCTTCAGATCAATATAATCAGCAATATCTGTTTTGGTAATCTTATACCTAACCTTATTATACGAAGTTAAATATACCTCTCCGAATTCATCAACAAGTGCAAAAATGTCTCCCGTTCTATTTTTAACTTCAGTAAGTGACGCTGTTACTTTTCCATCTTTATTTTTATGCATATGCGAGTAGTTAACGTAAGTAGAATAATTATAGCTAAATTGGCTATTTTGTCAATTAATTCCTTGCTTAATTAAGATTAAAAAAATATAATAATAAGAGAGAATTTAACATATTATCCTAAAAAATATTATACCTACAGACGATTTTGTAAAAATATTACTAACTCTAGCCATTGCTTTCGCAATAGCTGGGATTTCCTTCGCAATAATGAGGCTTATTAACAAAGTCACAGCAATGTTGGAGGATGTTAGAAAACCTGTGCAGAACGTATCAGAGCTTACTGACCTTACTCTTTCAGATTACAAAGCAGTACGTTCAACAGTGAAATCGGCCTTAACTTTTAAAGACAGCGCTCAAAATCTGTTTTCAAGGTTAACAAATAGAGGGGAAGATAAAGATGACTTACCTGATTGATTAATAAAGTCTTTTGTACTATAATATAACCATTATTTAATTCCGAATTAAGATATGTCAAGTAAGAAGTCAAATTTCAACAAAGATAAAACTCAAAAAACTGAGTTAATTAAGAAGTATGGAGAACATGATAAAGATACTGGATCTCCTCTTGTACAAATCGCTTTGTTAACAGAGAGAATTAAGTATTTATCTAGTCATTTAAAGACTAATAAAAAAGATAAGCACTCTAGAAGAGGTCTATTGAAGTTGGTTGGAGACAGAAGAAGATTGATTAAATATGTAGAAAGAACTGTTGAAGATCAAGCTAAAGTTACTAAAACTTTTAAAGAATTAGGAATTTAAGTATATTAAGAATTTTAAAGAAGACCCGTGAGGGTCTTTTTTTTTATTACCAATAAGGACCGCACAAAATCTTTGTCATGCTTTCGGTGCGGTAGAAATCCTCCGTCCAGCTAAAGCTGGCCACCTCCTTTAAAAAGGAGGAATTCTCCCTTTGCAACCATGCCAGAGGCAGGCAGGAGTGCCGGGGGATTTTACAGCTGGGCAAATACTCCAAACATCTCAGCCCTTCGGCTACGCTCAGGGCAGGCCTGTACATATGATATTCATCATGACTTCATCTTCATGCTCGTGTAATATGAGTTGTATGTTTGGAAGGAATAAAGAACCAAAAATTGATTATAAAAAGCAAAGGAGAAAACTGCTTCTGAAAGATATGGCAGGAGATGTTGCAGATAAAATAGGATCGCTTAAAAAATATTTCCTAATGGCAATAGTTATCATTATCGCTGGATTCGGAATCTTCTTATTTAATAATGATAAAATATTTTTAGTCCAAGATATTCAAATAGTAGGTATTGTTAGAGTCGATAGTAAAGATATTCTAAATCTTTTAGATGTTTATAAGGGTAAGAATATTTTAAAAATTCGTCCTGGCGAAATAGAAAATCTCATAAAAAGTAAGTATGGAGAAGTGTTAGCCGTATATGTTTCTAAAGATATTACAGGATTAATAAAAGTAGATATTGTAGAAAGTACTCCAGTAGTAGTAGTAGTTTCAAAGGACAAAATAAGCCTTCTAAATAATAGGGCAATGGAAGTGGGAAGTTTGCCAGCACCAAAAATAGAACTCACAGGACAAGAATCATCAGCTCTAGACGGAAAACTTAAAGAAGACGATCCTTCAGTTAAAAAAAGATTTGAAGAAGACCAAGCTAATATTGACGCAGGGAATCTTTGGTCTAAAGCAACAAAAGAAGATAAAGACAGATATATAGATATGTTTAAAAGTGAAGCACAAGGAAAAATAAATGCATATTTTGAACAAGCACAAGCCGTAGTATCACAATCAGTCTACTCAGATTTAGTAAGGCTTCTGGATAAAACGGGAATAGGGGAGGAGGTGAGCGAAACAAGCATAGAGTTCGTTCTAAAAATACAAGAACTTATTTTGAAAATACCATTAAATATTATTGATATTGATTACCGAGCAGGGGATACTTTTGTATTTGATACTGATACAGGGAAACAACTTTTGTTTTATCCACGTAGGCCAGCATTAGATCAGGTTAGAGATTTAAATGTACTAATTTCTAGTGGAGAGTATAATAACTTAAGCATAATAGACTTTAGAACAGAAAAATATTCTGGAATTTAACAACCCACGTTGAAAAGTTACAAAATTAAAAGTTGTAATATTGGAAACGTTGAGGTAATCTTTATAACGTTCTAAATTTCCAACGTTTTAACGTTATGTACTTTTAATCAGTAATGTTATTAAATAACAATAAATCTGTTAAAATATAGAAATAACATTTAATTTAAGTTAAAGAGATTCTATGGCAAATATAATAACAGCAATTGATATCGGATCTACAAAAGTGTGCACAATCATAGCTTTAGTTGACGAGGAAGGGAAAGCTAAGGTTATAGGAGAGGCTTCTTACCCAGCACATGGAATTAAGAAAGGTGAAATTACCGGAATTGACGAAGCTATCAATTCAATTGCTTCTTCGTTAAGTGGAGCAGAGAGAATGGCTGGATTAACGGTTTCCTCCGCATATGTAACTATAAATGGAAAACAAATTCTTTCTAATAATAATAAAGGTGTAGTAGCAATTTCTGACACAGAAATCACAGAAGACGATGTATTTAGAGCATTAGAACAGGCAAAAACAGTCGCCATCCCTCAATCTAGAGAAATTATTCATTTAATCCCAAGAGAATTCATTGTAGATCAACAAACTGGAATTAAAGTCCCACTAGGAATGACTGGTACAAGGTTAGAGGTAGATTCGCATATTATTTCTGTTCCAGTAACAGCAAAACATAACTTAGAAAAGTGTATACAAAGCATTGGTCTTAAACTAGATGGAATTGTATTCACCGGTTGGGCGGCATCACATTCAGTGTTAACACCAACAGAAAAAGAATTAGGTGTACTTCTATTAGATATAGGTGGAGGGACAGTTTCTATTACAACATTTGTAGAAGATGAAGTTACTTACAGCACATCAATCTCTTTTGGTGGTAGCAATATTACAAGAGATTTAGCAGCAGGATTAAGATTGTCTTTGGATGAAGCAGAAAAAGTGAAAATAAATGCCGGAGCATTATTCAAAGGAGTAGAGGGTATTGGAACAAAGTCGAAATCCAGAGACGAAGAAGATGAAGATGATTCTGAAGAGAAAAAGAAAGATATTATAGATGTAAGTTCACTAGGAATAGAAGGAATTAAGACTATCTCAAGAAAATTATTTAACGTGATTGTAGAAGAGAGAGTAAGCGAGATCTTCGAATTAGTTATTCAAAACATTGACCAAGCAGGCTATGAATTTAAACTCCCAGCTGGAATAGTCATAACAGGAGGATCTTCACAAATCCCTGGACTTGCAAACATGGCTAAAAAAGCATTCGGAGTCCCAGCAAGAGTAGGAAATCCAAAAGGATTGGAAGGGTTAGTAGAAGGGCTTGCAACACCAGCATTTTCAGCAGCACAAGGGTTAATCCTTTATGCATTAAACGATGAAGTCGCAAGAGGTGATAGTTCCAGATATTCAACTGGAGGATCTGTAAATAAAAAGAGGACTTCATCTCCAACAGGAGGGCTATTAGGACGAATTACTGGAATCTTCAAGACATTAGCACCGTAAGGAATAACCAATACCAAACATCAATAATCAATTCTTAAAAGAATAAGTGTCATTGAAATCTGCCTTGCCGGTCGGCAGCTTAAAAGAGAGAGGGTGAATTTCAGGGCTAGTTGAATTGTATTAACTTATTACTCATTCTAACCCTTTAAATATATACTAATGTGGTAGAGTATTTTCAAAAGTTCAAACTCTGTGATCATTTAAAGCCCACCTGAGTACATATTTTACTTGCATTTTAGACATAAGTAATTTAGTATTATAGTTACTTATCCTTACATTTAAACTTTTGATCATATGTTAGTTAAACCCCAAGCATCGCTAAGCGCAAAAATTAAAGTTGTTGGAGTCGGAGGAGGAGGAGGAAACGCCCTTAATACAATGGTTTCTGAGTACAACATTCAAGATGTTGAATTTATTGCTGTTAATACAGATGCACAAGCATTGTTAAGTTCCAAAGCAGATACAAAGTTAAGAATTGGAGAGCAAATTACAAGAGGTTTAGGAAGTGGAGGAAATCCAGTAATTGGAAGAAAAGCTGCCGAAGAGAGTGTGGATCAAATTCATGAACATATGGCTGGAGCAGATATGGTTTTTATCACAGCAGGAATGGGTGGTGGAACTGGTACTGGGGCAGCACCAATAGTAGCAGGAATTGCAAAAAATTTAGGAGCATTAACTGTTGGAGTTGTAACTAAACCATTCCACTTCGAAATGAAAAGAAGGATGGACTCAGCTTTGAAGGGAATTGAGGAACTAAGAGATAAAGTAGATACATTAATTGTAGTTCCTAACCAAAAGCTTTTAGAATCTTTAGATAAAAATGTATCTTTCCTAGATGCAATGAAGAGAGCAGATGACGTTTTAGCACAAGCTGTTAAAAGTATTTCGAATTTAATTACTCAAACTGGTTTAATCAATGTAGACTTTGCAGATGTTAAATCTGTAATGGCTGATGGAGGAACTGCTTTGATGGGAATTGGACAAGCATCTGGTGAAAATAGAGCAGCAATGGCAGCAAAACAAGCAATTGAAAGTCCTTTACTGGAGGTTTCAATCGACGGAGCAAAAGGAGTCCTATTCAATGTAATCGGTGGAAAAGACTTAGGAATGTTAGAAATATCTTCCGCTGCGGAAATTATTAAAGATAAAATTAATCCAGATGCGACATTTATTTTTGGAGCAAGTATTGATCCTTCTTATGAAGATAAATTTGAAGTAACTGTATTAGCCTGCGGATTTGATATGGACTATAACACTGGTGAATTCATTGCAATGAATAGACCAGGAGAGTCTTCTTCGTCATCAAATAGTAATGCTTCAAGTTTTGTTAAGAAACCTGAAGTAAGATCTCCTAATATGATGGGTAATCTTCAAAGACAAGCTCCAGTTGCGGATAGTGAGGATGATTTGGAATCTTTGCCAAGCTTTTTGAGAAGAAGAAAGGATTACGGGAATGAATAATTAAATTAGTAAATGAGAGAATGAGTAAATGAAGATAATTTGAAAAGATTATCTTCATTTTTTATTTCTATAACTGTATAATCTATTAATTATAAAACTGTTAATTATTCTATATGGAATACCCTTTTATCGTTTTTCTTCATGCAGTATATTTGTTTGGCTGGGCATTTATCTCTCAGAAATTATTCTTTAAGAAGTTTAGTTACAAGAACTATGTATTTCTAAGTATTATTTTAGGGCTTGTCGGAGGAATAATTTCAGATATTTTTGGTGTTTTAATGTTTAAACTTTGGGAATATCCTATTTCTGCTCCTGCGGAATACTTAATTTTCATCTTAATCTTTGCTTATATAGTTTCTGTGCCTTTTATTCTAGAAACAACACTGTGGGTAGAGGGTCAACTTAGAAAATTGAGCTTTATCAAATTACCAAATCCTAATAAAATAGTTTATTGGCTTCTTCTTATTGTAAGTGTAATCGGAACAATAATTGTCTCAATTTATCAACTCCAGAGAGGAGGAGTGGTTGATGTTTGGTTTATACCTATTCTTCTATTTTTTGCTACGCTGTTAACAGGGTCTATTTTATCAATCTTTGATGTAGAAAATTTTCTTTCTGACACATTTCAAGGTAAATTTTTAACTTTCTTTGCTCCATTTTTAGCTGGTTTGTTAACAGGTTTGGCTTGGGAAATACTAAATAGCAGAATTATTCTATACTCAATTACCAATGTTCCATCAGGAAAAATCCTAGAAATATCAATTTCTGCTTTAATTGGTTGGGGCGAACTAAATGTTGCTTTCTATGGTGTGGCAAAGTTTATGGAAGTGCCGTTTATGAAAAAATGGTTGGGTAAATATTTTATTAAGTAATAGTTTAAACAGTGCCATTACTACGACGATGTCTCACAATGACACTGAGCTGAATAGGCTGTAACACGGCCTGGATTAAATGCTGAGTGAATGAGTAGTGTGGCTTATAATTACTTTCAAGAGAGCTCTGAATTACTCAAATCAATTATTTCGGTAGAGAGCTCAAATAGAATCCTTTCTAGTAACCATGCAGTTGTCCCTTCGTGAAAGGTTTCATCGCTATATCTACTCTTTATATTTTCTCTAGCATATACATTTTTTCTTATTGTATCAACCTCTCGTAGTTTCGAACCAAATGTATCCCTAAATTCTCTCATCTTTTCGGCTGCATCTTCTTTCTCCTTTGGTGACATTTTGCTTAATTCTTCTAAAACTAAATTCCTAATGCTATCAAAGTTAACTTCCTCCACCAATTCTTCTATTATTTCTTTGTCAAGAATGAAATAGGTTAGTAGATCAATCAGTTTCGATCGACCTTGTCTAAAAATATGTGTAATTTGCCCAATTTCATCTGAGGTGAAGATTTTAGAATCACCTATTGAATTTTCAAGAGTTTCGTTATCGTTATCTAGCATTTGAAATAGATTAATATGAAGGGATTTTATCATCAGTACGGGATTTTGCCAATTATGAGCTTCAAACTTCTCTCGCTATTGAAATAAATCTTTGGGAATTACTACCTAATGGGAAACATGTGAAGAGAGTAAGTGTTCTACTTCCCTTTGTACCTGTGATTATCGAAGTATCTGTTGGATCTACGATTTTATTTCTATAAGTTTTAAAGTGAAATTGTTGACCAGACATTTCTATATAAATATCATCACCGACTTTAATGTCTGGTAAGAATGAGAATGCTACATAAGGATCGGTTGGTTTAGGACCATAATTAGGGCTGGCACTATGTCCGTAAATTACAATATTATTTTCTACTGGTGATATTGGTAACCCAGTACTTTTAAAATGCGCTAGTGTACTAGTTAAAACACTATTGTATGCTGATTCACTTGTACTGTCTACATTAGGAGTTACAGGGAGTTTATCCATTCCTAAAGAGGGAATAGAGATATAAAAAGTTTCGTTAAAGGCTAAACTTGTATCGTCTTTTAATAAGATATTTTCTTTTAATGCTGATTTAGTTAGTTCTGGTAATCCAGAGGGATTTGAAATATATTCACTTACATTTATATATTTATCAGTTACGGGAGAAATATTACCTTGGTCCAAATAGTTTGAATTTTTCTCAATCAATTGTTTAATTTCAGGGAAAAACTGTTGGTAGATAAATAAAAACCCTGTGATTACGAATATTGATGGTATAATAATGCCGGCTAAAGTAGAGGAACGTACAAGATCTTTTAATTTACTATAACAGTTTGTTAAAATACTCGAGAGCGTGATGCGATTATTCCGAACAGCTTTCCTGGCAAAGAAGTCAGTGTTTTTAAGCTCGAGGTATTGAAGCTCGTTTCTTAATGAATTGTTTTGTTCTTTTTTATTTTTGTATAAGTTCATTTCTAATTAAGTCACTCCCTATATCATATTTGTTAACTTGAACTGATGTCAATATCATCTGAGTCTAAAGAGAAGGTAAAAGGCCTTTTAATACTTGGTAAAAAGCAAGGTTACCTTTCCCAGGATGACATTTTAGAAGTCTTTCCAGATATTGAGGATAATTTACAGCTACTAGAGTACATTGTATCAACTTTACAGGAAGCTGAGGTAGAAATTATTGAGCCAGCAGATTCTGCGACTTATGCATTTGATGCTGCAACATCTTCGAGAATGACTTTTGAGGAAAAAATTAAAATTCTAAAGCAAATAAAATCTCATGTAAGTACTGATCCAATCAGAGCTTACCTTCATGAAATTGGGAAAATCCCATTATTAAGTGCCGAGGAAGAAGTTTTTTTCGCAAAGAGAATAGAGGAAGCAGAAAAAGAATTCATTATAGTTATTGCTAAATTAGCAGAGGACAAGGCTGATCCAATTTATGATAAAGCTGAAAAGCTAATGTCGAAGAAAATCATCAAACATCCTGTAATCGATGCTGCTAAAAAAAGACTAGAAGAGAAGGATAAAAAATTCTTAAATAAGACTCTTAAAGAAGGAATCGAAGCTAAAAACTTATTAACCACTGCTAACTTAAGGCTTGTAGTTTCCATAGCTAAGAATTACCTAAAGAGAGGATTAGACCTTTTGGATTTAATTCAAGAAGGTAATCTTGGTTTAATGAGAGCTGTTGATAAATTTGAATATCGAAAAGGATTTAAGTTCTCAACTTACGCAACTTGGTGGATTAGACAAGCTATAACTAGAGCAATTGCAGACCAAGCAAGAACAATTAGAGTTCCTGTGCACATGATTGAAACTATTAATAAGTTAAGTAAAGTCTCAAGTCAACTCGCATCTAAGTTAGGAAGAAAGCCTTCTACAAAAGAAATTGCAGAAGCAATGGAACTAACTGTAGATAAAGTAAATGAGATTATTAAGATTGCTCAAAAACCTCAAAGCCTAGAGGCTCCAATGAATGAAGGAGAGAGTGATAGTAGTTCGTTAAGTGACATTATTCCAGATGAATTTACATCCTCACCTCAGGAATTAGCAACATGGTCTTATCTTAAAAAACAAATTAATGATATTCTTTCAACACTTTCGGATAGAGAGAGAAAAGTATTAGAATTAAGATTTGGATTGAGAGATGGAGTTGCAAGAACTTTGGAAGAAGTAGGACATGAGTTTAATGTTACCAGAGAAAGAATTAGGCAGATTGAAGCTAAAGCCCTACGGAGGATGAAGAGTGACGAGATTGCTCAGGCTTTGAAGGACTATTTAAATTAAGAATTGAGTTCAAAAAAGATATTATCCCGCACTAGTTGCGGGATTTCTTTCTCAAAGAGTTTAAGAAACTGTTTATGGTATTAGATGCTGTTTGATTGAGCTTAAAGTACTTTCTCAAGAAATATTGGGATGATTCTGTATTGATTAAATTATTCCTGAGCAGTGAAAGTGAAAAGAATCCTAATGCGATTTTATTACCCTGTAGCACTTTCTTGCCAATCATTATAAAATTATCCGGTTCAAATTTTATTTCTTCACCATATTTCTTAGCCGAGTAGTATAAGCCCAAGTACATAGCTATAGTGCCATTCATATCATAAAATGGATGTAATCTTGGACTCACGATTTCTACCAATAGTAGAGATAGTTTTATTAGCTCTATGGTCTTTATCTCGGATGAACCAATAAGTTGATTATAGGCTTTTAACCAGCTTCTTAAATTTTGTTCTAGGTTGTTTATCTCTGTCTTTACGCTAGTTCTTGCAATTAGTTCTACGCTTCCCTCAGTCTCTCTTATACCTTGATATTGAGAAGGAAATAAATTTCGCTGCAATATAGTAGATATTTCATTAAGATCCTCTAGAGTAAAGTCTGAATTATCCTTGGCTTTTGAATTAAGAAACTCTTCTAAATTTCTTCTATTGGTTTCGATAACTTCAGATATATTTCTTTTAGGCAGCAGCTTCTGATAAACTTCATAACTAACACCTAGTACGCCAGGATCATGAAGAAGACTTCTATCAAAAGACAGTAAAATTATATTAAAATATTCAGGAGAAATTATAAATTCTTCAAATACATCAAAGTATCCGGGAGAGTCTAATTGAGGAGAGTTGGAAATTTGTTCTAGAGTAGTCCGAACTAACTTTTCTAAGTTAGGAGCAAATCGATAAGAATCATTTTGGTTTTCATCAATGAAAACTTTTTCTAATTCTTCGAAAAGCTCTTTAAGGCTATATTGGAAATCCGTAATTGTTAGAGCTTTCAGAACATCATCAGTTAAAACTTCTAGAAAATTTAGCTGATCTTCAGATATTGGTACGTCGTGGTCAATTCTACTCATTTCTAAACGTAATAAATATGTTTAAAAGTAATATACCAAATTTTTTATTGCAGTTCTATTTAGCTTCTTGTTCGATATTATTAACTTTGTTATTCTAAGTAGTCTAAATTAATAAATCTTAAGAAAATAATATGACCTCAATGAAGCAGAAAAGTGATAGATTCTCTATTTGGTTAGAACAAGCAGACTACGATTTAAAAGCTGCAAAAAAATCTATTGGTGATGGGTTTTTTGAATGGACATGTTATCAATCAGTCCAGTCGGTAGAGAAGGCTTTAAAAGCTGTTATTGTGCAAGCTGGATGGAGCCCACCACAAACACATAAACTTGGAGTTTTAGTAAGTATTTGTAATAAAGCTAATAACTTTTTTTCACAGGTTAAACTTAATTTTCGAGGTTTAGAAGCTTATACTTTCATTTCAAGATATCCTTTTATCTATCCAGATTCTCAAAAGAAGTCTCCACATGAATTAATTTTAAGAAAAGACGCAGAAACATGTTTAGACATTGCATCTGAACTTTTAATCAGAGTACAATCGTTTTTGAATAATGAGAATAAGTACGAAGGTGTTGCACCAGCAGTAGAGGATTTCTACTTTACTGAAGAAGAAGTATTAGGACGTATTGATAATATTGTTGCTACATTAAAAGTGGCAGATAAGATTAAAGTGGAAAAGATTATTTTATTCGGAAGCTTTGCTAGAGATAATATCAATCCTAGAACAAGCACGATGGATGTTTTGATAATTGGAGAAACAACATTAGGATTTATTGATAGGCTTACTTATGTTCGAGATTTAACAAAGGGAGGAGAGCCAATTTTAGAGCCTTTAGTTTATACTCCACAAGAGTTTGACTTTATGGTTAATGAGGAAGGAGAAGGCTTCTTAGAAAGTGCGATTGCGGAGGGAAAAGTTATTTATAAACAATAAAGGAATGACACCAGTAATTGAATTTAAATACTCAGATGTTTATGATAAACATTGGCTAGAATACTTTAAGCTGCTAAAGTTAGATTCAAACTACCCAAGCAAGCAGGATATTTTCGGAAGAATAGAGGAGGCCGAGACGTATTGGAAAAATAACGGAGCAAAGATATTAGAAAGTATTTCTAAACAGTCTGGTTTAGAATGGAAATCAGAAAAAATTATTGTCTATCTGGTTGGGAAAGCTGTCCCGTTCTCATCACCACTAACAATGTCTGTATGGTTGAACAAGATGCAGGATAAAACCTTAAGGTCTTGGATAAACGTATTAACCCACGAAATAATTCATAATATTTTAGTAGATAATAGTTGGGGAAAAATGATGAATTTAAAAAACTATTTAGAATCTTTAGGTGATATCGCAAAGAAAACGTATGTTCATATTCCTGTTCATGCAATCCATAGTCTTGTTTACAAAGATGTATTTACAGATGAGGATTTCTTGGCAGATATAGAAAATACAAAGAATATAGATAAAGATTACTTCGATGCTTGGTCAGTTGTATTAGAGAAGGGTGATAAAAATATAGTTGAGATGTTTAATTAAAACCTTTAATTTTATGATTAACGAAGAGGGAAGAGTGATATATTAACAATAATCTATTTATTATCTTTTGTCATATGTCTATTTGGGATGATGCTATTAACACAGCGCTAAATAAACCAGCTAATGATCCAAGAGGAATAGAAAGGAGAAGAGAAGCTTCGGTCTTATCGACATCTTTAGCAAAATTAATGGAGATGTATGAATATAATCTCTCGATACTATTTAGAGACGATCACAATCAAATTCACAATATACTTACCTCAGTAGACCCAGACGATGAAAGCTTATTTCATAGAAATACTTTTTCCTTACTAATAAAGTCTTTAAAAGATTCTATCCTAAGTGAAAACTATGACGAAAATTATGATAAAGCTCTAGAGGTTTTACTAATTTGTCTAGAATATTATATTAACGAAGAGGGCTATAGGGAAATGAAAACAGCAACTGAATCTTTTGAGAAGATTATAAAAAGTCTCGAGAGCGGGACAATTCTTGTACCTGATGATCTAGAGAAGGAGGATAGAGTCTCTTCTTTAGCAGAAGGTGATACTAAACACTACACAATTTTTACTGAGAATGAGTTAGCAAGTCACTTAGAATTATTAAAAAGCCAACAATTAATGTCTAAGAAGCTTAATTTTGGCAATATAGAGGAAAGAATCAGTAATATAATCGATTTGATTGAAGATTATTATAAAAATAAATCAAAATTAGATTCTAATTTCACAGAAAGAGGATTTGTTGAGAATCCGAAGGCTGTACTGGAAAAGTCTCTTTTAGACGATAAAGAGAAAGCCTTAAAGGCAAATTTTACTGTTGCAGAAGCGAAGGGAATGTTTCCTTTTGAGATAAGAGTTTCAAATGATCCATCTAACGAACCCGAAGGAGATGATCTTATAAAGAAAGTATTAAGCTATTTTTATGAACAGCTTATTAAGAATCTAGATAATGTTGTGTTCTCTAACCAGTTAAAGCAATGGAGGATTAATTCTTTTACTGAGCAAGTTAGAGATTATATACAATCTTTAATCGAAGTTATGGAGGTGCAGAGACTTCATGACATCATTGACGATAATAAAGATGAGCAAGTTAGATTTGAAAAAACTTTGGATAGCACAGAACTAAATTGGGCAACAGGAATTTCTATAAGAGATGAAGTCAAGGGTTGGGTAGAAACTATGAAAAGAGATTTTATTTAAACCTCTTTAAATGAACTGGTCAAAACCTCACATTTCAAAAGTATACGAAGCTTTAGGTGCAATTGCAGATAAACGAATAGAAATCTCCCCAGATAAAAACGAAGCTAAAATGTATTCTTCTTCAAAGGGTAAATTCTATACTGTAACTTGGAATGATGACTTTACTGCTATGATGTCGAACGATAATAGTGCCTTTTATGTAGGTCAGTTAAGTTATCCAATGATTTCAGTTTTAATGATGAAAGGAAAAATTTCTTACGATCCTAAAATGATAGAGCTACTCAAAGATATAAAATGGAAAGACATTAATAAGAAATTTAAGAATAACGTGGATAAAACAGTAGAGTTTGTTCTTGAAGGATTAGGAGCAGACGCAGAATTCGTTAAGAATGAAACGGAGAGAATTTTAAAGGAAGTAGAGGGACTTAATATTGAATACTTTGGACAAAGAACATATCCTCCGAAAGGGTATTGAGCATTTCAGATTAGGGTTTTGTGTCATTTCGACTGAGGAGCTCAAGCGACGAATGGAGAAATCTGTAACCACTGTCCAGTCAATTCGGTAAGGTGGTTAAAGATTTCTCGACTCTCCGCCCAGGGCGGATCGCTCGAAATGACATAAAAAAGTAATAGGCTGTAACACCAAGTAGGCGCAAATCTACATCTCCTCGCTACGTTCGTCGTGTATCTTTGGGCGGCCTGGTCCTTATGTGGAGTATAATTTATTTGCTTCCAAATTTATAATAGCATTCTTGTTTACCACTATTTAGCCTATCTTCAAGTAATTGTGCAGTTGCTGTAGGTAACTTACAGGAATCATTTTGATTTGTATCACTACATTGCTTATCCCAGTTCAATCGATATTGATTTTTAGCAGTATCGAGGCAATCATTTAATTTATTATCTCCTTTCGAAATATTTATTTGTTGAAATAAGTTAGTATTATTCAATAGGACTGTGGTTAACCCATAGGTTAAGGAGATCGTTAAAATAAGAATCAGTACTTTCTGCCATTGCATACCAGGTAATTTATCTATGACCCATACCCATAATCCTGCAAAAATTCCTGCTACCATGCTTGGTATAATTCCGCCTAATCCAAGGAATGAAGGAAAACCTATCATAATAATTACAAATATCGCAGCAAAAATGCCGTTTAAACTTTGTCTATCTTTTTTTATAGGGAGATTTTCCTCTGGATTTATTCTTTCACTTTTTTTTAACTCTTTATTCAGAAACTCGCCGCAATACCTGCACTTTACAGCATCTAATTTTATTTCTTCTGAACAAAAAGGGCAGATCTTTGTTTTTTGTATATTTTTGTCAACACTCATTCCAATAATGATAGTATATTTCTTTACAGAATATTTAATTTTATTAGTAGAGTAGTTTGAGGTCCCGATATCATTCTAAGATCCATCTCCGCCAAAGGGCGGATCAGGATAACAGAATTCTATGCGCTCACCTTTGGCTCGCGCAGAATTCTAATTACTTCGCCTCAACAATACTTCTCGTCTCTCTAATCACTGTCACCTTAATTACTCCAGGGTAATTTTGAGTTTCCTCAATTTCCTTAGCAATTTTAAATGACATTACTTTCACATCTTCATCAGATGCTTCGTCTGGTTTAACAATAACTCTAATCTCTCTTCCAGCGTAGATAGCAAAGGATTCTTTAACTCCTTTATGCTTATTTGCGATGTCTTCCAATGCTCTAATTCTTTTTATATAGTCCTCGTAATTTTCAACTCTTGCTCCTGGTCTTGCTCCGGAAATTGCATCTGCAATTCTTACAATTTCTGCTTCAACATATTTTGCATCAATATCAAAGTGATGTGCTTCTATTGCGTTAGCCAATCTCTCGTCGTTAGGGAAATACTTTCTAGCAAGCTCAGAAGAGATGTGGTGATGTTGTTTTCCTTCTTCTGGAGCCACTTTACCGATGTCGTGTAGTAAACAAGCTAACTTTGTAGTTTGTACATTTGCACCTAATTCTTTAGCTAAAGCTTCTCCAATTTTTACCATTTCTAGCGTATGTTTTACTAAGTTCTGTCCATAACTAAATCTGTATTTAAATCTTCCCAAAAGCATAATAATTTCGTTTGGTAGATTATTAAATCCAGTTTCATATGCCATATCGTCTCCGGTCTTTTTAATCACTTTCAAAAGTTCTTTTTTAACTTTCTCTACAGTTTCTTCAATAGATCCTGGATGAACTCTCCCATCAGATAGTAATTTTTGCAATGTTAATGCAGCAACTTCTCTTCGAATTGGATCAAAACAAGAAATTGTAACTTGATTTGGAGTTTCGTCTACAATTAAATCAACGCCAGTAAGCTTTTCAAAAGTTCTAATATTTCTACCTTGCTTACCAATGATCTTACTTTTCATAGTCTCATCATCGATTGTTACAGTAGTTGTAGTTGTTTCTGCAACATAATCTGTAGCAGCGTTAGCCATAACTTCCACAAGGATAGTTTTAGCAGCTTCATCAGATTTTTGAGAGATCATAGCTTCAGATTCTCTAATTTTTTTAGCAGCCCAATCTTGAAGATCTTTCTCAACCTCTTGCTTTAACTGAGTTTCTGCTTCTATTCGAGTTAATTTAGCAACTTCTTGAAGTTTAATTGCAAGTTCTTCACGCTTTGTTGCAATGTCTTTTTTAATTGCTTCAATTTCCTGCTCTTTTTTATCTGCTTGATCGTTACGCATGTCTAGAGTAGTGTTTCTTTCTACTAACTTTCTTTCTCTTTCTTCAAGAATTCTTTCCTGATCTTTTAATTGATTTCTCGCAAGTCTCAAATTTTCCTGTGCTTTAGTTTCAATATCCAAAGCTTTTCTCTCCGCTTCTGTAAGCATTTCTTTTGCTTTTCGGCTTGCTTTTTCGATAGCTTCTTCCTCAGAAAGTTGTTTTACTTCTTTAGATTTATTGACTAAATTATTAATCTCTTCTTCTTTTGTCTTTTTAAGACTACTTAGCTGAGAGTAGAGTACTACAGCAAAACCTATCCCTGCAATTGCAGCAATAAGAAGAACTGCCACTAAAATAAATGATATATCCATAACAAAACTTTAAAATTTATATGTCTACTTAGGGGAAGTTATCTCGAAGAATTCTGAATTTATATACAAAATTAACCTAAAATAGGTAATGCAGAGCTATCTAATTCAATTAAATTAGTAACTTTTGCTTTTAAATTTTTGTAGTTAAATTCTTTCAATTTTCTTGCTATTTAAAGATAATCAATCTCCTAAAAAGATTACAAAATTATAACATATTAGACATCAAAAACTTTCATTAAAATTTTTATGAGTGTGGACTTAAGAGATGCTTGTCCTTCAAGTTTTTTTGCCTCGTTGGAGATTTTTCGAGTTCCAGAGTTAAACCTTTCTCCTTTTTTTATTAAATTATTTCTTTCTAATTCGCCGTGGAGTTGTCCTATATACTTATTTTTCTGTTCTAATAGCCTATTTAACCCCGCAGCCATATCTTTCATATCTGCAATACTTCCGGAAATGGTGGCGAGCTCAGATTCGGCTTTAGTTGCTTTAGTTCTCAATTCCTTAGCTTCTGCTGCATCTTTTACCATTTCTTCAAATTCTTTAGACTCCAAAAGTTTTTTAGTTAAATCTTCTTCCGAAACTGCTGTATTAAGATTGAAGTTTAGATCATTTTGATTAGGCTCTTTCCCTAAGATCTTTTTATAAATTTTTTTAATCATTTCTGTTCTTTCACCTCTATCCATCAGAGTATTGGTTTTGGAAGCAGGACTGCTTGGTGTTGCTCCCATAGATGGAAATCCACTTCCAAAACCACCTGATAAAGCAGACGGAGGGGTTGTCATTGGCTTATCATTCATTGGGAAGAGGGGAGATTTTACCTTTGTTTCTGTTGTAGTTTCAGCTGGTTTAGTCTTATCATTCTTTGCAAAGTCTGCCATGCTATCTGCAATGAGTTTTGCGAGTTCGTCGAGCTTAGCATCATCTTTTAAGATTTTAATATCTTCTTCATTATCGATATATAAGAACTCAATCGCTACGCCGGTTGGATTTATTTGATTTAGAATAAGTAAACTCCCTAAATCATGGTCAAATTCACTTTTAGTTCCTTGGTTTTGATAATTTGTTTTTTTACAAACCTCATCAGCAACTTTTGTAGCAAGCTTTTGCGATTTATTATCTTCAGAACCTGAGCCTTTAAACCAAGCTTCGATACCTCTTTTGTTGCCATCGTTAATATGAATTTCTAAGAAGATATCTCCACTGGCTTCGCTAAACCCTGTTTCATTAATCCAATCAATCCTTTGGAGTAGAGGAAGGTCCAATGGTACAGCTTTAAATTCCACACCTGTTTTTTCTAGGTGAGGAATAACTTTCTTTAAGATATTTCGAGTTAAATCTGCTTCTCTTAGGTCGCCATTTATTGCACCAGGACTTTCAAGCGTATGAGCAGCAGAAACAAGAATTCGAGCCATAAGTGTTAGTTTAGATGGACAAATTATAGCACCAAATCGTTAATGGTTGCGAGTTACGGGTTACTGGTTGAGTATCTTTATAGAAGTTCTGTGATTATCTTATCCAACTCCTCATCATTATTGAAAGGGATAACGATTTTCCCTCCTTTTTGAGATCGGGATAGACTAACTGTTTGTCCAAATTTTTGTTTTAAATTAGTTTCAAGTTCTGTAGTTTTGTCATCTACAATTCTCATATCCTTTCGTTGTTTTAATTTTTTTCCTTTGTTTAATCTTCTAACTAATTCTTCTACAGCACGAACAGAGAGGTGGTCTCGGATAGTAATTTTGTAAGCTGCAATCATTGTTTCTGTAGAGTTCAAACCTAACAAAGCTCTTGCGTGTCCTTCTGATACTTTTTCTTCTAATAATGCTTTTTTAATTTCATCTGGAAGAGCTAATAGTCTTATCTTATTTGCAATGGCTGGCCTTGAAAGTCCAATTCTTTTAGAAATAATCTCGTGAGACATATTAAATGCCTTTACTAATTGTTCGAATGCTAAAGCTTCTTCTAAAGGATTCAAATCTGCTCTTTGTACGTTTTCTACAATTGCAAGTTCAAGCATTTCCTGAGGAGATGATTCCTTTACAACAACAGGAACTGTTTCTAATCCGGCTAATTTTGACGATCTCCATCTTCTTTCTCCTGCAATTAATTCATACTTACCATCATTCTTAGTTACTAAAAGTGGTTCAATTACTCCATGTTCTCGAATAGAATCTGCCAATTCCATAAGCGATTCTGGCTTTATTTCTATTCTTGGTTGGTAAGGATTTGGGACTATTAAATCAATTGGTAAATTGGGAATAAATCCTTGGGATAGTTCGGGTACTGCTTGTTGGCTTATTAATGCGGATAAACCTCTTCCTAAACCTGAGCTTTTCTTACTGTTCATATTATTAAAATTTTCAATATTATAATTTTCAATTCCCAAACTTATAATACAGTCTTGTTTGCAATTTGGAAGTTGTTAATTCATTCTATCTTTCCACAAATTGCAAAGTTTATCAACCAGCTTTTGTAAGCATTGGTCTTACCAATCCTTCCCTGGTAAATCTTTTAATTACTTCAGTTGCAAGTTGCTCGTATGCTTGTGCGCCGGAGGAGTTAGGAGCGTATTCGTAGATTGAGAGCCCATGAGAGGGTGCTTCAGATAGCTTAATATTTCTGGGTACGACAGATTTAAATACTTTATCTCCAAAAAAATTCTGAGTTTCTCCAGCAACATCTTTACTTAAGTTAGTTCTTGGATCGTACATTGTTAAAATAACTCCACCAACATCCATTGAAGAATTTAAGTTGTTTTTAATAAGCTTTACAGTGTTTATAAGCTGTCCTAAACCTTCAAGAGCGTAATACTCTGATTGAACAGGTATAAGTACGTTATTTGCAGCTACAAGTCCGTTTATAGTCAGTAATCCTAGTGAAGGAGGGCAGTCGATAATTACAAAATCATAATTCTTAGAAACATTTTCTATAGCTTTTTTTAATATACTTTCTCTAGACAAAGATCCAACAAGTTCAACTTCTGCTCCAGCTAATTCAATTGTACAGGGAATAATATCTAAATTTTTAATTCTAGTTTTCAAAACTGCACTCTCTGCAGGTTCTTTATTTACAAGGACATCGTAAATAGTTTTCGGCTCCTGGTTAGTAATATTCTCTTTATTTTGTAAATCTCCTTTAACACCTAGCCCGGAAGTTAGATTAGACTGGGGATCAATATCAACTAAAAGGGTTTTTTGTCCTTTTACAGCAAGATAAACTCCTAAGTTCAATACTGTAGTAGTTTTTCCAACTCCTCCTTTTTGATTTGTTACAGCTAATATCATAAATTAAAAGAAATCAATTAAAAATTAAGAGAAGAATAAAATAAACCGAGATTCTCTTTTAATTTTTAAATTTTAATTGAATTGTAGTTCTCCTTGACTGACTATACCAAATTTATTGATTGGCCAGTAACGTAATATTACTTTCCCTTTAAGCCAATCTCGGTTTATAAATCCAATATCTAAAAATCTTGAATCGTGACTATTATTTCGATTATCTCCTAATACAAAATATTTACCAACGGGTATTTCTCTTTCCACTGCACCTTCTTCTATAAAATTTCCACCTCGAGTAAAAGTAGAGGGTTGTAAATAACTTTCTATAACTTTCTTCCCATTTAGATAAACATAACCGTCTTTTATTGCTACTTTATCTCCTGGGATTCCAATAATTCTTTTAATAAAGTCCTCGTTACCTGGTTTTTGGAAAACAACCACATCTCCTCTTTGATAGTCTAACCCAGCATTTTTACCAAAGTCCGAAGAACCAAGCCATTCAGTTAATTTGTTAGTTATAATAATTTCACTATTCGTAAAATTAGGCTCCATCGATTCCCCGTCTATTTGATTTGGAGTAGCAATAAAAACATATACAGCAATACAAATTGCAATCGCAATAACAACGCTCTGTAAAAAGTCCGCGATGAAGAGTGGAATATAAGCTCCAAAGTTTCTTTCCTTTAAATTTTTTCTTAAGTCATTAAACATTTTCGAGTGTGAGCTTTAGAACACTGTCTTCAATTTTAGTTTCTGTAGGGGATTCTAAACTCTCATTGAATTCAATGGAAACAGTGTTTGTAGCTTCAAATATTAAATCTTTGTTTTTTTCTATTATATTTTTTAAATCTATGTTCTCAGTATAATATAGAATCTTTACTTTATCACCCATTTGAAAATTCTCAGATTTTCTTGTGGCTTGAATTGTTCTTATTATTTCCCGTACTGTTCCTTTTTCTTTTAATTCTGGTGTGATTTGAGTTTCTAAACCAATCTTAATTTTCAAATTAGCATCTTCAGAAGTTTTAAGAGTAGTGCTTGCAGCAAAATGGATTGTATCTTCTACTGATAGAACATTTAATTCTTTCATAATTAAATCTCTCATCCAATCTGTGACTATCGCAACTTTCTCGTTATCTGTTTGTATTACTAATTTCTCTAAAGGTTGTCTTACTTTTAAACCATTTGAAACTCTAAGCTCATGTCCCATTTCGCAAACCCTTCTAACAAATTCCATCTCATATTCTAAAGCACTATAGTTTTCTGTAAATGCTTTATCGTAAACAGGGTAGTCAGTTAAATGAATAGATTCTGGCAGAGATTCTATTTCACTAACAACTAATTCTCTATAAATACCTTCAGTAATAAATGGAGCAAATGGTGAAAGTAATTTTAATGCTTCTACAAATACATAGAATAGAGTATTGATTGTAGATGGATCACCTTCTGCAAATCTATCTCTATTTGATCTAATGTACCATTTAGAAATATCTTCAAAGAATGCTCTCAAAGGACGCATTGCTTTTTGTATTTCGTAATTATCTAAAGCCGTTGTTACTTCTAAAATTGTATTTTGTAATCTCAAAATTATCCAAGCATCAACGCTATTAGTCATGTTATCAAATGGAATATGATCCCATGGATGTGTATCCGAGGTTACATTTCGTCCATTGTAAGCTAACTGCTCATTAGGATGCCATTCGTGAATATTTGCGTATGTTGTTAAGTATGAGAATATATTCCAGATTGGAAGTATATACTCTTGAGTTATTAACTTTAAAGTCTTTTGAGTAATAGAAGCGTCTTCACCAGATGCAATTGGTGAACTAAAGAAATTAATTCTTAAAGTGTCTGCACCAAACTCCTTTACTAATAAATCTGGATCAATATAATTTTTCTTACTCTTACTTAATTTTGCACCATGATCATCAAGAATAGTTCCGTTAACGATCACATTCTGATAAGCTTCTCTTTCAAATAGAGCGGTAGAAATCGCATGAAGAGAGTAAAACCAACCTCTAGTTTGATCTACACCTTCTGCAATATATTGAGCAGGAAATTTCTTTTTAAACTTCTCTTTATTTTCGAATGGATAGTGAAATCTAGCAAAGGGCATAGATCCGGAATCGTACCAAACATCCAGAACATCTAAAATTCTTTTGTAATGTTCTCCATCGAAATCAAATTCAATATCATCAATGTAAGGTCTGTGAGGATCATCAACTTTTACTCCAGATAATTTTTCAAGTTCTTCATAAGAACCTAATATCATTACTTTCCCACTTTCAGATTTCCAAATAGGTAGAGGAGTTCCCCAATATCTTGATCTAGAAATTCCCCAATCTTTAATTTCAGAAAGCCAATTCCCAAATCGTCCATCTTTAACATGTTTAGGATTCCAATTAATCTTGTTGTTATTATCAACTAATTCTTTTCTCAAAGTACTCATTGCAACATACCAAGACTTGATAGGCTTGTATATTAAAGGAGTATTAGTTCTCCAACACATTGGCATCTCGTGTTCGTATTCTTCGTAGTCAAAAAGTACTCCTTTTGATGTAAGATTTTCAACGATCAACGGATTTGCTTGTTTGTAGAACTTTCCTGAGTAGTCAGGGATTTCTGTCGTAAAGTCTCCTTGATCATTTAAATAATCAAAACTTTGAATTCCAACTTTCTGAAATATTTCATTATCTTCAGCTCCATAAGGTGCTAAATGAACAATTCCAGTTCCGGAATCTGTAGTTACATGTCCACCTTCGTAAATTTTATGAACATTGTCTCTTCCAACATAATAATCGAATGGAGGAGTATATTCTTTCCCAAGTAAATCCTTAATATCAACACTTCCAACTATTTTATAAGCTTTATCCTTAAATACTTTCTCAACTAAATCTTTAGCAAGAACATAATTCTTATCAGAATCTTCTAAGGTTACTTTTACATATTCAATTTTGCTTCCTACAGCTAATCCTAAATTTCCAGGTATTGTCCATGGAGTAGTAGTCCAAGCAAGTAGAACTATTTTGTCATCTTCAACTAACGGAAATTCAACAGTTATAGCAGGATCCTTCATAGATTTGTAACCACCTAGTGCAACTTCTGCATTAGATAGAGTAGTACCAGCTCTTGTTGAGTAAGGTACAACCTTAAATCCTTCATAAAGTAAACCTTTTGTATAAAGTTCTTTTAAAGACCACCAAACAGATTCAATATAATTTTTATCCATTGTTGCGTACTCTTCTTCTGAGTTTGTAAGTCTACCCATCAATTCTTCTAAATCAACAATCTTATTTCGATTTACTGTTACAAGTTCTCTACAAAGGTCATTGAACTTTGCAATTCCATATTTTTCAATATCTTTCTTTTCTTTAAATCCTAGATTCTTTTCAACTTCGTATTCAACAGGCAATCCTTGGCAATCCCAACCTAAACTTCTAGAAACTCTAAATCCTTTCATGGACCAGTATCTAGGAATAATGTCTTTTAATGAGAAAGTTAACGCGTGTCCACTATGAGGATTTCCGTTTGCAGTAATAGGACCATCGTAAAACGTTTTTAGATTCTCTTCACTTCTTTGTTGGATAGACCTGTTTAGAATGTCCTTATCCTTCCAGAATTTTAAGAGTTCTTGTTCCAATTCGAAAAACTTTTGCTTGGGGTTTGGCTTGTTGTACATATTTTGAATTTTTAATCAGATAAATTCAATCTGTATTTTACATTTATTTATGCAGATCCACAATAGAAATCGACGGTATAACTATTCCCCTCTTTGTAAGAGGGGTTAGGGGAGTTATGGACACCAAAAAGGACCGCCCAAAGAAAAGAGTGATTTCGGGGCGGTATTAACTCCTCCCGACCTCCTCTTAAAAGAGGAGGAGAGTTCACATATCAATATCCTTGGCTTGAAAAGCAAACAAAGCTATAATTGTGAATATGAATAAAATAAAAACAATCTTTATTGGATCTGGTGAGTTTGCTGTTCCAGTATTACAAAAACTTCGTGAAATAGATTTTATAGATCTAGCTGCTGTTGTTACTCAACCAGATAAACCTGTCGGAAGAAAACAAGAACTGACTCCAACACCAGTAGGAGAGTTTGTAAAAACTCAAAATTCAGAATTCGAAATATTAAAGCCAATTAAAATTAGGCAAATATCTGAAGAATTGTTAGAAAAATTTCAGCCAGAATTAATTATCGTCGCAGCGTATGGTCAAATCATTCCGAATAATATTATCGATAGTCCTAAATACTCTTGTTTGAACATTCATGGATCTCTACTTCCATTGCTAAGAGGAGCGGTTCCAGTTCCAATGGCAATCCTTCAAGGATTCACAGAAACTGGCGTAACTATTCAAAAGATGGCAGAGAAGATGGATGAAGGAGATGTAGTTACTAGTTACGGGTTACTAGTTGCGAGTGATGAGACTACAGAAACATTGATGTCTAGATTATCACAGCTAGCAGTTGATCATTTAGAAGAAGATTTAAGATCATGGACTGAAGGTAAAATCCAAGCAGTAGAGCAGGATCATTCAAAAGCAACTTATTGCTATAAAGATGATATTTCCAAAGATAAAGCAGAGATTACATTTGAAACTGATGCGAAATTAGCCGAAAGAATGGTGAGAGCATTTTACCCTTGGCCGGTTGCATGGGTGAAGTTAAAAGATGGTAAAGTTTTGAAGATCTTTCACGCAAAGGTTTGCGGTTTACGGTCAATGGTTAACGATTCATTAGATAAGATTAAGATAGAAAGAGAAGGGAAATCCCTGTTCTTAAATTTAAGGAATGGATCTTTAGAATTATTAGAAGTTCAACTAGAAGGTAAGCAGAGGAGGTCTGCATCAGATTATTTATTTTTAGCAGAATAATATGAATAAGGATTCGAAAAGAATAACAGGAGAGAAGCTTCTAGAGTCTCTAAAAGAATTAAATTTACCTTCTGAAGATTTCGCAGTATTTGGCAGTGGCCCAATGTATCCTAGAGGAATTAAAGATTTAGGTCACGATCTGGATATAGTAGCCAGAGGAACAGCATGGGAAAAAGCATTAGAATTAGGCACGCCTGAGAAGCCAAGTCAAGGAGATGGAAAAGTAATTGAACTGAATGAAGGCTCGATAGAGATATTCAATAGTTGGGTTCCGGGGTATTGGGACATTGATGAATTGATAGATTCTGCAGATATTTTTGATAGTATCAGGTATGTAAATTTAGAAAATTTAATCAAGTGGAAAAAAGCTATGGGCAGACCTAAAGATTTTGAACATATTGAGTTAATTGAAAAATATTTAGAAAATAATTAATAATATTTTAAATCTATTTTTATGCCCGAATATTACGAAAAAGAAACACCAGCATTAATTATTCAAGAAGGTAAAAGAATAAAAGCGAATCCATTCTTAGTTCCTTTTTCTAGCATTGCGATTTACTCTGTCGTGATTCCTGTAGTTCTACTGGATGTTTGGTTAACAATTTATCAGTTTATATACTTTAAGATAAACGACATTCCAATGGTTAAAAAATCTGACTACATTTCTTTTGAAAGGTGGGATTTAAAAAGACTAAATTGGTTACAAAAGATTGATTGCTTCTATTGTGAATACGTAAACGGAATATTTGCCTGGGCAAAGGGAGTAGGAATTCAAACTGAGGTTTACAGTTGTGCGATTAAGCATACGCATCTAAAGATTCCAAAGGAACACGAAAAAGATTTTTATCCAGAATCAAAGTTTAGATAGTCTGTCACAATTCAAAGTCCTTCTGCTAAAATCTTAGTATGAGTAAACTTTACGCCCTTTTGGACTGCAACAACTTTTATGCTTCCTGCGAAAGGATTTTTAATCCTAAATTAAATGGAAAACCAGTAGTTATACTTTCAAATAATGATGGTTGTATTATTGCGCGTTCCAACGAAGCTAAAGCTTTAGGGATTCCAATGGGAGCGCCGATTCACATGTGGCAACATTTGATAGATAGGTACGATATGTATGTTTTTTCTTCTAATTTTACGCTTTATGGAGATATCTCTAAAAGAGTGATGATGATTTTAAAAGAATATTCTCCCGATATTGAAGTCTACTCAATAGACGAGGCGTTTTTAAACTTAGAATTTGTTAAAACAGACAACGTTGAGGAATATTGTAAGGCAATAGTTAAAAGAATACAGAAAGAGGTGGGAATCCCAACTTCTATTGGTATTTCCGAAACTAAGACTTTGGCAAAATTAGGGAATAAGGTTGCGAAGAAGAATTATATAGCCACACAAGGAGTTTTCTGGATTCATTCAGAGCAAGAAAACAAGGAATTGCTTTCTAACATTGAAGTGGAAGATACTTGGGGAATAGGACGTAAATATTCTTTAAAATTAAACTACTCAGGTGTTTACAGTGTCTACGATTTTAAAAAGATGGATAGACTACTTGTTAAGGCAAAGTTGGGAGTAGGTGGAGAGAGAACGTACCTAGAAATTAATGGAGTGAATTGTGTGGAAATGGATCACCATGTAGCTAGAAAAAGTGTGATTAGTTCCAGATCTTTTGGTAAGAATGTTGTGTCCTTAGAAGAGCTTGAAGAGGCTGTGGCAACTTTTATGTCTATTGCAGGGGAAAAGCTTAGAGGGCAAGGTTCGATGGCCAGCTATGTTGGTGTTAGTATTAAATCAGCAGGAGATATTGATAAGGAAGAAAAGAGATATAAGTTTGATTTTTTAGGAGCTACTTTGGATGCACCATCCGACTACACACCGACACTTATTAAGGCTGCGAAAAAAACACTACGACAGCTATATCAACCTAATCTTAAGTATAGAAAAGCAGGGGTATTGCTAACAGGAATTATTCCTAAAATAGGTTATGCTCAAATGACTTTAGATAATAAACAGAACGAAGAGGAGAGAGAGGGTTTAATGGAAGCAGTAGATGAAGTAAATAATGAGTGGGGAAGAGAAGTAATTAAGGTGGCAGCAACCGGTATAAAACAAAGTTGGCGAGGTCGAAAGAATAGAATTAGTAATCGTTTCACGACTGAGTGGGGAGAATTGTTAGAGGTGAAAATTTAATATAAATTTAAAATCACAGTATTTATTTTTTACATCATCCTTATGTTAAAAAAGTTCGAAGGTTTTACAATTTGGAGTGAGGATTATAAGTCCCTTGCAAATTGGTACAAGGAGAAATTTAATTTAAAACAAGTTCTAGAAGTCGATATTCCTGAAGATAAAGCAATCGCTTTTGAAATTGATCCATCAAACGATATGTATTTATGGATAGGCTATCATTCCGAAGTTAAAGGTAAAACTAAGGAACCCTACAGATTAATGATTTCTTATTTTGTCGACGATGTCGATAAAATTTATGAGACGTTGAAAGAGAGAGGGGTAGAATTTATCGCAGAACCTCATGATTCTCCAACAGGTGATCTCAGAGTTCTTACCGCAAAAGACCTTGATGGAAACATAATCCAGATGTTTAGTAAATTATAAATTATATTTACAAATGATCGATCCACTAAAAATTTGGCATACACAACAAGTTAAAAATCTACTAACGGATTTTTTTAAAGCTAACTTTGCTCAGTCCGGTATAGACGAATCTATTGGTCAGGGAATTGTTGATATGTCCTGGGAGGCGAGAGATAGGAAAGGGAGTTTGGATGAAAAGAGGCAAGTAATAGATCAAAAGTTCCAAAATGCAAAACAGCTTGTTACAAATAAAATCACAGAAGCAAATTCTATAGACTTATTTGATTATTCAAACGTAAAGACTTACCTTGATGTAGGTGCGAACAAATTAGATACAATCAATTACCTATCAACTAAATACAGTAATATCGAAAAGTTCATTGGAATAGATATTATTCCTCAAAAAGGTGTGTTCTTAAAGCCTGATAAATGTGTTTACTATCAAACAGATCCAGATGCATCAGAATTTCCAATAGAAAGTAATTCTGTAGATTTAATAAACATTCAATTTGTGTTTCATCACTTTGAAAACTTAGATGCTATTAAAAGAATGCTTCAAAACTGTAAGCAGGCTCTAAACAAAGGCGGAAGGTTAATTTTGTGGGAAGAAACCTTTGTGGATCAAGTTGATATTGATTCTCTGTGCTCGGGAAATCAGAAAATTAATATCCAAACAGATAAAGAATTTACAAAAAGGTTTTACGATTTAACAACAGAGCAGAGGTGGGAATTTATTATTGCAAATGACTGGATAATTAATGTAAAAAATCCACATATGCCTTGGACGGGTCAATATTATAAATGGTCGGAATGGAAGGAGCTTTTATCTCAATATAGTCTTGAATTAAACAAAGAATTAAATTTAGGTTTACGTATTAATGGGAGATTAAAACAAGGAGTTCATATTCTAGGCGAGTTTATCTCGAGATAAACTCGCCGTATTTTATTTAAGCTTCAGTTGTGGAGAATAGCTGATTAGTTACGTGTTCAAGATAACGTAATAGCCCCTCTGGATCCGTAACATAAAATGCTAGCTTCACAAGATCCATATTCGTATTCATTGGGGTTTCACCAGTAGGAACATTTGCTAAATCCTCATTAGAGGCTACGTAATTAAAAAATCCCATATCTCCTACTTTAAATAACTTCTTTACCATTAAGTACATTAAATCATTTACAGAAGAGCAGGGTTCCCCCGCTGGAAGTGAAAGTGTACAGTCAGGAAATGTTTCTTTAACAATTTTTGCTATATACGCCAATCCACCTCTAACTGCAACAGTTGCAGGAATAATAATTCTTTTAGGATTAAATCCTGCCATTTTTAATAATTTTACAAGTGCTCCTTCACTCATACCTGTAGAAATACAATCGTCTGGTAATATAACATCTTCGACCATGGCTTTTTCCTCTAAAGGCATATCTAGCAATTGCTGAAATTCTGGACCAACCCCCACTACGTAACTCCCATCTAGTAGAGGGATTCTCTTCATTTCAACTTCTTTCGAAACTCCAAAGTTATATTGATTTTCGAATACCTTCGCCCCTCGTAGAGCAAATAGATTTAAAACCTTTTTAGGATCTTTACTTTCACCCTCTGGCAGTCCCTCATTAATTAAATCTTTTATCTTATTTTTGATAAAGTACATAATTCTCATTTCTGCCAATTTATACAGAGTTTTAAATTTAGCAATAATTTCTGGATTTGCCCTCTGAAAGTCTTCGTTTGATAATCTGCTCACATTTGCTATTTGGGTCATTAAGGAAGTACATGCTTTAATTTCCGCAAGTTCTCTTTCAGAAAATCCTCTGTAAAACTCCTGGAATTCAGGGGGAAAAGTATCAATAGGGAATTCAATTTCATTATCCAAATATTCTGACATCCATTCCTTGGGGTTTCCTACTTCTATGGCTATCACGAGTCGACTTAAAACTTCTTCACTTATATGTCCCTTAGGGTCAATTTCAGCTAATGTGGGAACAGCCACTGCAACACCTTGCTCGATAAATTCATTTATTTGATCTCCGAATTTTTTTTGTATATCTAGAGCCATATCTTTTAATTAAAAAATAAGATAAATCTTGTTATTTCATAATAAAAAAAAGAGCCTTTCGGCTCTTAGAGTAGTTATAGTTTGTTATTTGAGATTAATTTATTTTCCATAAAAATTTTTAAATCCTCTTGAGGATACAAAAGTTAAAAATCTATGTCAAAAAAAAATAATATAGGAGAGTGGTTGTGGTAATATTCAAATATGAAGACTCAATACTCAGATATAATTTCAGGATATCATCAACATATGTTGGGTAACTCCGCAGCTGCTAAGGATGACTTTATAAAAATCCTAAATTTAGAAGATAAGGAAATCGATGTACTGGAATATGGTAGTGGTATAGATGCAAAATACTTTTTAAATAAGTATTCAAATATAAAAAATTACAAGGGGATTGATAATTCTGAAGAGATGCTTGATAAATTCAGAGAAATAGTTAATGATTCCAGAACAAAGATTGAGCTTGCTAATATTGATGAATTTCAGTCAAAAAAAGCCTCATATGATCTTGTATTTGGAATGTGCTCTATCCATTATACTAATAACCTTGAACTATTAATGAAGAGAGTGCATGCCTCTCTAAGAAAAGGAGGATATTTTTGTTTTAGAGATGCTCATCCTTTAGTAGGATTCTTTAGAAAGAAATCAAAAAGATATGATGTAAAAGAAATCGTAGAATTCCCTTTAGCGGGGGTGGTAGTGGTATTACCGTAAAGCATCCGACATTTACTTTTCAAGAATATATAAATAGTTCGGTGGAAGCTGGATTCAAGATTATTCAATTAAATGAGAACATTGGGAAACAATCAAGAGAGTTGGGTATTTTGGGTTATGAGGTTCCTACAACTTTTACGCTAATATTGAAGAAATAAAAAACTCCCCTTTAAGTGCTGCTAGAAGTCCGCCCCTGGAGGAAACGGACAACACACCGATTAATCCGCCTAGGCGGAATCCACCATTAGACTTGTTAGATTTATAGGAGAGTGGTACTACCTAATTCTTAATCTAAATTCTTAGAATTAAGTATAAGGTAAAGAATTGAGAATTCAGGTTAAGAACTCCCCCTGAAGGACTCGAACCTTCAACACACCGATTAACAGTCGATTGCTCTACCATTGAGCTAAGGAGGAATGCACGTTGATTATACCAGTAGACTCCAAAATTTCAAGCTAGAGCTGGATAAATTTATTGTCATAGTAGTTATCAAAATGCTATGCTTATTTAGTATTTTTCTTATTTACTCCCAAATGAAGCAACTTAGTTCCTTGAAAGCTAAAGATTTAATGCTTCTATTTGCACTAATATTGTTTGCGAGTTTAGCATTTAACGTTTTTTCTCCCTTCTTTAATGTATTAATATTAAGTTTGATTATTGTTCAACTTTTCCATCCCATATACGCGTTCATAAAGGATAAGACAAAGAGTAATGGACTATCTACAACATTATCTATTATTTTAGTACTAGTCTTATTTATAGTTCCAATCGTTTTGATAGTTGTATTTAGCATTAACGAAGTTCAAAACGTAATTCGATCTACAGGAATCTTAGATAATCTGGATAGTTTTAAAGGATTTAAGGATTCAATTGATCAAGCTGTTACCTATATAAATAATTTCTCAGATAATATTTCTAAGCTGGACTTGCAAACTCTTATTGCTGGAGTTCGTCAATCCGATTTTCTATCTAATCAACTACTTCCAATATTAAAAGACTTAATTTCTATAGGAGGAGGGATACTTTTTAGTATATTTATTCTTATTCTTTGTTTAGTTTATATGTTCCCAGCATATGAGAAATTACCAAGGATTGTGGCAAAATTCTCTCCGTTAGATGCTAAATATGATGAAATTATTTATAGAAAGTTTATAAATACATTAAAAAGTGTAATTAATGGAAGTTTTATAGTCGCAATTGCACAAGCCACAGTGGTAATAATTCCGATGATTTTTCTTGGAGTAGGGGCACCAGTATTACTGTGGATCATTATGCTTATCCTCTCAATAATTCCAATAGGATCGGGATTAGTTTGGGCACCAATTGGAGCAATAATGATTATCCAAGGTTTTGTAAACCAATCACCAGCAGGGGTCATAGCTGGAATATTTATAATCGTTTACAGTGGAATAATGATTAACGTTGTAGATTCTATATTAAGACCAAGGCTAATTAAAGAAGACGTAAACCTTCATCCATTAGTAACGATCCTCAGTGTAATCGGGGGAATAGGAATATTCGGATTCTTTGGAATATTCTACGGACCACTAATAATCGTTATATTATTCACCTTGCTAGATATATATAAAACTAACTACTTGAATAAGGAAGCTCTGGATGAAATTTAAGAGTATTTTCAAAAACACTTTCTACGTTATATTCGCTTCTATAATAACTGCTGGAATATTCTTTGCATATTTTTTCGCTGTTGGAGTTCCCAAAACTCAAGCTAGAACATATTACAATCTAGCTATATCTGAACTTGAGAGTGGTAATAAAGAAAAAGCTAAGGATGATCTTCAAACTGCACTATCGTATTGGTCAGAACCATATATCCAGGAAAAATTACAAGAACTCAAATAAGGACCGCACAAACATTCGTGTGATTCTGGTGCGGTATTAACCCCACCGTCCGCATAAGGCGGACACCTCCCCTTAAATTAAGGGGAGGGTTAGGAGTTCTTAGGTAGGGATTTAGATTAAATTATGAATTACATTTGTTACAACTCCCCAAATAGAGAAGTTATCTTCCGAAGTTATAATAATCGGCTTATAGTTTGAATTCTCGGGCATTAATGCTACCTTCCCGTCTTTCATACGGAGTCTTTTTACAGTCAGTTCGCCATTTATCACAGCAACAACAATATTCTTATCTTTTGCATCCAATGCTTTATCTACAACCAAAATATCACCTGTATGTATGCCAGCATTTATCATAGAATCTCCCGAAACTCTCACAAAAAATGTTGCCACAGGATGTTTAACTAAATATTCATTTAGATCTAGTTTCTTATCTATAAAATCATCCGCGGGAGAGGGAAATCCAGCTTTTATAGATTCAAGATAAAAAGGAAGTAAAGTCTCTTTAGATTTTTTAACAGGATGAATGGACTTGATTTGCATGGAGTAATTATAGCAGAGGGTTAACCCTTCTTCTGACTCTCAAGTAAGAAGAATATTACCAGTATAAATGAAATTCCTATCATTATTACACCTATCATAAGTAACAATCCTTGCTCTGAGTTCATATCTATTCCGAAAATTAGACCCGGATTTGTTGCTTCTGTACTAGCTCCAGCCACTTTAGGTTCAATATTTTGAGAAGTACTAACCGTCTCAGTCTCCTGTGGCGCAGGATGAGCTTGGTAATAAGTTATTCCCACTACAGGCAATGCAAAGAATAGAGTAACGCTTACTAAAATCGCAATAGCTCTAGGTAGTGTTATATCCACAATCTTCATTTCTGGAAGATCCCGTGGGTTTAGTTTATGCATAAAATTCTGATTAAATTCAGATATATTCTACACTAACAACCCCTATATTGACACGCTTTCTGTTGATGTTCCTCAAAAGTTTTTGAGAAATATGTTGTTCCATCATAATACAGAAAGTAGAAGTAGTCAGTTTGTGTTGGGTAAAGTGCCGCCACAATAGACTCAATTCGGGGGTTATTGATAGGTGTAGGAGTTAATCCTAGGTTTTGATATGTATTATATGGTGAGTCTACATGGGTGTCGCTTATGGATACATAATCGCTATTTTGGCCCGTTACGTAATTGACTGTAACATCAGACTCTAGGGGGATATCGTTTTGTATTCGGTTGTGAAAAACGCTCGAAATATCTTTTCTGTCGGAATCTTTCCCAGCTTCTTTTTCAATTATAGAGGCGAGTTTTAAAGCATCGTATAGAGTAGTGACTTCGCTTTGATTTAAATTCAAATTATTTAAGTTAATATTATCATTAACTTTAACAATAAAATTCTGCACCATTCTATCTACAATCTGTAGAGTTGTTTGGTCTCCAGCAAACTCGTAAGTATCCGGGTAAAAGAATCCTTCCAATGGCTTTCCACTTGGTTTATAGGTATTTAGGAATGTTTGTACATCAACAGAAAATGTATAACTATCTGGGTTTACAACTATATCTCTAAATTCAGCGACATTAAATAAAGCATCAGTTCCCAGGGAAGATGTAATTTTCTGCCCTATTTCTACATCCATAGAGCCTTCTTTTATTGTTACTCTTACTCCAGGCTTTAGAACGCCATCCTCAAGTATCTCTATAATTTCAATGGCAGTTTTATTTTTAGGAATAGAGTAATTCCCAGCTTTAATATTGGGGGAAGTGCTATTTAATCTCAAATATATTTTCAAAATTTCCGAATTCTTTATTAACCCTTTATCTTCCAGCGTTTTTGCTATTGAAGTTAAAGTGTCTCCTTCAGAAACCTTTAGGCTAACAAGCTCACTGGAGTCCGAAGCAGGGGAGTATATTGCGTTATTATAGAAATTTACTGCAAGGAATCCAGCTAAAAGTACTAAGACTATTAATAAGACTATGACTAGAAAACATGTTTGAAAGTGACTTTTCTTTTTTTGTATTTTTGAATCCATAGTTTATAGATAAGTTAGTTAAAATTATTTAATTTCTTAATTTTTTATCATCCAAGTACTCTTGTAGAAGTATTCTAGCAGATTCGCTATCAATAGATTTTTTACCTTTATTTTTACCTAAATTAGAATATGCCTGCCTGGTTGTATAAGTTTCGTTAACAGTTTTCACGCTAATCCCATTAATGGTTTCCAGCTTTTGTGCAAACAAATTTATCTTTTTTGACATTTCTGTATCCTTTTCTTCAACACCAAGGGGAACCCCTAAAACTATTAGGCTAACCGCGTATTTTATAGATAAGTTAGCTAAATCTCCTATTAAAGTTTTTTCATCTTTATAATTTTTTATCGGATCCAATCTATGTGCAAAAGTTAGTGTCTCGTCTGAGATAGCTAAACCAACTCTTTTAGTTCCATAATCTATTGATAGTATTTTCATATTCATAATTTTAACCCAAAATGTTAATATTTATAACTATTTACCAATATAGTATTTTATGTTTAATCCAATTATAAATACTTTGATACCAAGTTATTGCCTAATGTGTAATAGAGTAGGAGTGTCCTTATGCACCCGCTGCATTAGAGATAAAATATTTGTAAATTGGAATACATATTGCTGTGTTTGTAATTCCAAGGTAAAAAGAGGTTTTATCCATGATGAATGTAAGGATCAAACATTTTTAGATGGTCATATATTCATGGTGAGCTATAACGAAGGAGTCAAAGAGCTCATTATGCAGGGTAAATACTCTTTTTACTATAATAATTTCAAATTTATCGGACAGAAAATGTCCAAGTTCATTAGGCTCTTTAGCCTTGATGAGCATTCAATTCTTGTTCCAATACCTTTAACTAGAAAGAAAAAGAATAAAAGAGGATTTAATCAGTCAGAGGTAATTTGTAACGAGATCTCAAAATATATTGATTTTAAGACAATCAACTTATTAAAAAGGACTAAAGATGTTTCTGCGCAAGCAGATCTGAGTGGTGAAAAACGACGTTCTAACCTAAAAGGAATCTTCGCAATTGATCAAGATCTTCAGCATGTGTATTCCACAAGTTCAGTAATTCTAGTTGACGATGTTTATACTACGGGAAGTACTTTAAATGAGTGTGCAAAAGTTCTTAAGGAGAATGGAGTCCAAAGAGTCTATGGGTATACCTTTGCGAAGTCGGGAGGAATAAATAATTAAAAGAAGTCTCAATGTTCTTGGTGTCATTGCGAGGAGACGAAGTTTTCGAAGCAATCTCATTAATTAGCAAATCTATAGGGACCGCACACAAGCGGTCTTGTGATTTCCGTGCGGTATGACCTCACCCCAACCCTCTCCTTAAAAGGAGAGGGAGCATTCTGATTAGGCTGCCGTGCCTGACTGCGCACGCAGGCAGGTAACGCGGCCTGGTCGAAATAAGAGCCGGAGAGTAGTGTCGTCAAAATTGTTATTCTATGGTATAATTAACATGTCTGAAATCGTTCACCTTAAGTAGTTTCTCAAGACTGGAAACTCAGAACGGAAGACTTTTTAAGGGGGATGTTTTCTCGACAGTAGATTAAAAATTTCATAGCATACCGAAGTTTAGTTAAGAATCTTCGTTAAAAAAAATTTAACTTGCCTTCGGGCAAACTTGACCTAAACGTCAAACCAATTTCAAATCTTGTATCTTTTGTAAAGAATTTACTCACTGCTCCTTTGGGAAATGTGAATTATGCATTTGCCTAAAATATAAGAGCAGACCGAAACAACAAGTAGGACTGCCGTTTACAATTTCTTCCTTCTAATGAGAACTGTAAGCGTCCCAAAGTTAGAATGCTTTTCAAAACCCTTTAATCTTTTAGTTTTGAAATTAAGATAGGGGAGATTCTTAAGCTTGTTTTTGTATATTTTTATGAGCTTATGTATCCAAATGTACTAAGTATGTAAAGCTGTGTTATTTGAAGTTTACATGGACACCGGGTAACCGGTCATCTCCACCAAAAGGCCATCACACGTTCGTGGTGGCTTTTTTATTTAAGTTCTAAATTCTAAACACTAAATCCTAAACAAATAATCTCAAAAATTCTAATACTCAAATCCAAAACTTAGAACATTTGAATATTAGAGTTTGAAATTTAGAACTTAGGATTTAGAGTTTCTGTAATTCAATATAACTGCTTGTGCTATCATAGGGAGTCATTTATTTATAGATTACTTAATACCTTGTGGACATTTTTACAATTTTCTTCTACCAGCCAATTTATAATCTAATTGTAGTCTTCTATAGATTTTTCTCAGAGAATTTAGGCTTATCAATTATTGCAATAGCATTAATATCAAAACTGATAATGTTTCCTGTGATTGTAAGACAGTCTCAAATGTTAGGGAAAAATATGGAGGCAAACGATAAGATGAAAGAGATTAAAGAAAAGTATAAGAACGATAAGCAAAAGCAAAATGAAGAACTGATGAAAGCTAATTCTGAATACATGCCAGCACTTTTGGGTGGTTGCCTTCCTTTAATAATTCAGTTAATACTATTCATCAATATAGATCACGTTATTCGAGATATTTTCAGCCAAGGAGCTTCTAGTTTTAATAATTTAGCTTACAGTTTCATCCCTAGGTTTGCAGATAATTACACATTCAATTCATCTTTTTTTGGAATTGTAGATTTAAGTAAAACTGGGAGTAGTATAGGATTCGATAATCTATTAGTCATCCTTCCGTATGTAATATTTGTAGTACTTGCTGGAGTTATCCAATATGCTTCTATGAAGTTGAGTTTTAAAGGTCAAGCACAGATGAAAGAATTGAGAGAAAAATATTCTAAGGATACAAAAAAGAAGACAGAAAAGAAAAAAGATCCAAATTCTCCAGACGATTTTAGCAATATTGTAACTCAAACAACTCAACAGACTATGATTTTATTCCCAGCATTATTAATATTCGGGGCTTGGGGATTCCCGATAGGATTAAGCATATACTGGATTGCACAAGGTACTTTTGGAGTATTGCAGCAGCTGTATGTGAATAGAATTAATCTAATAAATATGGAGAAAGAATTGAAAAAGAGTGAATAAGAAGTCTTAATACACTTAATTCCATTTGTATATCTGATTATGTTTATAGTATAATTCTCCGCATTTGGCATATAATTTAAATTCAAAACTATGAAGCTAACAGCACAAAAAAGAGAAATATCTGGACGAAAGGTAAAGACTTTGAGAGAAAAGGGAATTGTTCCTGCATCAGTATATGGTCCAAAGAAAAAATCAGAAAGTATTCAAATTGATAAAAAAGAATTTTCTAAAGTATTCAAAGACGTTGGCTTTAACAAATTCTTTGACTTAGAAGTAGAGGGTTCAAAACCATCTAAGGTTCTTGTTAAGAGCTATGCTACTGAACCAGTATCCGACAAGCTTTTAGAAGTAAGTTTTTATCAGATTGATGAAGAAAGTAAGATCACAGTAGAAGTTCCTATTCACTTCCTTGGAGAAGCTCCAGCAGTTAAATTAAATGTTGGATTCTTAATCACAATAATGGATTCTGTTGCTCTACATTGTTTACCAAAAGATTTACCAGATCATTTAGATGTTGATCTTTCTAAACTGGAGAGCATTGGAGATGCAGTAAATATTGGAGATTTGAAACTTCCGGAAGGTGTAGAATTTGATTCTAGTGTTGGTGAGAACGCAGCCATTGTAAACATTGCAGCTCCTCAAAAGGAAATTGTTGAAGAAATTGCAGTAGTTGAACCTCAATTAGATGCAGACGGAAATCCAATTCCTGTAGTCCCTGCAGAAGGTGAAGCTGTCGTGACACCTGAAGCAGAAGAGAAGAAATAGTGTAATGTGTCATTCCGAGCCTGAAAGGCAAGGCAATCTCATTAATAATTGAAAGGAGTCCTGGAAACAGGGCTCTTTTTTTATTCCCCCTCCTCTTTTTAACCTGCCCGCAGATTTCAAATTTTAGAGATATCTTAAAGAGGCAGGGTGAGGTAATCCTTGACAAATCTCTGCTAATTCTTGAGAATAGAGTGTATTTAAATAAATAAATGGAACCAGTAAATTCAAATCCACAACCAGTAACACCAGCTCCTCAGCAGCCAACAGTAACGCCAGTCGCATCATCATCAGCAGTGTTGGATTTAAACGTCGAAATAGATGCTTTAAAGAAGAAAATAGAGGTATCACAAATGCCTACTGGACTCAAAGAAAAGGCAGAAGGAATGATATTCAGACTTGTAAAAATGGCTCAAACAGGAGGTTATTCTCAAGAGTTTGAACCAGTATCAGAATATATCAATTGGGTAAGTCAAATTCCATTTGGTAAATATCAAGAAGAAACTTTGGACTTAGTAAATGCAAAAGCGGTTTTAGATAAATATAATTATGGACTTGAGCCAGTGAAGAATAGAGTAATGGAATATTTAGCCGTTACAAAGCTTCAAAACCAGCAAGGGAAAGTAGCAGAGAGTGCTGTTGGAGATTCTTCTGATGAAATGTCTAGATTGCAGGGAAATTCATCTCACGCACCAATACTTTGTTTTGTAGGTATCCAAGGAGTTGGTAAAACATCGATTGCTAAGGCCATGGCTTTGGCATTAAATAGGAAATTTATGAGAATCTCTCTTGGAGGTTTGAGCTCTGTAACAGAGATTAGAGGTATTGTAAGAGGTCAACTAAATGCAGAGCCCGGTCAGATCATAAAGTCTTTGGTTCGAACAGAAAGTATGAACCCTTTGATTCTATTAGACGAAATAGAAAAGATATCAAGTTCTGGAGGAACTAAAGCGGACGTTATGGCTGCTTTACTAGAAATCTTAGACCCTGAGCAGAACTCGACTTTCATGGATAAGTATGTAGATTATCCTGTAGATTTATCCAAAGCAATGTTTATTTGTACTGCTAATAATCTCGGAGGAATTTCTGCGGCTCTTCTGGATAGGCTTGAAGTAATTAGGTTTGGGAGTTATACGGACAATGACAAGATGATGATTGCAAAAAATTACCTTCTACCAAAAGTAAGGGAAGCAACCGGCATGCAGGAGGATCAACTTGCATTTGATGATGATGTTTGGCCTTTAGTAATTAGACCTTTAGGATTTGACGCAGGAGTTAGGCAGTTAGAAAGAACTTTGACCGAATTAGCTAGAAAAGTAGCCCTGCAAATAGTCCAGGGGTTGGTTAAAGGTGTCCGAATAACAAAAGATAACTTTAGACAATTTATTCCAGATGATATTGGAGTCTACTCCTAAAATGAAGGAATGAAGAAATTTCCCTAATTTGTATTGCGACACATTGCTAATTCTCACCACTTCTAGGAAAATACTGGGGTGAAACAAAACACTATTCTAGATAAATCATATAAATTTTCGCTTGAAATTGTCATTTTATATAAATCTCTTATTTCCAAGAAAGAATTTGTTTTAAGTAAACAACTTTTAAGAAGTGGTACTTCTGTAGGAGGTAATATTTATGAAGCTCAAGGTAGTATATCTAAAGATGCAGATAGCATACAAAGAACTCATAGAGAGTGACCTCTGGATTAACTTACTGAAGGATAGTGATTATATAGAAAATAATGAATTCGAAGAGTACAGTAAAAAATAAAAGAGCTTAGAAAAATCTTGGCGGCAATTCAGAAGAAATTAGAATAGCATTTCTTCATTTTATTATTCTCCTTGTACGTAATCTTTGTATTCTTTATCTTTCTTAATTAAAGCCTCAAGAGCAGTTCTTACAACTTGAGCTTTATGTGTTCTCTTAACTTTTGAAGCCCAGTTCAAATACCTATCCATTTCCGGAGAGATGATAAGAATGAATTTTGAGTCTAATCTACTGGAAGCTTCTTTTACTACATCTGCGATTACTGTTTCTATGTTTTTTGCATTGTATTTTGCATGTACAATTTGTCTATTTTTATTCCCATGTATAACAACAAACTGATTTTTAGATTTTTCTTCTTCTAAAGCAATTACAACTTTCTTTTCATCCAATGCTCTTGCAACTTCGTAGCCAACTTTGCTATCTGCGTTAGTTACATCAGTAATTAAAATATCAGTATCTTTAATATATTTATCAATTTGATTAAAAGCTTTTGCTAAATCTGCGGATTTTTTTGAATTATCAGCTTTAATTTCGGTTACGTTGTGACCTTGTTTCTTTAAGATCTTTACAGCTTCCAAAAAAGTTTTTAAAATCTTGTCGTTCGACACTTCTGGAACTGTAGCTAGAATTTTCATGTATACTCGAAATTAAAATGTAATTAGGGTTATCAAATACGGCTAGTATATCACTATGATATTATTATTGCAAATTAACAAACACTTTCAAACACTTTGATTATAAAGAAGATTTGGTATATTATAGTAGGGCGTAATCCCAGTTCGAAACTTTAGTTATTCAGGATTAACTGTTACTTTAAATTCCATTGTTTGAACGTTTTAAAAAAGTAAAAACTCAGAACTCTTCTAAAAAACCAAGCTACCTTTCGGTCGATATTGGAACAGAATATATAAAGTGTGCAGTTTTTATAGTTGAAGAGAAAGAAGTAAATATTATTGGTTATACCAGAGTAAAACAAAAAAGTAGTGCAATGTATGCAGCTTTCGTTTTAGATATTACAGAAGTTGTTGATGCTTTAGATAAATCAATTGGCGAAGCTATTGGAATGGCAAAAGAATATTTTGAAGGAGATTATGCACTTCCTAAGGATATGATAATTGGAATTGCAGGTGAATCTGTCCAAGGAGTAAACATATTAGTAAATGTAGAAAGAGAAAGTCCAGATACTGAAATTACTGAGAAGGAAATTGAACAGATAATTCAAAAAGTTAAGAAACATACATTTGAAAGTACAAAGGAAGACTTATCTGAGGAGCTAGGAATTCCTTCCAAGCAACTTGTAGAAATTGATAGTTATATTAATAGTGTTTACATAGATGGTGTAAGAGTATTAAATGCTTTAGGTTATAAAGGTTCGGAATTAGTTTACCGAGTTTTCTCAACATTCGCACCAAGAGTCCATATCGATACAATAAATCAAATAGCAAGACTTTTGAAAGTAAATATATTAAAAATTGTTGTAGAACCTTATGCCGTTTCAATGGGAATGAACGACATGCGACGAAATGATGCAAACGGAATTATTATTGATATTGGAGGAGGGACTACTGACGTAGCTATTGTAAAAAATGGAGATATTGTGGGTACAAAAATGTTTGCAATTGGAGGGAGAGTATTCTCACGAAGAATAGAAAAGGAAAAAGGGTTATCTTACGAAGATGCCGAAGATAAAAAATTAAAATTCATTGATGGTAAACTAACAAATACAGAAAGTACAGAAATAAGAAGAGCATTTGAAAATGATATTAAAATATGGGCAAGTGGAGTAGAAGTTGCATTAGAAGAATTTGAAGATGTTAATGAGTATCCACCAAATATTTACTTATGCGGAGGAGGAGCATTACTTCCACAAATACAAGAGGAATTAATATCTTATCCTTGGATGCAAAGTTTAAACTTTAAAAAATATCCAAAAGTAAATTTCATTTTTCCTAATGCAATACGTAATGTTACAGATAAAACTAAAACTGCAACAATGCCTATAGATGTAGCACCGTTGGCACTAGCGAGAATGATACTAGACAATTAATAACTAAGAGAGAATCTCAAAGGTGTCATTGCGAGCGAAGCGAAGCAATCCCGTTATAAAACTAAATAAATATGTCAATACTAACAGCAGAAAAAATATTTATAGACCAGAAGGAAGAAATAACTTTCGTTATTGATAGGGTATTGGCTTCAGATAAAACTAAGGTAGTTTTTATTATTCCTCAAGGAGCTTTAATTCTTAGTAGTCCAATAAGTATTAAAATTTTGTTTAAAGAAGTGGCTAAGCTTAGAAAAGCTTCAATAGTTGTAACAGAGGATTCTTACGGAATATATATAGCAGAGAAAGTAGGGTTTGTGGTTGCATCTAAAGTTAGCCAAATTACTGGTGAATCCTGGGCAGTTGCAAAAAATAGAATGGATACTTTTCTCGAAAAACTTCTTGCTAAGAAAAAAGAACTAAGTACAACAGTTGCAGATTCAACTGAGAAAGAAGATTCAATTGTAGAAGAAAATATTTCGGACACTCAAAATTTAAATATTGAGCAAGATGTCCAAAAAGGTGATAAACTTAATACAGTAGAAGAAACAGAAGAATATAAAAATGATGATGTACAAGAAAATCCTGTAGAAGAAGAGGCAGTAGAAACTTATCAGAAACCTAGGGTCGAAGCAAAGGTGATTGATTTGGATGGAATTGAAATGATGAGCGGAGGAGACATAAGCAAATTTAATAAGAATACCCAGGATTATGCTAAAATAAAGGCTAATTCAGAAAATGAAGAATTAAATACTATGCAAAATACAGAAAGAGTTATAAATGCATCGCCAAGAACTAAATTTACTGGAAAGGATTTTACAAGAGTTGTAAATTCCGAAAGCGGTATTTCTAGTTTCTTTTCTAAACTATTTTCTAGAAATAGAAGAGTTTCTTTAGATGAGTCTCCAGAAACTTCTTTAGCACGAGCAAAAAAAAGAAAGCTAATGATGATTGGAGGTGGTATTGCTGGAGTGGTAATAATTGTCCTTTTGTATTTGATAATTTTTGAATTCTCAAGCGTAGACGTTAGAGTAAGATTTAAATCTCAGGAAATTCCAATTGCCGGGCAAGTAGATACAAATCCAAACATAACAGAAGTTAATAGTTCTACAACTCCAATTCAAATCCCAGCGCAGGTATTATTAGTAGAAAAAGTAAGTTCATCTTGGACTGGGCAAGCAACTGGAGACGGTAAAAAAGGAGATAAAGCTAAAGGCTTCTTAGATATCTATAATATTAGAGTTCAACAAACAATTAATCTTCCCGTGGGTACAAAAGCAACTTCTGAAGCTTCTGGTAAAGTATATATTCTTACTCAAGCAGTTACGTTGGAACCCGCAACAGTTGGTTCTGGAGGAGTCACAAATGCATTTTATGTACAGGATGTTCCAATCGAAGCAACCGATGTAGGTGCAGAATATAATGTAGCATCAAGTGATCCAAGTACTAGATTTGTGATAGAAGGATACAATGTAGGTGATGTTAGAGGAACTAGGGTAAGGGCAATTGAAGGTGGAACATCGACACCGATAATTGTTGTATCACAAGATAATGTTGATAAATTAAAAGCTGATAAAATAGAAGAACTTAAAAAACAAGCTGAGAATAAACTAAGGAATATAATCCCAGCTGGATCTATGCTAATTCCAGAGACAATAGAGTATAAGGAAACAAGTGTTACTTCAACTCCCGTTGTAGGTGCAGAGGCGCCATCAGACAAAACATTTAACCTAAGTGTAGAAATGTCAGTTACAGGTTATGCTGTAAAAAATGATGATCTAAGAAAAGCAGGGGAGTTCCTTATTCAAAATGATCAATTACCTGTAAGTGGTTCGCAGGTTGTAATAGATAATTTGAAACTTCCAGTAGTAGAAAAAGTTGAGAAGAATTCTACAGGTTATACATTATCGATTTCATCTCAAGGATCAGTTGGACTCAGAGTGACAGAAGAAGAAATAAGATCCAATATTCAAGGGCAGAGCCTTAGCGATGCTAGAAAATACTTTGATAATGTTAGTGACTTACAGGATTATAAAATTTATTTTACTCCAGGATTTGTGCCAGAATTTTTACAGAGAATTCCCTCAGTCTCTTCGCGAGTAAGTATAAAGATAAATTAGCTATCCCTTGACAGAAATTTATTGGAATTGTTAACATTCTTGGCAGCTGTTTATTATAACTGCTAAATCTTACTTATTAAATATTTACCTATGGCAAAATCGACATTAAAAATAAAGCCAATAGGAGAGTATATCCTTGTTCGTCCAACTAAAGAAGAAGAGACTACTGCCTCTGGTTTAATAATTCAAAGCTCAAATAAGGGCGAAAGACCACAGAAAGGAGAAGTAGCAGCACTTGGAACAGGAAGGCTTAATGATAAAGGAGAAGTGATTCACTTTAATGTAAAGGTTGGCGATTTAGTTTTCTTTAAAAAATACACCCCGGAAGAAGTAGAGATCGACGGTGAAAATTATTTAATAATGAAGGAATCTGACATAATTGCTGTTCAAGCGTAATTTTTCTTAAATTGAAATCTTTTAATTTTTAATTGAATTTAATATGGCAAAACAAGTAACTTTTAATGAAGATGCAAGAAAAAAACTAAAATCCGGTGTAGATAAATTAGCTAATGCTGTAAAGGTAACGCTTGGTCCAAAAGGACGAAATGTTGCTATTGAAAAACCTTACGGTGCTCCGCATATTACAAAAGATGGTGTTTCAATTGCCAAGGAAATTGAATTAGAAGATAAAATTGAAAACATGGGTGCAAAAATCCTTATCGAGGCTGCAAGCAAAACTGTAGATGTAGCCGGAGATGGAACAACAACGGCTGTTGTTTTAGCTCAAGCAATTGTAAATGAAGGATTTAAGAATGTAACTTCTGGTGCTAATCCAATGGAAATTAGGAATGGAATAGAAAAAGGAGTAGCAGCAGTAATTGACCAACTTAAAAAAGCAGCAGTACCAGTAAAAGGAAAAGAAGATTATAAAAGAGTAGCTACAATTTCTGCAAATGGCGATATACAAATTGGAGAAATCCTTGCAAATATTATCGATAAAGTAGGAGCGGGTGGAGTTGTAACAGTCGAAGATGGTCAAACTTTTGGGTTAGTAGAGAAGTACGTTGAAGGAATGGAATTTGACAAAGGATACTTATCACCTTACTTTGCTGCAGGATCTGAAGATCAAGTTGTTATTATCAAAAATGCCGCAATTCTAGTTACAGATAAAAAGATTTCCGTTGCAAAAGAATTATTCACAGCATTAGAAAAAATTGTAGCTGCAGGAACAAGAGATATTGTTATTATTGCAGAAGATGTCGATGGTGACGCTCTTCCAAATTTGATTGTTAACAAGATTAAAGGTCATTTAAACGTGGTTGCTGTAAAAGCTCCTGCATTTGGTGATAGAAGAAAAGCAATGTTAGAAGACATTGCAATTTTAACTGGAGGAACTGTAATTACTGAAGAGTTAGGAAGAACAATCGAGAACATGACTGTTGAGGACTTTGGACATGCAGATACTGTTAAAGTTACAAAAGAAGCAACAACAATTATAAATGGTGCTGGAAATAAGAAAGCATTACAAGCAAGAGTTGCTTTAATCCAAAATGAAATAGCAAATACAACTTCAGATTATGATAAAGAAAAATTAGCAGAAAGGCTTGCAAAGCTTTCTGGAGGAGTTGCTGTACTAGAAGTTGGAGCGGCAAGTGAAATTGAACAAAAAGAGCGAAAGGATAGAATAGATGATGCTTTACAAGCTACTAGAGCCGCAATAGAGGAAGGGGTAGTAGCCGGAGGAGGAATAGCATTGTTAAACGCATCTAAAGCTCTAGCAAAAGTTAAACTCGAAACTGAAGATGAGAGAATAGGCTTAAGCATCTTAAAGAAAGCCTTAGAAGCACCATTTAGACAAATTATGTCCAATGCTGGATTAGAAGCTGCAAGCTATATTAAAGATATGAAAGATGGCAAAGGTTTTGATGCTAGGCACGGAGAAGTTGTTGATATGATAAGTGCAGGAATTACAGACCCAGTGAAAGTCACAAGAACTGCTTTAGAAAATGCAGCATCAGTGGCAATGCTTTTATTAACAACTGAAGCAATTGTGTCTGAGGCCCCACCAAAAGAGGATGGTCATAGTCATTCTCATGCAATGCCTGATATGGGTGGAATGGATATGATGTAAATTAGAGAGGTTTAGATTATGTGTGAATGAGTTACGAGAAGAGGGTCCTGAGAGATTGGGACTCTTTTTTATTCTTGATTTTCAGCTATATCAGGTAAAGGTCTTTCGGAATCAATTTCTAATAATTTTGCCATTTCTTTAAGTGGTTTTAGGATTAATCCGGTAACAATGTTTAGTTGTTCCTCTGTAAGTTTACTTTCTGGATGTTTAGCAATGAATGTGAAGAACTGTCGGATATCTCTAAATATTTTGAAAAATAACTCCTGTGCTTCTTCATTAGACTCAACGCTTGCTTGTATAGAATCGTTTAGAATAAATCCTATAAAGTTCATATGGTCAGTAAATGGATTACTCCTTAGGCCTAAGGAGCTTAAAGGTATGTGAGAATTATGTAAGAGACTTGCGAGCGCGTTTAATAAAGTGCTTTCGTGATTGTTAAATCCTTTAAATGGAAGAAATTTGCTTAAGGTATCTAAGTTCAACTGAAGATTATCAGTAAATTCTGTAACATTATAATCATCAAATAGTATATTATCTAAAATTCTTATTTCCATTATCAGTATGTAATATAAGCCGAATTATACCTTTCTCAGTAAATTCTGTAAAGGATTGTAGTGTATACAAAAGCATAAGAATTTCCTGTACAATTGACGTATTAATAAACTCTATAAATGAAAGAATATATTCTAAATTTCTTTGTTTGGTACTATCAAATTTTTGTTCTTGGTTTCTTTCGAGATCATGTTACGCTTCGTTTTTCTTATCTACTCAATGTAACCAATGCATTGCCTAATGCCAAGAATTTTGGAAAACCTTTATATCAAGATAGTTCATCCCTGGGGAAATTTTTAGGAATAATAATCAGGTTATGGTGGATTGCAAGTGGTAGTGTAGTTAGTTTTATTTTTATTGTTCCGAATGTATTAATATTTATCTTCCTATTTTCACTTCCTTTGATCCTTCCATTGCAAATTATTAACTTTCTGAGATTTCAAATATGAAAATATTAAGAGGAACTCAAAAAATAGGAACAGTTAATGGGGTAGATGTCCGGATAGATTTATCTCATTTATTTAAAGATAGAGGGGGGCTAAAGAATAAAATTACTATTGAAAAAAGTTTTGGTAACGCACTTGTTGTTTTAGCTATATTAATTATTTTATCTAGTCTTTTTATAACAATATTTTTTACTGGATTCGATTTACAAGGTTATTTATTCCCCAGCTCTTTTGAATATCTCTTAGCTTATATGGCAATGCCAGTAGGGCTTTATGGACTCTTCCTTAAACGAAATAGAGAAGAATTTCTCGATTCTGATCGAATTACAAACTTACCAAAAGAGTTGGATAGGGCAACTAAAGGAAAAAGAAATGGACTGATTATAAATGAATTTTTGACCGTGGAACTTTTAACTGTTTTAGATAACTTATACTTTGAATCTGAAAAAGACTTTCTTAAAATTTTCATTTCGTATGTATTAAATCATTCAAATCTTCGGGAACTGATTGAGAAAAGATTAGGGGTAAATTCTTCAAATATAATTCAGAAATCCATGTCGTATTTGCAAACGATTGATTGCACTTTCACTTCCAATTATATTGGTCTTTTAGTAGCTAGTACTCAAGAAGCAATATTTTTAGGAGGAGACAAAATCGATGTGGTAACAATGTTCTTTGTTTTATGTAGAGGAGTTTTAAAAAGTGCTTTATTAAGCTTTGGAGTAAACGAATTAGACATTAATTCACTTGAAGTTTGGCAAAAAAACGAATTAAGAAAAGAAAATTATTACAAAAGATGGAAAATTATTTCTAAACTTAAACCCACAGGCCCTATCAACCGGTCATATACTTCTCGTGCTACCCCAACTTTGGATATTTACTCAGAGGACCTAACTGCGAGATCTGCCAAAGGTGAATTTACAACTTCGATAGGACGTGAAATCGAAATATCTAACTTTCTAAGAATTCTTCAAAAAGGTTCAGGAGCGGCATGTCTATTACTTGGAGAACCTGGCGTTGGTAAAACCACTCTTGTAAAGTATCTTGCTACAAAAATGAGCGTAGAGGATGTTCCAGCCAGCCTTCAGGATTCGAGATTAATTACCATTGATCTTAATAAGGTTTTAACTAAAGCAGGCTCTATAGATAGTTTCAAAGCAATAATTCAAAAATGCTTAGAGGAAGTAAAAAATTCAGGAAATATTATCCTAGTTTTAGAAGAGATAGGACAAGTAATGTCAATACGAGAAGAAGGTCGGATGGAAGTAGTAAATCTGTTAGTTAATGCTATTGATGCGCTTAAATTAAGGTTAATAGCGACAAGTAACCTTACAATTTACAATAAATACATTAAACCCATAAAGTCTCTCGCATCTCTTTTCGAAGTTGTCGAAATTAAAGAACCTTCAAGTTATCTTTCTCAGCAAATCCTAGTAGACGAATTAGATAAGCTAGAAAATAAATATGGAATTAAAGTTCAGGTAAGTGCAATTAAAAAAATAGTTGAATTCGCTCCTAGATTTGAAGCCGAAAGATCAATGCCAGATAAGGGTATCGATCTTTTAGAGGAAGCAATACTATTAGCAAAAAGCCAAGGGCTTAATTACCTAAATAATCAAATCGCAGAGCAATTAATCTCTAGTAAAGTGGGAATAAATATAGGAACAGTGGATCAAGGAGAATCCGAACGATTAATGAAGCTGGAAGATACCATGCATGAAGGAGTCGTGGGTCAAGACGATGCGATTAAAAGTATCGCTATGGCAATCAGAAGAGCAAGGTCAGGACTTAGTGGCTTCAAGCAAAAACCGGTAGCGAGTTTCTTATTTTATGGTCCAACAGGAGTGGGGAAAACCGAGTCCGCAAAAACTCTAGCGGACGTTTATTATGGTAGCTCAAACTTAATGATTCGAATAGATATGTCCGAATACCAAGAAGAGTCAAACTTGAATAGGCTTATTGGTTATACTGATAATGGTGGTAATTTTGTGGGAGGCTATCTAACGGATGCTGTTAAATTAAAACCATATTCACTAATTCTGTTAGACGAAATTGAAAAGGCTAATAAAAAAGTTCTAGATTTATTCCTTCAAGTACTAGATGAAGGATCGATAACTGATGGCATGAGTAGAAAAGTAGATTTCACAAATACAATCATAATAATGACATCCAATGCCGCATCCGAACAAATTGCAGAATTAATTGAGAGGGGGGAAAAATATAATGAAGTCCTTAAAGAAACCGCACCAATTCTTCGAAAGGAGTTCAGAATCGAATTCTTAAACAGATTTGATAAATTAATTATGTTTAAGTCCTTAAATCAAGAAGAGATCAAAGAGGTTGTTGAAATTAATCTAAAAGCATTGGATCGTAACCTTGAAACAAAAGGTATGTCTGTATTCTGGGATGAAAAAACTTTGGAAGAACTTTCAGCACTTGCGTACAATCCAATCTATGGTGCCCGAGAATTAAAGAGAGTTGTGCAAGATAACATTGAAGATATATTGGCAAACTTAATAATTCAAGGTAGACTAAAATCAGGAAACGATGTTTACTTTAGTGGACTTGAAGTTAAAGAAATTAAATAGAATCTAGATTTTAATAAAATAATATGGACGTAACTAATAGTGGAAAAGCTTTTCAAATCCCAAACCCCACTGTATTCAATAATTTAGAAGATATTATTAACGCCATTACAAGATTAGTTGTCCCTGTGTTCTTATTAACATTTGCAGCAATGCTTTTATTTGGAGCTTTTCAGTATTTAACTGCTAGAGACAATGCAGAGCAAGTTTCGAGTGCGAGAAAAATCATCATTGCTGCAATAATTGGTTTTGTATTGGCAGTTCTTGCACCAACAATTGTAAATTTTGTAGCAGGATTAATAGGAGTACAAGGATTAGGTTTATCTGGAGGTTAATTAATAAATATGATTAAAAGATATTCAAAAAGTATTCTTTTGTTAAGCATATTTTTCTTTGCGCTATTATCCTTCGAATCCGTAAATAAAATCAATGCAGATTCAGGATTCCCCGCTGGTTGCCAGGCACCCTTTGGAATACCAGATGCATGTCCAACTGCTTGTAAATCCCAAAACGATACAAATTGCTACGTTCCCGATTTTTCATGTTCAAATGCGAAATTCCTAAATCCACAAACAATTTGTTGCTCTAATAAATGTAATGGAGGGGGTACAATCGGGACAATAGATCCTGGGGATGCAAGCTTAATTCGATCCTTTAATATTTTTGGAACAAAATTTTCATTCTCATCTGGAAGCATACCTTCATTAATTAATGCAATAATATCAACTTTCTTAGGAATAGTTTCAATATATGCTTTAGCTCGAGGAGCTTATCTTGGTGCAGTAATTAGACCAGGAGTAACTTCAAGTGATGATATTTCAAAAATAAACAAGGAGATTGTAAATTTAATAATTGGGTTTATACTTGCTTGGTCATTTATATTTATAATCCAATTTGTAGCAACAGTATTAGGAATTGGGAATTTGAATGATCTTAATGTTACCAATACAGGTACAGAAATTGTTATAACTTAAAAATGAAAAATTTAAAGAAAACGCTCTTAACAATTTTAGGCTCATTGTCTATTTTCTCACCTTTAGTTCTTCACGCACAGGCGTTAGATATCACCGGTAATAAATTAAATATAGACCCGATTATAATTCCTTTCTTCCCAGTTTTTGGTTCTATAAATCCCCAGTACTTCACTGTACTTTCTTGGATCACATTTGCTGGGAGTGTAATTATCATTTTAGTTATAATTCTATGGATTGTTAGAATTCTTCTTGCAGGATTAGATGCAGTAAGGAGTGAAGGAGATCCTGAAAAATTATCAGAGTCGTACAAAAAGATCCAGGCAAGCTTAGTTGGCGTAGCTTTAACTTTTTTAATACCAATATTATTAACAGTAATTGGATTTGTATTAGGAATAGGTAGTATTTTCAATTGGCCTAAAATGTTCAGTGGCTGCCCAAATACAGAGTATGAATATTATTTCAAAGCATATTTTAATGCACCGGCTGGAGAAGACCCTACCACGTTTGCTTCTCAGGTTTGCGGTTTAAGCTCACAAAATTAAAAATGAGGGATTATAAAGGTTCTAGAATTTTAGTCCTTCTTATAATTCTTAATTTATAATTTTTAATTGAGTAGAATGTTTTTCGATAATCAAACTGGATGTGGATTATTAGGTTGTACTCAATTTCTAAACTCACCTTTTTGGAATTTTACAAGTATTGGAGGTTTATTAAGAATAGGTATGGCTTCTATATTTGCCATTATTATTATTTATGGAATTGTCATTGTAGTTAAAGCTGTTCTAAAGATTGTCAGAAGTGAAGGGGATCCTACTAAAATACAAGAAGGATATTCAATGGTTAAGGGCGTATTTATTGGAATAGTGCTCATATTCGTTGGATTAATCGGACTTGTAGTGGTCATAGCATTCTTTGGAGCAGGGGGAATTATTAATACAACTCCCATTGTTCCTCCAGGAGTAACCATTCCTTTGTAAATTCTTTTTGACATTGACAGGATAATTCTTATAATATAAATAAAAGTATATTTTAATTAACAATTCATGAAAGATATCTCAAAGAAAATATTTGCAATCTCAACATTAGTATTTTCATTGTTCAGTTTAAATAATATATTGTTTGCAATGCCAGTCCATGCACAGAATTTGATTTGTACAATATTTCCATTTATTCAAAACCTAGGCTTTGGAGCAGGTACATTGTGCGGAGATCAAGTTGACGGATCGGTTGCTGTTGGAGCAGGAGTTTCCCTAGTAAGATTAGCATTACAATTAATCTTCATTGGTATTATTGTAGTTTCAATTTACATAATTATAAGAGCTGCAATCAAATACATTAGGAGTGAAGGTGACGATACAAAAATTCAAGAAGCACAAAAAGCTATTAAATCTGTATTTATAGGTATAGCTGCTTTGTTCATTGGTATTATTGGAATAGTTATTATCCTTGCATTCTTTAACGCAAGTGTTGGAGGAGATTTAAACGAAATCAATAACGTTATTCCAAATACAGTCAAGCCTAACCTATGAGAAAGTCTATACTGACTTCAGTAGCATTTTTTGTTCTATTCGCACTCATATCGCCTGTAGTAAAAGCACAAATACAGGAAGCCCCTTTTTCCGGGAACAATGCCAGTAGCTATCAATGTTTTAAACAAGACGGAACATTGATTTCTGCAACAGTTCAATTTGATTCTGCACAAGGAGAGTTTTATTGTATTGATGAAGATGGAGTTAGGATAAAGGCTGTTTTAAAACCACCCGCACTCCAGGAGTTGGAAGTCCTTTTTGTTAGAGTAGTGTATGCAATATGGGCAATAGTTGCCACATTTTCGTTCCTATTACTAGTTTACCTGGGTTATCAATACTTAATCTCAAGAGGAGATGTAACTAAAATTACAGAAATTAGAAAGAGAATTCTTAATTATATTATTGGATTTATGTTGGTTTTCCTTGCTGTTCCAATACTAGTTACGATATTCAAACTTCTTGGAGTAAATAATCAAGTCAAATGCTATCAAGGTTTAACTGGAGGTAATAACATTGGAATTGGTTTCCAATTTTTCTTCACCGATTTATGTACAGATCCAAATGGATCACAGTTCGCTTCATGCGATGATTTGACAAGAACAAGCTTATCTAGCTCTTCCATTGGAAGCTTAACAGGACTTGCTTGTCCAACAAATGGTGATCCTCAGACCTGCACAACAGCCACAAAGACTTATATCTTCAGATGTGAGAACAATATTTGGAAATTAGAAAGAATCTCTAACGAATAATATAAAAATTGACTATCTTCTTAACGAACTACTAGCATCAATACTTTCATTGCGGTAGAATATATATGCACTTTAACTATTATAATTAAAATAGGGTGACTTATTCTTTGTCTATATCAAAATATAGAGTAGTCATAACACAATCAGAGACTTTTGAAATTGATTTTCGAAATACATTATCTCCATCTTCTAAGTTAGTTTTTTTAGTTAATGATTTAATTTCGCTAACTAATTTCCCAGAAACCAATACAATTCAAACATCGGAAATAGAAATGCAATTACTAAATGAAAAAATTACTCTTGTAAAGGACTATCAAACAAAAACCCTGAAAATTCTTGTAAATAGTATCGAAACTCCTGGGAATATCTATCAAATCCTTTCAGAAAAAACAGGTTTGAATATTAATAATGAATCCTGGAAAGAAATAATCCTCGATTGTAATAAAGCAGGAATTACAAATTTAGCTGAATTAACTTCAAAATTTTTACCTATCAATAATTCACCTGACGGGAATATAGAAGCCCTTGTAACTCAAGCTTCACAGGGACTTTCCAAGGAAGAATCAGATAAGTTAGTTAGATATAGAGAAGTAAGCGTCAAGATAAAGAATATGGAAGTTGAGGTGAGTTCTTATCAAAATGAGAAGAAAAATAAAGAAGAAATTAAAAAAGATAAAGAACGAATAGATCGTGAAGTGAAAGCTATCGACGATAAACTCTCGTCGGTAAATATGCTTATAGAATCTCAGAATAGAATTAAACAAGAGCTAACAAAATTTAATAATATTACAACGGACTCAACAATCTCACAAAAAGTTGAAAAAATAAAAGAAAGCAGATCACAAATGTTAGCTTCAAATCTTCGAACTGTAAAAAAAACTCCAGGTAGAAACATAGAAGAAGAAGGCCCAGAGATGCCTTTATTCATAGCAAAATGGATGGTTGCACTTGTAGTTCTGCAATGTATATTTTCATTACTATTTTTTATAATTACACTTCAACTGGTACAATTATTTATAGGATTATTTAGTGCTGTAACTTTGCTAGTATTGATGTTGCTAGTGAACATCAATAGGTATGCTAATAGATATGAAGGTAGGTTTACCAATGATGATGTAGATGTTGATTCGAACAATCAACTATCACCTAAAATGGATTTAGATGAAAATAGGTTGATTCTAAACACAGCATGGGTAAACGCATTGCAAGGTGAGTTATCTCTTATCGAAACAACAATGAACACACGACTAGGAGATAAGAATTTGACACAGTTATCTGAGGGAAAGACAAAACTTTTAAAAGAACAAATAGACACAGATTCTAAATTGAAAGAGATCGAATCAAAAAGCATTAATACAGAAGAATATTATAAAAAGAGAAGGGAAGTTGATATCTTAAAAATAGAAAAAGAAAATATAGAATTTAGTTTAGAAGGTAAAATGAAGCCAGAGTTAGAAGCACAAATTTTAGAACAAATGGGTAGAGAGAGTGGGTCAGTAAATGTAAATACTAACCTATTACCAATTTTAATTGTAAATTGTAACTTTGTTCAGGAAATCTTAGATTTTGTAAATAATTTAATGCAATCTCGACAAGTTCTTTTAATAAATTTTGCATAATGAAAATTAGAAATATTAAAACAAAAGTGACTATTGTAGGAGCTTTCTTCGCAATTACCATATTTGCAATCAGTCCTATTTCGTTTGCACAAACTTCGCAGGAAATTGCAGACGATATTGCAGCACAACAAGAACAACTAACTCAGTCACAAAATGATTTAGCCCAACTTCAAAGTACGCTTAAGGACTATCAAGCAACTATTGATGCCACTACTGGAGAATTACCTAAATTACAGGCAGAGTTAGAACAAAATGAGTCCGAAATTAAAGCAAAAACACTTGAGCTTGATGTGGCTAAGCAAGGTAAAAAACTTAAAGAATTAGAAAGGCAGCAAAGGCAAATAGATCAACAGGAAACACTGAAGACTTCCTATATGGATTGGCGCGGTAACAGATTAGACTTAGGTCAATTTATAAATACAGAATTCGATTATAAAAAAATAGAGCAATATTCAAGTAGTCTAACAGGTGCACAGCAAAGAAATATTTTTTCAATAGCATCTGACTTAAAAAAACTCTCTACAGATATAGATAGTTACGATAGTAAAATAAAAGAATTAGAAGATTTAAAAGTAACTCTTGCCAGTAAGAAAAAAGAATTAGAAGATCGTATTGCGTATTACAATGGTGCATTAGCTTCAGGAAGTGCAGAAGCTAATAGTCTGGGTGCATCAATTCAAAATATTCAACAGAATATTGATGGATTAGAAGCAGCACAACAAGCAGCAAGGCAAAGGGAAGATCAAATCCTTGCCAATCCACCGCCACAAGTAACTCCTTCTATTCCAGTAAATGGCGGATTTATATTTAGAAGCCAAGGTAGAGATTTATATCAAGGTCACGGAGTTGGAATGAGCCAATGGGGAGCACATGGGATGGGTTCGAGAGGCTATGGATATCAAGATATACTTAGATTCTATTACACAGGAGTTAATGTAGTCGGTGGTTACGAGAATAGTGCTGTGAATGTTGAAGGATATGGTTCTATCAACATTGAAGATTATGTTGCAGGCGAGGGCGAAGTTCCTGGACGAGCTTGCGGAAACCAAGACCAAGTAAATCAAAATCCTGCTAAATATGCTTTAGATAATGGATCTGGTTGGAGCTGTTGGCCCGAAGAGGCTATTAAGGCACAAGCTGTAGCATTTAGAACTTATGGTATTTATAATGCTGGATTCCTCCATTCAGATGCGAGATCTCAAGTTTATAATGGTACACATTATGCTCAATGGGCAGCGGATGAGACTAGAGGTCAAGTATTAACTTACGGAGGTTCTATAATTCAAGCACTTTACTCAGCAGATAATAGCCAAGGGAATGGTACTGCAAATAACGATACAATATTTCAGAACTTACAAGGTGATGGAGCAGCTCTGCCTTATTTAAGATCAGTAAATGATACAGGTTTAGCAACAGCAACTTATTATACATATTGGCAAGCAACAACAAATCAGCATAACTTGGATGGAGTAAAAAGTATGATTTTATACAATGCTTCAACAAACTATTACGACAATTCGACAAAGTCTTATTTAAATTCTATAATCAGTGATATCGGAGGTAGTATCTCATCAATTTCATTTGAAAGAGATCCATCTCAAAGAGTTAAAAAAGTTTGGTTTACAGGGCCAAATGGAGGTTCAAGATCTTTAGGAGGTTGGTGGTTTAAAAACCTTTGGAACTCTTGGGCATCGGATATGGGAACATATGATTATATTTATAGTCAAACATTTTATTTAGAAGTCCAGTAATGTCAAACATACCTACAACATCCACTTTCTCTTCAGAAGACAGAACTAGTCTTAGAGCTCAAATGAAACAAGCTTTGAGGCAAGAAATGGAAAGTGTTGTACCTCAAAAAAAAGGCTGGGGATTTAGTAGCATTCAATTAAAACCTTTAGCAAAATTTGATGGTCAAAACCCTGACGAAAGAATTTATATTTTAGCAAGGAGGCATTGGTTAAGGAATTTTGGTTGGATTGTTTCGACGATCTTCTATTCTTTAATTCCAATAATATTTGCAGTCGTATTTAACATTTTCAGTCCTTTACTCCCTGAGTTAAGTTTAAGGCTCTACATTGTAATTATACTTGCATATTATTCATTCATATTTACAAACGCATTTAAAAACTTCATTGACTGGTATTTCGACACATATATAGTTACAAATGAGAGGGTATTGGACTTTAATCTAAAAACTTTCGCATCTTATTCTGTAGACGAAATTCCTTTAGAAAATATTGAAAGTGTAAAACAAAATTCACCTGGAGTACTTTCAAGTTTCTTTAATTATGGTAATGTAGATATAACAACAGAAAATAGTAACGGTACAATTCATTTTTTCTTTATTGCTAACCCTACAAGAGTTAGAGATATTATTTCAGACCTAGCAAGAATTGCTAGAACTTTTAGAGATGGAGCTTAATTTTAATTCTTCCGCAATCCAAATAGTCCGTATAGCTGCAATAGTATTTGCACTTGTCCACTTACTCGCCGGTTTAATATTAGTCAGGCAAATGTTGAGGATGAATAATATTATAAAAACACCGGATAAATTCTTTCTGAATTTTGTAGCCTTGGTGTACACTATCGTTCTGGCCAGTGTGTTGATTTTTATAATAATACTTCCGATTGGATAAAAACTTTTTAAATACTACTTCAAATTGAAGGATAATGATTATATACTGTATAAGCGTACCTATTTTTAGCACTATTGCATGACATTAAAAGCAGAATACCTTATTGGAAAATTGAAAGAGAATGAGTGGTCTGGCGTCTATGGATATAGACCTGACGATACCTCTTCTAATGCAGAAATGTTCGTAACAGTGAGAATAGCAGTAGAGAAAGACGAATATAGTCTTGAGAATATAGCTAAAATTCTTCTAGATGAGCTTCAAGGCACTTACTTTAATCCAAAAAAAGAATTTACAGATAATATTGAGAAATTAGAAGATTCTGTCTGGAAAATGAAATCCAAGATGGAGTACGTTTTGTCTCGTGAGCCTAGTCTTTCGGAAGAGGGTTTAGACATAGAAATGGCAATTGTAGTAGTCGAAAATAATATTGCTTATCTAGCCGTTGTAGGCGAGAGCAAGATTTTTATTAAAAGAGCAAATAAGTTTGTAGAGCTTTCTAAAGGCCTAGTAGATTCTAATATGCTCGGGTTCTTTAAAACTGGAAGTGTTGAGTTAAAAGAGGAAGATAGACTGTGTTTAGGTACTTCAAAATCTATAGAAAAAGGCGAGTTTATTATTCAAGAAACATTAGAAGAACTTAATATTTCTAAATTAAAAGAATTAGAAACCATAACAGGAGCTGCATTCTTAATATTAGCAGATGAAAAAGCAGAGTGGTTTATTCCACAAACAGAAATGCCAAAGGAAGAGACCGCAATGGTAGATAAAGAACTTACAGTTGAAACAATTGAAGATGCAGAAGCTCAACTCCCAAAAGTAGATAAAAGCCTAGATCACTTAGTGGAAGAAGATATATCGCCTGCGGCAACGATTCAACCCGAACAAGATGAAAGTATTTATGTAGCTCCTGAAAATACTGCAACAAAGTATTTAAATAAAGTAAAGGAAGTAGGTAGTAATCTGAAAATCAAATCTTCAGCCTTAGTTTCACAAGCTTTTACAAAAGTTAAAAATTTTCGACAACCACAAGGAATAACTTCTCAGAGTGAAACATTCACTATCCAAGATGATCTTGAACCTATGGAAGATAAGAAGTTTACTAACTATGTTCTTGAAGACGATGAGAATAATTATGAAGTTGTTAAAGAAGCTACAACAATGACAAATATAGCTAATAAAGCTAATTTAGCTAAAAATAAAGCCTCAAGTATTTTTCAAAATAAAGTAGTGCCAGCTTTAAAGAGTAATAATAAAACATATGCAAAAATCTTAAAAAACATTGGTAGTAGAATTAAATCCGTTCTAGATCAATTATTAGAACTATTTAAACGAGAGATTATAGGCACGGATGATAGGAGAGATAGAGTGGTAAAAGCTAAAAGAAGAAGGAGAAATCGAATTATTTTGGCAGTTGTCGTCGTCGTATTACTTGTATTAATTTATGTTGGAATAAAAAATGCAGATGATGCTAGGCAAAAACAAGAAAAAATTAATACTGCCAGTACTCAACTAACAAACCTAAGAAATCGTTTAGATACTTTGACCCCACAAATTCTTCAGGCTAAAAACGAAGGTCAAGAGAAAAAAACTCTACTTTTGAATGAATTACAAAAGCTTACAAGTGATATTTCATTACAACAAAGAGCCGGGTTATTTACTACAGAGTTAGACAACTTATCTAAACAAGTTCAGTCCAGACAGGATGATCTTCTGCTAGTTACTGCAGTTATAGACCCAAAGATAGTTACAGATGTAGGTAAGAATTTCCCGGATGCTACACTTTCGGACATTGTATATTCTAATGGAAATCTTTACATAAGCGATTCTGCCAGGGGAGTTGTTTACAAAGTAGCTTCAAATGCCCTTAATGCTCAACCACAAGCATATGCAACTGGATTAACACAACCTTTCTTATTGGTGAGGAATGTAGATGGGGATATTATCTTTTACGATAATGATGCTACTAGCTCAGTAGGTAAATTTAGCATTGGAGGAGATCCAACATTAAAAAGATTTGCAGGTCTTACACCAGCAAGCGTAGGAAAGCCAATGGAGGCAGCTCTATATGATGGTAACAATGCTTTATACGAAGTTAGACAAACAAGTAGGCAAATATTTAGAAGAAATGCACAAGATGATGGCTATGTTGCTGGAGGAGCAGCACCTTCAACAGATCCAGAAACAGATTGGAAAGATGATCCAGATTTTGCAAATGCCTTGGATATTTCCGTTCCAAGAGATATTTGGGTATTAATAAAAACTCAAGGAATTAAAAGATACTTAGCTGGAGGAGATAATACTTTGACTGCTGACTCATTTACTAATTTACTAAACACAGACTTTGAGGCATTAAAAGGTGCCAGTTCAATAGATGTTGCAGATAATAATCTTGTAGTCGGAGATCCGGTTAATAGAAGAGTTCTATTATTCAAATATGATGATTCTGACGATGCAAAAATAAACTTCGTTAAACAATACGATTATAGAGGAAGTGATTCGACAACCTTCAGTGACTTGGATGAAGTTGTTGTAGTCCAATCTGAAAGTGCAATTTATGTACTAGATGGGACTAAAGTAATTAGATTGGATTTGTAAGACACTAAGGTGAAATGCTATAATATCAATTAATTATTTATAAATTTACCTTATGAATTTGCCAGTAGAAGAGTCGTTAAGAAGCCCAACTTTAGAAGAAGCGGGAGTTTTAATAAGAAAATTTGAGAATCTTGAAGGTACTCCAGATGAGCAATTGGTACAGCTCTATAAAGCTTATCAAAAATCAGTTGTTTTAATGGGAGTCTTAAGTCAAGAATTTATGCCTTATGATGATTCAATGAATCCAGATTTGTTTGATTCAAGGGTGATTAGTCTAAATACAGCTGTGCAAGACTTTAATGAAAAATTAGATACTCTTCAGTTAGAGATGCAAAGTATTATTCGTAATTCAAATGACACTTTAAGCGAGGTGGTGGTCGATACATCTGCAATTTTACTTACGCCTCTTTTTACTCAAGGTTTCTTTGCAGGAAGTGATAGGGCAAAAGAATTTTTTGATGAAAAGAAAGCTTCATATTCAAATGAATTTGGTGCTGAAGCATCAGATATAAGAGAAGTTGAGAATTTAACAGGAGATTCTAATCAAGACCTTCTGAATATGTTTGGTAGAAAAGCTGTTTTTGATAGGAGGATACAATCACTTATTGAGATGAATAGTGGTAGGTTTGGTGTTATTAAGCATATGGCTTATGTTGAAAATGCTCTTAATTTTTTAGAAAATGCAATTGAAGAGAATAGAGAAAATTTAAGTGATTTCGAAAGAGGGAAGCTAGAAGATATCGTCTCTCAGTTACAATCTATTATCAGTACGAGTGAATCATTAAGAAGATAATTGAAATATAAAATGAAGTTAAACTGCACAGAAATGTGCAGTTTTTTTTGTATTGGCTGTATAATCCTAATATGAAAATTCTGATTAATAACAAAAAAGCATACTTTAACTATGAGGTTATCGATAAGATTGAAGCTGGAATAGTTTTATTTGGTTGGGAAGTTAAATCTTTAAAAAACGGGAATTCAAATATTACAAATGCTTTTATAAGAGAGAGAAATGGTGAATTATTTCTAATGGGTTCTAGAATTGGACTTTTAGCTTCTTCTTTCATCCAAGATAAACTTTTGGAACTGAGGGAGAGAAAGTTATTGCTTCAAAAAAATCAAATTAGAAAATTAATTGAAAATTTAAAAACAGCTGGGACCACAGTTGTTCCTCTTCAAGTATATACAAATGACAGAGGTTTAATTAAATTAGAAATTGGATTAGTAAAAGGTAAAAAGAAATACGAAAAAAGACAAAAGATAAAAGAGAGAGAACAGAAGAGAATCATAGAGCAAGATATGAAAAAATATAGATAAAATAATCATAAATAGATGATAGAATGTATTTGTTTTAAAGTATTTACGACTTATGAATCAAACTGCACTTCAATCTATAACAGATCCAAAAATCTTAGAAATTTTAAAGACTGTTGAAAAATTTGAATTTAAATTTTTTGGACTTAGCGAAACTAAAGAACCTTTGGTAATTGCACCTAATGGTCAAGTTGTCCTTTTGAACGTAGCTTATAACTTCGTAAAAACAAAATTGATAGACCCATCTAAAGCATCGAGTGGAGTAGAATCAATGCCAGTGATGCCTGCAATGCCAGATAGTTCTTTTAAGCAACTTGATGCTAATTTAGAAAAAAAATTTGAAATAGAAAAGCAAGTTGAAAAATCAAAAGAAGTTTCAACTCCTGCTGCCCCCTCTGATTTAGCAGTAAGAAACATTGCTCCTAAGCAAGCTGTTATAGAACCTAAAATTGATATTCCTTTTGGAGATGGGTTTTATCCTAAAGTTTTTGATCCTACAGATGTTAATAAAGCTCAAAAATTCATAGCAGCCAATGCACAGAAAGATGATAAATCCTCCGAAAGGTGGCTAAGCGTTCTATGGGATAAGTTTATTAAAGAATTGGCAGAAAAGTAATATTCAATTATAAATTATTATGTTGGATAACAACACTCAAAACACATTTCTAATTCTCATTACCGGATTTGCTTTAGCAATTTTAGTTTTTGTAGTGCTTGTATTTGTTTTCAGACGACTTCTGCAAGATTTCAAAGAAGCTGTTCTAATGAGAAAATCTTTGAACCTTGTGTTTTACGAAATTCGATTACCTAAAACAAACGATGTCGAAATCAAGGCAGCGGAGCAAATGTTCCTCGGTCTTCTTGGCTTTAGCGAAAGCTTAACAGGAATTAAAGCATTTATAGGTGCTCGAACTTTTGTAAGTTTTGAAGTTGTAGCATTTAAAGAGAGTATTAGATTTTATGTTGTTTGTCCTAAAAAAATTGCGTCCGTAATAGACAGGCAGATTAATGGAGCATATCCTACAGCGGAGATTACAAGAGTTAAGGAGTATAACTTATTCCCGGACCATGCAAAGGTCACCTACGCAGCAATAGGGCTCGATAAAGATACTAAAATTCCCATACAAACTTACGAGGAGCTTCCAGTGGATACTATGGCTATAATCACAGACATTTTCAGTAAGTTAGGTGATGGAGAAGCAGCCGCACTTCAATTGGTCATTTCACCAGCAGGCGGGGAATGGATTAAAAACTCTAAGGATTATGTTAAAAAAATTAGGGATGATGCAAAACCAAAAGAAGCTGCAGAAGGTAAGCCAGCTGTAACACCGAAACAAAAAGTCCCAGACGAAACTTTACAACTTATTGAAAAGAAAGCAGATAAAAATGGTTTCCATGCTGATATTAGAGTCGTTGTAGTTTCTCCAGATAAATTCTCAGGAGAATCACACCTAACGAATATTATGAGTTCGTTTGATCAATACGGTAAAATCGGAGGAAATAAATTTAAAAAATTAAAAGGTGATGTAGTAAAAACCATATCTAGTGACTTCATTTACAGAATCCCTAGAGGCTCAATGATTTTGAATACTGCAGAACTTGCAACGGTTTTTCACTATCCAAATAAAAATGTTCAAGCCCCTCACATCAAATGGCTTTTATCAAAGAAAGCTCCAGCCCCTGATTTCGCTACTAGTCATTTTGATACGGATTTTATGTATGTTGGGAAAAATTCCTTTAGAGGACAGGAAAAAGAAATTTTTCTAAAACCAGATGCACGTTTAAGGCATTTCTACATCATCGGACAAACAGGTTCGGGTAAATCTGGATTTATGGGAGGAATGATGATTAGAGATATTAAGATGGGGCATGGTTGTGCATTCATTGACCCTCACGGAAGCGATGCAGAAAAAATCTTGGCTCAAGTTCCACCAGAGCGAGTTGAAGATGTTGTAATATTCGATCCATCAGACTTAGAAAGACCAGTAGGTTTGAATATGTTGGAGTTTAGGAATCCAGAGCAGAGAACCTTAGTAACAAACGAAATGTTGAATATTTTCGATACTTTGTACAACCTTAAAGTAACTGGAGGTCCAATGTTTGAGCAATATTTCAGATATGGAATTATGCTTTTAACAGATGATGTAGAGTCAGGTTCAACTTTATTAGAAATCCCAAAAATCTTTGCAGATGATGGTTATAGAAACTATAAATTAGGGAAGTGTAAAGACCAAGAGGTCATCGACTTCTGGAGAAAACAGGCAGAAGCAGCTGGAGGAGAGGCATCTCTTAAAAATGTTGTGCCGTATGTGGTTTCTAAACTTGCACCATTCTTAACAAACGCATATTTAAGACCAATTGTTGCCCAACAAAATTCTACAATAGACTTTAGAGATATTATGGATAAGAAGAAAATTCTTATCGCAAAGCTTTCAAAAGGTAGAATAGGAGATATGAATGCAAACCTTCTAGGAATGATTTTAATCGGTAAAATTCTAGTTGCAGCTTTGGAAAGAGACGAAATTCCAGAAAAAGATAGAATTCCTTTCTACTTATACATCGACGAGTTTCAGAACTTCTTAACAGACGGAATTCAAATTATCTTATCTGAGGCCAGAAAGTACAAATTAGGACTTACAATTGCTCACCAGTTCTTAGGACAGTTAACAAGAACTGGAGGTGATAATAAAATTAGAGATGCTGTTTTTGGTAACGTTGGTAATAAAGCAATATTCAGAATAGGAGAAGAGGATGCGCCTTTCCTTCGAAAAGTTTTAGACGGAAATTTTGAAGAAAATGATTTACAACAAATCGAAAACGGAACAGCATTTACAAAAATTCAAGTTGATGGAAAACCAACTCCAACATTTACAGTGAGATCTTGGTATGGAGAATCTCCATACGATATGATTGATCCAAGCCCAGATCCAAATTTACCAGATATAATAAGACAAATCTCAAGATTGAAATACGGTAAAGATAAGAACTTAATTGAGAATGAGATTAAATTAAGAGGAACTTTCATAAAAGAAAAGACTGAGGAAAAGAAACCAGGAGGAATGTTTGGAGGAGGATTCCCGGGGTTTTAGAACAATTAAAAATTAAAAAGAGGAGTGTAGTGTAGGCTACGCAGATCTGCGTCCCTTGGGATTCGAAAAGCAAATCTAATATGGACCTCCCAAGCAGAGAACGTGCTTTCGGGGAGGTAGGACCTCACCCCCTGCCTGCCTTGATTGCGCAATATCCTTCCTGGATGATATAATTCCCCAACTTTTTATTCATTACAAATCTTATGTCGAATTTTTATTCACCAGTCGATGGTGTTGTGAAGGAATTACGTGAGGTTATAATTCCAAGAGCAAGAGTAAAGCATTTTGATTATGATCATACTGTGAGCGAGCATGGAGTTACGTATGATGGTGATTTTCGCTTTGATGAAACTCAACAAAGTGACTTAGACAATGAGAATATTCAACTCCTAATTGAGGATGCTTTGAATGGAGAAGCAATTTCGATAATCACAGCGCGAGATAAATCGGCATTTGTACTAGGTGAACACATTAGAAAAAAGATTTTAGAGAGAGCAGGGGAACTATCTTATGATACAGCTGGAAGATTACTTTGCAGAGACGGCAGAACCCCTTTAATATTTGTTATGTCTAATTGTAACGGAGCAAATTCTTGGGATTTATTTTCTACTGAAGCAGAATTCATTAATAGTACTTTATTGCCAATATCGTTCTGGGAAAATGTTTCCGATACTGATGTATCTGATCTTCTAAGAGCAACTACAGCTAAGGAAACTCGAGAAGAACTAGTAACCTTAACTCCACAATGGATAGGTGGTGATAAATTTTTTGAACCTACAAATATAGCAGAAGCTCAATATAAAATCGGAGATTTTGCATTAATTTCTGCAATGGGTACAAGAGTTAATTTTGGCTTAGATTTTAACCTTATACTTGAAAATAAAGCACTTCAGGATGAGTGGTTGGAAGTAACAGGTGTATTAGTTATAGATAGGATGACTCTACTACAAGCATTCAGAATCCTAACTCAAACTTGGGGAATTTATTTTGCTGGTTCTGCAAGTAGACCTAATATTGATATTGTTGATGTTTCCGTTAATAAGAGAGCTTGTAGAGATCTAGTTAATGACTACATCATATCGGTCTACGACCGATATGGAATAAATACAGATGGAATTGAAAGTATACAAATTGGAGATACTCCCCAAACAACAACTTTTATAGGTAATGATGCTCCCATGTTAAATATTCGAGGAGGTATTTCCGTTGGTAATACAGACTATCATACAGAAGTAGGATACCCTGTGGTTTATTCAAAGGGTGAAGGGTCAGTCCGTAGAACTAACAACTTATTGAAGGAGATTTGACTCTCAATCTGGTATCGTAAAGAAGATTTTGCTATACTCTCATTACTCATTCATAGGCCTTTAGCTCAGCTGGTTAGAGCACAGTTCTTATAAAGCTGGGGTCCGCGGTTCGAGTCCGCGAAGGCCTATTGTATCATCAATCTAACAAAGGAGATTTTATAACTCGCATAGACTCTCTATCCCTCTGTCTTTATACTTCCTAGATAAGATATCTACGTACCTTTCTGTTGCGGTAGGGCTTTTATGGCCTACAATCTTAGCTAAAGCAGACATTTTCATGCCATTTGATAGTTGCGTTACAATGAAGGTATTTCTAAGATCATTAACACAGTACTGTTGTAACTTTACTTTCAAGAACACTCTATCTAAAGCAGCTCTAATATTCCGAACCTCAATAGGTTTATTATTCTTAGTAGTAAACACATAATCAGATTTGCCAATACTAGAAATATAATCTTTTAGTTCAAAAAAGATTTTGTCATTTAAAGGAATTTGTCTTGTTACTATTTTATTATCACGAATTTCAACTCTTGGATGAGCTCGATTTAAGTCAACATCCTTAATCTTTAAATTCGAAACTTCACTAATTCTCATTCCTGTTTGAAGCATAAGTTCCAACATCATAAAATTCTTTGGACTCGCTTTAGCAGAATCCTTTAATCTTTGATATTGATCTTTATTTAAGAATTTAGGTTTAGCATTAATAAATTTAGGGTGATGTAATTCCTTGGTAGGGTTGGAATTTACCAAATTCTTAAGCTCTAGAAATTTATAGAAAGTTTTAATACTGTTCAATTTTCTAGAAATTGTTTTAGGAGTTAATCCTGTATTTTCCTTAAGTCTTTTTAAGAAACTATTTATCTCAGTTTCGCCGGAATTAATTAAATTTTTAGTCGAACTATGACTAAGCTGGATTATGTCGGCCTTATAAGCGATGAGAGTGGATTCGGACCTACCCTTTCGTTTTAAATATTCAATAAATTTATTGATTAAATCTTCATTATTCATGTAGTATACATTATACTTAGTTACCAGAGGATGTTATCACAGTGAGTTTGAAGGGTCAATCAAGCAATTAACCTATATGAGAAAGCTTTACAAATATATCAAAAAACAAATAGTATCCTATAAGAATTCAATAGTAATTGAAGGAGTTCCTTTAACTATTTTTATGCTCACATTAAGTTTCATTATGGGTGTGAACATAATCAGGGTAATAACAAATGGAAAATCTAATTACGAAACTTTTTTAAGCGAGAAGGTAAGTTTAGATGAAATTACTGCAAAAAATGATGATTTACAGAAGGAGAATACCTTTGTATCGTCAGATGAATATAGGAAATTGATACTTAGAGAAACCTCAAATTATGCTTCCGATAATGAAAGACTTTTCCAAACAAAAGAAAAGCCTGTCTATTTAGATGAGCAAAAGGAATTATTAGATTTAGGTTTGAAAAAAGATTACACAGATTGGTGGGTTAAACTTTTAATGTAAAAAAAACAATTAAAAGAGGGGTCTCATAAACTTCGGTGTCATTGCCAGGAGTTACAGACGAGGAAGTAATCTCATTCAATTTGCAAAACTAATAAGGACCGCACAAAAACTATTACGAGTTTTCGGTGCGGTATGACCTCACCCTAGCCCTCTCCTTGAAAGGAGAGGGAATTCTCAATACATTGATAATAACACCGAAAATCTGATATAATCATTTCGCTATCGCGGGGTAGAGCAGTGGTAGCTCGTCAGGCTCATAACCTGAAGGTCATCCGTTCGAATCGGATCCCCGCAACCAAAAGCCCCTATACGTTTATAGGGGCTTTTTATTATAATAAATTCTTCATTATGTTTTTTGTATATTGCCTTCTATCTGAGAAAGTTAGTAAATTTCATTATTATGGTTTTACTTCTAATATGGAGCAGAGGCTTCAGTATCACCAAAAGGGAAAAGTTAAAACTACAAAAAGATTTCTGCCATTAAAGCTTTTAGGTTACAAAGTATTTGAAAATGAAATCGAAGCATTGAAGTTTGAAAAAGATTAAAGTCTAAAGCCAGCTATAGGAAAAGATTCATTAGGGACTTGGAGTCAGGCTCACCTGCCTGACTGCTGGCGCAGCCACGCAGGCAGGTAACCTGAAGATCAACGGAAATAGGGGCTTTTTGATTTAACAAAATGGTCTCATCTAAACATTGTTAGGAATTTATTTAGAAGATCTCTAAAAACTTTAAGCAAGTCTGTTGGGTCAGTTTTATCAATAACAAAGGCTGGTTCCTTATTCTCAATGGGATTTGAAACAGGGATGTGTATATTAATTGGAGGATTATGATTATCTTCAATTGGATCAGGAATATTGATAGGAGGTTGATACCCATATTTTTTTAATGAATTTTTATCACCAAAAAACACATCAAAATCAACATTGCCTTCAATGCCACTTATGCTCCCCGTTGAACTATATTGTTTAAAAGCAACAAAAGGCCAGGGAGTAGAGGGTGCTATCGAATTATTCCCATCCCAGGTAGCTAGCCATAATCCATAGTCCGCATTTACAACTGCAGTCCATTCTGCAGAATAAATCTTATCTAAGTTTGTATAAAGTAAGGGTTTAAATCCATAAACTTCGTGAACTCTATTTAAAAATCTTAAACACCAGTTAACTTTATCGCCACTCCATTGTTCTTCAAAATCCAGAGCCACTAACTCGTCTTTCTCCAAGTCGCTTAGAACAGAACAAAAATAATTAGCTTCTTCTTCTGGACTATTGTATTGAGGATAGGCATAATGATAGAACCCTCTAGAAATACCAACTCTTCTTGATTCGTTGCGATTCCTCTCGAATTTATTATCCATGTAACCTACACCAAAAGAACACCTAATGAAAATAAAATCAATTTGCGTATTCAACAGATCAAAATTCACATCACCTTGAAATTCAGAGATATCAATTCCGTTAGTCATAAGATTTATTTAAATATTGCCTAATTATAACGTAAGAGTGGAGAATATTCAGTTAGCAAGAATAGAACTTTTTTGCTAAAATCGAGACAGCATCAGAGTAGCTCAGTTGGTTAGAGCGCGGGACTCATAAGCCCGAGGTCGGCAGTTCGATCCTGCCCTCTGATATTATCATTAATAATTTTAGAAAACGTGGGACTCACCTGCCTGACTGCTGGCGCAGCCACGCAGGCAGGTAAGCCCGAGGTCGGTACGAAGTTTATCCTGCGAAGTTGAGGAAATCCTGCTTCCCGATAGAGTATAATTATTAAATTCTCAATCTGTAATCTATTATCTTTGAATGCTACAATAAATCTATGAATGAAAATCCACAAGAACCACAAAAAAATAAAGAAAACTCAAGAAAAGATCTAGATCAATTCACTGACGATATTGCAAAAAAAATAGTGCAACTAAACAATAAAAAGAAAGGTCCACGAATCTTTTCTTTTCAGATTAACCCAATAATTCTAATTGTAACTACACTCTTGATTCTTTTCTTTCTTTTTCAATTCGTAAATAGAGATGTTGCAACTGGGAAAATTAATTTAAATACGCTTGTAGCCGGAATAAAAGAAAATAAGTACTCACAGCTTGTGGTTCAAAACGATGGGAAGGTTCAAGCAGTTGGTAAAACTTATGTAGAAGTCTCAACTGATAAGTCCCAAGTTTCATTAAATAGTAATGAGAGTGTAAAAGTATCTAGTACTCAAAATAGTTCTTTCGAGACTATGGATTTAGATTCATTTGTTGGAATACTAACTAATCAAGACCTAATTACTCAGATTAGAACCTTTTTGAATAGGGGTAATGGAACTGTAAGTGAGGTAGTAATTGGAGATAATTATTTACTAGGTTTAAGAGGTTTCAATCAAAAAGATGTATTAGTACAAGGAACAAATGAAAAAGCATTTCTACAAAAACTTGATGATAAAGGAATAGATCTTTCAATACTAGGAATAAATGTGAGTAAAATAAGATTCGCGTCAATAGATATATCGGCGTCTAGCTTAAACGATAGAATAACTAATAATCAAATAAGCGCAGTTTATGATTTAGATAATGTCGTTATCGCTAAAATAAGCACTGATAAAGTTCAAAAAGCATTTTTAGATTGGACTCCAGTAATTTCTTCGTTTACAACTCTTTTGCAACAAGAAGGAATTAAAATCTCAGACGATAACTTTGAAATAGTTTCTGCAAATATTCCTCAAGGAATAGGTTTAAACGATGTCCTTACAATTTTAACGTTAGTAGGATTTGTTGTAATTGCTGTAATGCTTTACAGAAGCATGCAGGGAGGCGGTGGAATGGGAATAATGCAATTTGGCCAGAGTAAAGCAAAAATGTTTTTTGGATCTAAAACAGATACTACTTTCAAGGATGTTGCGGGAATTGATGAAGCAAGAGATGAACTTAATGAAGTTGTAGATTTCTTAAAAACACCATCGAAATTTAGAAAGTTAGGAGCTCGAATTCCAAAGGGAATACTTATGGTTGGTCCTCCAGGAACAGGTAAAACTTTACTTGCCAGAGCAATTGCTGGTGAAGCTGGCGTTCCATTCTTTCATACTTCGGGTTCTGAATTTGAAGAGATGTTAGTTGGAGCAGGAGCTTCTAGAGTTAGAGATTTATTCGACAAAGCTAAAAAAGCTGCACCTTCTCTAATATTTATAGATGAAATTGATGCCGTAGCTCGAAAAAGAGGCACAAAAATTCAATCTGGAAATACTGAACAAACATTAAATCAAATTCTTGTAGAAATGGATGGGTTTGAAAAAAATGTTAACGTAATTGTACTTGCTGCAACAAATAGACCAGATGTATTAGACCCAGCTATTTTAAGGCCAGGGAGATTTGATAGGCAAATTAGAATCGAACTTCCAGACATGCAAGGAAGAAAGGAAATTTTAATGGTTCATAGTAAAAACAAGCCATTAGATGAAACTGTTGATTTAGAAAAGATTGCAAAAAGAACGGTAGGATTTACAGGAGCAGATCTTGAGAACATTATGAACGAATCTGCAATTATTGCTGCAAAAGAAAATAAAAAGAAAATCGCAATAGACGATATTGAGGAAGCTGTAACTAAAGTGATTCTTGGCCCCGCTAAAAAATCAAGAAAAAGGACAGATAATGAATTAAAACTTGTTGCTTATCATGAGGCAGGACATGCTGTAGTTGCAAAATATACACCAGAGTCTACTCCAGTGGATAAGATTTCTATAACTTCTCGAGGTTCAAGCGGAGGGGTAACAATGTTCTTACCAGAAAATGATGAATATATAATGTCCAAAAGAAAGCTTTTAGCTGATATCACAGTTAGTTTGGGAGGTAGAGCTGCAGAAGAAGTTGCGCTTGCTGATGTTTCAACCGGAGCGTCTAATGATATAGAAAAGGCAACAGCAGTAGCTAGAAGAATGATTCAAAAATTTGGAATGTCCGAAAAGCTCGGATTGGTTCAGTACGGAAACTTTGAGGAAAACGAATATCTAGGATACGCTTATAGTAATACTAAGGAATATTCAGAAAAAACTTCTGAAGAGATTGATGTAGAAGTGCGAGCAATTGTAGGAGAAGCATATAAAAGAGCAGTACAAGTTTTGACAGAACATAGAGATAAATTAGATAAGGTAGCAACAGAACTTCTTGAGAAAGAAGTTTTGAATAAAGATGAATTTGAAGTTTTGTTTTAATATGGATGATTTATCTGACAACAAGAATAATGGCATTTCAAATGCTAAAGAAGATGGATCTATTCTTTCGGAATTTTTGGATAAAGAACTATTTAAAACTCCGGAAGAAATGTTAGATAAGTTGGGGGGATTAGTAGAATCATTCAAATCTGAAAATGGTAGAGAATTTATGATCTTGTACTCTGACGGCACTGCACGACCTCTAAGTAGAGTTGTGAATGTAATGGCAGAAAATATAAGGATTATTGATCTATATTTAACTGGAAATAACAAGTCGCAAGATCTTTCTATGGGTTTAGGTTGGCATGGATTGAACGGCGAATTTCAGAAACATGGTACTGTGCCTCGTGCAGCTAGTCTCAGGGAAATTTTTAGAAATGTTCTCTTTAAAATATATGAGAATAATCCAGATATGATGAAGAGGTTAAATGAAATCTGGAAAATTGGATATGAAAGGCATTGAAAGAGTAATATCCTTACTATTGTATTATCTCGAACTATCATTAGCCATTAAATTTAAACTTCAATTATGGCACCGTTAATCGATTTAGGCCCTGCTACTGTAAAGCAAGAAATTAGATCATATGAAGATGATCAACTGCGGAGATTGCCGGAGAGATGTATTCCTGGTGGCACAGAAACTATCTTATGCGCAGCACCTGGATCTGGTAAATTGCAAATTCTCCTAAGTGAAAGATTTGGACTAAGAGGAGGCTTACAAGTAACTGGTGGTAAGAGAGATCCAAGTGATAAAACAATAGTAGATACAATAGAAAGAGAAACATTGGAAGAATCAGGAATTTCAGCAAGAGATAAAATTGATTTAATCTATCTTGTAGATGAAATTATAGTTGATGATGTTTATGCTATGTCTCCACAAATTTCGTTCGTACATGATCCTCAACCCTTTTATCCTGTCCCAGAGAATGAGAAAGATAAGATGGGCAGATGGGAATGGCATAGTTTGGCAGATATCTTATCGGTCTTAGAACAAATTCCCGAGATATTTTTTGAACCGTTACTCAAACATTTGAGGAACCCAGTTTACAGGCAGGCAATGCATGGCTATATAAAACATATGGTCGATAACAATTTAATTCCACCGCAAGATGAAATCTTAAAAATGTTGGTAACAGAAAGTTAATAACTTGCTATAATTCGATCATGTCCAATACAGATAAAACCCTTTTAATAATCGATTCTCACGCTCTTATTTATAGAGCATATTTTGCCTTTCCACCTTCTTTAACTACTTCAACAGGCGAACCAGTAAATGCAGTTTATGGTTACACAAGTTTAGTGCTGGATGTCCTAATGAAATTTAAACCAACAAATGTAATTGCTGTAATGGACTCAAAAGGTCCAACGGTTAGAGAAGCGGATTATTCCTTTTACAAATCCAATAGAGATTCTGCTGACGATATGATGACTTCTCAATTCCCTAGAATAGAGGAAGTTTTAAAAACCTTTGACATTCCTTTGTTAAAAATTGACGGAATAGAAGCGGATGATATTATTGCAACAATCGATCACAGCTATTCGGGCAAGTGGGCTAAAACAATAGTCGTAACTGGGGACCAGGATTTATTCCAGTTGGTCGACGATGATACTTCTGTATATTTAGCAGGAAGAAGATTTTCAGAATCCAGGTTATTTGAAGCAAAAGATGTTGTTGAAAAGTTAGGCATTACTCCTGTCCAGGTTCCGGACTACAAATCAATTGCTGGGGATGCTTCGGACAATATTCCTGGAGTTAAGGGAATTGGACCTAAGGGTGCTGTAGAATTGATAAATCAATTCGGATCGCTAGAAGAGGTGTACAAGAATATTGATCAAGTTAAGGAAAGGTATAAAATTAAATTAGCTGAAAATCACGAAATAGCAATGATGTCCAAGAGTTTGGCAACAGTAAATCGTGCAGTCCCAGTTGTTTTCGATTTAGAACATTCTAAATTTGAAAACATAAACCTAGATAGGGTAAAGAAGCTATTTAATGATCTTCAATTTAGAACTCTTTTAGGAAAGTTAGAGAAGTTCTCAAAAATATATACTGTAAAAGAAGAGGCTGTTCAATCTCAATTAGCACCAAATTTATTTGATGAGCAAATAGAACCGGAGTGCTTAACCTGGAATGGAAAGGATGTAAAAGGTGAGAAGATCTATTTGTTAGGAGAATACGAAAATATTAACGAAAGTCCACTGCATTGGAATTTGGTAAAGTTATATTACACAACAGAGTCTTCTGATTTAATATACTCAGTTAGTTCTGAACAATTAAAATCTTTCTTAGAAAATATTAAGGATAAGGATGTTTTAACATATGATTTAAAAAAATTAATTCATTCATCTCATAACAGAGATATTTATATAGATTTTTCTAGTTTTAAAGATCTAGGAATATATTCCGTAATACTATCTGGAGGTAAATCTAGCTATGGATTAAGTCAAACAATGCATTTTCTAGGGGGAGAGTATGCGTCGGATCTCTTAAAAGATTTAGTTTCTATTAAAAATCTTTCAGAAAAATTAGGGGAAAAATTAGAAGAAGGAAGTGAAATGAAAGGTGTTATTAATTTAGAACATTTAGTTTTACCTGTAGTTTGTGAGATGGAAAGAGCAGGAATTCAGCTCGACACCAAACTTCTCAACGAGGACGTGTCCAATTTCGAAGCAATAAAAGAGTCTGTAAAACAAGCTATATACAAAAGTGTTGGACATGAATTTAATATAAATTCACCTAAACAAGTAGGAGAAATGCTTTTTGTAGAAAAAGCTTTAACAGGCGGAAGGAAAACAAAGTCAGGAAGTTACTCAACCGATGAGAGATCTTTAAACTACCTAAGTGGTCAAGACCCTGTTGTCGAGTTTATTCTAGAATATAGAGAGTTAGACAAAATACTTTCTACTTATTTAAAACCTCTCCCAGAATATATTGAGCTAGACTCCTCGAGAGTTCATGGCGTGTTTGATCAACTTGGAGCTATTAGCGGCAGGTTCTCATCGAAGAACCCTAACTTGCAAAATATTCCGAAAGGCTTAGTGAGAGATATTAATATTAGAGATGCATTTGTTGCTCCAGAAGATTCAGTGTTCCTATCTTTCGATTATTCTCAACAAGAGCTAAGAATCTTAGCTGCATTATCAGGGGAAGAAGCCATGGTTGAAAGTTTCAATAATAATCAAGATGTTCATAAGTTAACCGCATCCGAGATTTTTGAAATAGACATAAATTCAGTTACACAAGAACAAAGAGACCAGGGAAAAACAATTAACTTCAGCATTATCTATGGAATATCATCTTTTGGATTATCTGAGCGAATGAGGATTCCTCGAGAAGTAGCTTCGATGTTTATAACAAAGTATTTTGAAAAATATTCTAATGTAAAAAGTTTTATGGATAAAGTCTTAGCTGAAGCAACAAAGACAGGCTATACAGAAACATCTTTGGGGCGAAGAAGATACAGTGATATGATTAAATCGAATAATAGAAATTTAAGAGCAGCTGCGGAAAGAGAATTGTTTAATTTTATAATTCAAGGAACAGCTGCGGATATTATGAAAATAGCGATGAGTAAATTATCGGACATCATGTCCGAATATAATGCTAAACTGTTACTGCAAATACACGATGAATTCTTGTTCGAGATAAAAGGGTCATCAATTAATGACAAAAATGTTGCCGAATTCTATAAAAAAGTCTATGATGTAATGTGTAACGCATACGACCTCGGAGTGACCTATAAAGTAGAAGCTAGCATAGGGAAAAGATGGGGAAGTCTTGAAAAGATATCAATATAATAAGAATTAAAAAAAATTTCTTTTAATTGACTATCTTTTAATTTTTAATTAAATAAAAATGAATGATGAAGATGAAATAAAACCAGTGAGTGCAGGAGATGATTTTTCTGACGACACTCAAAGCGATGATGTTAACCCTGTTGATTCTGAGCTCGATGAAGGTATAGGTCAAGATGCTCTTTTAGAAGATGATACTGATGAAGAAACTTTAACTCCTGATTCTCCTTCAGATAATCCTCTTGAAACTTCTTCTGATTTAGATGAAGTTGATGGAAGGCTTGTAGAAGAAAAAGAAAACGCAGGAGACGTTGTTATAAATCCTACAGAAGAAACTGAGGAGGAGGACGAAGCAAAATAATTTATAAAATAAATATGAAAAAGTTAATTAATTTCCTTTTAGTTTTAGCTGTCATTCTCTCAGGAGGATTGTTGTTTTTTCTTCTTGTTGATTTCAAAAAAAATTCTAAGAAGTTAAAGAGTCTTGCTAAAAATGCGAGAAGATTTGCAGAAGATTCAACAGACTGGGTTCAAGATAATGGTTTCGGAGAAATGGGTTGGTCTGACCTGGACTGGACTAATGATGAAATATTGAAGAGAAAGAAAGATAATAAATCAAAAGCTAAGAATGATGAGAATAAAAAAGAGCAAACGAAAGAGGTAGAGAGCATTACTAAGGATTTGCAAACTTATTTATCTAAAGTAGAGGAACCTGTAAAAGAAGTGGCAAGAAAGATTGAGAAGTCATCTATTGTAAAAAAACTAAGCCCTGTTAATAAAACTGTTGCCTTGAAATCTTCCCTGGCTTTTAATGATCGTCAAGATAGAATAATCTCTATGATAAAAGACAAGAGAAAGTTGAACATGGGGGAGATAGCTTCTAAATTCCCAGACATTACCTCTAGGACTCTACGAAGAGATATGGAAAAACTTGAGAAATTAAAGGTAACTAAACAAATTGGAAAGACAAGAGACAGCTACTACGTACTTGTTTAAAAGTTAAAAAGTTTTAAAGTTCTAATGTTCTCCGAAATAACTTTGAAACTTTGTAACTTTGAAACCTTCAAACTTATTGTCTGTAAAGAAATTTCATCAATAAATATTCATTAATATTTTCTCAATTTTCTTCTTGACTTAGTGCCCACTCACTCGATATAATCACATCACCGCTTATCTTAATACCTTAAAGAAGTTATAAGAAGCGAAATTCCAAAACATTAAAAAGCATTATATTAATTCGGTTCTGCCGAATTTTGTTTTGCGTTTAGGAATACTTGAAGATTTAAAAGTGACAAGGAAACTGTCAATTTCCAATTCCCAATTTATTGGGATAAATATAAATTAGCGCGGTCAAACTGTTTTGGGTATGTTTAGGGATAAGCATATCATTTTCTTTTTTGAAAATTTTTCAATACTAAATTTATTTAGTATTGGGTTTAATAGAATTAAAATCTCAGCTTCGGTTGGGAATAATATTTTATGGAGAGTTTGATCCCGGCTCAGGATTAACGCTAGCGATGTGCCTAAGGTATGCAAGTCGAACGATGAAATTTGCGTAGCAATACAAGAATTTCGTAGTGGCAAACGGCTGAGTAATACGTGGGAACTTCCCCCTAAGTCTGACATAGCTCATCGAAAGGTGGGGTAATTTCAGATAGTCTCTTCGGAGTAAAGATTCGTCGCTTAGGGATGGGCCCGCGTCCTATCAGGTAGTTGGTGAGGTAACGGCTTACCAAGCCTATGACGGGTAGCTGATCTGAGAGGATGGTCAGCCAGACTGGGACTG
>JBDTVZ010000002.1:0-299293 GCA_040006935.1 Candidatus Dojkabacteria bacterium | reverse complement strand
AATGACCAATGACCAATGACCAATGACCAATGACCAATGACCAATGACCAATGACAGTAAATTATTTCATGAAAAATTAAAATTTCAAAGTTACTTAATTTGTAAATTGCAAAGCCCTATTGGCTATCTTTATCTGCTTCTATCTGAACTACTTCTTGTGAAGTAAGTTTATCGTTACTCAAGGCTATGTATTGTTTTAGAGTTTCTACTGTTTTTTCATAAAATTCATTGCTCAGACCTTCAGTTAAATATTCTTTTTCTAAAGTATTTAGCTCTTTTTCAGTTGGACTTGTATCCAAGATTGGAAGTAATTCTCGTAGTAATGCCTTGATTAGTTTTTCTTCATCATAGGTTGGATTAATTCTTAAAGTAGTTCTTAGATAATCATATGCAATTTCAAATGGTAGGTTTGGAACAGTAATTTTATAAATAAATTGCGAAGCTACTATGCATATTGGCCAAATAGTTATTATAGTAAGACCCGAATTAAGTTTAAATATTCCGGATAAAATGTAATAGAGCAGAGCAGCAGTAACAAAAAGTATAAGTAACGAATACGTATATGAGTTCAAACGAGATTTCTCATAAAAATACACTTGAGGTTTTTCTAAATTATCTTTAGGAAGAGTTTCGATTGAGAAAACTAGAAAAAATGATGTGAGTGCAAATGAAAGGAAAAGAAATGATGCAGATGCAGAACCAAAAATATTTAGAATAAATATTAGTACCGAAACTACGTACGCAATTGTATATATTTTAAATCTTTTTGGCCTCATGTATTTGACTTTAAGGATTGTTTACACTAAATTATAGAGCATTCTAGAGTTAATATTAATTTATAAATTTACGATTTTAGTAAATGATAGAAATTTGCCCCGCAATACTAACAAGTAGTAGTAAAGAACTGAAAGAAGAACTATTAAGTTACTCAAAGCTCTTTAATATTATAGATATTGATATAAACGTTGATAACGATGATTTCACTGGTCAAATCACAAGAAGGCTTGAGGATGTTATTACTATCTTGGAAACTATGAATGAGGTTCCTTTCCTTAATTTACATTTGATGGTAGAAAATCCTTTAAAAGAGATAAACAAAGTCATTGGAAAGAGTTTTGAAAATAAGATTAGATTTATTATCCATCAAGAAAGTTCCTTAGATGATGTTATATTTTCTTTTTTGGGAAGAGATAAAATTGGTGCTACCTTGAAGGTTGACTCAGAATTAAAGGATTTAGAGTTTTATAATAAATTTTCTGAGGTTCAACTAATGACTGTTTCGATTGGCTACCAAGGGAATGAATTTGAAAAGAAGGTTTTAGAAAAATCAAAAGAATTAAAGGATATGGGATTTACTGGAATTATAAGTATTGATGGAGGAGTGAATTTAGAAACTGTGGATGAAATAAAAAAATATCCTATCAATAGAGTCAGTGTAGGGTCGTATTTTAGTAAATCAGAAGACTTGATCAAGTCGAAAAAAGAATTAGAAGCTGCATTGAACGGATAAACGTGAGATTCTTTTTCTAATTGATTTTTTTAATTTTTAATTCATATAGAAATGGCTGTTTACGTAGAGTTAAAGAAAAAACCTGAGGGTGTAGTTTCGGATAAGAAAATAGAAGACCTTAAAGACGGGAGAATTATCCAAAATATTACTTTCTTCGGAGATGCTGCAATCCCAGCTGGGGATCCAATTTATGAGGCCGTAAAAACTGCTTCTAAAACATTGGCAAAGGAAGGTTATACAATTGTGGACGGTGGTGGACCGGGAATAATGAAAGCGGCAACAGATGGAGCAGAGGAAGTTGATGGAACAACTATCGCAGTTTACTGGGAACCTAAATTAGCTGGGTTCTTTGAAGGTAAGAACTTAGAAAATATAGTTGATTCCTCCACTGTTGAGTCCAACTACATAATGAGAACTTTTGGTTTAATTGAAAAAGGTGATGTCTTTGTAGTGTGTAAAGGGGGGACAGGAACAATTTCTGAATTCGGTTTAGTTTGGTGCTTAGGAAAACTTTATTATGGATGCCATAAGCCAGTCATTTTATATGGTGACTTCTGGGACGAGTTAATCGAGGCCTTTCAAAAAACAATGTATATCGATGAAGTAGAAATGGCAGTGCTACACAGAGCAAAAACACCAGAAGAGCTAGTTGAGTTAATAAAATCTTTTGAAGTTATGTTTGCTCATTGTAAAGTTGATGGACGTAAAGGTGTTGAAAGTAATGAGACTGCTTTCTTAATAAACGGAAGGTTTGATAAAACTTTAGAGACTTACCAAAAGATTGCATCGGAATATCATTCTTCACGAGTTGGTAAGTTAGTTTCGCAAGAACAATTGGATGAATTCATTTCGTTTGTACATGCTCCTGCAAAAGTTATTGATATTGGTTGTGGACCAGGGCATGATATGACATATTTATCTCAAAAATATGCCGTTGATGGTATTGATTATTCACCAAGGTTTGTTGATATTGCCAAATTAAATAATCCTGACAGTAATATTATAATGGCCGATATTGTTCAATATGATCTTGGTAAGGAGAAGTATAAAGGAGTATGGTCTAGAGATACAATTCATCATATTAAAGCAAAGGATTTGGATCTAGTTTTTAAAAAAATCGCAGACTCGTTGGTTGAAGGAGGCATATTTTATTGCATTGTTAGAGAAGGTACTGGAGAGATTCTTGAACAAGAAAGAAAGAGTTACGCTGTACTTGATAGATTTTATCATTTATTTACTACAGAAGAATTATTGGATAGAGCAGAGAAGGCTGGTTTAAAATTAGTTAAAATTGATCATATTCAAAAGAGTCATAAGTGGTTGGTTGGTGTGTTTAAGAAATGAAAGAGTGAAATGAGATTAGTAGTGGACGCATTTATGCGTCCCTGCTACATGTAAGGTCCGCAGACCGTGTCTAACAGCAGGCACGGCGGACCAAGAGATTCTAAAATGACTGCGACTCCAAAGAGTAATCCAACTTCATGCAGTATTAAACTGCCAGAAACAAAAAATGAGGTGGTATAGTCATAATACAAATAAAAAAAATCCCGTTTTAAGGCGGGATTTTTCAGTAAAAGTGCGAAAATACTATTTTCTTTTTGCACTCTTTCTTGCTGGCTTTTTAGCAGAAGTTTTTCTCTTCATTGCTACTGCTTTCTTAGCAGGTTTTCTTGTAGCCTTTTTAGCAACTTTTCTTGTTGCCTTTTTAGCAGGTTTTCGAGCTGCTTTTTTCTTTGGTGCCATTATCTATCAGATAAAAAATAATGATCCTTTAATGGACTTAGCTATATTGTGTAGTATATTTAACTTAATGTCAATACTTATTGGAATGATTAAATTACCTTATCCATTATAGTAAGCCGTATTTATTCTTAAAATTTATTTAAGAAATTTCCTTTTTTATAACAGAGAAATTTCACTATAATGTTACAATTAACGTGTATTTAAAACGATTATGCACACTAGCGATAAAGAAAATAATTTTATAGAAAAAATCAAGAAAATTTATCCTTCAAATTGGGATAATATTATAAATTCGCATAAAGTTAACAAGCCCAAAACCTTTAGAGTAAATACTTTATTGACCTCTGAAAATGATGCAATAAATTTACTGTCTGAGGATAATTTTTTAGTAAAAAAAAGTAAAATTCCTTTTGGTTATATTTGTACTGAGGCACCAAAAGATATAACTCTTGCTCAAAGTGCTGCTTTCGAAAAAAATTTAATTTACATTCAAGAACTCGCAAGCATGCTTCCCGTTCTAGTATTAAATCCCGAGCAGCATGACTCAGTAATGGATTTATGTGCGGCTCCTGGAAGTAAGACTGGTTTAATTGCTGCAATTACTACCAATGAGGCGAAAATAGTTGCAGTCGAAAAAGGTAGGAATCGATTTTTTAAAATGAGAGAACTTTTGGATAATCAAGGTGTTAAAAATGTGCGAACAATTTTAATGGATGCTAATTTAATTGGAAAAAAAATGCCTGACTTGCTTGAGAGTTTCGATAAAGTGCTTGTAGACGCCCCATGTTCTAATGAAGGTTCTCTTAATTTAACAAGTGAAACTGGTCTTAAATTTTGGAGTGAAAAAGAACCAAGAAAACTTTCTAAACTTCAGAAAGGCTTATTGAATAGTGCATTAAAATTACTAAAGAAAGGTGGTACTTTAGTATATTCTACATGCACCTATAGTGTTGAAGAAAACGAACAAGTAGTGGACTGGGCATTGAGAAAGTGGCCAGGAATTAAACTAGAGGATATCGATCTTCCAATAGATAACGTAGATAAGGGTAGGACAGAATGGAATGAACGAAATTTTGACAAATCTTTGGACAAAACGATAAGAGTTTTACCAAACGAGAACTGGAATGGCTTTTTTATTGCTAAAATTAAAAAGCTATAATTTTTTAAATTTCACTATGAGGACAATTTTAATAACTGGCAGTGCCGGTTTTATTGGTACTAATTTAACAAGAAGATTTTTAGATTCAGGTAATCGAGTAATTGGTATTGATAATTTCTCTTCATCATCTCAGAAAAAGGTAAATTTATTTAGGGATAATACAAATTATGAGTTTATAGAACATAATATAGTTGAAGATATTTTGCCAGCATTATCTAACTCAAGAATGCTCAAAGATGAAAACACGATTGATGAAATTTATAACCTTGCTTGCCCCGCGTCACCGAAAATTTATATTAATCTTTCCATTGAGACTATTAAAGCTAATGTTGATGGAATGTTTAATATTCTAGAAGTTGCAAAGAAATATAATTCGAAATTTTTGCATTCTTCCACTTCCGAAGTTTATGGAGATCCCTTGGAAAATCCTCAGAAAGAGAGTTATAGAGGAAATGTAAACACTGTAGGTCCCAGAAGTTGCTATGACGAAGCCAAGAGGATTAGTGAAACTATTTGCTATGAATACAAAAGATTGTATGGTCTAGATATAAAAATATGTAGAATCTTTAATACCTACGGTCCTTATATGGATGTAAAGGATGGGAGGGTTATTACAAATTTTATTGTTCTTGCTCTTCAAGGCAAAGATCTTCCACTTTTTGATGGTGGAAATCAAACAAGATCCTTTCAGTATGTTGATGATCTATTGAATGCATTTGAGAAATTTATGGCAACGGATTCAGATTTTATGGGACCTGTAAATTTAGGCAATGAAAATGAGTTTACAGTAAAAGAGTTAGGCGAAATAGTGCTAAAGAAAATTAAAACTTCAAGCAAGTTGGTTAATGAAGACCAAGAAGAGGGCAGTCCTTACCAAGCAAAACATGACCCTCAGGTTAGAAGACCAGATATAACACTGGCGAGAGAGAAGCTAGATTGGGAGCCTAAGGTACAGTTAGACGAAGGATTAGATAAGACTATTGAGTATTTTAGAGGTGAACTGAGCATGTAGTCATTGCGGGCGAGCCGAAGGCGTGCGCGGCAATCCCGTGACTCTTAAACTTACGGGATTGCTTCGTCATTCCATTCCCCATGCCTGCGTGCACAGTCAGGCAGGTCGCAATGACATCGCAAGGTTTATCTGGTATAATTAGGTATATGAAAAATATTAGTTTAACAACATTAAACCATCACCACTCTCATTAAGAGGGTGATTTTCTATATCTATTGAATTTCAAACCCTCCATTTTGGAGGGTTTTTTAGAACCTTCTCCTTTTAAGGAGAAGGAGGTATCCACGAAGTGGATGGATGAGGTCAAACCCAAAATAATATATAATCATTTTAGATTTTAAAAAATAACTATGCAAAAATTATCAAATTTACCACCTAAAGGAACTTACGATTGGTTTCCAGAGGAGTACAAAATTAGAAAATATATTTTCGATAATTGGAGAAAAGTTTGCGAAAGCTTCGGTTACAAAGAGTACTTAACACCTATTGTTGAAAATGCAGAAATTTATAGAGCAAAGTCGGGCGAGGATGTTTCGGGTCCGGAACTTCTGACTATCAAGAAGGAAGATGGAGAGCTCGCTATTAGGCCGGAAATGACACCAAGTGTGACAAGAATGGTCACAAGGTTTTATGAAGGAGAGGTAAAACCAATTAGGTTGTTTTCCATCGCGAACTTCATGAGATATCAAAAACCACAAAGAGGGAGAAATAGAGAGTTTTGGCAACTTAACTTTGACGTTTTTGGTTCAGAATCTGTAAGCTCTGATATCGAAGTTTTACAAATGGCTTTAGAAATTATGTTGTCTTTTAATCCACCCGAAGGTGCCTTTACACTTTTTGTTAATAATAGAAAATTAATTGACTACATTTTAGATACAGTTTCCAATTTATCGCAACAACAGAAGGTAGAAGTTGTGAGAATTATGGACAAATTCGATAAATTAAGCACAGAGCAGTTGACCGATAGGCTTAAAACTGTCGCCTTGGAGGACAGACAAATAGATAATATCCTTAGATTTATAAATAGTAAGACTTCCCAAGAGCTAGAAGCTGCAATTCCCGAGATTAAGGAAAACAAAGGGTTTAAAGACACTGTGAAAATGATAGAAATATTAACCTCATTAGGGTATGGTAGTTGGATTAAATTTCAACCCAATATTATTAGAGGATTTGATTATTATGATGGAATGGTCTTTGAGGTTTTTGATAATAATCCAGATAACAATAGATCACTATTTGGCGGAGGAAGATACAATGGATTAGCGGCTATTTTTGGAAGCAAAAGTTTTCCTGCAGTGGGTTGTGCACCGGGAGATGAACCAATAAGATTGTTCTTAGAATCTTGGAACTTATTAGGTTCTGTTATGGACAATTCTAAACAGGATCTTTATTATGTTCCACAGATCGAAGGAGGAGATCAATTAACTGTCATGAAGATTGCGAATACTTTGAGATTAGAGAATAATAAAGTTATTAATGGTCTCGATGTTCAGAAAATGAACAAAGCACTTGAATACTCTGGTAAGATAAAAGCAGATTTTACAATAATTTTAGGAGAAAACGAAGTTAAATCTAGAAAATATATTGTGAAAGATATGAAGAGTGGAGAGCAGAGAGAAGTAAGTTTAGATTAATAAAATGAACCGCCCAAAATCTGTAGATTGATTTCGGGGCGGTATGACCTCACCCTAACCCTCTCCTTAAAAGGAGAGGGGATATGTCATTGCGACCTGCCTGACTGTGCACGCAGGCATGGGGAATGAAATGACGAAGCAATGTCATTAAGAATATACTTCTATTCCTTTTTTCAACTTCTCAATGAAAGAAGAAATATCTTCTGATGAATTATAGACTCCTAAGCTGACTCTCAAAGTAGCAGAAATATCAAAAACCTCTTTATGCAAAATTTGAGTACAATGATGACCAGCTCTTACGCAAATATTATTATCTCCTAAATATTGCGATAAATCGTGAGGATGAACTCCATCCACAGAAAAACTAATAACTCCAGCAGCCTTATGCTCTAGATTGGGATGATAAATCTTTAGTTTTTCAATTTTTGATAATTCATTAATAAGCTCTTTTCGTAATTCTTGTTCGTGAGATTCTATTTGCTCAAAACCTAACTCTTGCACAAATTTTACAGCTTCTGCTAATGCTATGGCTTCTGCAATTGGAGGAGTTCCAGCTTCAAATTTTTCTGGCAAAGGAGCCCATTCTGTTTTATCTCTTTTTACTTCACGAATCATTCCGCCGCCTACATCGAATGGTTCCATCTTTTCTAAAAGCTCTCGTCTTCCCCAAATTATTCCAACGCCTGTAGGTCCATAAATTTTATGTCCACTGAAAACGATGAAGTCCGCACCAAGACTTTTAACATCAATAGGTAAATGCGAAATTGATTGGGCACAATCAAGTACAGTTATGGGTTTGGAGTTAACAGTTTTCAGATTTTTAAGAATATCAGAATTAAGAACTGAACCTGTGACGTTACTTACATGAGATAACGAGACTACATCATATTTTTCTGATAACTGAGAACTGATACCTGAAATCTCATAGTTTTCGTTTACAGGTAGATACTGTAGCTGAGCTCCCGGAACTTGTTGCCACGGCAACATGCTTGAGTGATGTTCTAAATCTGAAAGTAATACTCTAGGATTTTCGGGAATTAATCCACTTTTGAACAAAGAATCTGCGATTGCATTAGTACCTGAAGTTGTTCCACCTGTGAAAATAATCTCTAAAGGATCTGCGTTAATAAATTTTGCTAAAGTTTTCCGAGCTTCCTCGTACATGTTTGTTGCTTTTTCGGCAATAGGGTAGAGGCCTCGGTGAACGTTTGCATTATATTTTGTGTAGAAATCTACAAGTGAGTCGATAACTCTTTGAGGTTTTTGAGTTGTTGAGGCATTATCTAAATAAACCAACCCAGGGTTATTTGAGAATATTGGAAATTGTGATTTTATTTCATGATTTTGCATAATGGGATTATACCAATTAATATTAAATTTCAAATACTAAATAACAAATATCCAAACAAATCTTAAATTCTAATAATGAAAATATTTAATTAGAATTTGTAATTTTTGAAACTCTTTGTTTGGGAATTGAAAATTTGATATTTGTAATTTAATATTCTTCGAGACTTCCAGAAGAGTAAATGGGGTGGCCCAAAGAAACACGACGAACGTAGTGAGGAGATGTAGATTTGCGCACTCTGTGGAAGGTCCTAATTTGTATATTTCGTTACTTTATCCGTAACCAATTTGAAAGTATGAGGTTTAAGGATATCCATAACGTACAAACCCTTTTTAGTAATATAAAAAGTGTAGTCTTCTTGTTGATACAAGTTTTCTATTTCATCGTCAGCGGACAGACTTGATATTCTTGAAGTGCTGTTCTGGCCTATGGAGTATAGAAATATATCATTTTCCCCATCTCGTTTTGCAAAGAAAATAATATCATCGTTGTTTGAGTTTAGAAACTGGTATTGGTTTCCATCATGGTTTTCTTTTAGAGTCCTTGTTTCGTTAGTTGAAGCATTAAATAAGAATAGGTCTCTAAAAGTCGTAGTTTCGTTTAGAGCAGAGTAGACTACAAGATTTCCATCGTCGGAAACTGCATGAATTTGAACATCTTTCTTTTGAGTTACTTTTACTACAGTGTCCGATTGTGAATCAGCCCGGTAAACTGTTGGTTGTTCTACTGGATTTTTTGAGAAATCTCCTTCTCTAAAATAAACATACTGCCCATTTCCAGAAATTTTAATATTATCGTAATTATTGGTTCCTGTTATAGTTCTTAGTACTCGTAGATTCTCTCCTGTTATATCCATAATTAATAACTGTCTTCGTTTTTGAGGATCGTTTCGAATTTGATAGTTATTTACCATTCTTTTGGCTCTGAAGTTTGGTAATAAGTTATCCATAGTATCCAAATTATTTTGTGTAACTTGAATTAATTCTAATGTTTGTGGGTTTAATGAGTAAGCAACATCTATGGTTTTGAATGAGTTTTTAACTTTATCGTGAGAAGATAAGAAGTACAAGAAACCGTCTTTAGAATTAAAATATTCGTATTGTGGAGAAAAATCTTTTATATCTTCTAATTCCTTTACATTTGCTCCATCAAAATCAGAAGCGTAGAAATGATCTTTTCTATTTGCATCGGTTCCAATATAAGTTGCAGTTCCATTTTCTATCATTTTAAATCCAAACAATTCGTTGTCTCCTCGAACTACTGTGATTTCATAATCTCTTGTTTGGTAACCATCTGCACTGGATCGAATTTTATAGTTCTTTCCGATTTCTAAATCCTTTATTCTGAATTTACCCCCAAATTCAATTGCTATTTGGTTTGCAAGAACATTTTCAATTTCGAATTTTGTCTTTAAAACAATGTCTTCTTTTACATAACTAACCACACTTCCAACAATATCTCCTGCTTGTGTAAGTGTAATTTCATTTATAGTATTACTTCCATCTTTCAGTTCCACTTCTTGATCTATATCTTTGAAATTCGACGATTGGAATCTGAGCATTATTTTCCCGGTTGGAACTTCCACCAGATCAAAAGATCCATCTTCGTTTAAGTTATATTTATCGTCGTTAAAAAAAAGTTCGTCGTTTGTAAATTTATAACCAACAATATCAGTTATGAACTTACCTTTTACTTTTGCTACTCTTGAGGAAGTAAGGGTTATGTTTTTTGTGAAATTGTAATTTAGTATTGATCTTGGGACTGAAACGTTTTCTTCAAAGTCGTTATAGTCTTTTGCCGTGACTTTTAAAACAAAGGTTAATTTATTTAGTGATAATGAATATTTACCATTTGCATCGGAAGTTACAGTAGCATCTCCATCTACAAATATCTTGGCATCTTGAATTGCTTTTCCAGTTGCTGAATCAGTTATTGTTCCAGCTATGGATGTTTTTAAAAATTGAGCATCTAAATTTGTTAGGAATAAGAATAAATATGTACCAACGAGTACAGTTACTAATACTAGAACAAAGAGAAAATATCGAAATACTTTTCCAAAACGATGGTTAGTTACTGGTGCGATTGGTTTTGGTAAAACTTGAGTTACTGCAGATACTAACTCTGGAGCTTTATTTTCGATTGGTTGAGGTTGAGTTGAAACTTGATCATTAATATTCATTTGATTTACTAAAGCCTTTGTTGATTCAGAATCCTCAGTTTTTACATCAAACGGGTCTGGCGCAGGAGTGTCTATATTTCCTGCTAATCCTGAAGTCGCTGGTTTTGATAAGTTTGGGTCGTCCATACTTATTCATTCTACCGGAATACTAAGTATTTGTAAGCAAAAAAACTTATTACCATTTTAGTTCCTTCTGTTAGAAAATTTGCTAAAGAAATAAGTATTGTTGTATTTATAGTTGTTCCAGATAAGAAAGTTGTAATTACACTATAGTAGAATGAGTATAGAATTGAAGCAATCACTAGAGTCACAAGGTTTATTAGTATATATTTTGCTCCTTGTTTTTTTACATTTCCATTTTTACTTTCTACAAAAACCCAGGCCCTGTTAAGCATGAACATTGTTATCATTCCAACACTTGCGGAAATTAATTTTGCAATACTTAAAACCTGAAATAGCTTGTAATCTGTTCCATTGAATAGAACTATTTTTACAAATATTAAAATTCCAGTATCGATAGAGAAGGCAAATATACCGCTTATCAAAAAACGCATGAATTTTAAAGCTAGTAATTTATGTATGAGATTTGTTATTTTTGATTTCATCGATTTTTATTTTACAGGAAAAACTAAGAATTATGAATTAAGAATGAATTTCTTGTTTAAATGTTAAAAAGTTACAATGTTGGAATGTTATTCAACTTTTAAACATTTTAGCCTTGCAACCCTTAAACACTGTATAACTGCCAAACCAATGAGTAATCCAACTCGAGTAAATTAAACTGCCTAGAGAGGGAATGAGGTGGTAAGGTCATTATTATTATGATAAAATCAGCCTTGTGAGTTATTCTATATATCCCAAATTATAATTAATGGCTAAAACAAAGAAAAAAACAACAGAGGCAAAGAGTATTCGAACACCAATAGTAGCTGTGATGGGACACGTTGATCATGGAAAAACAACTTTCCTAGATGCAATTAGAGGAACACGTGTAGCAGATAAAGAAGCTGGTGGAATTACTCAAAATACTAGAGCCCACGAAGTCACAACTAAGTCGGGCTTCAGAATTACTTTTATTGATACTCCGGGTCACGAAGCTTTCAGCAAAATGAGAGAGCGAGGAGCAAAAGTTACTGATTTTGTTTTGCTTATTGTTGCAGCTGATGATGGAGTTCAGCCTCAAACTAAAGAATCTATTGAATTTGCAAAAAGAGATGGGGTTCCAATTATTGTTGCGATTAACAAAGTTGACATTTCGGGAGTTAAAACACAAAAAATTAAAACAGAGCTTGCAAGTTTTGGGGTAAATATTGAGGAATACGGAGGAGATGTAATGTGTTTTGAGATTTCTGCTAAGAATAAAACAGGTTTAGATGAACTTTTGGAAGGAATCGAGTTATTAAGTGAAATTAATGAACTTTCACCTAAAGCTCCTAGGCATGATGCTAAGGCTGAAGCATTTATTTTAGAATCAAGTTTAGATAAACAAATTGGGAATGTTGCATTAGCAATTTTAAAAAGTGGTAACTTACCTGAAAGATATTATGGAGTTACAAAGGAAGGTGTGTTTAAAGTTAGAGCATATTTAGATGAAGCTCAAAAGCCATTGGATTCGGTTCTGGAATCTGCACCTTTTTGGGTTACAGGTTTAAAGACAACTTTACAATCTGGAGATGCAATATATTTTTATGAGGATGAGGAAGAAGCTAAGGCTTTACTTAAATCTATTCAGGTTGAGGATGAAGTTGAAGAAGGAAATACTGATGAACTAGATCCTGAGTCTTTATTTGCACAATTACTTATTCAAAGAGAAGAAGTTAAACAAGGAATTGCACAAAAAAGTTTGAACGTTATTGTTAAATCTTCAACACAGGGAACATTAGAAGCTATTTTAGAAAAATTAAACAAAATTACTACAGACGAGGCTAAAGTAAATATTTTATTCTCTGGAACTGGGAACGTTACTGAGGATGAAGTGAGTAGAGCAAAGCTTGCTAAAGCTATTGTTGTTACATTTCAACTGCCAATTCTTGGGAAAATTGAAGCAATGGCTAGAAGTGAAAGAGTTTTAGTTAGAAACTATGAAGTCATTTACGAATTATTTGATGAGGTTGAAGAAGTTTTGAACAGCATGGGTGAACCAATTGAGGAAGAGGTTGAGGTTGCTAGAGCAAAAGTTAAACAAGTATTCACTCTTACAAATGGAGATACTGTAGCTGGTTCTGAAGTTATTAAAGGGATTTTACTAAGAGGTTATAGAGTTTGGATAGAAAGAAAAACAAGTAGAGGAAATGAGGAACTAGGAAGAGGGAAAATTTCTTCTTTAAAAATTAGAAAGGAAGAAGCTAAAGAAGTTAAGAAAGGTGGAGAATGTGGGATTATAATCGAACCCAAATTTGAAAACATTCAAGAAGGGGATGAAATTGTAGCTTATAAGATTGAGAAAATTTAACCCCACATTGCTTTCAATTCGTCAAATCTTGGAATTTCAAGATGATCCATCAAAGCTAAATTGATCCCAGTGTGTAAAATTTCATGATCTTTTAGTCCATACAAAGAATCTACCGCTTTAACATTTCCCCAGGGAGTTTTAACAATAATACTTTCAATATCTTCTCTTCCTAAAATTATTTTCATTCGTTCTATTTCCTGAGCCAGCTTTTCTAGAAGCTCTTTTTTATCTTTACTGTTATTTAAATCAGCATACTTTTCAGAATTGAAATCTAAAACTCCTTGTTCCACACCTTCTAAATAATTTCTAGTAACTGCAATTATATGCGCAAGATTATCTCTAATAGAATCCGATGATTTTGTCATTTTAAAATCGTATTTACTTTCTGGAACAAGTTCGAAGAATTTCCGATTAATTCTGTGCTGGCTAAGGTAACTTTCGAGAAATATTTCCGCTGATTTTTTCATATAAAAGTACAGTTAAGTATATGTAATACTAACCTTTATGAATTTTAGTAGCAAGAAAATTTAAGATTCGAATAAATACTCGCCTGCTATTTTCTTTACATATTCAACTTGTGGAAACGCTTTTAAGAATGCTTCTGCAAGAATAGATTGTAATTCAGTATAGGTCAAATTAACCATAACTTCTGGCTCTGTGAATCTAGTTTTGAATCTATTTTCATCTTGAAAAAACCATCGGTAGATTTCCTCAGGTCGGGAATTAAGGCTAATTATTTTAGCAAGAGTTGTAGGATCCACCGGAATACCAGTTTTTTCAACTATTATCTTATCTCTTCTAAATGTATAAATATCTTTTATCACTGAAGTTATTCTTCTGAGTACACGTTCCTTTGGAGTCTCAATTTCTTCCTCTATACTTAGTTCTATAAATGGAAGGTATCCTTTAAAACCCTCTAATAAGGCACAAATGAATACTCTCAAAGCCCCGTCAACTAATAAATATTGAGAGGTCTCAAAAGGGTAAACATTCTCTGTGAATATTTCCAATCTTGCTTTTACCTCTGTATTATTGAAAAAAATCATAAAATCTTTAGGTACTTTATTTACTTCTAAGGGATTTTCTATTTTAATAATAAAATCAGGATTCTTTTCATAAAAATTAATTAGCTCACTTAAGATAACAAGTTGAAGTTTATTCATTTTTTGTAGCAATAAATGCCCTCTTGTTTCAAAAAGACCAATTTGTTCAGGATCGGGAATTAATTCCGCGATTCTACTTTTCAGTCCTATAACTCCTGGGAAATACTTATAAAGCATTGGAACATTATTGTCTTTCAACAGGTATTCATCTGCTCCACCATCTTTTTGATATGAATTAGCCATAGAATTTTATAAAGTTCATGAAGTTTAGTTTATCAATGGTGAATTTGTCAATAAAGGGTTAAAACCCGGTGTACTAAGAAAAGAAACAACCGGGACGATGTGTTGTGTGACATCGTCCAGGAGTGGCGAAAGTTATTCGCCGAGATAATTCAACGCTGCCGGATCATCCGGCAGCCAAACTCCTGCAAGGTCTTCAGGTTGCCCTTCTGAGCAAGTTTGAGTGTAGAACACTTCCAACCCAGTTGTAAATACCACATCAACATTTTCCTCATACGGTTGTGGCCAACCTTCCAGAGCATACTCCGTACCTACCGCAGTAAAGTTGTAAAGTGGGATGCACACCCATCCCTCGGGCACCACGAAAGAATTCTCCGTGGTTTCGACCACCCCTTCCTGTACAAGCGGGGCAAGAAGATCTCTTGCCAGTCCTGTGCTGAAGAGCAAATACCCTGAAACCAAGAACAATCCCATCGTTACTAATACACGACGCATGTTTTTTCCTTTTTGACCCTTGATTGTGAACGACAACGTTCTATCTATTCAATTAATCATTCGCATGAAAGGTTTGGTATGAAAATGAAGAAGATTCTGTTTCTCGCAATAGCAATGATGGCAATTATCTGTATCAGCACAACGCAAGTGTTCGCAGGCGATTCTCTCAGCGATGCTGAAGTTTGCCGGATGATGCAACAGGTACAGGATGTCAGCCTCACTTACAGTCATGGCGGTGGTGTGGGCTATTATGTCGAAGTAATCGTTTCTCCTAACACCGCAATAGAGATGAGAGGCTTTGACTCACCAGGACATTTCTACACGTATAATGTCAAAAATGTTGCATTTGATGACAACCATTGGGGCACAGGAATTAAAGTGAATGAATCAACAGCCATTATTCTTGTATACCTGATGGGCGGAAATCCAAGCGATGATGCTGCACCTTCAGTACATGGTGTCTTCGGAACTGTAGAGCACTACTATGTACGTGAAGCCAGCCCGGAAGGGTTAGGTTTCCTCGGTTATGACTGCTCGGAAGAACAGGTACCCGCGGCGGCAACACGCGAAGAGGCGTTTTGCACCTTATTCGGCTATGTCAATGACATCGAAGGAGAACCTTACCAGTCGTGGGATTGGTATTTCGTCTCATTTAACAGCGAGACGGCAGTTACCGGATATGATGACATGGCTTCGGACGGAAATCCGATTTTCGCATCGGAAGATGCATATCCGGTGGTTCGCGTAGTAAGCGGAAGTAGCACCTATCAGGCAACTGGATTTGAACTGAGTGATGGAAGCTTTGTGGTAATCTTCTTTCAGCCTGTAGGTTCGCAAAATGAACCCAACATGGAAGAATCTTTCGTTGATGCGGTGGAAAACCTCGGCGGCGATGCCGACCAAATGGTCGTTGAACCCGCAACGCAAGAGACGCTGGATTTTCACGAAATCAGTTGCGAATAGCATAAATTTTAGGTTTAAAAGGGCGGTTTGGAGACCGCCCTTTTGCATATCTATACGAGGTTTGTATTATGTCATCCTGCTCGCCTGCCTTTGGCATGGAGTTTATCGAAGGATGTACAAGTCATGGTTCGACGGAGTTTATCCTGAGCTTGTCGAAGGGCTTACCATGACACTTCTTGTAACACCCTTCCCAACTCGCATCCCTTTTGCTATAATAAGAATATTAAATCTTAATTGTTTTATAAATGAAATTATTAAAGAAAATTGGAAAAATTCTCGTAATTCTTCTTATTCTTGTACTTATAGGCATTATTGCTGCTCTTGGAGTTGCATATTTCTTTAAAAATAGAGATCTAAACGATATTTACTCTCAATACAATCAAGCTACAGATAACTTAAATAAGAGTGATCAGGAAAATAAAATCACAATTAATAATTTACAAGATAGTTACAAAGAACTTAATCAAAAAATTGATGATTTAACTAAAGAGAACAATGACTTAAAAAGTAAAGTAAATGTTCAAGGTTTTGGAATTGTAAAAGGCACAATCTTACCTTTCATTGTTGGAGATGCTACTCTTGGTCAATACCAATTAGTTTGTGCTAGCAATATTAGTAATGCAAATATTCAAAATTGTGTGTCAGTATCTAGCTTAGAGCCAAAATTTATGATGGCTTTACCAGAAGGATCTTATAACTTCACAGCTAGAATTCAAACTGCAGATGCTAAAAGTACAATGGCAAATTACAGAGCAACATATTCTGAATATATTCAATGCGTAAGCAAGAATGGATTGAGCAAATGTGATAAATCTAAGTTAACAAAAGCAGTTCAAGTTGATGTAAAAGCTGGTCAAACTTTGGAAAATGTTAATCCTATCGATTGGGCAACACTTACACCGTGAGTTTGGAATTCTTCAAATCTAAATACCCTCTAATAGGGTCAGCAAAGAACTTAAAAGATAGGTTTAGGCAAAGGTGGTTACCACTTACGCCGCACAATTCTGCACTGTTTATAGAAACATTAACTAAATACAATAGTAATCAGATAAGTATTCCTGAAGAAGCAAAGAAATACATTCTATTTTTTGTCTTCTCTGGGAAAGAAACAAGAGAAGATCTTTCTGAAATTCTTGAAATATTTGAAGAAGAGGCGTATAAAACCCTCAAAAATCTTGGAAACAATGATCCTATAGGAAAAGTAAGAGACCTTATAGATGCAGATAGTCCTAAGAATCTTTTATTTCATGAATTTCAACACGGAGCTAAAGCAGTTGAGCTAGGTGTATCTGATAAAGTAGAATTCTGTATTTTTTTAACAACTCAAGGAGCTTTGGTATTGCCAGGAGGTCTTTCTTTATATAGAAGGCATGCGGTTAGAGAAGCAACAGCTAAAGAACAGGTAGAAATTTTAATAAGCCCGGATTATTTAAGTGAAGGAGATAGATTAGCTGCACGAAAAGTAAGTGCAGAGGTAAGTGATCTTTACAAAAAAGAAATTAACGACAGAATTTTACAAAAGCCACTCTACGAAATAGATTTTGAATAGGGCTATACCACCCCATTTACTCTTGTGGCAGTCTTATACTGCATGAAGTTGGATTACTCTGTCTCTTGGCCATTCGGAAGGGACGCAGATCTGCGTCCCATGCATAACAAAAATATTCTTAATTCGTCATTTGTATCTCTTAACTTTTCTCATTTGCATTTTGTAAATTTATTGTATAAAATTTGAGATTATCCCTTTACATTAGCTCTAAATTTTGCTAACATTCAACCACATTTGGACTTTGTGAACCTCTCAATGAGCTTAAAATCAAATAAAACGATCGATCTAAAATCATAATTAATTTCAGTGCATAACGCCCAATCGCGGGAAAGGGTGGTTTGTGCGCTATTTTTTTGTCTTTAAAACTCCTAAACTTATGGCCAAAACAAAAAAAACTAATTCATCTCGAATCGTCCTTACTAAGAATCCAATCGCTCATTTGGAGACAGACTTTCTAGACGCTCAAAAGAAATTCTTTAGACAATTTATGGAAGCTGGTTTCGAAGAATTATTCGACGAAATTAATCCAGTTAAAGATTACACAGGTACATCTTGGGAATTAACTTTCGAAGATATTACTTGGGGAGAAAACAAACTTACCTTCAGAGAAGCTCAAACAATCGGCCAAACTTACGATGCTCCAGTTTATGTAAACGTAAAATTAGTAAATAAAAAGACTGGTGAAATTAAAAAACAAAAAATCTTTCTTTGTGACATGCCTTTAATGAGCGATAGAGCTTCATTTATGGTTAACGGAAACGAGAGAGTTGTTGTTTTTCAAATTCTAAGATCAGAAGGTGTTCTATTCTCAGAGAGCAAAGCTTCCACTACAAAGAAAAAACTATATTCAGTAAAATTAATGCCTCATAGAGGAAACTGGTACGAATTCGAAGTAAATAAGTATGGAGTAATGAGCATTAAACTTCTTCAAAAGAGACCAAGAATCTTATTAACAACTTTAATGAGAGCTATTGGCTACAGTAGTGATGCAGAAATCAAGAAAGCTTTAGGATCCGTTGAAGATGGAGAATTTAGTTATATTGATGCAACTTTAAAGAAAGATCCCACAAAAAATACAGAAGAGGCTTTAATTGATATTTACAGAAAGTTAAGACCAGAAGACGCAGTATCTTTAGAAAATGCAAAAGCATTAATTGATAATGTATTCTTTAATAAGAGAAGATTTTACCTAGGTAAGATTGGAAGATATAAGGTAAATTCAAAGTTAAAGATTAACGAAGATATTACACTTAACGACTACACACTAAAGAAGAGAGACATTGTAGAAGTTATGAAATGTTTAATTAGATTAAATAATGGAACACTAGACTCAGACGATATTGATAGTTTAACAAATAGAAGAATTAGAGGCGTAAATGAACTAGTAGCAGAAAAAATAAGAATCGGAATGTTAATAATGGAAAAGAATGTAAGGGACAAGATGAGTACTTACTCAACAGACGAAAAAGTTACCCCAGCAATGTTAATTAATACAAGACCGATAATGTCTGCTGTTAATCAATTCTTCGGAAGCTCAGCGTTAATGAGATTCATGGATCAAACTAACATTTTATCTGAACTTGAAGTTAAGAGAAAAATTTCCGCGGGAGGACCAAGAGGTTTAACAAAAGAAAGAGCAACATTCTCAGTTCGAGATGTTCACAATTCTCATTACTCAAGACTTTGTCCTGTAACAACACCAGAAGGACCATCTATCGGTATGGTTAACCAATTAGCAATTTACGCTAGAATTAATGATTATGGATTCTTAGAAGCTCCTTACTTTAGTGTAATAAACAAATTTGAAATTGGAAAAGATAAAGCTAAAGACTTTACAAATAGATTCTTTGGAGCAGATGTAATGAATGGAGAAAAGAAAATTATTTCTAAAGGTACACCCGTTACAGAAGAAAATGTTTCTAAAGTTGAAAAAGCTGGATTAAAAGAATTTAGACTACAACCATTTGTAAAAAAAGAAGTTATTTATCTAGATGCAGACTTTGAAGCTATTCACAAAATTGCAAGTTCAAGCACTCAAACTGATGAACATGGAAATATTACCGATGCAACAACTTACGTTCGAGAAGGACAAGGTTATGCAAAACTTTCTACTGACCAAGTAGATTGTATTGACGTAAGTCCGTCACAAATTGCTGGACTTGGATTAGCATTAATTCCATTCGCAGGAAACGATGACCCAAACAGAACTTTGATCGGAGCAAAAACACAAACACAAGCTGTACCACTTATTAGATCACAATCTCCAATCGTCGGAACTGGATTTGAAAAAGAAGCTGCGAAGGCATCGGGAAGAACAGTATTTGCAGAAGAAGATGGAGTTATTTTAGAGGCAGACTCAATGAAAGTTGTAGTTGAATACAAAGGAAAAGATAAGGCATACAAACAAAGATATGATGTTGAGAAATTTGTTAGAACAAATCAGAATACATCATTTACTCAAAACACTGTTGCAATGCCAGGACAAGTTGTTAAGAAGGGAGAGGTATTAATTGATGGACCTTGTACAGACAATGGAGAACTTGCATTGGGAGTAAATTTAAGAGCTTGCTACTTAGTTTATGATGGATACAACTACGAGGACGGAATTTTAATTTCAGAAAGATTAGTAAAGGAAGATGCTTTAACTTCTGTTCATATTCAAGAATATGTTCAAGAAATTAGAGAAACAAAACTAGGAAATGAAATAGTCACAAGAGATATTCCCGGAGTTGGAGAACATACTTTAAGAAACTTAGATGATAACGGAGTTGTTAGACTTGGAGCAAGTGTTCAACCAAACGATATTTTAGTTGGAGTTATTGCACCAAAAGGAGAAAGTGAGTTAACAGCTGAAGAAAAACTTTTAAGAGCTATCTTCGGAGAATACGCAAGAGATGTTAGAGATAACTCACTAAGAATGCCAAATGGAGAGCATGGAGTTGTTATCGGAGTTCAAATATTAGATAGAGAAAAAGGAGCAAAATTAAATGCAGGAGCGCTTAAACAAGTAAAGGTTTGGGTTGCTAAAACTCACAAAATCTCAATAGGAGACAAATTAACAGGTTTCCACGGAGACAAAGGAGTTGTAACAAAGATTGTTCCAGAAGCAGACATGCCATATACAGCAGATGGAAAACCTGTAGATATTATCTTAGGACCATCGTCTATGGTTCGAAGAATGAATCTAGGACAGCTTATTGAAACTCACATTGGATCCCTAGCTCATAAACTTGGAATCAAAGTAGAAGTTCAACCATTCTCGGAGTATTCAATGGATACAATTATGGAAATGGCAAAAGAAGCTGGAGTTAATTATGAAGAGAAAGTAGAGTTATTTGATGGAAGAACAGGAGAGCAATTTGATCAAAAAGTAACAGTTGGAATGAAATATTACTTTAAGTTAGACCACTTAGCAGACCATAAAGTCCATGCAAGATCTACTGGACCATACACATTAGTAACTCAGCAACCAGTAAGAGGAAAGGCTCAAAAGGGAGGAAGAAGATTCGGAGAAATGGAAGTGTGGGCACTTGAAGCACATGGAGTGCCAAGCGTTTTACACGAAATGCTAACAATTAAGTCAGATGATGTGGTGGGAAGAGCCGCAGCTTATAAAGCAATTATTTCTGGCCAGAAAATTACTGCACCAAATGTTCCAGAATCATTCAATGTTTTAGATAAGGAATTAGCAGGACTTGCGATTAAATTAGAAAAAGTTCAAGCAGTTTATGACGATACACAAGATGACATGGCATTAGAAGAGATTGTTGACTCTGTTGGAAACAACCCAGAGGCAGCTGCTACAGTTATGGTAGAGTCTGCAAGTGCAGATGATAGCGGATTTACTGTTGAATAAACCTCTCCCGCCCTTCGGCCACCCTCTCCATCAAAGATGGAGAGGGGCTGGGGGTGAGGAGTAATTAATAACTCTTATTTATAAAAAATTTATGATAAAAGATTTTAAAGCCCTAAAGATCACAGTAGCATCCACATTGGATATTATGAACTGGTCTCATGGAGAAGTTACAAAAGCAGAAACTATCAACTACAGAACTTTTAAAGCTGAGCCACAAGGTCTTATGGCTGAGGAAATCTTCGGTCCAACTAAAGACTTTGAATGTTACTGCGGAAAATACAAGAAAATTAGATACAAGGGAATTGTCTGCGATAGATGCGGAGTTGAAATTACACATAAAAGAGTAAGAAGAGAAAGAATGGGGCACATTAAACTTGCTGCACCTGTTGCTCATGTTTGGTTTTCTAATGGAATTCCAAATAGACTTTCTATGATTTTAGATATTCCTCAAAAGAAACTAGAAACAGTTATTTACTATGCAAGATACGTTGTAACAAATGTCGATGAAACTGAAAGAGCAAAAGCCTTAGAAAGTATCGAAACTCTTAAAAAAGATGAACTTGCAGAACTTGAAGTTGAGCAAAATGGAAAGATTGATGAAATTAAAGCAAGATTCGAAGATGAAAAAGAAGAAGCTAGAAAATCTAACAAAGATAAAAAGAAAGCAGAAATGCAATTAGAGAGAATTAATAATTCTGAGAATATTGAAATTGCGAGAATTAAATCTGCATTTAAACAAAAACAAGAAAATACAGATAAAAAATTCTACGACTTAAAAAACCTTGTAGAAGATATTAGAACTGGTTCAACACTTTCAGAAGACGAACATCAGTTACTAGATAGTTATAGTTTCTATTTTATCGAAGCAGGAATGGGCGCGGAAGCGATCAAGAAACTTTTAGATCATTTAGAAATCAATCCTGAACTAGAAAAACTTGAAGAAGAATTTAAGACTTCTAAGTCTGAGATGAAGAAAGCAAAAATTGTACAAAGATTGAGAATTTTGAAAGGAATAAAGAAATCTGAAGTTAATCCAACATCAATTGTTTTGGAAGTACTGCCAGTTATCCCACCAGATTTAAGACCAATTGTACAACTTCCAGGAGGAAGATTTGCAACTTACGATTTAAACGACTTATATAGAAGAGTTATAAATAGAAATAACAGACTTAAAAGACTTATCAACTTAGGTGCACCAGAAATTATTTTAAGAAATGAAAAGAGAATGCTTCAAGAAGCTGTTGATTCATTATTAGATAATAATCACAAACCAGGAGCACCATCTCTAAACTCAAGAGGCTTACCATTCAAATCTCTATCTGACATGTTGAGAGGAAAACAAGGTAGATTTAGACAAAACCTTTTAGGAAAGAGAGTAGATTACTCTGGAAACGCAGTTATTGTTCCTGGACCAGAACTAGCATTCAATCAATGCGGTTTACCAAAAACAGTAGCATTAGAATTATTCAGACCATTTATCATTAGAGAATTAATCGCAAGGGGATTAGCACCTAATCCATCAAGAGCAAAAACAATTTTCGAACAAAAAGACGATGTTGTTTTTGATATTTTAGAAGAGGTAAGTAAAGATAGACCAGTTCTACTAAACAGAGCTCCAACTTTACATAGACAATCTATTTTAGCTTTCTACCCAGTGTTAATCGAAGGTAATGCAATTAGATTGCATCCAATGACATGTACAGGATTTAATGCTGACTTTGATGGAGACCAAATGGCTGTTCACTTGCCTTTATCTGATAAAGCAGTAGAAGAAGTTAAAGAAAGAATGTTCGCAAAAGAAAACATGCTTAACTTGAGAGATGGATCTCCAATTGTTAACGTACAAAAAGACATGGCATTCGGAATTTACTTCTTAACAATTGTTAGAGGTGATGAAAGCAAACCAGTTGGATTCTATGCAAACTTAGATGAGCTTATTTCTTCATACAATTTAAATAAGATTCACTTCTTTGACCCAGCAAAAGTTTTATTAAATGGAGAAATTATAACTACAACTGCTGGAAGAGCAATTTTCAATAAAGCACTTCCACAGGATTATGGATATATTAATACAGCTTTAAATAAGAATGATATTGCAGCATTATCTTCTGAATTATTTACAAAATACGGAAGTGATATCGCAATTGACGCTTTAGACAAAATTAAAAACTTAGGATTTAAATACGGAGGAAGATACGGATTCTCCATCTCAATGGACGAATTCAAATTTGGAGGAGAAGTTCTCGTAGCCGAAAAACTCGCAGAGTTTGATGCAACTGAAGCTAGTTTAATCAGCAATTACAATGATGGATTTATTACTGAGAATGAGTTGAAATGGAAAAAGAGAGCAACATGGGTAGAAAAAGCAGAAGAAATCCAGGATCAAGTTTGGGGATTAGCAAAAAAGAATTCTCAAAATTTAATGGATTTACAAAATTCAGGAGCTGTTTCAGTAAGTTCATGGGTTAAAAAAATCTCAGGAGTTGTTGGATATGTAACAGACCCATCAGGAAATGTTGTAGACCTTCCAATTAAAAATAACTTTGAAAGAGGTTTAACAAACTTTGAATACTTTGTTTCTGCAAGGGGAGCTAGAAAAGGTTTCGCAGACGTTGCGCTTAGAACAGCAGACTCCGGATACTTAACAAGAAGGCTTCACGATGTAGCTCAAGATGTAATTACATCAGTTGAAGATTGTGGAACTACAGAAGGAATAACATTATCTCGATCTGAACAAAGACTTCAATCTTTCGGGGATAGATTAAGAGGTAGAGTTCTAACATCTGAGGTTGTAGATCCTAAAACTGGTGAAATTATTGCTAAAACAGGAGATGCTATAACTATCGAATTAGCAAAACTAATTGGAGCCAATGAAGATATTAAAGAAGTAAACTTAAGGAGTCCAATGAAGTGTACTGTTGCTCACGGTGTTTGCGTAAAGTGTTATGGATTTGATAACGGAACAGGAAAGATGGTTGGAATAGGACAAGCTATTGGTACAATCGCATCACAAGCACTTGGAGAACCAACAACACAGTTAACTCTTAAATCTAAGTCAGACGCCAGAGCTGCAAAAGCAGATGTTACACAAGGTTTACCTAGAGTTGAAGAGCTATTAGAAGCTAGAAATCCAAAAGCACAAGCTTTACTAGCTGATATCGATGGAGTTGTAACAATTATTGATGATAAAAAAACAATATTAGTTAGAATAACTTCAGAAAAGAAAGTTAATAAAAAATACGATATTCCTTCTGAATACGAAGTAATTATAAAATCAGGATCTTCTGTAAAAGAAGGTGAGGTAATTGCAAAGAAAGGTAAAAAAGAAATAAAAGCTGAAATAGGTGGAAAGGTTTCTGTTGAAGGAAATACACTAACTATTGAAACAGCAAGAAATGTAGAATCTGAGCAAGAAACTGAGCTACTTGTAAATGTAATGGTAAAAGATGGACAAAAAGTTTCAAGAGGAGATCAATTAACATTTGGTTCTGTAGATCCAAAAGAATTAGCTGAATTGAAATCAATTTACGCAGCACAAAAGTATATTATTCAAGGTGTTCAAGATGTTTACGGAATCCAAGGTTTGGAAGTAGATGATCGTCACTTAGAGATAATTGCAAGACAAATGTGTAGATATGGATTAATTAAAGATAGTGGAGATAGTGAGAATCTAATGCCGGGAGATTATGTAGATAAACTAGATGTACTTGCAGAGAATATTAAACTTAACGAAGATGGTAAAAAAGATGTTAAGTATGCAAATATATTACTAGGAATAACAAACTCAGCTTTAAGAACAGAATCATTCCTATCTGCAGCATCATTTGAACAGCAAGTAAGAGTTCTAACAGACGCAGCATTGATCGGAAAGGTAGATAACTTGAGGGGATTGAAAGAGAATGTTATAATAGGACGTCCAGTACCATTAGGTAGTGAGCTAATTGCAAGACTTGCCTTAAGTAAAAAACAAGTTGAAGCAGAAATAGCGGCATAAAATTAATAATTAAGAGAAGAATCTCAATAGTCTACGCTGGATTGTGAGATTCCAACTTGAAACAATTAACTAAAAACTTAAAACTAAATTATGGCAAGAGTGTCGCAAACGGTTAACAAAGGAAGAAAGCCAAAAACTAAGGTTGTTAGATTTAAAGGCCTTTTATTCAAAGACAATACAAAATATAAGTCAATGCATTTTAACTACAATGCAGTTAAAAATACTTACTTCAAAAAGGAAAACCCTTTTAAAAGAGGAGTATGTATTGCAGTAAAAATCATGACACCAAGAAAACCTAACTCAGCACAACGAAAAATTGCAAGAGTTAGATTATCAAATAAACAAGTTGTAACAGCTTACATCCCAGGTGAAGGGCATAACCTTCAGGAACACTCTGTAGTACTTGTAAAAGCTCGAAGAAGACCAGACTTGCCAGGTGTAAAGTATCAGATAGTTAGAGGTGTTTACGATGCCTCAGCCGTTGATACTAGAAGACAAGCAAGAAGTAAGTACGGAAGAAAGAAACCAAAGGTAGCAGCAAAATAATTACGAGTGACGAATTACGAATAGAATGACCTACGCTGGGTCAGGAAATTCAAAAAATTAATAACTAAAAACTTAAAACTAAAAAAATGAGAGGAAAAAAAGCGATAAAAAGGCATTTAAATCCAGACATGAGGTACAACAGCTTGCTAGTAGCTAAGCTAATTAACTCAGTAATGTACGATGGTAAAAAAGAAACAGCTAGAATTCAGGTCTATAAAGCTCTTGATGATTTAGCAGTAAAAACAAAAGTACCTGCAATTGATGCAATAGAAAAAGCTTTTGACAATGTAAAGCCAAAGGTTGAAGTAAGATCAAGAAGAGTAGGTGGAGCAAACTTTCAAGTACCTGTTCCTGTCAGTCCCGAAAGACAACAATCACTTGCAATAAGATGGATCCTAGAATCTGCTAGAAGTGGAAGAAAAGATACAGAATTCTGGGTAAGTTTATCTAGAGAATTACAGAACGCATATAAGAAAGAAGGATCTGCATTTAAGAAGAAAGAAGAAGTATTTAGAATGGCAGAAGCTAATAAAGCATTTGCTCAATTCGCATAAAAACTGATCAGTAAAAGAAAATGCCAGCCTAAGCTGGCATTTTTCATGCCTGGGAATACCCTTGTGTAAACAGATATACTCTGGTATAATTGTTAACATCAATAAATGTCAGAAAAAATTGCACAAAATTAATTATTTCTTAACTCAATATAAAATGGCAGTAAATTCGGAAAAAGCAGTTAAAAGTTACTTACTAGACTTCGGTTTAAACGATAAGGAAGTAGTTATTTACTTAACCCTTCTGAAAACAGGCCCAAGCACGATTATGGACCTTTCGAGAAAAACTGGGATTAAGAGGTCGACTACGCATAATAATGTCGAAGAACTGATTAAGAAAGGCCTTGTAAGCCAAACTAATTATGGTGAAAGAAGAATGGCTGTAGCAGAAGATCCAGAGAAACTTAAGTTCTTGCTAGAACAAAGAAAGTGGGATGTTAATAAACTAGAGAAAATAATGCCAGATATAGTAAAGAGTATTTATGATACTGTTCCTGGTGCGAAAGAGACTACTAAAGTGGAGGTGAAGTATTATGAGGGTCATAAAGGAGTTCAGTTAATCTATAAAGAAGCTTTTGGGTCTAAAGAATTAAGATCTTACGTAAACCTTGCCGAGGTTTCTAAGGGTTTTCCTGATAATGGGCAGTTATTCTTAGATGCGCAAAAGAAGAGTACGTCCTTGGTAGTTTACGAAATATTAGACAATAGCGATGAATCACTTGCGAGTGCAAAATTGTTTAGTAAAAATCAGAATTTTAAATATAAAGTTTCTCCAATGAACATGAATTTATCAGCTGTTGATATTTTAATGTTCGATAATAAAGTAGCGCTTGTTAATTTCAAAGACTCGATTACAGGAGTTATTATTGATAATAAAGACTACTACGAGAATACAAAGGCAATCTTTGATTTTATGTGGAATATATTAAAATAATTAGACAAAAAAATTGCTGCCAATCAATGACAATTTGTTCATTTTTATTGATTAGTCTGGTATAATGACATTACATAAAATTCTACAAATGGATGATTTAAACAAACAATTCTGGGGAGCTGGTTTACCAGAAACTCGGTGGGTAAATGGGTTGTCAGAGCAGTACGATAAATTACTTCAAGAGGCCATCCCTAGTGACATTGCTCCATATAAAGTAGCCTTCGAACTAATTAAATTCTATGCGACAGGTGGAAGGGTTCTAGATATTGGTTGTCTAAATGGAACAAATACAGAAAAATTAGTCGCTGGTGCAGAGGCAAGTCAGGTTGTTGGTATTGATATTCAACCGGAGAATGTAGAGAAAGCTAATGATAGATATTCAGAGCGAGAAGATATGGCTTTTGCTTACGTTCCAGAAAATTCTCCTATTCCGGATTCATTAGGAAAATTTAATGCTGCATTTGCAGGATTTGTGATTCCGACTATAAGTAAAATCGAATCGTTAGATGGTCTTATAAGAAAGACTTATAATGCTTTAGCACCAGGTGGTTTGTTTGCAACATTGCAATTAAATCCTGATAGTTTGAGCGATGATTCTCACTATAGGTATTATCACCATAGTCTTCCAAGTGATGCAATTTATGCAGATGGAAAACCCTTCAATAATTCATTGGAGTCTTATAGAGGTGAAAAAGTTGACTTTGTTGATTATTGTTGGAGACCTGAAACTATCTATAGATTAATGAATGATGCGGGTTTTGCAAATATAAAGATAGTTAATTTAAGAGCTTCGATGAACGGAGCAATGGGAAAAAGATTAAAAGCTGAACTAGCTAATATGCAAGAGAATTTTGATATTAAATGGATGGACGAATGGAGTGATAGGGCATCATTGTATCAAATTATTTATGCTGAAAAGCCTGAGTAAACTCAAGGTAACAAGTTCCAGAGCAATTTGTGAATATTTAAAGCATTTTTCGCTAATAATTCATTCTTTATTACGATAGCATAGGGTTTTCTTTCTCCGTAAATAGTTGCTATTTTATCTTCATAAATTAAATAGTCACACGGTTCAAAGCTCATGTTTTCAGGGAAGTATTTAAGATGATATTTTGGAATATCCTTTAAATTAATATATTGCTCAGAATGAGGATTACTAATAAGTAGATCCCAAAGTTCACCTTTTTGCTTGGCATAATTTATAAATAAGTCAAAGTTTTCCGGAAAGATCTTTGTGATTTCTTCTGTATTGGCATAGGATCTAATTTCTTTAGACTTCAATATTTCATCATAGAGTTTTGATACCGCTTTCTTCCCTTCGTAATACTTTACCTGAGAAAATGTATTCTCCTTCACATTGTCCACCATATCGTAAATAGATCCTACAACATCTTTTAAATTATCTTCCTTCCTTTTGAGCTTCCATTTCTCTTGTTCAACTAAGTATGAAAGTTTTTCTGGTGGTTCTGCAATTATTACTCTTTTGTTTCCCTTATGTAATTCCGATGCCAATCCTAGCTCAATTAAGGATTTCAAATTTATATGGGCTGTTGCTCTATTCAAAGCTGTTCTCTTGGCTAAGTCGATAACAGTAGATGCTCCACCTTTAAGGAGTGCAAAATAAAGCTTACTTTCTACGTCACTTAATCCATATTCTTGTAAAGAAATTTCAATTTTTCCCATAGAAAATTTGTAATATGTTGTTTTGATTCTAACATAATCTATATCTCTAGAGGATATGATATTAAATTACAAACCCAGTAAGAATTCTAGATAGATGTGATGTCAAAGCTATTTATACAATTCTGTATAGTCAAAATTTACAAAGTGTTGAAATTTTAACTGCTCGGATTTATAATCAGGTAAGGATTACAGAGGTTATCATAATTTATTTATTACCTTACTGTTTATGTCAGTACCTACTCTTAAAGAGAGGCTAGAAGAAGTTCTAGAATCGAAGAACATTGTCACAGATAGTTTAAAAATAGTCGATAAAGATTCTATCGACGAATTATGTTTCGATCTAGGAATCAATGTTGTGGAAAAAGCCTATATTCTTGGATTTGAAGTTGAAGATATTTTTAATCCTAACTTTGTTAAAGGCTTAGCCTTTTTAGAGTTGGATTCTAAGGGAGTAAGTTTTGATATTTGGAAAACTATATTAAATATAAAAGCTGACTAAGTTGTTGGAGCAACATAATCAGCTAAATCGATTCTTGGGAGAATCTAGAAGATTATAGCAGAATAATCTTATTTTGTTCGTTTTCTTTTATCACTCCTGCTTTTTTAACTTAAGCAAATGCAAAGTCAAAAAATAGGAAAAAAAGTAAGGTATTTCAGGCTGCGTGCTCTAATAAGTCAATTAAAACTCGAAAGATTGATAGAAGCGTCAGACGGAAGTCTTTCGAGACTAGAATCAGGCAAAGTAAATCCAACAAAAGAAACTTTGTTTGCAATTGCAGAGGCGTTGGATTTGAGTAAAGTTGAAATCGCTTATTTGTTTGGGATAGTAGAGAATATTGAGATCGGGCTGGTTAAAGAGGTCATTTAAATCCTATAGTGATTTTCTCTCCGAATTTGTATTGCGGCACAATGCTATTCCTAAATTAGTAAGTTACAATCTTCTCAGTAGTATAAAGAATTGTGCAGGATAATATTAATCACTTTTTAATTTTATTTATTAACTTCTATTCATGAAGAAAAGTGTTCTCTTTCTGTCGATATTACTATTGTTAATCGTAATACAGCCAGAATTAATTAGTGCAACAATAGGGCAATGGTCGACAAATGGAACTTCTATGTATTATAACGATGGTAACGTAGGCCTCGGTACATTAACACCATCAACAAAGTTAGATATTACAGGAGAAATTCAAAGTAAACAAACTACAAACGGTGGGTCAACTTTCGTAGTAATTCCAAGTAATGGAACCAGTCAAAAATTCGGAATGACAAATGTAATAAGTGATGGATTATATTTTGGAAGAACGGCGGGGTCGGGGTCGGGAGTGTTCAGGGACTTATTCATTAGTTCCACTGGAGGTACTGCTGCGCAAGCTCCAATTAATGGAGGGTCTACTCTTGTAGTGATTCCAAATAATGGAACAAGTCAAAAATATGGGATGAGTGTATTAAATAATGCTGGATTATACTTTGGAAGAACAAGCGGAATCGGGGCAGGAATAAATACTGATATTTATATTGGAACAAATGGGAATGTTGGGATTGGAACAACTACCACAGATAGTAAGCTTAACGTTAATGGAACTATAAAAACAAAAGAATTGATAGTTACAAACAGTGGGTGGGCTGACTATGTTTTTGACAATAATTACCAATTAATGTCCTTAAGTAATCTTGAAAATTTTATTGCAGAAAATAAACATTTGCCAGACATACCTTCTGCTGTTCAAGTTGAAACAGCAGGTATTTCTGTAGCAGATATGCAAATTCGTCAAATGGCAAAGATTGAAGAGTTAACCCTTTACACAATCCAACAAGATAAAAAGATCAATGAATTGGAAACAAGGTTGGATAAATTAGAAAGTGGTATGCCCAGTAATTAATTTTAATCTATAACTTTATGAAGACTAAATATAAAAACCTTTTAGCTACCATACCTATTATATTAGTAGTTTTAATCTTATCTATAAATCAGGTATTTGCAAATGTGGATTCTAGTTTAAGTGCAACTAGTTATCCTACCAGTTATCCAAATATCAAAGAGTCAGTAAACGATAGTTTTGAAATAATCAATGGTAAAGTCTTTAAGACTGCAAAAGGCAATCCAATTGAAATTGATTCTAATGAAGGATTCTGGGATCAGAACAAAAATATGTTTTACTACACTATCAAGAGTTCAACTAGTTGGGGAGCAGAAAAGTATATTTATGTTTATTCACTTAAAGATAAGAAAGTTATAAAGCAAATTGAATTTGATAATTCTGGTTACTATAAATACCCAATATCGATTAGCCCAGATTCCAAAACCCTTGTCCTAGCTGAAAGAGCACAAAGCGCTGGTGAGGTAAGGCTATCACTAATCGATATTTATACAGGAAGAATCGTTACTGATTTGAATGGACTTTACACTCCCGAGACTAAGTGGATAGATGATAATGTTCTAATATACCTAAGTCCTAATTCTTCTTGTGTTGATAACCATTGTACTCAGGTAAGCTTGTCACTAAAGAAATATAATATAAAAGACAAAAATTTCAAGACTAAAAAGGTCGCAGATAAATTATCAAATGGGACTTTACCTTATTTTGATCACATCGAAATAAAGAATGGTAAAGCTTTCCTGGGGAGAAAAAATAAAGTTGATGGTAAAGATCAACCTAATAGTGATGTTGATATAAACTTTTAAAAATTTAAAATGAAGAAATTGAAATTATTAACTTTTTCTCTCCTAATTGCTATTTTAATGCCCTCAATCGTATTTGCATGGACATATCCAAGTAATGAGGTGGATTATCCCTATGCTAATTCACCTGAAGATGAAATTGACCAGTGGAATACCTTCACAAGAAATTGCACATCGTATGTTATGTGGAAAATTAACCAAGCAGGATTATTCTTTAATAACAATCCTACTGGTCCAAATGGGCAAAATACTACCATGGGTGATGCCGGTTCGTGGGATGAACATGCCGCACAAATAGGATATACTGTTGATAGTAACCCTAGTATAGGCAATCCAGCAAACTGGGAGCCAAATAGTGGTGGTGCAGGGACGGCAGGTCATGTAGCGTGGGTTGAACAAGTACATTCAAATAATACACTATTTATTTCAGAATGGAATTGGAACTATGGAGATGGTAAATATTTTGAAAGAGATAATGTATCTGGAGATCATTATTTACATCTAATAAATGCTACAAGCACATGTAGCTCAACTATTAGTAATAAAACAGTAAGTTCAGGTGAAACATTTAATTGTTCAGCATCAAATGGAGGAAGTATAACGGTTTCACCAAGTGCTACTTTCCAAATTGGAAGTAGTGTACATCTATATATTAATTAATAATAATGAACAAAAAATTCCTACTTCTCATCATGATAATACCTTTGGTGATTTTAATTACAGCCAGCGGTGCACTATTTCTATTATATCAATTAGGTAAAAATAATCTTTTGGATGTAGTTAATAATCAAAGCAATGTGTCGTATCCCGTACAGACCAATAATGTAATATCCTATCCGATTAGTAATACAATAAACTATACACATCCGAGTGGGAGATTCAGTTATAAATATCCAGATAGTTGGGAATTTGTACCAAAGAGAGAAGATATGGGATTACGACCTAAAGTATATGGTGGGTTTTCAAAAAATGAAATAGTGACAGTTTTATATTTTGAAGGGAAAGGTGCTGATCTGAAAGCATGGGCATCTGTATATGATGGAGGTAATCCATGGGAAAGTATTACAATAAATAATAACAATGGGATCTTTTACAAATACTCAAGTGAGCATATAAAGTACGATACATATTGGTTTAGTGATGGACAGAATGCAGTGAAAATAATGTTTACCTTGTTTGATGCGTATCCAACAGATGGACATTACGATAACTCTCAATACGAAGCTGATTTTAATATTATTTTAAATTCATTTCACTTTAATTAAGTTGAATTAGTCAATGTATTATTTGTTTGAAGATGAGTCTGACCAATCTCTATAATCTTATAGAAACTCTCCGAACTCAAATCCGCACAGAATCCTTCTACAATAAAAATTTTTAACATACTGTCCTATAGTAATTATGATTAGAAACTTATATCGTGGCAACATCTTTTCATCTTGATAACTTGTGAGAGAAGATCTAATCTATTATCCCAGGAGCAGATAATAATGCTAAAATGTCTACCAGCTGATACATATAAGGAGTATATATAAGAAGTAATTAATGAGATTGAGAAGATATAAAACGAAAAGTAAAATCTATTTTGCAGTATTACTTGCAGTAATAATCCTTCTTCCCATTGCATCTATACTTATCCTGAAAAGTTCAGAAGAACCATTGGCTGATAAGATAGCTTTAGGATATTCGGATAAAATAGAGATTTTTGATTTATCGGGAAATAGGTTAAAAACCATTAATATATCAGAACCAGAAAAGCATTTCGATAAATTAGTCATCTCGCCTTCATTAAAGACACTAGCATATATTGAGACTAGCAGCTCTAATGCTACGAACTCATTTGGATTCTCATCTGCTAAATCTATTGGACAATTATCAATTTATAACTTGGATACAGATACTTCAACAATGTATTCAAAGTCTGATGTGTTAAGTTTCGACTTAGTAGATGATGAAAATGCTCTTGTTTACAATCAGCATAATAAGAATATATTTAAGGCTAACATTGTGAATGGTTCAGAGCCAGTTAAAGTGGGTATAGATTTAGATATGGACACAATTAGTAATGATCCACCATTACTTGCGCTAGGAGATAATATCCTCGCTTACTCTATGTGGACAAAACCCGATGGCAAAGAGCAAAGGTTTTTTTACTCTTTCCTTTCGCAAGATAAGTTGATTAGTAATGTTCTAGAAAGTATGTTGATACAATATGATTCATTTCCTGTAGGTATACCATATAAATACTTTATACTTGCCAAAGATAAATCTCAAAATAGAGTTGCAATATCCACATATGATGAGTCTACTTATACAGACGGAATAGCTTATTCGGCTCCTGAAACTATAATAATAGCTACATCTTCATGTAGTAATTTTTGTATCGATGCAAACCATACTAATATTACAATGGGAGGAACTTCCAAAGGCAAGTTCAGCATAATATATAATCTTGCATGGATAGGAGGCAAAGTGTGTGCAGTTAGAGGGTTGAGTAATCAGGATTCAATTGAATATGTAGACGGTATCTTTTGTTATCAAGTCGATGATAATAACTCTATAGTCAATGAGGAGGAAGTTGTTAGCAAAGATATGGTAGATCAATTAACAATAGCAACAAATAGAAATACATTGGCTTTTGCAAATAAAGGAAAGTTATACTTAGAGGACGTAGAACAAAAAACAATAGAGGAAACTAATATTTCAACTAGAGATGATCTAAAATTTATAGGATTTATGAAGTAGGGTTAACAATCAGATTTAGTCTATCTCCGCCATCTGATAAAACTCACCTAGCTCGAATCCTCTTTTCTCATAATATTCCCTCGTTCCAATACTCGAAATCACTGCTAGCTTTTTAAAACCTTTCTCCTTTGCCATTTGCTTTGCTCTCTCTATTAGCTTTGTTCCTAATCCTAAATGCTGTGCTTGACCGGAAGAATCTTTCCCTAAATTCAAACTTGGTCCGTAAACATGAATTTCTCTTATTATTGCGGCATTGTTCAATTCTGGAGTAATTCCATTCTCTTTATTTTCTTTAGGAATGCTTAATCTTAAAAATCCGGCGATTTGCCTTTGTTCTGTTATATATTGCAGAAAATATTCTGTAGTATTTTTTGTTTCATATTCAATAATATCTAGCTTAAGATCTGCAAAACTTACTTGTTTACCTTTTATTTCCCTTGCTCTTATATTTGGATTTGCGCGTCCGTCTTTTTTCAAAATATGCTCCACAACTTCTCTTAAGTTTGTTGTTAAGTTTCCACTTTCAATTTCTGTAGAAGGTATGTCTCTAATAACTCTAGTTATTCTGCAGTATTCTGGAGTTTGTTCCATCATATCTGCTAGAAGTTTAATTAATTCTTCAGTAGTGTAAGGTATAAATTTACCTTCCTGCCACCTATCAGATAGCTCTGTGTGTTTAATAATCGATGTCGGATAGATTTTAAGTTCATCTGGTTTAAAATCTAAAGAATCGAAAAGTTCTTTATAAACTTTCAAGTCAATTTCTGGAGTTGCACCATAAAGGTTTGGCATCATGTGAGCATGAATCTTAAAGCCAGCAGCTCTTAAAAATTCAAAAGCCTTCGCAACCTGATCTTTATTCTCACCTCTTTTATTCATTTTGCTAATCTTATCATCCAAAGTTTGAATTCCAACTTGAATCTTAGTTGCTCCTAACTGTCGCATCATCAGGGTTTCTTTCTCGTTTATAACATCAGATCTTGTTTCCAAAACCAATCCAACGCACCTTACAATTCCATGAGAGTTGATCTCCTGCTGTTTAAACAAATCCTCCCAAGATACTTCGGTTTCATCTACAATATTTTTTGCAAATAACTCTTTATACTCTTTGGAGACGATTAACTGATTGTATGGTTTATTGCCAATCTTTTGCCTCAAAGTATCATTAATATCGTTATTTAATTCCTCTTTAATGGTGTGATCTAGTGTCACATCTTCTTCCGCACTAGGTGCAGAGAGCAATGAGAAATCATTCATCGCTCTAAAACATTCATGAATAAACCAAAGCTTATATTTTTCTGTGTAATACGACCAGGTTCCACCTAAGATTAAAAGTTCAATTTTCTCAATAGGATGGCCATTATTTTTATAAGCCTGTAATCTTCCATACACTTGAAGGTAAGGGCTAAATCGATTAAACAAAGCTCGTTGTGCACCAGGTTCTGTGGCAATATAACTCTTAGGCATTCGCACATCGTTTGGGCAAAAAATACATTGTCCGGGGCAAGCAAAAGGTTTGGTTAAAACAGTTACAGTAGTAACTCCGGAAATTGACCTAGTAGGTTTCATTCTAATCTTCGAAATTAATTCCTCACATTTTACAACCTGATATTCGGGTACAAAATCCGATTGCACTAAGTACTCAATTCCTCTAATTATCTGATCCTTACTGAATACTTTATTTCCGTCCTTTGGGTAATTTCTTACAATTTTCTCAAACTTCTTCTTATTAAATTTCTCTAAATTTAAAGCATCGAATAAAATGCCTTTTAGTTCCTTTTTATATTTTTCGGGTTCAAAGTTGTAGTTCATTTAGATTACAGACATTAGATATCAAACAACTGATTATAGCAGATAGTTATTAATTTCTAGCTATAGAGTCTGTGCTCATGACTGAATGCTATAATTATTTTATGGATTTATACTCAACACACGCAAAAGAATTCTCAAAAACTAGGCAATCTCCTTGGAAAGGATGGAAGAAATTAATTAAAAGTGAAGAGTTAATAGTTAAAAGTGAGCTTGCAGTTCTGGATTTGGGTTGTGGGAATGGACGTTTCCTAAAGTATTTATTAGATCAGGATGTCAAAATCGAAAGATATGTCGGAGTAGATAATTCAAAGATTTTGTTGAATATAGCAAGAGCTGAATTCAAAGAACTAGTATCGAAGAGCGACCTGACTACCGTCAGACATGGTGAGCAAAAATCTCAAATCAATTTTGAGACAATAGATTTAAATACTATGGATTGGTCTAAAAATATTGATGGATCTTTCAACTTAATTGTCAGCTTTGGCTTAATTCATCATATCGAAAGTTTTCAGCTTAGAAGAAATTTACTAGAATCTGCGGCAAAATTATTAGAAAAAGGTGGAATTCTGGTAGTAGCTTATTGGCAATTTTTAAAAGATTCAAAATTAAAATTCAAAGCAAAAAAAATAGCTCGAGAAAACGATTACGAATTGCCTTTTGGGCAAAATGGAGCAAAAAGATTTTGTCATTTTGTAAACGAAACTGAAGCTTTAAAGTTAGAAGAAAATTTACTAATCACAAGAATTGATTCTTATTACGCTGATGGCAAAAGCGAAGATTTGAATTACTATGTAGTTTATAGGAAGAATTAATATCATTACTTTACCATCTCATCTACTTTTGTAGCAGTGTAAGCGAGGAGGTTTACATTTCTCCATAGATTGGCCAAAATAACATCAATTACCAAAAAGAATGATAACTTTTCCCATTTCTTCATTTTTTTATTAACCGTATAATAACTAAATGGAGAGTAACATGCGATTCGCAAGAATCAAAAATAAATTTCAAATACAATTAAGCAAGTATATAAATATCAAGAATTTTTTAAAGTTTATAATTCCTATACTTCTTGCTATATTTCTAGTCGGTGCACTGGGAATATATTCAGTGGTAGCATCATATAATGCAAGAATTATAAAAGATGATACACATATCCCGGAGGAACTGTTCAACGTTACAATTGTATTAAAAATAAGTGATTTATCTAACGCAAGCGGCTTTTGGAATGATGCTTTACAAAAAAGTTTAGATTTATATAACTCACGAAAAGTTAAAGATATTTATATTTTTATAATAAACGATTCAAATCAAGTGAACTTTGATATTACAAAAATTAATAAATACTTTAAAACACTTCCCGAATCCCGTTACAAAGTTGCGAACTTAGCCAACACAGTCTATGATGTCTGTAATAGTTTAAATGAAGATTTTAAGGTAACAAAAACTCTTCTAATTACGTATCAAAGTTACAATCCAAGAATTGGATTCCTGTGTAATAGCCAGAATATTTTTACAGCTGGCCTATTTGTAAAAACAGATTATGTTGATTCTATAATTAATGTTGAAGATGTTATATCCGATATTTTATATGTTTCGTTCCCAAACCAATGAAAGCTAAAAATCTAATTTTCCTATCTTTAGTATTTATAATTGTTGCTGCAGGAGTAATTACAACAATATTTCTTTTAGCATCTACACCAGTTATTCATACTACTAATCCGCCAGTTTCAAAACCAGTAAGTAGTTCTACAGATGGAAATATAATTTCAATAAACGACGGAAATATTGATAATTTTGATATAGCTTTAATAACTTCAGAAGATACAATTCAGCTTAAAAATAGTCAGAATGAAATTATCCCAATCAATCTAGATAAAACAAATTGGAAAGACATAAAATGGTCTCCAGATGGGAAATTGCTATCAGTACTTGGGAAATCGGGGGAGAATATTTTCGATTTATATATTTTTAATTTAAAAGATCGATTATGGAAAAAGGCTACAACTTTTAATCAAACAAATACAGGAATTGATAGTTACATTTGGAAAGATTCAAATATAATTTTATTTACACAAGGAACAGCACCAGAGCATTGGATTCATCAATATATTTATGTCTCAGGAGAAATTACTAAACTAAATAAAACAGAGGGAACGCTTTTCGCAATCGCTGCTGATGCAAAATCCATGGTTGTTAAATTAAATTCCAATAACGATGAATCCAGCTTTGCTTTCTTTAACACAGATGGAACTTTGGCATACAATTTGAATAAAGTACTTAACTCAACAGATAATAAAGCACTAGTAATATCTAATATTGTTTATACAAAAGATTCAAACAATATAATCCTATCATCCATGGATGGGAAAGTTTACAGACATACTTTTGGAAATTCAAATGCAATCGAAATCACAAATGCAAAGAATTTCTATCCACTTTGTGGAGTTACAGAAAAAGTTGTTTTGGGAGTGCAAAAAAACGAAGAAGACAAATTATTCGTAGATACTTTTAATATCGACAATACTCCACTGGTGAATATTGCTTCGAAATCTATTGGGGATTTGACTATAGATTTTTCTAAAACCAAATGCTATAAAACTAACAATGTCGCATTGAGTTTGTCAAACGGAGATTGGTTAAATACTGAAAATAATCAATTCGAAGATTTCTTTTTGATAGATGTGGCAAAAGAAGTAAGTTTTAGAGACTTATCAACTGTTAATTTATAATTATTATTTAAAGTAAATGGCACTAACAGAAGAACAAATATTAAAAAAAACTAGAGAATTATTACTAGAAGAAGGCATTGATTTAGACCGAACAGATAAAACTGCATCCGAAATGTTAGAGGAATTTATTTTACCTGGACTAAAAGGATCTAAGGATACTTTAGAGTCTATATATTATATGCAGGCAAAAGATAGAGGAGGTTTTCTCGGAAAGATAAAATCAATAGTTCAGCGAAAACTTATTAATACCACTATTAATGTAATCGAAAAACAGAGTATGAGACAGCAAAAATTTAACGAGCTAACATACAAAGCAATCGAACTTCTTATAGAAGAGAATAAAAACCTACAAAAGACCTCTAGTATTAAAAAATAATCTTCGTTATAAAAAACTGCTATAATCCCGATATAGACCGGATTATACTGACTCTATAGCCCTTCTAATAATACTTATTATTATATAAGACATGAGGTTAAAAACTATTCTATCTATACTCACCTTAGCGTTTATTCTCATCTTATTACCTCAGAAACTCTCAGCACATTCATTCTCACCGCCAAGCTGTCAGCCCTCTTATCCTGTCTATAGCCCAAAAGTTGAATTCTTAGTTAATAATACTGTTGTAACTACTACAAGTAGCTTAACAGTAAAAGTAAGATATTCACTTCCAAGCATTCCAAAAGAAGATATTGGTGAAAGATTTGCAGATGTCTTTGGTCAATGGCATTTACTTCCACAATTAGAACAAGTCCCAGCTAAAGAACTTAGGAAAAGAAACATTGCTGGTGAATGGGATTTCTGGCCATTAAGATCAAATAAAATTGAGGAAACAGTTACATTCCCAGGACCAGGGACTTACACAAAATATATACAAGTAGGGGATCAAAGAGGAAAGATTGTAACCGCACAAGCAACAGTAGTTATTACAGGTATAGTTACTCCGCCTCAAGTTCCACCTCAGCCACCAATCGATAAAACAACCCCAGTTGTTTACAATGTTTTATTAAGCCAAGTAAGTGGAGATTTAAGTAATCCAGAAAAAACTAATACAGTAAAAAACTTCTTAATGTTCTCCGCTAAAGATAGTGAAAGTGGAATAGGAATGTATAGTTATTCTTTAGATGGAACTAATTACTCACCATGGTCAAAAATGAGTACAACTTTAAATTCAATACCAGTAGATTTCGGAACTGTAAATCAAAACCAAGTGCTAATAGCTTATCTTAAAGTTAAGGATTTAGCTGGAAATCAAGCTTCAATTGTTCAAGATTCTATTATTTATTACGTAGAACCACCAAAGGATACAACAGCTCCAACTATTACAACGATTCTTTTAAGTCCAGTAAGCGGAGATTTAAGTAATCCAGAAAAAACTGATAAAGCACAAAATTATCTAATGTTCTCCGCTACAGATAGTGAGAGTGGAATAGGAATGTATAGTTATTCTTTAGATGGAACTAACTTTACTAGTTGGTCCAACATGATTAATGGTTTAAATAGCGTACCAGTAGATTTTGGAACAGTTGCTCAAAATCAAACTCTAACCGCATATTTAAAGGTCAAAGATAATGCAGGAAACGAAGCACAATCTGCAGAAGCCAGGACTCTTCCTGCACAGGATTCAATAACTTATTATGTAGAACCACCTAAGGATATAACAACTCCTCTTATTACGTCAGTTTTACTAAGTTCTATTAGCGGCGATTTAAGCAATCCTGCAATTACCAATAATCCAGCAAACTATATTATGTTTACTGCAACTGATAGTGAAAGTGGAGTAGGAACATTCAGTTATTCTTTAGATGGTGGTATTACTTATTCCCCATGGCAAAATATGGCAGAAGGACTAAATATTTGGGCTATATCTTTTGATGGAGATCAAATAATAGAAGGACAATTACTTTCTGTCTATTTAAAAGTAAAGGATAAAGCTGGCAACGAATATGTATCCCAAGCAGGAGATCATTTTGCAACTGATAGTATTACATTTAAAGGATCAGTGATTGCTAGAGTTACCATAAATAATAATGCAGCATATACAAATAGTACAGCTTTATCATTAAGCACAGCTATTTCTACTGGCCCTGGAACTGTATTAACTCAATATAGGTACGCTGAGTCGGCATCTGCAATTGCAACTACTCCTTGGCTTAACATCCCTACACCAACTTATTTCACTTTAAATGGCTCAGTTAACGGAATGAGGTATGTATGTATTCAAGCAAAAAATAGCGTAGGAACAATCTCGGAAATTTACTGCGACAGTATAGCTTTGGATACAGTTTATCCTGGTACAAGTGTTTCTACTGCAGGTACAATATATGATACCAATGTTTTGCTTTATAACGGTGGAAGTGATGCACCTTTACCTGGACCAATGCCAGGGTCTGGAAATATTATGCTAAGGTATTCTATTGATGGCACAGCATGGACAGCATGGGAAGCATTTACCCCTACTAAAGCTTTGGTTGTTGGAGATTGGAAAGGAACACATACAATTCAAGTACAAGCACGAGATGATGCAGGTAATTTGGCATTAGTTATGTCAGTTCCAATTATAAGATTGTAATAGAGATAACCCCTGAGGTCGCTAGACTTCAGGGGTTATTTAAGAATAACGGTTGTAAATATAGTAGATCTTATCAAATTTATTTTCCTGCCCAATAGTTTTGTAATGTTGAGCTAAATCAGCTGATATCCAATACATCAGCTTGTAATTAAACTCTCCATTTTCTCTATAAAATTCATCTTCAAGTTCTCCGGCAGTAATTTCTATAAAATTATTTTTCATTCCTTCAACGATGCCAGAATCTGTAATAATTTCTTTCCCTAATTTTCTTGCTATGCTTTGAACTATTACAACATCCTGATCGTATAAAGGAAAGTAGAAATTTTGTTGCTCAACAGGTATATTTATATCCTGAATACAATGTTTACCAAATTTTCTCATCTCTGCAAGCCAGCAGCCTACACATATATCAGACGGGTCTGTCTGAATCCTTATTATATGCTCTGGATTATTGTGTATACTAAAAATTACTTGTTTAAAGAAAGTTATGTACTTCAAGATAAATCGATCGTAATTTTCTCCTTGTGGGCCGATATAATTGACTGCACGGTCTAAGTCTTCCATTTCATAATCTTTAGCCTCTCCCTTTACTACCTTTAGATAATAATCAGCACGACCTTTAAACTCTTTAGTCACTTCTTTCTCAATGGCGACTTCTAAGGTGCAGGAGTAAACTTTTATTGTAGAGTTAATACCCCTTAAGAGAAGAGATAAATCCCTAATGTGATGAGCTCTGAAAGGTTGCATAGTGATTAAGAATTTGAGAGATAATATCACAAAATCGATTGTATTAGATATCCCCCTATAGTATAATCCTTAATATGAATATATTTAGATTTAAAACACAAGACGTAATTTGTAAGGCCATTTCAGGAGAATATCTTGATCAAATGGTTATTTCTTGTGGCTTATCTAATTCTTCAATTTAAAAAGATTTACAGATTCAGATAAGCCTCCAAGTGGAGGCTTTTTTATTGAAATTTCCTTGGAGGTTTAATTGTGTCAGTAACCTATGAAAGGAGGTGCTAGTGTACATACTCATCCTCGTTACTGACACAAATGCTAGACCTTTAACAATTCAATCAATAAGGAGATTCAGAATGCAACCGAGAACACACCGCATTAAGACTCTGTCGGGTCTTGAGATTACATTCCGAGACATTCGAATGAACGAGGCTGCGCTATTAGCAGAATTCATGAGATCGTCTGTAACCTCTCAGACAATTGCAAGTATTTACGTTCCATCTGAGAAATCGGAGGAAAAATGGATAGAGAATGCATATGAAAGTAAGACTGATTTTGTAATGGGAGTAGAAGTTGACTCTAAGCTCATAGGAATTTGGTCTGCCCACTTCGATGGAAACAATGCCACAACAGGCAGTATGATTACTATAGCCGATTATCGAGGGAAAGGGATTGGCAGCGTAGCTCATATGTTTAGAAATTGGTACCTCTTCACACAATTGAAGGAACCAAGATTTAAACTTAAGAGCACTGTTCATTGGGATGAGAAGAGTGGACTCATTAATCCCGCATCTCGTAGAACACTGGAAAAATCAGGTTATGTTCAGACTGGAATCCTGAGAGGTGAGCATTTCAAATCAGGGAGACTAACGGATGTAATTCAGCTTGAATGCTACAATCCTTGGCTTTTCAATCCTTATGATTATGAAGGGGAGGTGCAAGAGGCAATTCTTAGGACTGTCAGTGCACTGAAATTTGTTGAGGAGAATAAAGTTCTGGTCTAGCGAAAAACAGACTCAGCTGAGAAATCATGCTGGGTCTGTTTCCATTAATTTTTTATTTTCAATTTTATAAAATCTTTCAATATTAATTTGATTCAAGAAATTTTTATTGTGCGAAATTACTATTAAAGCACCTTTAAATTCATTCAAAGCTTCAATTAAAACCCCAATTGTATTTATATCTAAATTGTTTGTGGGTTCGTCTAGAATTAGTAAATCAATATCTGATGCTGATAATTTAGCAATAGATAATCTTGCTAATTCACCTCCACTTAAGTCGATTACTTTTTCTTTTAAATCAACATCTTTAATGAATAAAAAATTTCCTAGAATTTTTCTAATTAGTTCGTAACCAATTCCAAGGGATTCCATGTTTTCGATAACTGTTTTATCGTAATCAATATTTTCGTATTTTTGTGAAAGGTAAAGAAGTTTTAATTCTGGTTTGTAAAAATTTTCTTTATTATCAATAATATTCTTTACTAACAGGGTTTTTCCAGTCCCATTGGCTCCGGTTATTGCCATTCTATCTTTTGAATAAATATCCAGATTAATATTCTTAATTAATAATTCATCAGCTATTCTTAAATCCTTAGCTTTTATTGATATTAGTTTTCCTTCCCTAGCTGTAGTTTTTAAATCTATAAATGCTTTTTTAGTAACGTTACTTTTACTATTTTCTAGATTATCTGCAGCTCTGGTTTGTAATTTTTCTAATTTTTCTGAAATTTGGGATCCTTTATTTTCGGCACGGTTTTTATAAGCGTTTAAAACTATGGTAGGAATACTCCTATCGTTCGTTTTTTTCATTTTTAACATCCTATTTTTACCTCTTTCTGATCGCTTGTTCTCTTTAAGAATTGCTTGTTTAATTTTGTTCATCTGTTTTTTTGCGACCTCATGATTTCTTTTTATGTTCTCTTCTTCAATAGCCTTTTGTTCCTTGTAGAATTCATAATTACCACCATATACCTTTAATTCGCCTCGGGATAGTTCCCAGATTTTATCCACAGTGTCATTTAAAAAATCTATATCGTGTGATGATATTAAGAAAGCTCCAGAATATTTTTTTAAAAATTCTGTTAAGTATTCCACAGATGAATGATCTAAATGATTTGTAGGCTCGTCTAATAAAATTAAATTTGGAAAACTTGTAAAAGCGTTGGCTATATTGATTTTTGTGAATTCACCTCCGCTTAAATCTTTTAATTTGGTTTCAGGGTTTAAACTTGTTTTAAATATGATTTCGTATTGTTCTAAAATACTCCACCAATTATCAAAGACTTGAAGATAATCAAAAACAGTTTTAGTCGAGCTCATTTTATCTAACTCAAACTGCTTCACGTAAGCTATAGTCACGTTCGCGATTACCATGCCAGACGTAGGTTCGTTCTTTTTTGAGATTATATTAAGCAGAGTAGTTTTACCTGCACCATTGTTACCAATTAATCCAATTCGATCGGACGTAGAAATCGATCCAGTAATGTTGTCTAAGATGTTTTTATTGTTAATTGTAAATGTTAAATTTTGAAAGGAAATCAATGGCATAAGTATAATGTAAAACAAATAACCCGATTGGGCAAATTAAAGTTTTAGATTATATTATCCATCGGTCTTTTGTGAAGAATTAGTAATACTATTATAGCAAAGTGGGTTTTATAATTCTAATTTTTTCTATATACTCTAATTTCTCTCTTATCTTCTCCGAGAATTATAAAGTCCACATAATAATATTCAACTCCTTCGAAGAAATTTTCGTCTAACGCCATTGCAACGCTTGGCCATTCGATAACTATTACGTTGCCATCTTTAAACCATTCGTAAAATCGTAAAGCTTCCAAATCTTCTTTCGTTTGGATTCTCCAAGCATCGAAGTGATATAGATAGTTTTCAGTTTTCAGTTTTGAGTTATCAGATATTTTGTATTCACTTACATATGTGTATGTGGGAGATTTTATTATCTGAGTAATTCCTAATCCTTTTGCGATTCCTTTTGTAAAGTGTGTTTTTCCCGCACCAAGCTCCCCAGAAAGGAGAAAGGTCATAGGTAAACGGTTAACGTTTTCGGATTTAATTTTATTAATTAATTCTTTAGCCAGTAATATAGTCTCTTCGTAGGAATTTGTAAACCATTTACCGTAAACCGTCATCCGTTCGGGATCTACCCTTCCTTGTCTGTAAATTTTTAAATCATCACTAGTGGTATCAATCACGGTTGAAGGTGGATTTTTAGGAAGTTCACCGGCATCAATAACTAAATCTAAAAGCTCTTTCTTTGATTCAGGAATATTTTCTAAAACATCATTAATAGAGTAGGGAGTTTTCCCTCCGCTAATATTGGCTGAAGTTGCTGTGATAGGTTTTCCAAAAACTTTTATAATATCGAGTACTAATTTATAATTCGGAATTCTTATTCCCAGTGTTCCTATTTCCGATTCAAGCCGTTCATCAACTTTCCCAAGGGATTTAGAAATAACTGTAATTGGTCCTGGTAAAAAAGTATCTATTATCTTTTCTGCAGAGTTGTTAAGTTCAACGTAATTTAAAGCCATATTCTTCGAATTTACAGCAATAGATATGGCTTTCCCTGGAGGTCTTTGCTTGTATTTCAAAAGTTTATTAATTGCATCACTATTAGTAGCATCTGAAGCAATCCCATAGGATGTTTCTGTTGGGAAAATAACAAGATCACCATTTTTAAGAGACAGAACTGCCGCTTGAATAACTTTATCTGTATTTTGTATTGATAGTATTTTCATGTTAATTCTTGAATAGTAGACCTATTTATGGTTAAATGATTACAGTGTATATTTGTCTCTAATTTTAACAGATATCAAAAAGATGAAGCTGAATTTGAAAAAAAACTTAATATTTGTAATTTGTGCCGTATTTTTTTTAGCACCGGTATCAATCCTTCAAGCTGACGATCTTTCAGATCAGCTTACTCAACTTCAGAATCAAATCGATCAAATCAATCAGCAAAAAAATGATATTCAAACTCAGCTTGATGCTAGTAATTACACAATACTTGGCTATAATTCACAAATATCCGCCTTGTATGGAGATGCACAAATATATCAGAAGAGTATAGATGAAATAGGGTTGCAGATTAAGCAGATAGAGTTAACCATACAACAGATAAATCAAGATATTGAGAAAAAACAAACAGAAATTAAAAAGAATGAGGATATAATTGCAACACTGGAAAAAGAGTCTAAAAAGCGAATTGATGAAAGTTATATGAAATTTAGAATGATAGGTGCAAACACGGAAGTGGGAAGTAATTTATTGTTCACTTCCAATATAAATTCCTATTTTAAAAATTCACAGTACAAAGAAGTTATACAGGGTGATACTAATAATTCACTAGTCGAGCTTGCAAGATTAAAAGCTCAACTAGATGTTCAGAAAAAGGAGCTTAACGAGAAACTTATAGATCAAAAACAACAGCAAGAGCTTGTAAATATTAAATCAGAAGACTTAAAACAAAAGAAATCCGATGTTGATGCAAAGATGGCAGTCTTTTATCAAAAAGTCTCTGAAGTGCAATCCACTAGCAATCAATATAGTAATACCATGGCTGTTCTAAATGATGAACAAGCGCAAATAAATGCACAAGCAGAATTAATAAAACAACAAATTATTGGCGGATTTTCATCCTTAGGAAATGGTCAATTAGTTTTAGAAGGAACAATAATTGGGTTACAAGGTTGCACAGGATATTGCTTTGGTCCACATTTACACTTCTCAACATACATAAATGGAGCAGCTTATGATCCTTGCGGTCAACTAGAGTCGGGAGGAATGGGTTGCGGAGTGGGTGGTCCTTTAAAATCTCCTCTTAGAGGTCAAACTTACTTTAACAGTGCTTTTGGACAAAGATGTTTCTTCAATGGATCTACAACAGATTGTACTTTTCATGATGGGATTGATGTTTCTGGGACACCATGGAATGCACCAGTGTATGCCCCAATGAGAGGGTATTTATACAAAGGTTTAGATTGTTACCATTATAATCTTGGAATGGCTTCTTCTTGCGCAAATTACGAGATACTCTGCGAGAATACAAATTGTAATGTAGGTTATAAATTAGGTTTCTGGCATTTAAGTCAGATGTAGTAAATATTTATATCACAATGGAATATAATGTTAAAAAGAAAGTACATTTATTCATCTCTCTCTGCTGTTTTAATAGTACTAGTTGCAATTTCAACAGTAGTATACGCACAACCTCAAGCTAATGTTACAGTATCAAGTTCAATCCAGGCATGCTTATTGGATATGGTAGCAAGACCGGAGCAAAGAGTTCCTCCAATCAATAATTGGGATTCGACAGTCAGTTTTGTAATACTTGACAATTCAAATCTTACATTGGCAAGCTTTACCGTCCCAACAGATACACAAGGATTAGCAACATATGATTTCTGTGCTAATACAATTTTCCCTGTACCTGGAACATATAAATTTTACGCTACAGGTTTTTCGCATTTAAGAAAAAGATTCACAGGTGTTTCAGCATTTAATACTTATCACGATAGTGTTAACTTAACCGGTGCTAGTAATTTTCTAGTCGCGGGCGAAGTTAGTAACTCCTTTGATAATAAAGTTAATTCTTTGGATTTAGCTTATTTAAATTCGAAGATGGGCAGTGCAGATAATAAAGCAGATTTAAATCAAGATGGAATTGTTAATAGTTTAGATGTGACTATAGAAAGAAATAATCAATTAAAACTTGGAGATCCGATACCATAATAATTATGAGATCGCTTTTATTAAATAAAAAAAAATTATTTATAATTAGTTTAGTCGCTGGTTTCTTCTTTCTATTTGCTAACACCAATGTTCATGCTGCATCATACAATTTCGTTCCTTCGGGGGGGTCCTTTATTGGGAATTGTTCAACACAAGTAGACATTTATATTGATGCCACAGGGGAATCTTCAATCGCGGGAGATATTGCAGTGAACTACAATACAACAGAATTAACAATTTTAGATACGGATGGATTTCAGGCAGGTGTACAAATTTTACCAGGAACAGCGTTCACAACCTATTCAGCAAATAATGTAGATACTGGAACTGGCACCATAACTTTAGTAGGAGATAATTTAGATACCGGGATACCTTTAACAACCAACGAGCTCTTTGCAACGATTGTTTTTAGAAGCAATCCGCCAACAGCAAGTTCAACATTTACGATAAACTTCACTGGTATTGGGGATACTTTAGATAGTAATATTGCAGATTCTGGAACTTTCAATGACATTCTAACTTCGGTTACTAATGGAACTTATACGTTTAATACTAATCCTTGTACAATTGGAGATGTTTCTGGACCAGCAGTTTCTTTTGTAAACCCTACGGCATCTGAAACTAATGTGGATATTAATCAATCAATCAATATCAATATCACAGATGATCTCTCCGGCGTTGATTTGTCGACAGTAACTTTGTTAATTAATGGTATCCCATATTCTGTTCCAGGATCAAATGTTAATGTAACAGGAGTCCCTACAAATTATAATATTGTTTTCACACCAACTGGCCCTTACCCTTATGGAAGCATAATTTCCGTACAAATATCTGGACAAGATTTTGCCTCTAATCCTTTCAATTCATCAATGAGTTTTACTGTAGAGCCACAGCCACCTCCACCAGCCCCGCCGCCACCGCCAGCACCACCACCTCCACCAGCGCCTCCTCCTCCTGGTGAACCTGTATCTAATCCGGTCGTTCCGCCCGCCCCGCCGCCACTTGAACAGCCAGGAGTTATATTTGTAAATCCATCCAACGGAGAATCAAATGTATCACCTGGTACAAGTATTATTATTCAAATAACAGAAGGAGAAAACGCAATCGATTTTAGTACAGTAACTTTTAATGTAAACGGAGAGATAATTAATGCTAACGATCCTAGAATTAACGTATTTAATGATAATGGGCATTATGTTTTTACTATTACTCCCAACACACCATTTAACTCGGGAGAAACAGTTATAGTTATAGTTTCAGGTAAAGATGTTAAGGGAATTGATTTTTCTAGAATTGGAACTTTCTTTATAACCACTCCGCTTGAGAATTTGGTAGAAGGTTTAATAGGAAAGAATGTATTTCCTCAATTTAATGGTAACTTCTTTGGAATAATTCTAAATACTATAGGTCTAGCTGGTCTATTGGCGCTTTTAACGTTGCTATTCTTAATAATAGTTTTGATAATAAATGGGTCTAATATTATTGGAACCGTAATAGGTATTATTGCTTTGTTATTAAATAAGAGGAAAAGACCTTGGGGAGTGATCCTAGATTCAAAAACTGGTAAACCTATTGCTTTCGCAACTTGCAGATTAATAATAGCAAATTCGTTAGAAATTGTAGCACAAACTGTCAGCGGTTTAGATGGTACTTACGGCTTCACTATAGAGGAAGGAGATTACGTATTAGAAGTTAGACATCCACAGTATAAGCCATTTAAGACAAAAATTATTATTCAGAGTAATGAAGAAGGATATGTACTCGATATTGAAATGGCAGCGTTAGCTTCGCTGGAATCAAGTCAATTGAAATTTACTGAAAGATTAAGTGTTTCCTTTCTAACTGTGTACAATAAATTCAGAGATGTATTATTTGTCCTGGGTTTTCTGTTTTCAGTATTAAGTTTAATTATTTCTCCATCAACATGGAACTGGGTGATTTTTGTAATCTATGTAGTCATAGTTATATTTAATATATTGTTGGAAATAAGGTCGAGAAGAATGTTTTCAGAAGTAGAAAATGCATTCACAGACGAGAAAGTTCCATTCGCAGTAATTAAAATTTACGAATTACCTTCGTATAAAAATTTAGATACAGTAGTTTGCAATACTCGAGGAAATTTTGATTACTTTGGAGAACCTGGTGAATATGGAGTTATTGTAGCAGCGAAAGGATATAAATTCCCTTCTAGAAAACAAACAAATCTCCCAATACTTACAGATATGTATTCTGGAATGGTACAAGCTAAGCTAACAAAAGGAAAGAATAGGTTAAAGTTGTTCTTAGACCCAGATGATAGTGTAAGTATTCAAGTTAATTCAAGCAACACATCAATATTACAAAACCCTTTTGGTTAAGTTTATTTATATATTCCAAATATTTTAAAATATGTACCTAAGGTAGTGCCATCAATTGAAATGGAACCATCCCAGTATTTGAACGTTGTATATATCGAGAGAATAACCAATAAGGCTGTTATCAGTAAAATTAAATACCTCAGTCTTTTATTTTTCATTGCTAAAATCTTTTCGAAAAATGCAGCTAATGGAATAGCTAATACTGCAAGACTTTCTATAAATGCCCTATGTCCAAAACCACCTCCATAATACCAAGAACTCCAACTACTGATTATTAAGCAATTAATTATCAAGAAAATAATTACACCAAGCATCCATCCTTTCAACTTATTCTTTAGTAAACCGATTCCTAAGATTCCAAATATCAATATAGGTGACCAGAAAAATAACCCCTTCCTAATACTAAATAATACATTCAATGTCTCTAAATGTGTAAAATCAAAACCTTCGCCGTGGTAGGAGAAGATTAGAAAATTCCCTGTTATTACTTTCCAATATATAAATTGTGGAATCAATACTAGGAAACTTACAAAAATCATTAAAAAAAAATTCCGCCATAATTTTATTAGAACACTTATTTTTTCTTTCAAATCCTTGAATAAAATATTGAAATGAATGTTGTATAAACTAAAGAAAATGATAGGTAATATTATATTTGTCGGTCGTACTAAAATTATTAATCCACTGACTAATCCTAAAAGAAATGGATATCGATAGTCTTTTGTTTTTTCAAACCATAAAGGAAGTAAGTACAAAAAACATGCAAATAAAAAGAAAGAATAAGCATGGCTGAAAATACTGTCGTAAGTGCCATAGTGAAATAAATTTGTTCCAAATATTATAGAGATCAAGGTTAAATAGACTGTTCTAGTTTTGAAATATTTATCCAAAAATCTTTTCAGGATAAATACTCCTATAACCATATAGAACGTTCCAGAAAAAGCAGCGAATACTTGGTAGAAAATTGTGAAGCCATTCAAATCTTGATTAAATAAAACACTTAAAACATGTGCAGGAATAAAAAAAGGCAATATCAGAACTGCCTCTCCAATTGTATACTTATCTAAGTAATTACCATTATGTTGAAGTGTAATCCCACTCCAACTCTCTGGTGTTGCTTGATTATATTTCGCAGCCCTCTCATCCATAAGGCTTTTCATAGAAATATCTTTATGCAAAAAGATTGCTGGTAAATACGCGTAATAACCAATCCCATCGGAACGAATGGGAGGAGCATTAAATTTGAAAACATAAACAGAAATGGTAGCGAGAACAGAAAGAATAGTTAAAACTATGAAAAATAATTTTTCTTTATGTGTTTTCTTAATGTAGTTAAGCATAATTTACTTTTTAATTGTATAATCATAATAACGTAATTATAAATCTCTTAGTATGAAAATTTACACAAAGACAGGAGATAATGGAGAAACTAGTCTTATAGGAAAAAGAATTTCTAAAGATGCAGAGGTTTTAGATGTGCTTGGTACTATTGATGAACTCAATTCATCATTAGGAATAGTTATTGCCTTAGTTCATGATTCCAAAGTACTTAGCAAAAAATTTGAAAAAGAAGTAAATAAATTAGAAAGACTTCATACTAATCTATTTTCAACCTCTAGTCTTATTGCTGGTGCTAAGATAGAAATTTCATTTTCAAAATTAATTGCAGAAATGGAATTAGATATTGATACTTGGACTTCAAAACTTCCGGAACTTACCAATTTTATTCTTCCAGGTGGAAGCGTGCTTGCTGCAGAAATTCATTTAGCTAGAACAATTAGTAGAAGTGTTGAGAGAATATTTGTAGGTTATACAAATGTTTCTGAGTCTCGTCCAGAACATTATAATGAAATTCGAAAGTATTTTAATCGACTTTCCGACTGGCTATTTACACTTGCCAGATACTCAAATTACAAACTCAACGTAGAGGATGTTATTTGGAAGAGTGACCCAGATTCTCTAAGCTTATTCAACTAAGTTGTTGCACTCCTTGACAAAGTATTCCCTTAACCAATAGAATGAGTAGAGCACTAATGTCCTCACGATGGACAATTGTAAGTATATGTTAATTATATAATATGAAAAATATCGAACCAGTATTAAAGTTTTTAACTCAGTTAGGGTTAGATTTTTTTGAATCTAAAGTATATATCTTACTATTGGAAGAAGGTTCTAAAACTATTTTACACATTTCGAAAGAAAGTAGAATTAATAGAACTGGAGTTTACAGAATAACAGAAAGATTAAAAGGAATGGGAATTGTTGAGGAAATTCAAAAAGATAATAAAAGATTAATGACAGCCGCCTCACTGAGCAAATTAGAATTAATTGTAAAAGAACAAGAAACTAAAGCAGAAATATTGAGAAAAATGCTCCCAGAAGTCTCAGCATTAATTTCTCCAGATATAACATCTACCCAACCAGGAACATCTATCCAATTTTTTAAAGGACAGGTAGGTGTAAAACACTTGTTAGAAAACGTTCTCAACTCAACAGGAGAAATACTTTCATACACATCAAATGACTTGATTGAATTCACAGATGTGGAATTTGTAGAAAGTTGGAGAAAGGAATTTATCAACAGAAGATTATTTATGCGTGAAATAGTTGGAGATTACTTTCTTAAATTAAGAAGTGTTGATGATGTAAAAATTTCCAATATTGCTTCTAATTTTAAAACAAAATATCTTGAAGAAGATGTCCTTAAAATTCATTTACATACAATTGTTTTCAATAATTCTGTATCAATAATTTATATTCACGATGCAGAGGCTTATGCAGTTGAGATAAAAAATAGTACATTTGCAAAAGCACAAAAACAGCTTTTTGAGTTAGCATGGAATTCTTCACGCGAGATTTAAAAATGTCATTGCGACCTGCCTGCCGTCAGGCAAGGGAACCTCACCATGACAACATCTCAACATTGTGTCATTTCGACTGAGGAGCCTAAGCGACGAATGGAGAAATCTTTAACCACTTAATAAATAATGCCAGAATAGAGGTTGAAGATCTCTCGACTTCGCTCGAGATGACACAATAAAAGATTGGTGACATCAAGAGTACATGTTAACCGCCTCTTTCAACTTCTCAATAAAAGACGTAATATCCTCCGAAGAATTATAGACTCCGAAGCTAACTCTCAAAGTAGCAGAAATATCGAAAACTTCTCGATGAAGTATTTGCGTACAACGTCGTCCCGATTCTCGGGATTTCCTCGCAATGACATCGCATATTTTAGGCAAATTTGGTCCACTGCACAGAATGCCAGATAAATCTTTGATCTAACCCCACAAAACTCTAACTGCCTAAAGAGTAAATGAGGTGGTAAAGTCATTATAAATACTCAGTCAAACCTGCTTCTTCAAGTTTTTTCAAATACTCTTTAATTTTTGTATTATCAGTCTTCTTGAAAATCGCAACTACGTCTTTTGTATTAACGACAACAAACCCATCTAAATTTATTGTTGATACTAATTTTTTTTCTTCATAATTATGAATTATAGAATCTCTGGAACCCATATCAAACACATTTCCTTTAATAACGTTTGCTTCTTCACTTTCTTCTAAAGATTCTTTAAGAGCAATCCATTCACCCACGTCACTCCATCCAAAATCCGAATACATACATAGTGCTTCATCAGACTGTACTAACTCTGCAAAAGCATAATCAGCAGAAATCTTTTCTAAATTTGAAAATTTATCCCAACCCGATTTAAAATTAGAATCTGTTATCTCTTTGCTGACTTCAATATATTCCGGCCTTTTCCTAGCTGTGATATTTAAAAAATCTTTTCCATACGCTACCCAATACCCAGGATTCCATCCATAATGACCATCCTTGATATATTCTTCAGCAAGTTCCACGGTTGGTTTTTCTACAAACTTATTAAATTCCTTAAGAATAATTTTGTCGCTATATTTTTTAATATCTTCGTTAAATTTTATATAGCCTCTGTGCGGTGAAGGAAATCTAGCAGGAACTGTTATAAACACAATCTTATTTTGAGATTTAACATTTTCCTCAGATTTCAACAAACACTCTAGGAAGGTGTCAGGGTCTTTTACTAGATGGTCAGACCATAAGACAGCAATCACTTCATCTGGGAATTTACTACTTACATATGTAACAGCTAATGCCACTGCTGGTCCCGTATCTCTCATCTCTTTCTCTAAGATAAAATTTTCATCAGGAAGTTCATGTAAAATGCTTTTTACCTCAGTTTCATATTTTTTTCCTGTACTAATAAAGACATCCTCTGGTTTAAATTGTTTATTTAATCTCTCGAAGGCTAATCGAACTAATGGTGTCTCTTCAATAATAGGTAAAAACTGTTTAGGTGAATCTATTCTACTTACTGGCCAAAATCTTTTTCCAGTTCCACCAGCAAAGATTATTACTTTCATAAAATAAAATTAAAAAACTAATTTATCATCTCGTTTTTAATATTTACTACGTCCTCCTCTTCTGTTTCAGCTTTTATTTGCACTGAGGATACTAATCCTAATCCTAAAAACACTGTTAGAACTGAACTTCCCCCATAACTAATAAAAGGAAGTGGAACTCCCGTAATTGGTAAAATCCCTAAATTCATTCCAATGTGTTGGAAAGTATTCAAGCATATCATTACTGCTACTCCGCTGCAAATTAACATTCCAAATCTATTTCTCGTATTTCTCGCAATGGATAATATCTTGAATATCAAAAAGAAGAAAAGTGAAAATAAAAATAAACTTCCTAAAAATCCAAATTGCTCCGCAAAGGACGCAAAAGCAAAATCAGTGAAAGCAAAAGGAAGTAATCCTAAATTTGTAACATTACCATTCAAAAATCCTCTACCAACAATTCCACCACTGCCAACAGCAAGTACAGCCTGGTTTCTATTATAATCATCACTTAAGGATTCATTAGATTCTGGTTTTAAAAAAGTCTCAATTCTATTCCTTTGATACGGCAAAAGAATATTATTATAAATAAAATTAAAAAAAATACTGCTTGGAATAATAATGGAAACAATAATTAGTGTAATGAGTATCTTTAATTTAAATTTTCTTTTCAAAATAATAATTCCAATAATACTTAAAATCCAAAGTGAAATATCAAAATGAATTTCTGTAAGTCCTAAGCTATTCTGAATATTTTCTAAACTTATAAAGTGAAAACTCAAATTAAAAACAATTCCAGCAATAAGAAAATATATAAGTGTTTTTAATGAAATATCAAAAGCAAAATAAACAAGTGAAAGAAATATTAAAGTAATAATTACCGAATTGCCTAAAGATTTCTGCTGAATAATTAAAAGAACAATTGTAACTAAACTGATCACGCTTACAAGAATTCGAGTGAATTGTTTATTGGAAGTTATAACGAGTAAGTTCTGCCACATAGATTTCCCTTTGAGTTTATAAATATTTTTAATCGCCTCGAACCTTTTTATATCTGCTTTTACAAAACAAAATGAAGTAATTAAAATAATACTAAGCTTAGAAAATTCTGATGGTTGAATCGTAAATGGACCAACCACAATCCATCTCTTTGCCTCGAAGGCATAATCTCCAAAAATTAAAACTCCAATTAAGAGTGCAACTGTAATTAAAAAAATTCCAAAGATAATATATTTATTTTTTAATTTAGAATAATCAAAAGTCGAAGTTATAAAAAAGATTAAAATACCAATAATATAAAATAATATTTGATTGTAAAAAAATTGTGAGGGTACTTTGTTTGGAAAATAAGTCGCAGCAAAAACGATAACTCCGCCAATAATACTCAAAAGTACTATTATGACTAGTAGAGAGCTATCTATTCTTTTTATATTACCTAGGTCGAACATTTATTTCATTGAATAATGAAAATACTTTTTCATGTACGAAATATTACCATTAATTTCGAGAGATAAGCTAAGAGTGAAGAGATTTCATCGTTCATTGCTCATAGCTCGTGATACACTGAAATAGTTACACTAAAATCATGTCAGAATTTTACCTCACACAACTAAGCAAGCTTGCCCTAGAATGGAAAAGTAAATCCTACAGACCTAAAAGTAGTGATTGGCCGGACTCAATCTTCTTAACTGATCAGGTACTAAAAGAACTCAAATATTTAGAATATTATACTAAAGAGAAAACTTTTGGAATTGGAACTATTAGAAATGGTTCTACTGGGTGGGAATATTCAGAAACTGCAGTTTATTTAGGAGGAGAGCTCTTTTTTAGCAAACCAAAAGCAGGGGATTACAACAGCGTTGTTCCTGAGTTGAGAATTTCAAAACCGGTTCTCAAACCCGAAGGAGACAATCTCTTCGTAAAATTTAGTATTGGAGAAAAAGAAGTATCTTCAAAAATCAAACGGTCGGTGCTAGAAGCAGATAGTTATTTTGGTCCAGTATTTATTGTTCACACTCATCCTAAATCTCGGGTCGCAGATAGTAAAGAAATCTATACTTTCTTTTCGTCAGCAGATTTAAAATTCCTTCACCAGAGTCCAATCTATATGCTTGGAATGATAAGTAAAAACACTCTTTGGCTAGTTTGCGAAACAAATCAATTTAATTCTATAGATTTGAATTTACTACATGGAGCGACATTAGCTGAGTTTGAAGGTGGAGATGAAGCAATTAAGAACTATATTATAGAAAATATGAGTTCTACAGGATTAGTTTTTTACCATGGAACTTTTGGAAGTAAATTAAGAAAAATTGAGTATCGTACTAATATTTCTAAAGTTCAATCATTAGCAAGTTCCCCAAAAGAATTTACAGATGAGAAGCCATTATCAAATGCCCTTCCTGAAATTGGGAAACTCAAGAGAGTGAGTTCAAAGAAAAAGTATTTGGAAACAATATTTATTGTTGTGATCTTTTCATTAATGATTGTAGGGTTAGTCATTCTTCTTAAAATAATAGGATTAATTTAGAATTTTCTTGATTAGTAAAACCTTTGCTGGTACAATTAAATGCTTTCCCAAACAGAGGTTTGAATTTAAACGCTCTTTTAAATTTTTCATTTTTATCCCGATCTATCGGGATTATTTTTACCATGAAAAAATATTTATACCTTATAAAAATTAATTTCAGCCAGATAGGAGCCTACCGTTCGGATATGTTATTCGGATGGTTTGCCCGACTTTTTCAGCTATTCATTGTCTTTGCACTATGGAGTATTACTCAGAAAACAGACCAGGAGATGCAAAAACTATTCATATACTTTTTCTTATTTTATTTAATCTTTGATATTTTTTGTACAGGTAGAATATCAAGACAAATAAGTAAAGATATCAGAAGAGGAGAATTGAATTCATATTTATTAAAACCGTTTAATTACATATTTTCTGTTTGGGTAAAAATAGGAATTACTACAATAGCTAGAATTATCGTACCAATAATTCTTTTTATAGTCCTTGCGTTTATCCGACCAGACTTTGCTGCACCAGCTTCGCTTGTCCATCTAATTTTATTCTTCATTTCTAGTATTTTCTGTATTATTCTTTGGAACCTATTTGTAACAATAATAGGGTCTTTATCTTTTTGGGTAAATGAGATTTCTCAACTACAGAAAGTAATAAGCCTTATGTTAAGCGTAATGATTGGAAAGTATATTCCTTTGTATTTATTCCCTAAGCAGCTGCAAGATATTATTTCTCTTACACCAGTAAATTATTTAGGTAATTTTCAAATTTTAATTTATCAAGGAGGAATCTCATCCCAGGATATATCGAAAGGTATGTTTATATTAATTACTTGGACAATTATATTTTTCTTTATAGCTAAATTTACTTACAATAAAGGTCTAAATATTTATGAAGCAAGTGGTAATTAAGTATTCAAAAATATATTTAATTTTCTTCAAAAACTCTGTTGCAGAGCTAGGAAGCCACAGATTTAATTTACTAATGTCGGCAGTAGGTAATATTGTATGGACTTTTTCCCAAGTTGTTACCTTGCAATTCTTATTTCAACGAATAAATAGTTTTGATGGTTGGAGTATAAACGACATGATTCTTCTTCTCGCTTTTGGTCAGATATTTGCTTACACAATGTTCATTTTCTATTTTGATAATCACGTAGAATTGCAAACTAAAACTGTTTTAGGGGAGTTAGATATGTACTTAACTAAACCTCTTAACCTCAAGTTCTTCTTATCTTTTGCAAGTGTATCTGTTGCTCAGTTCATACCATTTTTTGTTGCGGTGCTTCCATTGCTAATTATTGGTGTAAGAGATTTAAGAGCAGTAGGGTTATTAGATATTATATTTTGTATAACTGTATTCATGATTGGAGTAATAGCAATGTTTTTTCTAAGTCTATCCATTGCAGGATTAAATTTCTTTACAGATGATGCATCATCAGTTAGAGATATCGTTATGAATAGCATGGATTTAAATAGAATTCCCATCTCAATTTTACCAAGTCCTGCACAGTTCGTTTTCATCTTTGCTATACCAATAGCGTTTGTTACTTATTATCCAGTGTTGATACTCAAGTCATCTCAAAATATGTTCCTAATAATCTTAGCAGGGTTAATAGTTTTAATATCCTTTTACTTACTTTCAAAAATTATTTGGAACCAAGGTTTAAAAAGATATTCAGGAGCAGGTTAATTTTTAATTTATATTTATGAAACCAATCATCAAGGTAGAAAATCTTACTAGGACTTTTAAACAATACAAAAAAGAACCGGGATTCAAGGGAACCATAAAAAGTATGTTTAATAGACAATTCTTTGAGATTAAAGCAGTTAGCGATGTAAATTTTGAAATCGAAGAAGGTGAATTTGTTGGATTTATAGGGCCAAATGGTGCAGGTAAAACTACAACATTAAAAATGCTCTCAGGAATTCTTCATCCAACATCTGGTGAAATTAGAGTTGATGGATTTGTACCTAGTGAGAGAGAATCAAATTTCCTAAAAAATATCTCCTTAGTTATGGGACAAAAGTCACAACTATGGTGGGAGCTTCCAGCAATGGAAGGATTTATTTTAAATAAAGAGATTTACGAAATAGATGATAAATTTTTTAAAGAAAGAGTTAATGAACTAGCAAAACTTTTAGAAGTTGGAGATATTCTTAAAGTTCCCGTGAGAAAGTTATCATTAGGGCAAAGAATGAAGTGCGAATTAATTGCAGCTCTTATTCATAATCCAAAGGTTTTATTTCTAGATGAACCTACAATAGGTTTAGATGTAGTTGTACAAAAGAAAATCCGAGAATTTTTTAAACAATATAACCAAGAAAGTAAAACAACAATTCTATTAACAAGTCACTATATGGAAGATGTGGCAGAGTTGTGTAAAAGAGTAATAATAATTAATCATGGTCAAAAAATTTACGATGGATCTTTAATAGAATTGACTAAAAATTATGCAAATGATAAATATCTGAAACTTGTATTTAATTCAAAAGTAGCAAAATCAGACCTATCAAAATACGGAGAAGTAATTGATTTTGAGAAAAATGGATTAAAGGGAACAATATCAGTTTCAAGAGAAGATCATACCAAAGTAGCTGCAGCGATTTTGCAAAATCTACCAGTTGATGACTTGGATATTTCAGAAGTAGATTTAGAGGATATTGTGGCAAAAATATTTCAGCAGGAACTTAAGTAACCCCTCCGGCTAACGCCACCTCCCCTTAAATTAAGGGGAGGAAGATCCGTAGGATCGGTGGGGTTATTATCGCTAATCATCAAACTAGTGTTAGTGCGGTCCCCCTCTCCTAAAGGAGAGGGACGAACACGCAATGACACTAAATACATGTCTATGCTAAAATACTAATGATATTTAATTATTTAAGTTATGAATACAGAAAACAGAGTTGATAATGTACAAGGACAAGATGTAAAGCCTCAAGCACCAAATCCCAGAAAGTTACAACCACAAACAAGAAAACCTTTTATTAAAAAGGATTTTCGACCAGCTAGAGACGATCAAGATATTGTCCCAGCAACAAATTTGAGAATAATTCCACTTGGAGGAGTAGAGGAAATTGGAATAAATTGCACAGTTTATGAATCAGGAAACGAAATGATAGTTGTCGATATGGGTTTAGCATTCTCAGAATTTGACTACTATGGAATTGATCATGTTGTTCCAGATATTGCATATGTACAAAACAAGATAAAAAATCTTAAGGGGATTTTCATTACTCATGGTCACTTAGATCACATTGGAGCACTTCCGTATCACTTAAAAACTCTAAATTTCCCAGATCTATACGGAACTCACTTTACAATTGAGCTTATTAAAGCAAAATTTGAAGATGATCACCTGCTTGCTGCAATGGAAGGCAAGCTTCATGTTATAGACGAGAATAGCAATATTAAATTTAATAATTTTGACATCTCATTTTTCAGAGTTAATCACAGTATTCCACAAGCAGTTGGATTATTCATCAAGACTCCAGGAGGAAGAGTTGTTCAAACGGGAGATTTCAAATTTGATAACTCTCCAATTAACGAACCTGTAGCTGATTATTCAAGATTAGCAAAGATCGGAGATTTTGGAGTAGATATACTTTTATCAGACTCAACTAATTCACTTAAAAAAGGGCATCCAATTTCTGAAAGTGATGTAGCAAAAGGATTGGAAGAAATGGTAGAAAAAGCAAAGGGAAGAGTGATAGTTGCAACATTTGCAGGACTTGTTGGAAGACTTTACCAACTTATAGAAATAGCACAAAGACACAATAGAAAAGTTGCAGTTGCAGGATTTTCCATGAGGCAAACCTTAAGAATTGCCCAAGAAATTGGATATATTAAAATGCCAGCTAATCTAATTGTTCCAATACAAACAATAGATAATATTTCTCCAGATAAAATCATGATTTTAACAACTGGAGCTCAAGGAGAAACTGATGCAGCACTTACAAAAATGGCAACATCAGATTACAAGGGAGTAAAAATTCAAGGAGGAGACACAGTAGTAATTTCCTCAAGAACAATTGCAGGAAACGATAGAGCAGTTCAAAACCTTGTAGATGCTATTATGTCAAAAAATGCATTAGTAAAACAATCCGAAGATTTAGATTTATATACTTCTGGTCACGGTTACCAAGAAGACCAAAAAATTATGTTAAATTTAGTAAAACCTAAATTTTTCATTCCTGTTCACGGTTATCAATATTTCCTAAGAGCCCATGGAGAAACAGCAAAAAGCGTTGGAATAGAGGAGAGGAATATAATAATTGCAAAAAGAGGCAGTGTAATTGAAGGAAATACTGCTAAAGGATTTAAAGAAATTAAAAAATTCCCATGCGAACCACTATTAGTTTCAGGTTCTGGAGTTGGTGACGTTGGAACAGCAGTTCTTAAAGAAAGAGAGCAACTTGCAAGTTATGGAGTGGTTGTAATTGATCTTTTAGTTAATAAAGAAAGAAAATTAGTAAGAGATCCGTTAATAATTTCGAGAGGTTTTGTGTACGTTAAAAATTCTCAGGAATTAATTAAAGAGATTTCCGTTCTAGTAGATGCAACTTATAATCAACTAATGAAAGAAGATGTTCAAGTAGTTAAAGATGAAATTTCAATTAAAGTATCAGATCTTCTTTTTAAAGAAACAGAAAGAGAGCCGATGATAATAACTATTGTAAATTTTGTTTAGATCATTTACGACTAACACTGTCCATACTCTTTTAGCCCTCTCTCAAAAGAGGGTTACTTTTCTCTAGGGAGTGGCAGTTTATTCTTGCGCGACCCCGAAGGGGTCGCGCATCACCAAAAGAAATAGGCTGTAACACAGCCTATCTTAAATGCTAAATTCACAAGTAGCTCAAGCTTTTTTAAAGCCCAGCATATGGATTACGTCTTGGTTTATTACCCGTTTCTCTGGGAAGTTCAAAAGTCATTGTAGCGAGCCAATTTGCCATAACAACTGCTAAATTTTCAATATCTTTTTCGTATTGCTCTCTCAATTTTTTCCCATCAGGAATATTTTGAGGAGTATCACTTTCAAGCAATTCATTTATAATCTGATCCGGTGTTTTAACTCGACTTCTAGCAAATTCTCTAGCTTTCTCAGGAGTTAAATTTGAAGATTCTGAAATTAAATTCCACACATTGTATCTATGAATAATGCTTGGGTCAAACTCTAAAGGTTTCCCTTGCGTGTCCAAAGATTTTCTCATTATCTGATAGTTCAAATGACCCGGCTGTAGTGGTGAAGTCGACTCGATTAATAACAACTCATGCTCTTCTAGTTCGTTTCTGGCAGATAAAACATCAAAACTGCCTCTGCCAACTCTCTCAATAACTCCTCTTTCTTTTTCTGTGGCATTTCTTGTAATTGAAAAAGTTCCAGCTATTAAATTATCTGGATTATCCTTAAACATATCATCCATAAGATGGAATTAAAAATTACTGTCTCGTCTGTAAATACTTTAAACCCAAATAAACTGGAACTGTAAGTAGAGCTCCAAGGATAAGAGTGTTTATTACTCTATACACAAAATTCAAAACACCTTCAACTGCATTTAGATTGATTGGAAAACCATAAGCAAAAGTTCCTTTTACTCCTTCGATAAGTATAAAGTTCACAAGTACGCCCAAAATAAGACTTATTACAAAAGAGAAAACAATATACTGTTTTACTGCTGGGTCCATATTAATTATCATTGTGTCATCCTGAGGCTCTCGAAGGATGACTTCTTTATTTAAGGTCATGGTTCGAGAGCCTCACCATGACAATTACTAAATTAGTTTTTTTATTTCTTTCAAAGTCTTTTCTACAGTATCATCCCATTTATATCTTCTAGCTATTTCTTGTGCGGTTTTCAAATGAGCTGCAAGTCTTGCCTTATTATGTAATAGATCTTTAATTTCCAATGCAACCTCATTTGCAGATTCTAAATCTTTACATTTTTCTAAATCTATTAAAAACGCACCACCATCTGTTACCTCTGGAGTGCAAGAGGAATTAGCAGCGATTGCAGGAATTCTAGCGGCCATAGCTTGTAAAGGGCCAAAACTAAAACCCTCATAGCTTGACAAATTAATATAAGCTTTAGCTTCCATTAAAAGTTCTACGAGATGATTATCTGTAACTTTGTCTGTTGCCACGATATTATCAATAACGCCTAGTTTTTTTGCATTCTTTAAAAACATATCTCCAAGAATAGAAATTGCTCGGATAGAATTTCCTATACCTTTGTGAAAGTCATGCCCTGTTACAACTAAAGTATCGGGTAAATCTTTATTTCCTAGATCCAAAATGCTTTTAAAAACATTTAAGAGTTCTCCAGTGGATTTATTTGCTTCAAAACCACTATCATAAAAGAAATATTTTTTATCCTTCAAATGATAAGCCTCAAGCGTTGCATCAATTAAATCCTTATTAAATACTTTTCGTCCATCAAAAAAATCTTGATCAATTCCTAAGTAAATTACCTTTATTTTATCTTCATTCACCTTTCCATAGTTAACAAGATCTCCTTTGGAAAAATTTGAATTAGTTAAAACAAGGTCAGCATTCCTAACTCCGCTCCACATAAATTTAAAGAACTGTCCTTTTAATTGATTATGAACGTAGCCTTTTTGGGAATATTTATTTAATACTAATGGAATAGCATCATGTGCCATTACAACAGTTTTTGGTTTGTGTGTAAGGTTTCTATTAATAAATTGTGTAGTTGGTAATCCTCTTTCGAAGTGAGTAGCAAAATAAATATTTGGTTTTACTTTTTCGATAATAGGAATAAATGTTTGTCTCCAGCTTATTACATTGGTCAATGAAGATGGGAATGCTTCGCCAAGAGTATAGAATTGTATCTTATTTTCAATTTCTTCAATTTGAAATTGCGTAAACCCAAGCGCAATTAAGTTCTGATGAAGATTAGAAAACCCTAAGAGATTAATCTGCATAGACTGGTCGTCGAGTATTTGTTCAACCATTCCTTTTACAACATTCCTTCCGTACCTTCCAATACCTCTTTTTGAATACTGGTCGAATAAGAAAGTGGTATCAATGAGGATAGAGGGTATTTCTTTTTCTTGAGTAGTATTTTCCATAAGTCGATTATATCAGATTATGTTTTTTTTATACTATCCCAAGGAATACTGTCTACGATGTTGTAAATCCAATCTAGTCTTTTATCGTAGTTATCAACAGTAATAATACCGTCTTTGAAAGTTAATACTTTGTCACGATCTAGTGTAAAGTCTACGGAATATTTAATTCCATTATAATTAATCACAACTTGATTCGCCTCTCCCCACGATTTCCCAGGGTGCTTTTGAACTATTAATGTATATTTCCCCTGATTTAAGAAATTAATACTATCGGGTAAAGAATAATTCACATTCATTTGTTGCTTTTCAATTGGATCCGCATCTGTAAATCTTCTATGGTCAAACCATACAATATTATCGCTGGTTTCCTTATCCATAATGTCGTCGTAATACTCCTGTGGGTAGTAATATAAATACCCTGATCTCGAGTAACCATCAGAGTCTATATTAGTTGTACCAGTTGGCATAAAGAACCTAACCCAGGCTCTGTATGAAAATTGTAATGAATCAGAATACTGTCCTCCAAGTGAGTCATCGTAAATCTTTGGTTGTGTCCATGTAACCCAGGTAGTCCTATTAATCGATCCATTATCATTTATATCGACTTGATTATAGACACTATCTCTAACCCACTTATTAAGTTTCAGCGCACAATTTTGAGCCTCGTTAAATTGGAAATAGTCTCCAGTATAATCTTTTACTGTCCTAGCGGTTAATCCATAGGTATCAAAGAATGCTTGAACATCCGGGTTTTTAGTAGAAAGTGAAATATCCTTAGCTTGGAAAGAATTTAAAATTGTTTTAATAACCTTTGGCATTTGGTCCAAAGGTAAATCAAATAATTTTTTCTTAGCTGCATCCGCAATATCTTGTAAGATTTGTTTCCTATCTTTATTAAATCCATGGTATTTAGGATCATCAGTTTCGGATTTTATAAATTGAAACAAATTATCTGCAGTAACTTCTCCTAATGGATCTACAGTCAAGGGCTGAACTAATCCTAATAAATCTTCAGCAAATTTGAAGTTAATAATAACTATGTGATCGTAACTAGGAAAATCATCGGGATTATATTGATTGGCAATATCATAATAGTCCTTAAACCAATCCATACTTGCATACAAGTCTGGATACATAGCAACATCTTGTGCTCTTGCTTCTGTTGCCCCGCAACCTGAATTCATTAAATATGCTTGTCCATAAATATTATCGTGAGGCATTGGAACTCCAAGTCCCCATAAATATAATTGTAAATTCCAACTATCTTGAAGTGAAATCCCGCCTTGTAGTTCTCCATCTTTGATAGTTGCAGTTCCAAAAGCTGTAATAATTCCACCGGATGCTCTTAACTCAACTTCATTTTGCAGAACTAACAAATACCTTTTTTCACTATTAGATCCGATTAACTCCGGAAGGTATTTCAAAAAATTCAGAGTCTGAACGGATAGAGTGGGGTAATCATCAATAAAGCTATCGATTTTTTCTAATTTTCCTTTTAAGTCACTGCTACCGATATTGGGAACGAAGGCTGGATCTATAGATTTTACATCTGCCATAATATCTTTCAAATCGGGTTCAATTTCGGAATAAAGATTTAAATATAAAGGAAGTTCTTTCAGGATCAAATTCAGTGTACTTGGTTTTTTAGTTCCGTCTGGATTTAACTCGCTTGTATCGGGAGCTGGTTGGGATGCATCTACTTTAAATCCAGTTGCCTGTAATACATTCTTTAATTTAGGGAGAGATTTTTGCGAAAGATTATCGATTTTCGCTAATATCGTTCTTCCTTTCTGAAAATTCTGATAATAACCTTTTGTCTGATCCCAATTTTGTAAAAACTCGTATTTGGAAAGTTCACTATCGATATTATTTAAATTGCTCTCGAAGTTACTAAATGTAGCATCTATATTTGAAATATCTTTTTTATTTAAATCTGTTAACAAAGACACTGCAGATGTCTGCATAGAATCTACGTATCCTAAAATTCTCTGGGCTGGAATCAAAACGAAGTAAATCAGTAGTCCAGTAATAATTACTCCAATAAGCACACTTGTAAATAGAACATTCCATCCTATTTTCCTCCATTTTTTTTGCTTAGGAGTAAGTGGACCTTGAGTTCGAAGAGTCATGCTTATGTTGGATCGTCCTTCTCTTTGAATATTCCTTAAAGAAACAGGCTCTTGACTATCATCTTCTATCACTTCAGAACTCCTTCCTCTCTGGTTAGAAAGATCATCTTTTTTTATTATTTTTATTGCTTTTGCTTTCATTCAAAAAGTTAAATTGCTCTTCATACTATATCATAGCGAAGCGTTAGTAAAGTGCTAAAACTCTTATATATAAGTCTTGAAGGGGGTACAAGTTAACGAATAATTATAAACCTTGCCTACAATCTCAAGGAGCTAGGGTGAGGAAAAGTTGGATTTAGTTATATTTATGGCAAAGCACCAATAGTGGAAACAATGCCATCACCTTCTCCGTTGAAGTTGATTAAATAGAAAGTATATTTAGTTTGAAGTGGATTGTTGGGGTCAATCGCCCTTACAAATAAAACTCCACTAGTATCATCTATTAATGCAAATCTTAAAAATGTATCTTGTCGGTTTCCTGTAAACTCTCCAATAACTTCTCCTTCTCGATTCCTTAAAACAACTGTATCTGGTAAACCTTGTCCATTATTTACTCTAAGATATGATAGTGAATTTCCTGATGGTGAAGAAGAAGGGTTTTCTAATGTGTAATTAAAATTTTCTTCCTCGGAAAATACTTCATTCCCTGAATTATCTATAAGTGATACGAATACTTGAGAATTTTCATGGTTTCCTTGAAATCCGATTGTAAAAAAAGAATTATTTGAGTAACTCATTTCCCACAAACTAGTGTCCCTAAGGTTTATTGAATCAATTCTTGTACTAGTATTGATGTCGTAAATAATTATATTAGTATCATTATCTATTGAACCCCTTCTTCTTTCTAAGAACCCAATGATATTTTCAGTTATGAAAACTGGTGATAAAAAAACAAAATCGGGGTTTCTCAGTTCTAGATTCCTAATGGAACCACTACTAGTATTAATTAATTCAATTTCGAAAGAATTAGATCTTATAAAAAATAGTCCGTCATCTCGGACATCATATCCTAAAAAAGAAGGGAGGTCTCCTATGTTAGGACTTGACATTAATATGGCTCTTGAGACATCGCTAGAGATAAATGAATCGCTATCTTGATCAAAAATATTTAGTATTGGATCGTCATTAGCATTTAAGAGACTTAAAAGTTGACTTACTACCTTTACTCCACCAGTTGTTATTAGAGTTATTAAAAATAATATTGCTGAAGATTTTGTTATAAGTTTACCAAGTGACATATTCTTAATTTTTTCTTCATCGCTCATAAATTTAGATAAAAGATAATCTTATTCACCAGATCTATTTATAACCATTCCACCAAAAGTCTGGTCGATTGGCATTATTTCTATATTATCAATATTTACACGCAAAGGTTGATTAATAATCCAAAGAATTGTATTTGCAATATCTTCGGCTTGTAATGATCTTGTTCCTTCATATACTTTCTTAGCTTTCTCAATATCTCCTTTAAATCTTGTCACAGAAAATTCTGTTTCTGCCATGCCGGGTTCGATATTACTAACTTTAATATCTGTTCCAAATAAATCTGTCCTTAAGTTTCTAGAAAATTGTTTTACAAAAGCCTTTGTTGCACCATAAACATTTCCACCTTTGTAAGGAACATTAGATGCAACAGAACCTATGTTTATAATAAGTCCTGTGTTTCTTTTTTTCATTATTTCTAAAGTGGATCTTGTGAAATAGAGTAAGCCTTTAATGTTTGTGTTTACCATTAGATCCCAATCTTCTAAATTTGCTTCTGTAACTGGATCTAATCCAACTGCAAGGCCAGCATTATTTATTAAAATATCAATATCTTGAAATTCAATAGGAATATTTTTAAAGAATTTTTCACATTGTTCTTTATTTGTTACATCAACAGAAGCAGTGTGAACTGAAGTACCTAAATCTTTTGCGATTGAGTCTAAAACTTCTTTTCGTCTGGAAATTAAAATTAATTTAAATCCATTCATCGCTAGCAGTTCTGCGGTAGCCTTACCGAAACCTGATGATGCACCTGTAATTAAAACTGTTTTATTCATATTTAATAATTAATAGGCTGTAACACAGCCTAGAGTAATGTTGAAATTAAACGTAACTCTAGCCCTTAAATTCCTAACTTCTTTCTCAACTCTTCTTCTGCAACTTTTGGATTTACTTTACCTTTAGATTCTTTCATTACTTGTCCAACAAGAAATTTAATCGCATTTGGATTTTTCTTCATATCCTCAATAATTTTAGGATTATTTGCAATTACATTGTCTACAATCTTTTCTACTTCTCCAGAATCTGAAATCTGAATTAAACCTTGTGATTCAATAATTTCTTTTACATTTCCACCTTTTTCAAAAATCTGTTCAATTATATTTTTTGCAATTGTTCCAGAAATTTTATTTTCTTTTATTAATTTAACAATATCTAAAACACCCTCTTGTGTAACTGGTGAGTCAGTAACTTCAATAGACCTTTTTTCTAAATGGCCGGAAATGTCTCCGATTAACCATTTTGCAGATTCTCTTATTAAATCTCTATCTTCGTTTGTTTGAGTTATTAATTTATCAAACCAATCTCCTTTTAATTTATCTTCAACTAAAACATCTGCTTGATCATTTTCTAAGCCAAGGGACTTATACCTTTTCTTTCTTACATCTGGAAGCTCTGGCATTTCTTGTTTTAATTTTTCAATTTCTTCGTTTGAAATATGAATTGGCGCAATATCTGGCTCTGGAAAATATCTGTAATCGGATGCTTCTTCTTTAATTCTTTGAGAAAGAGTTTCGCCAGTCATGTCTTTCAAACCTCTTGTTTCCTGAACTGGTTGTTCTCCTTTTTCTAGAATCTCACTTTGTCTTTTTAATTCAAAATCTAAAACTTTTTCTAGAACAGAAATCGAGCCAATATTTTTTACTTCAACTTTGTAATCTGGAAGTTGACCTTTTGGAGTATTTTCTGTTTTTACAGAAATGTTTAATTCGAATCGCATTTGACCTTTTTGCATTTCTGCATCACTTACATTCAAGTATCTAACTATTTGTCTTAATCTTTTTGCGAATAAAATAACTTCTTCTGTACTTTCAAAATCTGGCAAGGTAACGATTTCAATAAGTGGAACTCCAGATTTATTGTAATCAATCATTGTTACGTCACCTTCTGAATGCATTGATTTTGCTGTATCTTCCTCTAAATGAACTCTTTGAATTCGAATTCTCCTAGCATCTCCTTCAACTTCAATTTCTACGAATCCGTCTACGCCAATTGGTTGGTCGTACTGAGAAATCTGATAACCTTTTGGCAAATCTGGATAAAAATAGTTTTTTCTATCAAATTTAGTTTCTTGATTAATCGTGCAACCTAAAGCTAAAGCTAAAGAGATGGCTTTGTTTACTGCTACTTCGTTTGGAACGGGTAGAGCACCTGGCAATCCAAAGCAAACTGGGCAAACGTTAGTATTAGGTGCATCGTCAAAGTAATTTGATTTACATCGACAAAACATTTTTGAATTTGTTTTTACCTGAAGATGAATCTCCAAGCCAACAACTGGTGAATACATAAATTGCGTTTTAAAGTTTAAATGTTACAAGGTTATAACGTTATTTTTAGCTTTTTAACATTATAACTACTCGTGAGTATACTAAGAAAATTACTTACCATCCATTCTTTTGTTAAAGTCTGGGTAATCTAACTCAACTCTTAAATCTTCGTTAATTTGATCATATATATCTTGTAATAACCTAGACATTCCGGTAGCTCCTTTTAACTCATTCCTACTTTTTACCATTGCATCATAAAATGCTGGTCCTGAGTTTATGCAATAAAGAGAAGCTTTTCTTATTCTTTCTATAACTTCATTAAATTGATTATTATTTTCAAAAGCAAATTCATTAAATATAATATCTTCAAATTCTGTTTCAATTGAATTAATATTAATCCTGTCTTCCTTAAAATTAAAAAAATTATCTCCATCCACTCTCATTACAGTATAAGTTCGTTCCAGTTTTGCATGACCTGTTAAATGATATATTAAATTAATAGATTCAAATAGAAAGTTGAGAGAAGTTAGGCTTATAAACTTCTTTTTTAGTTCATCCGTTACAATGTTATTATTTTTCTTTAATATATCTCTTGTTTGAGCGAAGTTGGAAGCAACTCGTTTCATAGCTTCGTCAGACGCATGCCCAGCTTTTAATGCGTTTAAGGCACTTGAAGTATAATCATCTCCAGATAAATAATCGTAAATTGCTTTGACTGATTGAGATTTTAAAATCATATAAGCAAATATGACAACCTGAGCTGCGTTAAATTGTGCAAGATTCAAATTCATTTCCCAGGAAAAATATGCAGAATCTGAGGGAGTAACTATAGTTCGTGCAATTCTATCAAGTCTTTGCTCAATTGGTTTGTTGAGTTCTTCATCAAATTGTCCAAAAGGTCCATGCATATTTTAAAAATAATTAATTTTCATTGCTTCTTTTACCATTTTCATAGTTTCTTGAGCTTCTTTTCTAGCTTTTTCAGTTCCTTCCATTACAATTTCTTTAACTTTATCCATTGGATACAACTTTCGTCTTTCTCTAATTGGATCTAAAAATTTATTTATTGCAATTGCTAACTTCTCTTTAACTTCCACATCTCCAACTTGTCCTTTTAAATATCTTTCTTTTAAATCATTCACCTCTTCAATGTTTGGATTAAAGTAATCATGGTAAATAAATACAGGATTACCTTCAACTTTTCCTGGATCGGTTGGTCGAACTCTATTTGGATCGGTATACATTTTCTTAACTTTTTGTCTGACAGTTTCTTCGTCGTCTATTAAATTTATAGTATTGCCTTTAGACTTACTCATTTTAGAATCTCCATCAGTTCCAACTAAATTTCTTTCAATTCCAAATTTTGCTTGAACATTATGAAAAATTTCTGATTTATAAGTTCGATTAAATCTTTTTCCAATTTCTCTAGCTAATTCAACCATCGGAGCTTGATCAATTCCGACTGGAACTAAATCTGATCTACAGAATAAAATATCCGCAGCCTGACTAATTGGATACGCAACAAAACCAAACGGAACAGAATCTCCAAAAGATTTATCTTTAATTTCTGTTTTTACTGTAGGATTTCTCAAAATTTCGTTATGAGTTACTAAATTCATAAAATATACAGTCAGTTCTGCAATTTCTGGAATCATTGATTGAATTAAGATCGTAGTTTTTTCTGGATCAACTCCACATGCAATATTATCCTGAGCTACTTGATAGATATTATCTCTAACTTTCTCTGGATTATCGTAATTGTCTGTAAGAGCTTGAACGTCTGCTATCAAATAGAATAGATCGTATTCATCCTGCAGTTCTGCTCGATTTTTTATAGAACCTAAATAGTGACCAAGGTGAAGAGGTCCTGTAGGTCTATCACCTGTAAGAATTCGTTTACGAGTTAGCGAGTTGCGAGTTGCGGGTTCTAAGTTCTGAGTTTCCTGTCTGTCGTCAGGCACGGTAAGTAATAAGTTATTATCTTGTCTTCGTGGATTAGGCTCAGTTACTTCTGCTATTTCGTATTCTCCAATGTTTTTTAATAAATCTTCTTTATTAATTTCTAAAGCATGTTTAGAGGATGCACTTCCACAGATTACTTTTGACATCTCTAAGACAGCACTATCTACTAAAACCCTTACTTTGTAACCTTTCTGAGAGTCATTCAGAATTAAAGGAGAAGCAAGCCCAGGCTCTATATTTAATTTTCTTAAATCCTCCTCAGAACAGAAAGTAAAGTCGCCCGAACCTAAGTATTTTTTTAAAGCTTTCGAATTTATATTTCTATCGTCTCTTCTTAAAAGAGCAAGGTACGATTCACCTTTTAATTTAAAAAGTAAAGTTGACATACCTTCCCTATACTTAATTCCTAACTCAGCTACGTGTGAGTCAACATCCAGTTTATCACTATGGATTTCAATTAACTTATGGGAAATTCCTAAAGAGTTTAATTTCTCTTTTAATAGTTCAAAATTATTCATATTAATTTAATTAATTAAAGTATTTTACAAAATTATCGATCAGTTGGGAAATGTGGGCGTAGAAAATTTGGCTTAAAGCCATTGAAGAGAATTTATTTGTGAGTTTCTTGATTTCATAGAGGGATTATACAATATCTGAGATGTCATTGCGAGCCGAGCGGAGCGAGGCGCGGCAATCCCGCAATAGGCTGTAACACCAGTAGGCGCAAAATTACATCTCCTCGTTACGCTCGTCGTGTATTTGGGCAGCCTGGCAGATATGTTGAATTGTAGAGAGGTGTCTCCATAATTACAAACTCTAAGCACTAAACTCTAAATCCTAAACAAATTCAAATGACAAAATGTTTAAAAATTAGAATTTAGGAAATTGTTTAGAACTTAGAAATTAGATTTTAGTATTTAATTATTTTGTGCTATAAATTATAAATCTTAACTAATTTCATGGAGAATATTATTGTATTAAAAGTAGGTGGTTCCACCTTTTCTACTTCAGAAGAAAATATTTTTAACTTCGAAGAGGCTAATAGAATTAAGTCTTTATTGCAAAAGCATATAGAAAAAGGAATTAAATTTATTTTAATCGCAGGCGGTGGTTACCTGTCTAGAAAATACCAAGCAATGCTTGCAAAACAAAATCTTTCCATTTACGATCAGCATTATGTAGGAACAGCAAGTTGTGTTTTAAATGCAACAATATTAAGGGGAGTATTTGGGGATTTAGCCGAAGAAAAAATATTTGCACTTGAGGATTTTGATAAGAATCAACCAATTGTTTTTAGCAAGTCTATCCTAATTGCAGGAGGTGGAAATCCAGGTCCAAGTAGTGACTGGGACGCAGCTTATTTATGCAAACATGCTAGTGCTACAAGTGTAATATCTTTAAAAGATATTGGTGCTGTATATACTTCCGATCCAGATGTAAATCCAGATGCCAAAAAATTACCAAAATTGACATGGAGTGAATATTTAAATATCATCGGTAATCCAGAAAATCATAAACCGGGTGGAAGTTTTCCAGTCGATCCATTGGCTGCAGAATTTGCGAAAGAGAATGATCTGAATTTCAGAATTTTAAGCGGGTCAGATTTTACTAATCTAGAAAAAGCTATAAATGGTGACGAATTTGATGGAAGTATAATTTCTTAAATTACAAAATTGTTCAAAAATTTAAGTTTAAAAACTAAAAACTTTTTTAAAGATTTCTATAACATTTATCTAACTGTTTTAGGGACTCTTGCAACTTTACCAGTACTTGCACCTATACTTTTAAAAATAGGTTTAACTGGTCCAGCAAAAACAATATACTTTATTTATAGTTTTTTCTGTCATCAATTTGCAAGTAGATCTATCGATATTTTCGATTATCAATATGCTTGGTGTGCAAGAGATACTGGAATCTGGTTAGGAATTTTCACAACTGCTTTTTTAGTTAAATATAATAAATTATCAAAATTAAAATGGTATTGGGTAGCCCCGTTCGTAGTACCTATAGCGCTGGATGGTGGTCTTCAAACTATATTTACCTTTTTAAATATTTCTCCTTTAGGAGATTTAACAGGAATGCCAATGTATGTGAGTAATAATTTCTCAAGATTTATCACAGGGGCAATCTTTGGAATAGGAATTGGCTGGTGGATTTCTCAACAACTTAAGTTTGCGAGCGAGGAACTATATGAGAAAAGAGAACAGAGAAAAGAGAAAATTGAAAAAAGAAATAATCTCAAATCTTATATTGTTCAAACTCTAATATTGATCTTTAGTTTAGGAATTTCATACTTAGGATTAGTAGCTATCTGGAATATAACTTCGGTGCAGAATAAGCCTTTAGATTTCCTGGATTCTGCAGTAAAAACTCCAGCGAAAGATTTTTTTGCTAGACGAGGAGATGGAATTTGTCCAACTTCAGGTATTAATGATGTGTTAGATTTAGGATGCTTCTTCGGGAATAAATAGACTGGTTGGAAGGTTTGAATGTTTTAAGGTTGAAATGTTGAATATCATAACTTTGAAACATTTCAACTTTAGAACTTTTAAACACAATTTATTTTTCTAGACCCAACAAAGCCTTAGCCCATTAATAAATTGGAGTATCAGTTTGACTAACTCTTGACGACACTGATATGATTAAATACCTTAAATTATTAAAATAAAAAAATGGAAGACACAGTATCAAAACCAATGGCAGTAACAGACGCAACTTTTGAATCAGAAGTTGTAGAAGCATCTAAATCTATCCCAGTGTTTGTAGAGGTAGGAGCAGATTGGTGCCCTCCATGTAGAGCAATAGAACCGATTTTGGATAAATTTGCTGCTGAAGATTTCAAAGGCAAAGTTAAATTTGTAAACGTAAATGCAGATGTTAACCAAGCAATTACAGGAAAATATAAAATATCGAGTATCCCAACGTTAATGGTGTTTAAAGATGGAGAGTCTAAAGTTCAACAAGCAGGAGCACTAAGTGAGCCAATGATGAAAGATTTTATAAATACATATGCATTTGGTGGAGCAGGAACTACAGATTCTGAGTCAATGCCAATGGCAGCATAATTGCGTTTTAAAGTTTAAAGGTTGTAAAGTTGTAACGTTAACCTTTGAACATTACAACTTTGAAACATTTCAACAATACAATAGTATGGATAATAATCAAATTTACGATGTAATAATAATAGGATCTGGGCCAGCTGGTTTAACTGCAGCTCTATATACTGGAAGGGCGAGACTTAATACTTTAGTTCTCGCTGGAACGGTTTGGGGTGGTCAATTAATGACTACAACTTTAGTAGAAAACTATCCAGGCTTTCCAGAAGGAATACAAGGACCAGATTTGATGAATGAAATGCTAAAGCAAGCTCAGAGATTTGTATCCGAAGTAAAATTTGAAGATGTTACAAAAGTGGAACTCACAGGAGAAATTAAAAAAGTCTACGTTGCAGATAAAGTTTATCAGTCAAAAGCAGTGATAATTTCCAGTGGAGCTACACCTAAAATGTTAAAAGTGAAAGGAGAAGATACTTACTGGACTAAAGGAGTTTCTGCGTGTGCAACTTGTGATGGGGCATTCTTTCGAAATAAAGATGTGGCAGTAGTTGGCGGTGGAGATACTGCAATGGAGGAAGCAAGCTTTTTAACTAGGTTTGCATCTAAAGTTTACTTAATCCACAGAAGAGATCAATTTAGAGCAAGTAAAATAATGCAAGAACATGTCTTAGCAAATCCAAAAATTGAAGTACTTTATAATACAGAAATAAGGGAAGTCACAGGAACTGATGTAATGACTGGCTTAAATTTATTTAATAATAAAGAAAATAAAGAATCAAGTTTAAAAGCAGATGGTTTATTTTTAGCAATCGGACATGTTCCATTGACTGCATATTTAAAAGATCAAATAACAGTAAATGAAGAGCAATATATAATTGCAAAAAATGGAGTTTATACGAATATCGAGGGAGTGTTTGTAGCTGGAGATGTAGAAGATCACTTCTACCGACAAGCAATCACAGCGGCTGGTGCAGGATGTAAAGCTGCGATAGTTACAGAAAGATGGCTAAGCGGATTGATGTAATTGGAACCATTTAAAAGAGCTCAGAAAAACTGAGCTCTTTTTTATAGAAATTTCAGAAATCAAAGCATATTTATAATATAATCACACTAATTTGTTAAATTCTTTAAATGTCCAACAAAGCGTTAATAGTAGGTTCAGTTGTATACGATGTGATATTTGCTATCCATGGGAATATAAAAAATGAACTTCATATAAAGGAAGGAGAAATTCAGAAAATTTCAATGATGTTTACTGCCAAGAATAAAGAAAGGTATTTTGGTGGAACTGCAGGAAATATTGCATATGGTTTAGGCTTGCTAGGTGGAAATCCAATATTACATGGAGTAGTTGGCGATGATTTCCTTCATGACTATAAGGACCATTTAGAAAAACATAATGTTGAACTTAGATTAAAAGTTCAAAAAGGAGCATATACTTCAACTTTTTATGGAATTTCAGATGAAGAATATCAACAAATTGGAATTTTTCAACCTAATGTTTATTATGATTTTATTGAAAACTTAAAATTGGAAGATACTTTAAAAGAAAATGATTTCAACTCTATAAAATATGCAATATTCTCACCAGGAAATGGAGAGAGCACAAGAAATCATATGGTTGAATTAAGAAATAAGTTAGGTAAAGATGTCTCAATTATATTTGATCCTTCTCAAGTACTTTCAATTCTATATAAGCCAGATATTCTAAAAGAATGCTTAAGTCACTCAGATATTTTCATTGGTAATGATACAGAAGTAAATCAATTAAAAACCCTATTCGGATATAGCATCAAGGATCTGCTTGATCTTGGGTTGAGTTATATTATTGAAACTAGAGGAGCAGATGGATCTGTTGTATTTTCAAAAGATGGAGAAATAAACGTAGACGCCGTTAAACCTACTAAAGTTGTCGAAACAACAGGAGCTGGAGATGCTTTTAGATCTGGGTTATTATATGGATTATTAAATAATAAAACCGTAGAAGAATCCTGTAAAATTGGAGCATATATGGGAGCAAGAAATGTGGAAGAATACGGTGGTCAGTTATATAAAATAAATAAAAAAGATTTAAAATTTTAATTGTAAATAATTTTTTATGGAATACAAAGTAAAGGACATCAAACTAGCCGATTTCGGTAGAAAAGAAATGAATTTAGCAGAAGTCGAAATGCCAGGGTTAATGGCATTAAGAAAAAAATATGGCAAAACAAAGCCTTTAAAAGGAGCTCGAATCACAGGTTCTCTTCACATGACTATTCAAACTGCAGTTTTAATCGAGACTTTAGTAGAATTAGGCGCAAAAATCAGATGGGCAACTTGCAACATTTACTCGACACAAGACCATGCTGCAGCAGCAATTGCACAGGCTGGAATTCCTGTTTTTGCATACAAAGGCGAAAACTTAACAGAATATTGGGAGTATGTAGAACAAATTTTAGATTGGGGAAAAGATGTCGGTCCAAACTTAATCTTGGATGATGGGGGAGATCCAACATTATTCTTACATCTAGGTTTACGTGCAGAAAAAGATAAGTCTATTTTACTGAAGAAAGATTTCGAAAGTGAGGAAGAAGAAGTATTATTCGCTCAATTAAATAAAACACTAAAAAAGAATCCAACATTTTTCTCAGACAGAGTTAAAGATATTAAAGGAGTAAGTGAAGAGACTACAACAGGAGTACATAGACTTTACAATATGTTTAAAAAAGGAGAATTACAATTCCCAGCAATAAATGTAAACGATTCCGTAACTAAATCTAAATTCGATAACCTCTATGGTTGCAGGCATTCGGCGGTTGATGGAGTGATGAGAGCAACAGATGTAATGATAGCTGGAAAAATTGTCGTTGTTGCAGGTTATGGAGATGTAGGAAAAGGAACTGCTCAATCTTTCAAAGGACAGGGAGGAAGAATTGTAGTAACTGAGGTAGATCCAATTTGTGCTCTACAAGCAGCAATGGAAGGATTTCAAGTTATGACTATGGATGAAGCCTGTAAAATAGGAGATATCTTTGTAACATGTACTGGTTGTGTAGACATTATTACAGAAAAGCACATGCTTCAAATGAAAGACTGCGCAATAGTTGGAAATATTGGTCACTTTGATTCAGAAATTGAAGTTGCAGCAATGAAAAAATATAAATGGGAAAATGTAAAACCACAAGTAGATTTAATTCACTTACCAAATAAGAACAGAATAATTCTACTTTCAGAAGGAAGATTATTTAATCTAGGTAATGCAACAGGACATCCAAGTTTTGTAATGTCTAATAGTTTTACAAACCAGGTTTTAGCTCAAATTGAATTATTCACAAAAACTTCAGAATACGAAGTAGGAGTTTACAGACTTCCAAAACATCTCGATGAAGAAGTTGCTAGATTACATTTAGAAAAGATTGGAGTGAAATTAGAAACACTTTCAAAAAAACAGGCAGATTACTTAGATGTTCCACCGAATGGACCTTATAAAGCAGATCACTATAGGTATTGATAATAATTAGAAGCGCCCAAAGTCTGTAGATTGGTTCCGGGGCGCTATGACCTCACCCCCCCCAACCCTCTCCCTTGCCTGACAGCAGGCAGGTTAAAAGGAGAGGGAGATGTTTCGCTTAGAAATTCCACTTCAAATTACTACGAATTCTCCCTATAATAATGTAGAATGAGTTATCTTGTATAAGTTATATTGTAGTCATGTTGAAAAAAGTCACATTACTTGTTGTGATTTCACTTTTGTGCACTTTAGTCGCACTCTGGTCCCCATGGCTTTACTTCAACTTTGATCCTAGAAATCTTTTTGGGATAAGAAAACCTGATTCCATATCAGGACTTCAAGTTTTCTCCTTAGCGGGTGAATTAGAAATTCAAATTGATGGAGTAAGTGTAGGAACTGTAACTCCAGAAAAATCGCCATTTTTCTACGATACTGTGAATCCAGGAGAAAGAATGATTTCCATCTTAAGAAAATCTGATACACCAAATCAATTTTGGACATTTAGTAAATTAATAACATTTGAAGAGGGGAATACTGTTGTAACATCATACTTCCTTGGCCCATCGCAAGAATTCTCAGAAGGACACTTTATTTTTGCTACAAAGAAGACTGATTTGAACGCAGCAAGCCAATTAAATATATCTTTAAATGTCGAAGATGCTCAAATTCAAGTAGATTCAATTGCAGTTAATACAAGTGTAAAGAATAAATTTTCAACAAAAATTGATTTAAGTGCACAAAGGAAAATTAGCATATTTAAATCCGGATATGAGCCATTAGAATTCACTATTCTTCCCGATAAACAAGAAGAGAGAGATAGATTAAAAAATTACGATTTAAATTTAGAAGCGCAGTTAATGATATTGCCAGTCACAGTAGAATAATATGATTCCAGAACAATACCGACTAAAAAATACAATAAAATATCCAACATCTCTAATCATTGGTGGATTATCTAAACTTGGTCTTGAAATTGCAGATTCATTAATAGAACAGGGAGGATATGTAATTATCGTAGATAGTTACACTCAAGAGAATTTAATTAAACTAAATTCATTCCCAAAAGATGCATTAGTTTCCTTCCTAGATTTCACCACGATTCCCAATTTAGACGAAGAAATAAGAAGGTTGGATTATGTATTCTACTTTGCACACGATACTGGAGATACAGTTGCGCAAATTTCAACTCAGGATTTCCTAAACTTCTCAAATTACTACGACTCAACTCTCAAACTTGCGACTAAGTTTGATGCAAAAGTTCTCCTAACAACTTCAATAAAAGCTCACCAAAGAGTTTTAGCAAACGATGAACTAGGTTCCAGTTACACTCCAGATGCAGCAGCAAAACATAAGGTTTATACCAATTTGGAACTACAAAGATATGCAGAAAGCTTATCAATGGAATATTTTGAAAGAGTCAATCTGGACGTGCGAATTGTAAGGCTAGCAGAAATTATTGGCGATGGAATAGATTTTAATAAAAACACACCTTTTGTCGACCTAATTTTATCTGCAGCAAAAGAAGAAAATCTTAAACTCAAAAAAGATGGTTTAGATACAGAGTTCCTAGTGCATGTTCTAGATGCAGCATATGGAATTATTAAGGCACAATTTTCTCCAAATACAAAAGGAAATATTTATTCTTTGAGTTACGACAACCAATTTAGTCATTTATCGATTGCATATAAAATCCAAGAAGTAGAGGAAAACGCTCAGAATATTGAATTTATAGATGAAAAGGATAACCTCCCAACAATTAAATTCTATAAACCAGCACCAAATTTAAGCCAGATTGGATGGACTACAAGAGTTCCCTTTGAAAAAGCTATTAAGCAATCTATTGCAGCTGGGAAAATATATCTTTTGGAGATGAGCACATCAACAAAAGTAAGCGGTAGCAAAAATTTTGTAGATAAATTAAAAAGTTTTGTCGACTTGGCCGATAAAAATCAATCACAAACTAGTGAAATGGATGATACTACAGGGCCAGTATCAAGGTTAATCGCAGAAAGAAAGAGGCAAGAGGATGATAGAAAAAGACAAATAGAATATGCTGCAAATACAATTAGAGATAAACGGAAGCGAAAACCAAGAACTTTTACGGAGAGATTTACCAATTGGTCATGGGAAAAAGTAAGATTAGTAGGCCAAACATTCAGTATATTTAAAAACAAAACACCACTGGAAGCTGGTTTAATTTTATTAAGCTTTGGAATTTTAATTTCATTCTATTTGTATATTTTCTCACCAGTAATAGTAATCGCCAAGGAATTCCTATTAATTTTGCCAGAATACCAAAGCTTAGAAATCAATATTCAAAACTCCAGAATGGATCTAGTTGCAGGTGACGCAGATAGAATTAAAAATTCACTAAGCAATATTGATACCGTAGTAACTAGATTTGAGCTGCCAGCAAGGATTATTGCACTCGGGAAAAATTATAATGAAGTTAAAAAGGGTATTTCAGCATTTAAACTATATGCAGAAGGTGTTTCTAATATGGCCTACGCAACTGCACCTTTCTATGATTATTTAGCAAATTTTAAAAATAATACCCAACTAAGAGCAGGATCAGATAGCTATCTAGCTGTCTCAAACAATGGAGCTGATTATTCAAGCTATTTAAAAATATTAGAAGACCGTTCACCCTTCTTAGCATTAGGAAAAGATAAGGTGGATAAAAGTATTGAATTAATAGATAACGTTGATTCAAGCCTTTATCCGAGTTTTATACAAAATAAATTCGTAAATTTAAGAAAGAATGTTGAAAATAGCAACCATTGGTCTGAATCAACGGTTTCAGCGGAAAATATCTCGGATTTATTGGGTTATAAAAGTGCTAAAGTTTATCTTTTTGTTTTACTTGATAATACAAGATTAAAACCAATAGGAGGAGATATTGCAGCATTTGCACTAGTTACTGTTAATAAAGGAAGTGTTACAGATGTTGTAGTGAATTCTGCGAGCGATTTTACACCCGACTTATCGGCAGTAAGTGAAGCTGATTTAAAACAGATTAATAATAGAAAGTACACATATAAAACTCTTCAGAATTTAACATTAACAGATATAGGGGATGTTTCAGATTTTAATGAATATCAATCTATAATGAAGAAAGTTTTTGCATCAAGTTTTAAAAAGGAAGTCGATGGAGTAGTGGCAATTAACTATAGTGCACTGGATAATATTGATAAACAAGTATTCACAGGAAAGAAATTAGAAGTTAATAATGTTAATTTTGCGGATGGAAATTTCCTAACAAATTTAGAAAGTGTGCAAGATGCTAATCCAAGCCTTGCATCCAAATACAGAATAAGTGCACAACTCTTGGCTTATACATTTAATTCAATACTTAGTGATACTCAAGCGAATCTACCAGTTCTTTTCAACGTATTAAATAATGAATTTAATAATAAAAATATTTATGTACAAACAGAGAGTTTGGATTACTCTGGGTTTATAGCTGAGAGTGATTTAGATGGTAATAAAATAAATTCTACAGATATGTACTTTAAACCAGCCGTAAACGTAGAAGATACTAAGGTTGTGAATCCCAATAAATACCCAAGCATTAGTGTAGATAGTCAAATATTGATTACAAACTCTAGTGATTTAACTTACAAAGTAAGTATGACGTTCCCTAACATTGGAAATTCTCAAGAAGTATCTTTATGCTTACCTTTGTCTGTACCAAATACAAATATAAGTTTCGAAGATTTCCCAGCAGAAAGGGTTGTTATAAATTCAACTGACTCAGAAAAATGTGCTGCATTTAGAGTGGTAAGTGAAAGTAAAGTAACAGTAAAATGGAATATTCCAAATCAAGGAAGAGTGATAGATGACAAAATTTTGTTAAGCTTAGGTCAAGCTAAGCCTAAAGGTTCTTTTGCAACTTCATATTTGACATTCCAAACTGACATATCAAATAAGATTTTATCATCCTCTCCAAGCCTTGACCTATCTTCTAATCCGGTCACTTTCACACAGTCACTTTTTGACGATCAACTCATAGATTTGACAATTAAACGGTGATTTAGTAAGATAAACTTCGATTTCAAGAATGAGTTTTCTTTTAGTTAGAAGACTCATTTTTAAATAATTAGACTTGGTGATATAATCAAAATCTTTTTAGAGATCAAATTTTTTATTTACACAATATGGCTAAGACAAGAAAGAATGGCAAAATAGAGGAGAAATTAATGACAATGACTCAGGAAGCCTACAATCAACTAGAGGCTGAGCTTGATAATAGAATTAAGGTTTTAAGAAAGGATATTGCCGATGAAATTGCAGCAGCAAGAGAGCTTGGTGACTTAAGTGAAAATCACGCTTACTCAGTAGCAATGGAAAAGAAAGAAATGAATGAAAATAGAATTCTCGAAATTGAGGATATTCTTGCCATTGCTAAAATTGCAGATGAGAATACACAGGATAACTCAATTAGTATTGGAGAAAAAGTGGAGATTCAAAATGTTGAAAATAAAGATAAGAGAATAGTAGTTCTAGTAGGATCAGAAGAAACAAAAGTAGCAAATCCATTGGAAGGGAAAATCTCAGTAGATTCACCAATTGGGAAAGCTATTTATAACGCAAAAGTAGGAGATACTGTTGATGTTGTGCTACCTAACAAAATAATCAAGTATAAAATCCTAAAGTTAACAGCATAGTTATCTCAAAATAGAATTATCATTAGAGCTAATTGTCATTTCAACTAGCTCTTTTTTATGCTTCCGAGTGATTCTAAGTAGAAAGTATATATTGATAAACCCCCACAAGGAAGATATTAATATAAATATCTTAAATACATTGTCAGAATTATTAATAAAAATAAATGAGAGTAAAAATATTATCAAGCCAATTGTTCTTCCTATTAGGTAAATACTTTCCATAATCATATTCATTTCTATAGCTGATTGGTTCTTAAGCTTGTCTAATATTATCTGCTTGATATAAACAACTAATTTTTCTTCCAAAGGATCCCTTAACGAGACGCATAAAATCATCAAAATCATGCTTATAGTTAAACCAATAACATTCCAGAAATATATAAGAACTATCGCCGATAGAAGTCCAAAAATGTAACCAAATTTGCTTAGGCCGATGCTTTTCCTAACTATTGCTTTTCTTTGCGTAAATGCAATTATTGCAGCAATCAGGTTAACAATACTCATAATAGCCCCCGCATCCCCTTCGTTTTTAGTAAATATAAAAGGAAGAATTAGAATCGTGAAAGCCACTACTATCCATGCAATTTGATCAAAAATTGTTAGGATTGCAAACTTAACAAAAACTTTATCTTTTAAAATATTGCTAATCTCCTGAGAGGTAATTTTTGTACTTGGCATTTTGTTGTAACCAAACTTTACCAAGACAGAGGTTAATAATATTGCACTACCAATAATATAAATTAATACATAATCTCCTGAATAGGAGATTAACGTTCCCACCAATACTGGAAATGCAATATCAAGTAGTAAGTTAGTGCTTGTTACAATACTAATAATATTTCCTCTCTCCCCAACATTAAATTCTTTTAGAGTGTAGGTATGGTAAACAGGCCAGAATATTCCTCTTCCAAAACCTCTCAATAAACTGAGTAATGGAAAAAGTAATGCAATCTGGGGAATAGATACTAAAATGGCAATTCCAGCAATTGCTGTAAATATAAAGCTAAGTCGAAAAGTATTTACGTAGCCAACTCTCTGAAGGGCAACGCTTCCAAAAATAAATCCAATCCACCCACCCGCATAAAATATTATTGAATCTAAAATTAGAACTTTAAAATCATTAGTTTGTTTATACAGAAGAATTAAATAGAATGAATACATGAAGTACGAACTTATTTGAAAGATTATTCTAAAGAAATAGAATTCATTAATCAGCTTTAACTTCTTTATTTTTTCAGTAATCATAATTTCTTTTGTATATGAATTAATCCTAGTATAATACTAATGAATGAAAAAATGAACGAATTATGGTTCACATGACAGAAGATTCTAATGTCATTCTGAGTTTATCGAAGGGTAAATCTCTTCATTCTTTAATTTTTTAATTTATTCATTTTAATATGTGGGTAGCAGATAAATGGCAAGATTTTAAAGTTTTAGACGCAGGCGAAGGTGAAAAACTCGAACAATGGGGAAAATATATATTGAGAAGACCAGACCCACAAGCGATTTGGAATAAGAAGTCGAATTTATGGGATAAAGCTGATGCTTTCTATCATAGAAATAAATCAGGAGGAGGTTTTTGGGAAAATATTAATAAAATTCCGGATTTTTGGGAAATATCTTACGATAATCTAAAGTTCAATATAAAACCAACAAGTTTTAAACACACAGGACTTTTCCCCGAACAAGCAGTGAACTGGGAATGGATTATAGAAAGAATTACAAGAGAACCTCAAAGCCTCAAAATACTAAATCTCTTTGCTTATACGGGGGGAGCAACCGTTGCCGCATTGTCAGCCGGAGCAGAAGTTGTCCATATAGATGCATCGCGTGGAATGATTGAACTTGCAAAAGCAAATGTAGAATCCTCCAATCTTTTAGATAAAAAAGTTAGATTTATTCAAGACGACGTTATTAAATTTGTGCAAAGAGAAATCAGAAGAGGAAATAAATACCATGGAATAATTATGGATCCCCCAGCTTTTGGAAGAGGAAAAGAAGGAGAAATATGGGAAATAGAGAAAAGCCTTAATGAATTAATAACTCTATGCAAAGAATTATTAAGCGACGATGCCTCATTCATGTTAATAAATTCTTATGCTAACGATATTTCTAGATATGCTATGGAAAATATTCTAAAAGATCAAATATTGGAAAATTTTAGTGGTAAAGTGTATTCAAATGAAATTGGATTATCAATTGAAACTAGGCCAGGTCTGTTCCTACCGTGTGGAGTTTCTATTAGGTGGGAGAGAGATTAATTATAAATTAACAATTAAAATTATAAATTATTTCCCTCTTTGTAAGAGGGGTTAGGGGAGTTATGAATAACAATATGGACCGCACAAACAATTACCTGGTTTCGGTGCGGTATTAACTCCTCCCAACCTCCTCTTAAATAGAGGAGGAATAACTAACATATGACAATTTTATTCGAAGACAATCAAATATTAGTAGCACAAAAACCAGTTGGGATTCTTTCCCAATCTGATGGAACAGACTCTCCAGACATGCTCACAGAGCTAAAAAAGATAATAAAAAACCGAGACGATAAACCGGGAAATGTTTTTTTAGGTCTAGTCCATAGATTAGATAAAAATGTTGCAGGAATAATGGTTTTTGCTAAGAATTCTAAATCCGCTGGAAGATTATCAAAATCAATTATCAATGGCGAAATGGATAAAAGATATATTGCAATATTGGACGGAGCATTAGAAAAAGATACTAATGAATATCAAACATTAGAAAATTATTTAGTAAAAGATAAAGAGATTAATAAGGCATTAATATTTGATTCTGCAGTTGACGCAAAAACTTACGAGAGTTTTCATCCAATGTCAGAGAGAGCAAAACTATCCAAGTTAAAATATAAAATTATCGAGATAAAAGATAACAAAACATTAATTGAAATTAACTTAGAAACTGGTAGATTCCATCAAATTAGAGCACAATTCGCACACCTTGGGTTCGCTCTTATCGGTGATACAAAATATAATCCAAAACCACAATCAGAAAAATTTCCAGCACTCTGGGCTTATAGATTAAGTTTTCCTCATCCAATAACTCATGAAATCTTAAATTTCAGCAGTTTTCCCGGTGACGAAAAACCTTGGGGAGATTTTGATATACATGAGATAAAATTTTAAATCCTAATATCTAAATTCTAAACAATCACAAAGCTCAAACAAAGAGTTTCAAAAAATCCAAATACTAAATCTAATATTTGTTGCTTATTTGTAAGTTTTAATTTGTTTTTTGTTTGTGTTTTGTAATTTAGTATTTGACTGTTTCTTATTGGAGATTTATATTAATAATAATATTTATTATTTTCTCTCTATGCCGTCAGTAAACATTTTTGCAGTTGTTGTAGCTGCGGTGTTAAGTATGGTTACAGGATTCATTTGGTATTCCATGCCAGTATTTGGAACAATGTGGGTAAAATTAATTGGTAAGAAGGCTGAAGATATGAATGGCTCTAGTATGAGTTATGCAATGACTTCAGTTGGAGCAATAGTCTCAGCAGTTGTATTCGCTATGTTTGTTAGTTACCTAGGAGTAAGTACTCTGGTAGACGGTTTAGCATTAGGTGCTTTAGTTTGGGTAGGATTTACATTTGTGCCATTTTTTACTAATGGTATTTTTGAAAATAAGAATTTTAAATTAGTTCTAATAGATTCTGGATATTTTCTTGCAAACTTCCTTATGATGGGAGTTTTATTTGCTCTTTGGAAGTAAGTTAACTTAGATTATGTAACGCCTGCAGAGCTTCTGTATACTTAAATTCAAAATTTAAGCCTAGAAGTTTTTGTGGTGTTACTTTTTGCCCCGTAGTAAGGAGTGTTGAGCTTTCTCCGATAATAAGTCTCGCTAAAATTTTAGGAACTGGAATAGTAAATAAAGGTTGGTAAACTTCAAAAATATCTTCTGAAAGTTTCTTATACGTCAGGGGTTTGGGTGCTGTAGCATTAATGGGTCCGTTAACCTTTTTATTACTAATACAGGTCATAATTATACTAACCAAATCTTCAATATGTATCCAAGATAAGTATTGAGTTCCAGGTTTAAAATAAGTACCAATTTTAAATTTAATTCCTGCTAATAATTTAGATAAGGCTCCGCCCATTTTAGAAAATACTATTCCTGTTCTTAAATTGATAACTCTAACCCTGGAATTTTTAACTTTATTAGCTTCGTTTTCCCAAGCTGTGCAAAGCTGAGCTAAAAAATCAAAGCCAGAAGGAGAGCTTTCGTCTAGAACTTTATCGCTTATAGTTCCACCATAATATCCCACTGCGGATCCACTAATAAAAACTTTAGGTTTTTCTTTCGCTTTAGAGATATAACCAACAATAGCTTTTGTAATATCAACTCGACTATCAAATAGAACTTCTTTATATTGTTTGGACCATCTTTTATCAAAAAGTCCTGCACCAGCTAAATTTATAACTGCATCAGCTCCATTTATAGATTGTATTATGTCAACTTCGTCATCGCTACTCAGAAATCTGATTTTACTTTCATTACTATTCAACCAAGGGTTTGAATTTTCTGCTTTAGTTTTATCCCGACTCACAACTACAGCCGAATAATCACTTTTTAATAAAGATTGAATTAATTCAGTGCCAATTAAACCAGTTGCTCCAAAGAGCACAGCTTTTTTCATTATCTAAAAATAATTAAGAAGATTAGAAACACTCCAAAATAAACTCTGTAATAACCAAACACAGCTAAGCTTCTAGTCCTTAGAAATTTCAAAAGAAAATTTATTGCGAAAAGCCCTATTACAAAAGAAGTCACGGCTCCTAAAATATATGCGGCAATTAAGTCACTCGAAAAACTAGATGAATCTTTAATAAATTGTATAACTTCAAGTAAACTTGAAGCAGATATAATTGGAATACTAATTAAAAAAGAAAACTCTGCAGCGGAAACTCTACTTAAACCTGCAAATTGTCCTGAAAGTAGAGTGATACCAGATCTCGAAACTCCACGTATAAATGCAATAGCTTGGGATAGTCCTACAGTTAGAGTTTTGTTAATACTTAAATCTTCAATATTTTTATCATTACCTTTGATAATTCTTGTCTCGAAAATGAATAATAATCCCATAATTATCATAGGAATTGCTACTACAAAAAATGCAACGTTTTTATCCATTATTTGTTCGTCGTATAGATTGCTCAAAAACTTATCTACTATTAAACCAATCAAACCTGCAGGAATTGTTCCAAGTATTACATTTCGAATAACCAAAATATCTTTTTTGTCTTCACCTTTAGGTTCCCTAGATTTTAAATATCTAAGGGAAACTTGTACGTATTTAATTATTAATTTTCGATAGTAAATCAGAAGAGCTAATAGAGTACCTAGATGTAAAAATAGTATAAAAGAAGTAGAACTTAAGTATGCTGGGGCATTAAAGATTTTAGGGAAAATATACAAATGTCCTGAACTAGAAACAGGAATAAATTCTGTTAATCCCTGTAAAGCTCCTAATAAAATGGGGTCTAATAAATTCACTGCAATAAAATTAAAAGTTTATTAAGCTATTTTACATAAACAATAAGATGATAGCAAACCACAGCGTTAAATCTTGGTTATATATTAGTATTAGTTATTATTTTCGAATTCAACGATTTTCATAAACCTTCTACCATGACGAGTTTCTGGACCAGCAAATTTAGAATTAATAAAACTCTCTACAATTTTTAAATGATCATCTTCGCCTTCGTAATCTGAGTCCAGACACAAGACATTAGCATTATCATCTTCGCGAGCCTTTTGCGCATGATGAGATGTAAAGCAGAGTGCAGCGTAAATACCTTTTACTTTGTTTGCAGCAATACACATTCCGTTTCCACTTCTGCAAATTAGTATCCCTAAGGATTCTGGATTATTTTGCATTTCTGTAGCCACAGCAAAAGCGTAGTCAGGATAGTCGTCCTCGGGATTTACTCTTTTAGGACCTAAGTCTAGAAAATCAAGATTTTTAGATTCTAAATATTCTTTTATTTTATTCTTCAATTCAAAACCGCCGTGATCCGATGCTATAAATATTTCCATAGAGTATTTTTTAGATATATACAATATAATAAAACATTTAGGGACAAATCGAAATAATTTATTTAATATCCGAAATATTCACCATAGAAGATTTTCTTATACTCAAGCATTCACCAGCGTCTGCAGGAAAAGACTTGCACATATCAGGTCTGATTTCGTGAATATTACACATTCCATCTTGATTTAAATTCTCACAGCTTCCAGATATTATAATATCATAGAGACCATCTTCTTCACTGTTCCAAACATAAATTCCTCTTCCAACAGTCTCGCCTTTTAAAACTTTCTTTAATACGATCATATAGTCTGCAGTATCGAGGATGAATATTGTATTATAGATCTTAAACGTTTCGAGCTCCTCCTTGGTGATTGAAGCCATCATATCTTTGCAACATTGCCCACCACAACCATAACAGGGACTATTACTAAATGTTTCCATAAATTAGCATTAAAATATTTAATTATATCATGGCAATATAGATACATAGAAACGTTTTTTCGTTATGTTATTATTACTAATATGACAGATATAGAGCTTGTTAAGTCAAAACTTGATATTGTAGAAGTGATTTCTTCCTATGTTCCTAATGTAACTCGAGCGGGAGCCAATTATAGGGCTTTATGTCCATTTCATAACGAAAAAAGTCCATCCTTCATGATCAATCCAAGCCTCCAAATATATAAATGTTTCGGCTGTGGAAAGGCAGGGGATTCAATTGCGTTTATACAAGAAATCGAGAGAGTAGAATTCCCTGAAGCCTTGAGAATAGCTGCAGAAAAAGCTGGAGTAGAACTTACTGGCAGAGCGATTGCAAAAGATGAAAAAATCGAACTTGAAAAGAAAAGATTATTAGAAGCTAATGCACTTACAGCTAAATATTATCACTACATTCTTCAAACTCATGTAACAGGAAAAAAAGGTAGAGATTATGCTCAAAAGAGAAAAATTGATGGAGCAAGAATAGAAAAATTCATGGTTGGATATGCGACTTCACAAAGAGAGAATTTAAAAAAATTCCTATTATCCAAAAATTTTTCTGAAAAAGAATTAGTAAAGTGGGGACTTCTCGTAGAAAGAGAAGGTAAGACAATTGATAAATTTAGAGATAGATTAATGCAATGTATTTTTAATATAAGAGGCCAAGTTGTTGGATTTAGTGGAAGATATTTAGGAACTAGCAAAGAAGCACCAAAGTACTTAAATTCTCCGGAAACGTTAGTCTACAAAAAAAATGAAATGCTCTATGGGCTTTATCATGCAAAAGAAGCTTTGCGAAAAGAAAAATTTGCAATTTTAGTCGAAGGAAATATAGACATCCTTTCATCTCATAGAGTGGGTGTAGAAAATATTGTTGCTCCACTTGGAACTGCATTTACAAGTAACCAGGCTAAACTTTTGAAAAGATATGTAGATGAAGTCTATTTTTCTTTTGATACAGATGGAGCTGGTACTAAAGCACTTATGAGAAGCATGGAAATTTTAGAGGAAGTAGGCTTACGTCATAAAGTAATTGATCTATCTGGATTCCAGGATGCAGATGAGTTAATTTGTAAAAATCCCGAAGAATGGCCAAAGAGAATACAAGAAGCTAAGGACACAGTAGAGTACTTATTTATCAAACTTCAAAATGGTTTAGATTTAGGAAGTGCTGAGGGAAAGAAAAAACTCTCAACATTAATTCTACCAATAGTCTCATTTGTAAAAGATGAAATATCCCAAAGACATTATGCAAGGGAGCTTTCCTTAATTCTTGAAGTTCCAGAAGATACAATATTAAATCTTTTAAGTCATCAGAAAAAGAATCCAATTAAAAAAGCTATTCATGTTGAATCTAATGTTGAACCAGAAATTATTAATAAAAGAAATGAAATAGAAGAATTTTTTCTCGCATTACTTTTGCAAGCAGATAATGTAGATGAAATTCAGATAAAAAATGAATGGTTAGAAAATCCAATCAACAAAAAAATTATGGATTTAGTACAAAAAAATCATGGAGATTTTAGTAATATTGAAACTCTTTTGAATGAAGAAGAAAGGAAAGTTTTTGAGGATATTTTGATGATGGATGTAAATGGAATTCAAGAAAAATCTAAGGAAATGAAAAAAATTGTAAAAAGAATAAAAGATGATTATTTAAAAAGAGAAATATTGAGGTTAAGAAGTGAACAACGTAAATCTCCAGAAAGTGCGGAAATACTTTCAAAACTAGATTTATTAGTTAAAGAGTTATCTAAGAAATAATGAATCTCGTTGCTAAGGAATAAAAAATCCCTTTGCAGGGACTTAATATCTTATTTGAATTTAGAATTATCGTCTTCTCCCAAATTTCTTATTCTTTTCAATTTTCGTTTTACCAAATTCATTAGAAACAGTAAGCTCATGTCTTCCCTTAGCTCTTCTTCTTTTTAATACTTCTTTCCCATCAGAACTCTCGTTTCTTTTTAAAAAACCGAATTTTCTAATTCTTTTTATTTTGCTTGGTTGGTATGTTGGTCCTTGTGTTTTTGACATATTTTCTATTTAAAATTTCAATCATTGCTAGCTTGGATTATAATGTTTTATAACTCATAAAGCAAGCAGTTTCTAAAGATGGATAATCAAATGGATAACGTAAACAAAGCTAATTATACTAAAATACGCAATAAAAAGGCGTTAATGTTGATTGGTGCAATTATTTTGTCAATTCTTGGATCTATCATTCTAGTAAGATTCTTTTTTATTTATAGTGGAAACACTTTTGGTAAAGTAAACGGCCTTTTTTCAAGTCCTAATGAAAATGATTTAACGCAAGTTAATTTTGTAGATTCCGGTAATCATCCCCAGTCAAGCATCTTAAGCGATTATATAAAAAGTCCTTTTACACCAATATCGCAGGATAAATTATGGGTAAAGTTCGTTTCCGGGAGAAAAACATATGTGGGTTTTGTAGATAAAGATAGTAAATTTACAAAAGTTTATGACCTACCTTCCACGATTAAGTTAATCAAACTTCTTGCGGATGAATCAATTTTGGTCGCTGACGAACCTTCAAAAGAGAATCCCACATTTTATTATGTTCAAAAAGATAAAGGACAATTAGATCTCACTACTTTGGAATTTCAGGATACATTTATAAGTATTTACTATGAACCCTCTGAGAAGCTTTTTTACTACTTGGGCAAGGATAAGGACAATATTATTTATCTAAACTCAGTAAACGAAAAATCACAAGTATTGAGCATTTTTAAAACTACTAATTTAAGTGAAAAATCTAGAATTATCTATATTGATCAAGTAAGTACTTACTTTCAGGATGGGATAAATTGCTACCAACTTAGTTTCTCGTCTAAAATTCTGAACACAATCGATTGTGCAGTTATAAAAAGAAATGATATTGGATTAGTCTATAGCGTAAAGCCTTCTCCTTCGTCAGTTTATTTGAGTAAAGATGGATCTGCTCTTTCAAGCTTAACTTCTTCAGAAAGGGAAGAAATTTTTTCACTTCCAGGATACGAAGTTATTTCGAAAGTTAGTTATGCAAATAATCAAATAATTTTTGTAAAAGGAAACTTAACTCCAATAAACGAATCTAGCTGGTCCGAGAAAGATATTGGAGTTTATAGTTTGAACTTGGAAAGTAATCAAGTAACTGAAGTTACTCAAAAATTGCCATTATATCTTGTAGAGAATTACTATTCGCTTGATAATAAAATATTCGCAAAAAGCCAAACCCAAGGTCTTTCTGAATTCGTGCCTACAGGTTTTACAACTACAGTTTATCTTGGCGAGGCCTTACCTGCCTCTTATGCAATAGTAACGCAGTACTGGAAACCAATAGATTTTGGAGTCCCGACACAAAATCTAGAGATTCTTTCAGGAGATTTTATATTGTAAATACATAGTTTTGTAAGGTATTTTTGTTCACAAGCTTAATTTCTATGCTATAATTTCCCGATTATTAAATCTTATTGAAGTGATATGTCACAACAGTTATTGAATAAAATTGAATCAAAGTTCACATCAAAGAAAGTCCCAGATATACAACCAGGTCAGACTGTTGAAATCGAAACTATTATTAGAGATGGTGAAAAACAAAGAATACAGAAATTTAAAGGATTAGTAATAATGGTAAAAGGGTCAGGAACTGGAAAGACTTTCACAGTTAGAAAAGTAAGTTATGGAGTTGGAGTAGAAAAAACTTTCCCATTATATTCAACTAACCTAGGAAAAATAAAAATTATAAAACAAGAGCCAGTAAGAAGAGCTAAGCTATACTTCATGAGACAAAGAGTAGGAAAGGGAGCAACGAGAATTAAGAAAGGAAAAGTAGTATTTGTTCCCGAAGAAGGCGAGGCTGTTGAACTTACCGAGGCTGATGTAGTAATAGATACTCCAGTAGAAGAAGTTTCTCAAACTGAAGCAGAATCTGTGTAAAATTCTCAATTAACTAATTTCAATTTTCAAACAATTTCCCATAGAAATTGTATAATTCCTTCGTTGTTTGAAAATTCTTAAATTAAATTCATGGAGAAAGACTGTATTTTTTGCAAAATAGTGGCCGGAGAAATCTCTTGCTCAAAAATTTATGAGGATAGCGATTATTTGGCCTTCTTAGACATGAGACCCACAGAAGATGCGCATACGCTTGTAATTCCTAAAAAACATTTTAAATTTGTTTGGGATGTAGAGCCCATAGGAAAGTATTTTGAAATATGTCAGAAAATTGCCAAACATTTCCAAATTGTTTCTGGTAATGAATTTGTTTATGCAGTTGTTCATGGGGTAGGTGTAGCGCATGCTCATGTTCATATAGTACCTACAGAGGAAGGTCGATTTGGTAAAGCACTTACTGATATTGGGCATATTATCAATCATCCACCTTTGACTCCAGAAAAAGCTCAAGAAATGTTAAAAAAGTACAAATTTTAGCTCGAAGCTTCTGACACTTTTACGATCCATCCTCCAAAATACTTAATGGCTATATATAATTTATTATTTCTCTTCCAATCTAAATTGACAAAAGAACTCTAGGTGCTATAATCAAGCCATGTCTCAATGTACTTTTTGTGAATTGATAAAAAGTAAGAACTATTATAAAGTTTATGAAGACAAAAGTTTCTTAGCCTTCTTAGATATCAACCCCCTTTCAGAAGGACATACACTAGTAATCCCAAAAGCGCACTTTCGACATGTTTGGGAACTTCCCGATTCCGGGACAGGATCAGTAGGAGAGTATTTCAAAGTTGTTCAAGTTGTGGCAAAACTTCTAAATGCCAGATTGGAATCCAAAGAACCAATTTACAGCCTCATTATGGGATTTGAGATTCCTCATGCAAGTATCCATCTCATCCCAAATGTGTATAAAGGTTTCGGCCTCACTCTAGCCAATTTTCTCCAAACCAGGAAATCTAAAACAATAGATAGTGACGTAGCCTTCAAAGTTTTGAAAAAATTGAGACCAAGTTTGGTAGCTTAAATAATTACATGGACCGGACAAAGGCGAGGTTTGTTTTCGGTGCGGTATGACCTCACCCTAACCCTCTCCTTGAAAGGAGAGGGAACATTTATTGTATAATCTTCACATGTCAAAATTTTTACTCCCAAAATTTGAATCTGAAATTATATCTTCTGGTGAATATGACTTTGTTGTTGGAATAGACGAAGTCGGGAGAGGTTGCCTTGCAGGCCCAGTTGCTATGGGAGGGTATTTGTTCTCAAAAAATAATAAAATCTTCCATGGAATTCATGACTCTAAAAAGTTAAACGAAGAAGCTCGAGAAAAGCAATATTTAAAATTAAGCCAACATGACTTCATTGTTAAATATGGCTCAGTAGAAGAAATTGATAAAAAAGGTATTGGAAAGGCCCTTCACAAAATTATTGAATCTATTATTCAAAACTTTACAGAAAAATATTCGAATAAAAATTTACTTTTTCTAATTGATGGGCAATTTGCAAAGGACTTTGGAAAAAATACACGAAAACTTATAAAAGGTGATTCTACATACTATTCAATTGCAGCAGCTTCAATCCTGGCAAAAGTTGAACGAGATTCACTAATGAAAGAACTTCACAATGCCCACCCAGAATATGGATGGAATAGGAACAAGGGTTATGCAACTAAATTCCACCGAGAAATGATAAAGCGCAACGGGCTTAGCGAACTTCACAGGAAGAGCTTCGTCGTCGATGAACTTGCGGAAGATATTTACTTAAAACTCCTTTAATAGTATTGATTATAAGTAGGAATACTGATAAATTATTTAGTATTTCGTAATACCATATTAAAGATGAAGAACGTTTTTTTAGTAATTTGTATAATTATTTTCTTAGCTTCGGTGGGCTTTGGAGTGCTTAAATATCAGGATATCCAAAGTACGACTTCATATCTAGGTCCTAACTTCCAAACAAAAAGTATGTGGCTAATTTCTAATAATACTAATATTAGTAGCGTTGAGCTCGTTAAAAAATATTATGGAACAATTGAAGAAATCTATTTTCAAGGTTTTGGTACTGGCTCACAGCCTTTAGTTCAAAATTATATTAAAATCAAAGATTTAAATGGCAATATAAGCGATGTAATAGTTCTTCCAGATTCTGTAGATAATAAATATTTATTCCAACCAAGCTATCATGGTAGTGATGGATATTCACCTGTACCCACAAGCTTAGAGGAACTTGAGTCAAAAATGTTAAAAGGGAATAAAGTTTATTTATGGCTTACTCAGAACTCAGACGGTTCAGAATATATTTCATTCTTTATGATTTTGTAAAATGAAAGTATTTATAAGCATTGTTTTAGTTATTATGTCAGGAGTGATTATTGCTGGAAGTCTAACTCTTCTTAAAGTACCTGATACATCTAAATTCAATATTAACTATCCAACATCACTAGGTTTTGGTGGCTACGACTATACAATGAATTATTATTTAGATTCATCTAAATATAATTATATTATTGAAACTTCAAATACCGATGGAAATACTCTAATTTTGCAGAGGAAAGATAATAATCAGGAAGTAAGGATTATGCTTAATAATCCCAGTTACTCTTCTCCAGATTTCTTATCAAACAGTGGTTTTATAAAAGTATCTGAAGTCGGGAATAGCATTAAATTTGTACCACAATCAAATTGTGCTTATATCGTAATACCAATAAAATTACTTAACATTTATTATTTTGATACAATAAATCGGGCTATAGAAATTCCTTATGGTTATGCTATGGTAGATGAGCATGGTATTGATAAAAGCATATCATTTAAATCTATTTCGCCATTCGATATTTTTTATTGTAAGTATATATAATGAAAAAATTTATTGTATTTACAATTTCACTCGTATTAGTTTCATTAGCCTTTGTTACACCTATTACAGTAAAGCATGTTTATGCAGATTTATGTTATTCATGTACACCTAACGTTAATGGTTGTTCGTCTGGAGGTTGGTGTTGCCAAGGAGATTGTTCTGCAAGTCAGTGCCAAACAATAACGAGTACTAATCCTTGTGTTCCTGGAGGTTGTAGGGCAGCAACACTATGTTCAAATGGATCGTATATTTGTTCAGGTAGTTGTCCTGTAGCACCGCCACCCGCACCACCGCCTGCACCACCTGGGCCGCCGCCCGCACCACCACCTGCACCGCCACCTGCTTGTGTACCGACAACACCAGGTTCACCTGTTTCTATTTCACCTGCAAATTTGGCAACAAATTTAGGTAAGCCGGTCACGTTTACCTGGACTAATGGTGCTTTTGGTATAGGTTGTCCTCAAACAAACCAGGACAGAGTAATTTATAGACAAAAGATTGGAGATTGTATTACGGGTACAAATGTTTGGTCTTACCCTGCACTTGTTCCTGCAACAACAACTTTTTCATTAAATACAGAATTAGCTTGGGGAACAACATATTGTTGGTTTGTACAAGAATGGAATGGGAGTTTAGCTAGCTATTCTGCGGTTAGAGAATTTACCACAAGCCTTCCTCCTACATTTGTTTCATCAGGCATAGCCTCTGCAGATGTATGTGGGAATAGTACTTCTGGGAATTCTTCAACAGCGGGAACTAGTAATCCAATCGATTGGTCAGCAACTTATCAAAATTCTGATCCAGCAAATACACTAGACTGGACTGTTGTAGTCTTACTACCAACAACTGGGACTTATGCAGTTACGGCAAACACAGTAGATTTCCCAACAGCGATTGCGAAATCATTAGGTGCTTCAACATCAATCTTTGCTATTAATCAATCTGCTACAGCATCAACATATGCTCCGTACCAATGGTATAACTTTGGTACTTCGTCTTGGGTACAAGCAACCGCAGGAAATTCGGGTTCTACAGGATTAACAGCTTATAAAAGTACCTTAATGGATTTAGGTTCTGGAACACACATGACTATTGTAGGAAATCAAACTACAGCAACTTTTAGAATGAGATTTGATACAGGTTTTCCAGATGGGACTTACAATGTATACACAATGGCAATACCTCGAATACCAGGTTCCCCAACACCGCCAGGTAATTTACCTAGTAATGATGCAACAGCAACTTCTCAATATGTTATGCATAAATCAGGAACATGGGGAGTGGATTTAACCGCTCCAACTGCTACATTATCAAGTCCAAGCTTTCAACCAGATGGATCTATTAATGTAACCTGGAGTGCAACGGATGCAATAGGTTTGAATGGAGTATTTTCCTATGTCTACTCAGATGTAGCAGGTTCACAAATCAGAGATAACACTGACGCTCTAACAATTACAACTCCCGGAACTGTGCAAAACTACCCTGCAGATATTCCTAATGGTGGAGTAACTGCTGCAAATTTGGGAACTAAAAATTATAAAGATTTATCACCTGGTAATTTTGCGACGTATACATATAAATTATATGCAAAAGATAAAGGATGTAATATATCTCAAACAAACGTAAATTCGCTTTTACCAAGTCCTTGGATTCTAGGAGTCGGTGGGAACATCTCTGGAGTAGGTGGAATAGATAGAACAAAAGTTCCAAATATTCCTAGCTTCACAATTCCGTTTACTTCAACTACAGGTCAATCCTACTTCTCCCAGTATGGAGCGATTAGTGGAACTGCCAATAATGCGAAAGGAACTGTATCAAAATATAGTGAAATTTTACAAAACTATGCAGATGATGCGGTAAATGCAACTGGAGTTACAAATGGACTTTGGTATGATTATCTTCTCGATAAGATTACTAAAAATGGAAAAACAACATTAGTAACTTTTGCTGGTAATAAAACTATAGCTGGAGATGTTGCAGTAGGAATAGGTTCTTCCGCTAATGCTAAAGCTGGTGGAATAATAACCGGGGACCTCACAATTAATGCAAATAGTGTCTGTACTTCGAGAGCGATAATATTTGTCCAAGGTAACCTTGTAATCAATCCTGACCTAACAATTGGAGCTGCACCTGTTGCACCTGTTCCAACAAATCAAACTTACAATGGATGTTTATTTATTGTAAAAGGGAATGTGACTATAAATACTGGTACGGCTAAAACACCAGTTTTAGCAACTAATTCCACAACACTTGCTCAATACGATATTGTTAATGCATTTATTATAACTGATGGAACATTTAACGTTCCTGTAGATAATCTTGGTGTAGGTAGAAAATGGGACGGTTTATACATAAATGGTGGAGTTGTTGCGCGCAATACCATGAATGCAGGGCTTACTACAATAAAAAGAGATATTGATTTAGATGGAAATAATTTACAACCTGCAACTTTCTTTAACTTTGATCCTAGATATCGATTGAGCTTTGGTGATGATTTAGCTAATAGGACTTATTCTGTTAGAGAGTTTGGTCTGTAATGAAAATTTTGGTTCTCCGAAGTGCTACTAAAAAAGCTGGAGTATCTAACATTACTCCAATATCCTCAGCTAGTTGTCTTATATAAGTGCCTTTAGAACATTTTACTCGAATTTTCGCTATCGGTAATTCTGAAATATCTTTTTGTTTTAGTACTTCGAACAAGTCTTTCGAAATAGTATTTTTATATTCTTCTAGTTTCTTAACAGAGAAGTCTAGAATCTCAAGTTCATAAATCTTCACTATCTTTGCAGGTAATTTCGATTCAAATACTAAATTATCATTTTTATAAAACTTAATAGATTTCTTGCTTAAATCTTCACCGTTATCAGCATCTGTAATTTCAAATCTATCGGTTCCACGAGCAAGCTCTCTTAACTTTTCTCCTTTTATTTTTACAGAACTATAAATAGGAACATACTGTAGATACTCTTTCGGGAATTCTTTAATTAGTTTTTTCAAATTTATTTGTAATTCCTCATTTGTCATTCGCAATTCTTTTATTTCTCCTTCTGGATCTCCTGTTGTTGTTGAAACTCCGAATGCAATATCAGCTTCGTACTCTTTATCTAATCCCAAAAAACTATCAGAAAGTTTTGTAGCTTTACCTAAAAGAACAATCATTTGGCCTGAGGCAAATGGATCTAAAGTTCCAGCATGACCAACTTTTTTAGTTCCATATTTCTTCCTCGTTTCGTATACAAGATCATGGGAAGTTATACCTACTGGTTTGTCCAGTATCAAAATTCCATTTGGTCTTCCAAACTCATCTTCTACAATTTTATTAATCTCAAACTTCATAAATTTCTATAATTTGTATGTTGTATTGTAGCATTCGATCAAGTAAAATCACTAGACTATATTTTAAGTAGATATGAATGTACAACGATGTATTTGCTGAGGATAATAAAAAGAGAGCTGATTTAATGTTAGAACTTGGTAAGAGAATTAAACTTGCAAGAGTTGAAGCTAGAATTTCACAACTTCAAGTTGGAGTTTCCTTAGGAGTTTCTGATAAAACTATTTCTGGCTATGAATCCGGAAGAATTGCACCTCCAATTGATAAACTAATGCAACTTGCAGATTTGTTTAAAAAACCAATTTCATATTTTCTAGGTGCAGATCCAAGAGAATATAAAGTTGCTTCAAGACTTAGGGCAGTAGAAGTAGCACTTCGTGAGATCAGAAAGCAACTTAATGAAATCAAATTAGTTTCTCAAACAGTGGATTTAGATTCATAAGTTTCATTTGTGTCATCCCGAGCACTTCGACCTTGCTCTGTATAAACTCCGTCGAGGGATCTCTCAACCACATATTTCAACTGCCCATTAGAAATTCGCAAGTAATACCCTGCCACACGTAAGTTCGTTCTAATCTTTCCTCAAAACTCCAATTATATGAACTCGTGTTTTATTCAGCAATGGTAATGAAATTATTGCCTCAATAAAAACTCCAATATAGAAAAAGAATCTATTAATAGCAACATAAGTCGGATCGCCGTTTAGAATAGTTTCATCAGAATTTAACCCTGCATTTTTTGCCATCCTATTTAATGTTCCAAGAGTGTTTCCTCTATAAAAAGTCTTCATTGGTTCGACTGTTAATTTACCTCCAAGTTTTGTTGCAACCCAAACTCTAAACCAGTGTGGAATTATCTTGTTAATGACTACAACGTAATTTAAAGCATTAGGAGTTAAGAAAACAACTCGACCTCCTGGTTTTAAAACTCTTCCAAATTCTTTAATAACATTTTCTGGAGTTTCTAAATGTTCAAATACCCAAGACGAAATTATTAAATCAACACTATTATCTTTAATCATTGGAATAGAAGAGAGGTCTGATACAATTTTCTCTTTTATAAGATCGTTCATTTTTAAATACTCATCAGAAATATCCACTCCAATCACGTGTTTTGCTCTTTTATATTCTTCTGTATATAAGTTCGAAAACCCGCATCCAGCTTCCATAATTACAGTCTCGCTCGTCACTAATTTAGAAACGATTGATTTATAAATAGAAACTGAGTCATTCCAATTTTTATTTATAGTTTTATAAAGGTCTTGGTATTCGATTTGAGTCATGAGTATTATTTAATAAGAAAATCTATTATTTTATTAACAACTTCTTTCTTGGGTTTTAATATAAAATCGTCGTGGGAACCACTGGTAATTATAGAGGTTTTATTCACTAAAGTCCTTCTTAAATAATCAGCTTGTTCTCTAAATATTTTATATTCATCTTTGGAATTGATTATCAATATCTTTTTGTCTTTGATGTCATTTAAATAATTTGAGTAATCAGATTTAAAAAATTTATAAATTGCTTTGGAAGCAACCCTGGAATTAATATTTTTAACCATATCTAAATAAATCTCCAAAAATTCTTTCGAAGCTTCTTTACTATCGCTAAGGCCTTTTATTATATGTTGGGTCATTTTTACTGCAGCCAACTTTAGTAAAAAATAGCTTTTAGTAAAATTAATAACTTTCACAATTCCAGATAATCTATGTTTTTGTAAAAATTTAGGATGAATTATAGTTGAAATTAAGGCTATCTTTTTTACATTGCAGTTTGCTTCAGAGGCTAATTTTAATGCTAGTGATCCTCCAAAGGAATAGCCCATAACAGAGAAGTCCTTTATTTTATGTTCTATTAATATCTTCTTTGCGATATCAACATACTCGTCAATATCAAAATCTCCAGTCTGAAAAATATTCTCAGAATATCCTGCCCAACCTGGTAAATCAAAAGTAATGAATTTAATCTTACTTAAATCATAATGATTTAATATCCGAAGAAAATACAATCCGGAATGAGGGGAAGAAGGAAAAGCAAATATCACATCATTTCCTGTTCCAAACTCATAAACCTGGATTTTAAAATCCTTGTAAAACGTCGTATGTTTTTTAAATTCTAATTCAGGTTGAATTTCTATAATAATAAAGCTTAAACTAAGGATTATATTTTCAATTCAAACTTTACACAATAAAAAAAAGTAGAAGACGAGGATTATAATCCTCGTTTTCTACTTTAACAAATCAAAGTAATCTTACTTAATTTTGATAGTTTGCGTAACTTTATAAGAACTATCCTTTACTTGAAGATCAATCTTTGTAGCAACCTGATTTCTTATATCAAATGACACTTTCCCTGTAATAGTAGCTCCAGGTGCAATATATTGATTTAAGGTGTCAGGTAAAGCAAGGGATGCAAAATAGTCATTGTATACAGGAGTATTGTTATCTAGCAATAGATTCAAGTTAGCAGTACTAAACACTGAACCCGTTTTTCCCGTGTTCTTTACATTTAAAGTTAAGTCATACTTAGTTTCATCCACAGTAACTTTCTTTAAATCTATAAGGAAGCTAGTTTTTTCTACTTTATAAGTTGTATCTGAAGGTAATTGATTAGATAGTCGGTATGAAGTTGAATAGCTTGCAGCAAGAGTAAGTCCTAAGCAAGAGCAAATGCAACAAACAAATAAAATTGCTAACGTAGCTAGTACTATAAATACAGTTTTAAATGTGTTATCTTGGTGAATAACTTGGACTATTGGAGTCTCTTTTTCCTTGTCTGACATAGGTTATATTAAATAATTAATATGCTAATTATACACTAAAATGGGATTTGACGCCAGCGCTTGGAGATTATTCAATTCTATTACTAACTAGCCGAAGTTTAATATTTAGAATATAATTAAGCGATTATTAATCAAACAATGAAGAAATTTATAGTTATATTTTCCGCCATATTTTTCATAATTTCGCTTTCAACCTTTAAAACTGTTTCAGCAGCTCCAACTTTTACATATCCAAGCTACGATGTGGATATTAATATAAATAAAGACTCCACTTTTACTGTAAAAGAGACTTTTGTGTATTCTTTTTATGGAGAAGTCCACGGGGTTAGAAGAGATATAAAAACATTCAACAATAGTTGTTCTTCAAGGACTGATGTTACCTGTGGTGGTTTTGACAGATTAGAGTTGCTTGCAGTTTACGATGAAAATGATAAAAAAGTAGACCCCTCAGACTTTACAACATCAACCTACCAAGACGAGGATTCGGGAGATGAGTTCTATCGAATAGAGCGTACGCTATTCCCTAATGGTCAGGAATTTTCGGGCGAAAGAGTTAAGTGGAGCATCGAGTATAAAATTTATGGTGGACTAAAATGGTTTGGGGAAAACCCAATGTTTTACTGGAATGTAATCCCAGATGAGATGAATGGCTCTGTAAACAAGGCAACTGTTAATATTAATTTCCCATCTGGCACAAATTATAAATCTCAAAACTTTCAAATATACGATGATTATGGAAAAGATCCAAACGTTACTGCAATAGGTAATAAAGTAACGCTCTCAATGCGAAACCTAGGCTCAACTGGAGCTTTAACAGTCTCGTACAAATTTCAACCAGATGAAATTACAAAGCCTGCAACTTTAAATTATGCAATTCAAAACCCTCCATTTGGAAATAGTGTGTTTATAAACGGTATCGATATCAGCGAGGAGTCAAGTGGCAGCATAGATAATATTCCAGCCGGAGATGTTGAGATTAAGTTCACACATACTGGGTATAAAGACTATATTTTCAAAGGGACTCTACAACCTGGTGAAGTTAAAACTTTAGATATTAATTTAGAAACAGAGGTTTGGATGAGCTTTTTACTTTTATTAAATACATTATTAACTTGCTTAGGAATATTCTTTGTTCCAGCGGCAGTAATCTACGTTGTGATTCATTATAGAAGAAAAGGTGTAGATAAAAATATGCAAAAAACCATTATTCCGTTATTTAAACCACCAGTAGATGTTCCACCTTATCTACTTGGAACTATAAAAGATGAAACTGTAGATAAAGAAGATATCGTTGGAAGTATTATAGACCTTGCGTATCGAGGCTATATTAAAATAAAAGAAATTAAAAAAGGAAAGGTTTACGAACTCACCAGGCTAGAAGGGAAAAAAGGCGACCCTGGATTATCTTCAATGGAAGAGCAAATCATGACTTCAGTATTTAGAAATTCAGATGTTGTAAAAACAACAGAAATGCGAAATTACTTCTATTTAAAATTCATGCTTTTAAAAATCGCAATTTATAAAGAAGTTGTAGATAAAGGATTCTTTACTAAATCCCCTGAAAGTATAAGGAATAATTACGTAGGATGTGGCACCGTTCTATTTATTTTGGGAATTATTAGCTCTTGCTTCTTTAGTACTTTTGGTACAACTTTCCTCGGTTATCTTGTTCTATGCACGCCACTATTAGGATTGATTACATTAGGATTCGGATTCATTGTGGCTTCTAAGTATATGCCAGCTAAGACCGAAAAAGGATCAAAAGTTTACGCAGATATTCTTGGTTTTAGAATGTATTTAAATACTGCCGAAAGATACACACTTCAAAACTTAGAACCTGAAGATTTTGAAAAGTATTTATCTTACGCTGTAGTATTTGGAATAGAAAAACAGTGGGCAGAAAAGTTTAAGGATATTTATAACAAAGTTCCAGATTGGTACGAAGGTTCGAATCCAGGAGTTTGGGATGCCTTCTGGGTAAGTAGTTTAGTAAGAGATTTCTCGAATTCCACAATAACAAATATGGCTCCTGCATCTTCAAGTGGAACAAGAGGAGGAGGATGGAGTGGAGGTGGCGGATCTTTTGGTGGATTTAGCGGCGGAGGCGGAGGCGGAGGTTCGTCCGGAGGATTCTGATCAATTAAGAACCTGCCTGCAGGCAGGTTAAGAATTAATAATTAAAAGAAGAATCCCAGAATCGTCATTGTCATTGCGAGCCGAACGTAGTGAGGCGTGGCATCCCGTAAGAGGCTGCCATGCCTGCGTGCGCAGCAGGCAGGTAACACAGCCTGGATTAAATTTTGAGTTAACAAGTAATTAAGTCATTAAAGTAATTCTTAAATAGGGACTTCTTTTTGAATGTTCAGGATGATATAATTCACGAACGTTAAAAGCTTTTAATTTTTAATTAATCGTCTTTTAATTAAATTGCCAGCGTGGCGGAATTGGTATACGCGCTAGTCTTAGGAACTAGTCTCGCAAGAGGTATGGGTTCGAGTCCCTTCGCTGGCATAAACTTAATACAAAAAATACAGGGACGAGAAGTTTATCCCGCAAATGAACGAAGTGAATTGTGCTGGAAGTCCATTCGCTGGCATTAAAATCTTCCACTTATCCTTAATCTTCCGCTCCTACTAATTATTCTTCTCTATTTTGTATTGCAGCACAATGCAATATTCTACAGATTAGGATAAGATTCAGTTTTAATATTTAAAATCTATCGTATGTTTGCATTTGAAAATTTCCCAGTTTACTTGAAATCTGAAGACATATATAAACAACTTAAAGATTCATTCAAAAATAAAGAAATAAATTCAAATCTCAGAGATCAATTATTTAGATCTGCTACAAGTATAATTTTAAACATAGCAGAGGGAGCAGGGAAAATGAGTAAAAAAGATAAGAGGAATTTCTACAATATTGCTAGAGGTTCGACTCAAGAAACTGTTGCCATAATGAGATTACTGAAATTAGAAAATCATATTTCTGAAGAAACTTACGAGAATGTCTATAATGATTTGACAACGATTTCCAAAATGTTATCAGGGTTAATGAGATCGATGGAATCAGTAGTATAAGAGAAAGTGGGAGGTTAAGGATAAGTGGAAGTGGAAGGATCAATTCCTAATAAACGCATCGACCAATATATTCTCTGCTTTCTTTTTACTCATCCCTCTTGAAGTTAAATAGTAAGTTTGCATTGGATCTAAATATCCAATTGTTGCTCCATGCCCTCCTTTTACTTCACTTTCTTTAATTTCCAAACTTGGTACAGCTCTGGCAAAAGCAGATTCACTCATTACTAAGCAATCTATCTTTAAATAAGTATCTGTTCCAATAGCACCTTTATTTATTTTTAATATTCCTTCTAAGTCAAACCTAGCTTTATCAAACACAACTGCTTTAATATTAATTCTGGATTTTAGTCCTGGTTTTGAATGTACAAAGTCTAGCTTAATTTTCACTTCATCAGAATCACGTCCAACAAACATGGCGTTAATCTCCATATCTTCTTTAATTTCGATTTCTTGAGTTCCATTTACTAATTGAATAGATTTCGTTAACATAAAACTCAGCTGGCTTAACTATATATATTGGATTATAATTTAAAATATGAAAATACCAAAACCAATAATTACAATTATATTAATAATAGTTATATCAGTAATTCTAGTGCTTGCGGCCAGCTTGGTTTTCAAAATCGATTTACTTTCAGAAATTAGATCAACAATCACAACATTTATCAAACCTGTCAGTAGCCCTGTAGATACTTCAAATCAATTTCCTTTAGAAGTAGAAATCAAGTCAGGTAAGCACGAAACATTCCAGCCAAGAATTTCTTTAACCATAATTTCTAATCAAGATATATCTACAGATAATAGCGATAAATTCAAACTAACTTTTGTAAAAGATAACGAAGGAACTAAATATTATGCACTGGAAATCTTAAACCTAGGTATTGGAACATCAACGGTTCCAGTTACATTTAAAACTTCCAGTGGAAGTACAAAAAGTCTAACAGTCGCAATTATTAGAACAGAATTTGACCTCCCATTAGGACTTCGAGATATTAGTGATTGGGAAAACAGTGTTTACACAGTTGACGGTGATAATTTCTTAGTTCAAGTCAACAAAGGTCATAAATTGGTTAGTGATTACGAACCCACAGATCTAGTCAAATTATTTGACGATAAAAACCTTTTAGTTCAAACACAAGACTTAATGCTTAGAAAAGAAGCCGCAGAAGGTCTATCACTTATGATCCAAAGATTAATGGCTGAAACGGGGAAACCGTTAACAATTGCTTCAGCCTATAGATCTTACAATAACCAATTCCAACAATATGCATCATGGGTCAGGCAACTAGGTCAAGAAGAAGCCGATAAAGTTTCCGCTCGCCCCGGATTCTCCGAACATCAGTTAGGAACAGCCATAGATTTTATGAGTGGAGATAGTGGTTACGATTTTGTAAATGAATTCGATACAACGATCGCTGGTCAATGGCTAATAAATAACTCTTATAAGTACGGTTTTGTACAATCTTATCCTGATGGTAAAGATGCAATTACTGGATATTCCCACGAAGCATGGCATTACAGATATATAGGAATAGAAGCAGCAAAAAAGTGGAAAGATAGTGGCCTTACATTAAAAGAATTTCTAGAAAAATAACGCCTCACCCCCAGTCCCTCTCCATCTTTGATGGAGAGGGTGGCTCGAATGAAATGAGAGACGGGTGAGGTATCTTAAGGAGTTCTGGTTTAAGTTTCCTTCAAGACTATACAGTTAGAAATCTCAGTGAACTTATGAAGAATAGATTTCTATTGGCTTTACCACCCCATTTACTCTCATGGCAGTTATCTACAGGCAGGTTACATTTCTCCTTGGTTTTGCAGTCGTAAAATATCAAATTCCAAATGACAAATAAATTTTAAATATCCGATAACCAAACGAATCTAAAGTCCTAAATAAACTGATCTCTGTTTGAAAATTGAGTATTGTAAATTTGTTATTTGATATTAGTTAAAATTTTCTACAAATTTATTACATTTTCTCGAGTAAATTTAGTGCAATTCTTATTTGGAAATGCTATTATTACTAGCGATTTGCAAAAAAACAAATTCGTTAAGAATTTGTTTGCAATATGTGTCGTTATAATTTATAATCGGATTTTAGTCTAAAAGAAATACTAATTTTATATATTACATAATAGATATGGCTGAGTTTCAAAGAACAAAACCACATGTAAATGTTGGTACTCTAGGACATATTGACCACGGTAAAACTACATTAACAGCAGCTTTAGTTGCATATTCACAAAGAAAAGGATGGCAAAACTCTGGAAAGAGTTACGCAGATATTGCTAAGGGTGGAATCGCAAGAGCTGGATCAAACAAGATTGTAACAGTTGCATCTTCACACGTTGAATATGAATCAGAATTAAGACATTATGCTCACATCGACTGTCCAGGACATAAGGACTATATAAAGAATATGATTACTGGAGCAGCTCAAATGGATGGAGCTATCTTAGTAGTTTCTGCTGCAGACGGTCCAATGCCTCAAACTAAAGAGCATTTATTGCTAGCTCACCAAGTTGGAGTTCAACATATTGTTGTTTTCATCAATAGATTTGATGACGATATGGACTCTGACTTATTAGAATTAATCAAAGAAGAAATTAAGGACTTATTAAAGAAATACAAATACGATGCAGACAAAGTTCCATTCGTAGTTGGATCTGCTTTATACGGTACAACAGGAGAAAAAGATGGCGACGAGACAATGGCTGCTTTACTAAAGGCAATGGACGAAACAATTCCAATGCCACAAAGAGAAATAGATAAACCATTCTTAATGCCAGTTGAAGATGTATTCTCAATTGAAGGAAGAGGAACAGTTGCAACAGGAAGAATTGAAAGAGGAGTTGTAAAAGTAAACGATATTGTTGAACAAATCGGTTTAATGGATAACTCAAAAGAAGTTACTATTACTGGAGTAGAAATGTTTAAAAAACAACTTACTCAAGGACAAGCTGGAGACAATGTTGGATTATTAATCAGAGGTATTAAGAGAGAAGATATTGAAAGAGGTCAAGTATTAGCAGCTAAAGGTTCTATTAAACCACACACTCATTTCAAAGCAGAAATCTACATCTTATCTAAGGATGAGGGTGGACGACACACTGGATTTGGAACTGGTTATAGACCACAGTTCTACATTAAAACTGCAGATGTAACAGGAGAGGTAATCCTTCCAGAAGGAACTCAACTAGTTATGCCAGCTGATAATGTAACTGTAGAGGTAAAGCTTGTAACTAAGGTTGCCCTCGAAAAGGGAGTCACTTTCGCAATTAGAGAAGGTGGTAGAACAGTAGGAGCGGGAGTTGTTATCGAAATCGTTGCATAAGGTTGATTTTACAAAGAGTCCTAAGGACAAACACTTAGGACTCTTTATTATCATTATTAAAGATAAAGTTACTTAAAAATTAGTATGCAAAAAATCAGAGTAAAAATAAAAGGATTTGACTTCAGAGTTGTAGATAAAGCAACCTCAGATGTTTGCAAAGCAGTTATTGATACTGGTGCGAAAATAAGAGGACCAATCCCATTGCCAACCAGAAAATGGTCTGTAGCAGTACATAAAGGTCCGCATATTGATGCAAAGCACAAGGAGCATTTCAGACTTTTCGAACACTTGAGATTACTAGATGTAGTCGATTTTAATCCAAAAACTATTGAAGCTTTAACACACATGCAGCTTCCTGCAGGTGTTGATGTTCAAATTAAAAACTAAATAATATGAAAGTGTTAATAGGAAAAAAAATTGGAATGACTCAGATCTTCACAGAAAAAGGATTATCTATTCCAGCAACAGTTATAGATGTTTCTAATAATGTTATATCCAAAAAGTTAAAAAAAGGAGATCAAGTTTCTCATATTGAGATTGGAAAAGATAAGAAGAAATCAGGAGATAAGTCTGAAGTTGGAAATTACAAAGCATTAGGTTATGTACCTACTTTTAAAAGCGTTTTTACAGTTAAATCAATCTCATCTCAAAATTTAGAATCTCTAGAGGAAGGAGCAGAAATCGATTTAAGTGTATTTAAAGAAGGCGAAAAAATTGATATTTCGGGAACTGATAAGGGAAAAGGATTTCAAGGAGTTGTAAAAAGATGGGGATTCCATGGCTTACCTAGAACACACGGAGCATCAGACAGAGAAAGAGCACCAGGATCTTTAGGAACAAGAACTATTCCCGGAAGAGTTTTTAAGGGAAAGAAAATGGGCGGACATATGGGAAATCGAGCAAAAACAATAAAGAATTTAAAAATCGCAATGATCGATGTAGAAAATAAATTAATAGCCGTTTCTGGAGCAATACCAGGAAGCAAAGGAAGTTATTTAGTACTTAAAACAAAATAAAGAACATGTTATTACCAATTTACAATCAAAAAGCTAAAAAAGTAAAAGAAGTTGAAGTTTCTGACGAAATCTTTGGAACTGAAGTAAACAACCAAGTTCTTTCACAGTACGTATATACATATCTAAGTAATCAAAGAGAAGGAAACGCAAATACAAAAACTAAAGCACAAGTAAGCGGTGGAGGTAAAAAACCTTTTAAACAAAAAGGTACTGGAAGAGCAAGAGCAGGTTCTATTAGATCACCGATTTGGAAAGGAGGAGGTAGAGCACATGGACCAAAGAGTAATGTGAACTGGACTAAAAAAACAACAAAACAATTCAGAGCAGTTGCATTGAGATCAGCATTATCGAAATTATTAGCTGGCGACAAATTGAAATTAATTGATATGTTGGTAGTGGAAGATTCGAAACCTTTAACAAAGCAAGCTTTAGATATCTCTACAAGTTTTGGAAATCCTAAGAAAATGACTGTAATAACATCAGAAATGAGACCAGAATTAATAAATGCATTTTCAAATATTAATAAGCACTCTGTTAAATTAGTAAGTGATGTAAACGTATATGATTTATTAAACGGAGGAGATGTCTTAATTGAAGAGTCAGCATTAGAATTTATTAAATTGAGATCAAAAAAGTAATATGAATATTATAAGAATGCCTGTTTTAACAGAAAAATCTATATCAAAATATAAGACTGAAGGAAAAGTAACTTTTCTAGTTGATGTAAAAGCAGATAAACTAAAAGCGGCAAAAGCGTTGGAAACTTCATACGACGTAAAAGTTGTAGGAGTTACAGTAAATAGCAGAATGGGTAAATATAAAATGAATAGATTAAACAGACAATTGATCAAAAATGAAGATAAGAAAATTATGGTATTTAAATTAGCAGACACAAATAAAATCGATATTTTTGAAGAAGCTAGTAAATAAAATAAATTAATAACCATGCCTACAGGCAGGCAGGTTAAAAGAAGAAGAACAAAATAATAAATTTAAATTCATTCAACCTAAAACTAATAACTAAAAACTGATAATTAAATTATGGCATTAAAGAAATTAAACCCAACAAGTCCAGGAACAAGGCATGCTGTATTGATAGATAGAAGAGAGCTTTCTGACGCTAAACCTCATAAGAGATTAACAATTTCTATAAAGACACATGCAGGTAGAAATAATCTTGGCAGAGTTACTGTCAGACATAGAGGCGCTGGAGTAAAGAATCTCTACAGAGTAATTGATTTTAAAAGAGAGAAACAGGGAATAAAGGGAGTAGTAGAAACTCTTGAATACGATCCGAATAGAACAGCATTTATTGCTTTAGTAAAATATGTAGATGGTGATAGAAGGTATATTTTGGCCCCAGACACTCTAAAAGTTGGAGCAAAGGTAGTTAGCGGAGCAGATGCACCAATAACTGTAGGAAATGCATTGCCTTTAAAAAATATTCCACAAGGTACTTATGTACATGCTGTAGAATTATGGCCAGGCAAGGGAGCTCAAATAGCCAGATCTGCTGGAACTGCAATTCAAGTGATGGGAGGAGATAAAGGATATGTTCAATTGAAAATGCCAAGTGCAGAATTAAGATTAGTAAAAGAAACATGTTATGCAACAATTGGAAAAGTAAGTAACCCTGATCAAAAGAATATTAAAATTGGGAAAGCAGGAAGAAAGAGGCTTAAAGGAATAAGACCAACTGTTAGAGGAGTTGCAATGTCAACAAAGCATCCTCATGCTGGAGGACAAGGAAAAGGTGGACGACACGGAACAGGAGGACCAAAATCAGATCCATGGGGTAACTTGGTTGGAACTAGAACAAGAAGAGGAAGGCATCCAAATAATAAGTATATTGTAAGAAGAAGGCCAGAAACAAACGCATTTAAGAAAAATAAATCAATTATTTAATACAGAAATATGTCTAGAAGTCTAAAAAAAGGTCCATACGTAGACACAAAATTAATGTTAAAAGTTTCAAAATCTAAGCAATTGAAAGATAACAAATCTATCAAAACTTGGGCTCGAAGCAGTACAATATCTCCAGAAATGGTTGGTATGAATTTTGATGTTCATAATGGAAAAATTTTTAATAAGGTATTCGTAACTGAGTCTATGGTTGGTCATAAGCTAGGTGAATTTTCTCCAACAAGAAGATTTAGTGGGCATAGCAAGAAAGGAAAAATCGCAAAAACTACAGGTAGTACTGGAGGTAAAGAATAATTAATAAAGTTTTAATAAAACCATGCAAGCAATAGCAATTATAAAAAACGTAGGAATATCACCAAAGAAGACTAGAGTTCCAGCAATGATAATTAAAGGAATGAAAGTTGACGATGCCTTGAATACATTAAAATTCATGCAAAAGGGAACTGCAGCACATGTTTACAAAGCAGTTAAAAGCGCAGCAGCAAATGCAATTCAAAAACAAGCTAAACTAGAGACTTTAGTTGTATCGGAAGTAAGAATTGATAAAGGTGGAAATAGAATAAAGCATTATCACCCCAGAGCAAAAGGAGGAGGATATTATGGATGGTTAAGAGGAAAGTCTAACATAACAGTTGTTGTGTCAGATGGAGTTATTGATGAAGTAAAACAAATTAAAAAAGAAAAGAAAGTAGAAAAAACAGAAGTCAAAGTTGAAAAAGCAGAGAAAGTAACGAAAAAGACAGCTAAAACAGTTAAAAAATCTAAAGAATAGTGATATAATTCAAGGCTTTAAGATAATCAATATAAAATTATAAATTAATCTAATGGCAAGAGGTACACACAAAGTAAATCCAATAGGATTCAGAATAGGAGTCAACAAAAATTGGCCATCAAGATGGTATGCCACTAAAGTTGATTACTCTGATAAATTACTAGGAGATAGAAAAGCAAGAAAGCTTATTAGTGAGAAGCTTAAATCTGCAGGTGTCGCATCTATAATTATAAAGAGATTTGTTAACAAAATTTTAATTGAGGTTAACGTTGCGAGACCAGGAGTTGTTATTGGAAGAAGTGGAGCAGGAATTAACACACTAAAAGATGAATTATCAAAACTATTAAAACAGCCAGTTGATATTAAACCTTACGAAGTAAAAAACCCTGATACAATTGCAAAATTAGTAGCAGAAAACATTGCAATGCAATGTGAACGAAGGGTCGCACCAAAAATGGCAATTCAAAAAGCTATTGATGCAGCCAAGGCTACTGGGTTGATAAAAGGTATTTCAGTAAGAATTGGTGGAAGAATTAGAGGAGCTGACATGGCAAGAGTTGAAAAAGCATCATGGGGATTTGTTCCAAGACATACAATTAGAGCAGATATCGATTATGCATTTGCAGAAGCGCAAGTACCAAGAGCTGGAAAGCACGGAGTAAAAGTTTGGATTAATAAAGGAGAAAAGACAACTTATTCAATAGATTAATAAACAATGTTACAACCAAAGAAAAGAAAATACACAAAAGAATTTAGAGGAAGATTAAGAGGTCTAGCTTTACGAGGATCAGAAGTTTCTTATGGAGAATATGGTCTTCAAGTAACAGTTAAGGGATGGATTCATGCACGAGAAATTGAATCTGCTAGAAAGGCAATCGCTAACTATACAGCAAGAAAAGGAAAATTATGGGTAACCATATTCCCGCACAAACCTGTTACTAAGAAAAGTGACGAAGTTGTAAGAGGAGGAGGAAAAGGACCAGTTGACCATTTTGTAGCTGCAGTTAAACCGGGAAGAGTTCTTTTTGAACTTGGAGGTTTGGATGAAGCTACATGTAAAGAGGCATTACAAAGAGCAAAAGATAAAATTTCATTAAAATCTAGAATAATTGCAAAACATCACTTTGAATAAAATGGCTGAAGAGAAAAAAACGAAAAAAACAAAAGTAGAAGAAGAAGTAAAAGAAGTAGTAAAAAAGACTAAAAAAGCTGTTGTTAGTTTTGAGAACAAAACTGTTTCAGAATTAAAAATAGAATTACAAAAACTTTTATTAGATATTAGAACAGGTAAAGAAAAGAATACATCTTTAGTAAAAAAATTAAAATTAGCATTAGCTAGATTAAAAACTAAGGAATCACAAACTAAATAATATGAAAAAAACTGAAGTAAAAAAAAGAATAATCAAAGGTTTAGAAGGAAAGGTAGTAAAGTTAACTGGAGATCAAACTATTAAAGTTAGAGTTGAGAGAAAATATCCTCACAAAAAATACGGGAAAATTATTAAGGAGCACAAGAATTATCTTGTACACAATCCAGATAATACTGAAGTTAAATTAGGACAAAAAGTTAATATTGTACCAACTAAACCAATTTCCAAGACAAAATCTTGGTTGTTAGTTAAATAAATTTATGATTCAAAAATTATCAAGACTAAAAGTAGCAGACAACTCAGGAGCCAGAGAAATCATGGTAATTCAAGTGTTGGGTGGGAAAAAAGGAAGAACATTCTCTAAATTTGGATATGTTGGAGATATTGTCAGTGCATCTGTAAAGAAAGCAATGCCAAATTCAAACTATAAAAAAGGAGATGTAGTACATGCAGTTGTAATTAGATGTAAAAAGGAAGCTCGAAGAAATGATGGTTCATATATCAAATTCGACGATAATGCAGCAGCAATTATTAACAAAGAAACTAAGGAACCAAAAGGAACTAGAGTTTTTGGACCAATTGCAAGAGAGTTAAAAGACGAAGGATTTAATAAAATCGTATCTATGGCATTAGAAGTGCTTTAAAGGATTAAATAAATAATATGAATAAGATTAAAAAAGGAGATTTAGTACAAATAATGAGAGGAAAGGACGCTGGGAAGAGAGGTGAGGTAGATAAACTAGTTATAAAAGAAGCGAAGGTGGGAATTATAATAAAAGGAATTAACGTTGTTAAAAGAGCTCAAAAACCTAATCCACAATTTGGAATACAAGGTGGAATTATTGAATTTGAAAAACCAATTGATATTTCAAATGTAATGTTAATCGATAAAAAAACAGATAAACCAGTAAGAGTAGGTTTCAAAGTAGATGATAAAACAGGTAAAAAAATCAGAGTATCAAAAAAATCAGGAGAAATAATATAAATACTAATAAATCAAATATGTCAGAGTTAAGAGAAAAATATAAAAAAGAAATAGAGAAGAAACTCGAAGAAGAGTTCGGAATTAAGAACATTTTTGCTGTTCCAACTTTAAAGAAAATTGTTGTAAACGCAGGAATTGGTAGTGAATACAAAACTAACACTTCAGTTGTAGATGAAATGGTTACAACAATGGAAGCAATTACAGGTCAAAAACCAGTAATTATTAACTCCAAAACAGCTATTTCTAACTTTAAATTAAGAGAGAATACTCCAAATGGAGTAAAAGTAACATTAAGAGGGGATAGAATGTGGGATTTTTTTAGTAAATTAGTAAATACAACTCTCCCAAGAATTAAAGACTTTAGAGGAGTTTCTAGAAAATCCTTAGACGGAAAGGGTAGCTATACAATGGGTATTAGGGAGCATACGATTTTCCCTGAAATTGACACCTCAACATTTGTAAAAATCAGATCAATTCAAGTTGTAATTAACACATCAGCAAAAAATAACGAACAAACAATAAGATTACTGGAACTATTAGGCATGCCTTTTGAAAGGTTAAAAACGAGAAAGTAATTCATCCAACAGGTTGATAAAAAAGCCTGAGAGCGTTATAATTTCTGGTATTTTTGAATTTAAAATAATTAAATAAAAAATGGCAAACAAAGCAGCAATAGCAAAATTTAATAGGAATTTAAAACGAGTAAAAAATGGCAATACACATTTTAAGAAAGTTAGACTTAGGAACAGATGCAGAATTTGTGGTAGACCGAGAGGTTATATTGGTAAATTCAAAGTATGCAGAATCTGTTTTAGAAATATGGCTCTAAATGGAGAACTTCCTGGAGTTGTAAAGTACAGTTTCTAAGTCTAGTTTTTTTGAGATTTATAAGAATATTAAATATATAAAATGATAATAGATCCAATCGGAGACTTCCTTTCAAGATTAAGGAATGCAATAGATAGAAAAAAAGAATATGTAGAAATACCATCTTCAAAGATGTTAGTAGCTGTTGCAGAGATTCTAAAAAAAGAAGGATTTATTACATCTTACAAAGTTGAAGAAGAGAAGCCACAGAGTAGATTAGTTGTGGAATTAAAATATGTAAATGGAGAATCAGCAATCAGAGAATTAGTAAGAATTTCAAAACCAGGTATTCGAAATTATGTAGGATATAAGAATGTTAAAAAGATAATGAGCGGAATGGGAATCGCAATTTTAACAACTCCAAAAGGAGTGATTACAGGAGAAGAAGCTAAGAAGCAGAAAGTAGGTGGAGAATATCTCTGCTATGTTTACTAATCAGTTTATACAATAAAAGAATTTTCAAACTAAGATGTCAAGAATAGGAAAAAAAGCAATAACAATTCCACAAGGAGTAACTCTAACAGTAAACGATGGAGGAAGATATGGGTACAAAGAAGTTGCTGTAAAAGGGCCGAAAGGAGAATTAACAGAATCTTTTAGGCAAGGGATAATCTTCGATTTAAAGGGAGATACTCTTGAATTAAGAAAAGAGGACGAGCAAAAACAAACTAGAGCTTTTTATGGATTATTTAGAACTCTTGTTCAAAATATGGTTGATGGAGTAACAACAGGATACTCAAAAGAACTTGAGATCGTCGGAATTGGTTATAGAGCAGAAATGCAAGGTAATAAATTAGTAATGTCCCTAGGTTATTCTCATAAAATTAATTTTGAACCACCAGTCGGAATTATAATAACTGTAACAGATCAAGTAAACGTAAAAGTTGAAGGTTATGATAAACAAAAAGTAGGAGAGGTAGCTGCTAAATTAAGAGGATTCAGAAAACCTGAACCATATAAAGGAAAAGGAGTTAGATACAAAGGAGAAAAAGTTAAGAAGAAATCTACAAAATCATCTAAATAAAAATGAAAGCACTTAAGAAATTACAAAATAGGGAAAAAAGAAAACAACATATCAGAAAGTCGATTTCTGGAACTCAATCAAAACCTAGAGTAACAGTGTTTAGATCAAATCAACATATTTATGCTCAAGCCATTGACGATGTTCAGGGAAAAACTATAGTATCCTCTTCTGATTATGAACTCAAAGCAAAGAAGATGAAAGGAATGGAAAAAGCTATTGAAGTAGGAAAAGCGTTAGCTAAAAAAATATTAAGCACAGGAATCGAAAACGTAGTTTTTGATAGAAATGGATATAAATATCATGGAAAGGTTAAAGCTCTTGCAGATGCAATGAGAGAATCAGGATTAAAGTTATAATTAAAATTAAAATTTTTAAATGTCAGATACAAAAGTAGAAGAAACAAAACCACAAACAAACACTCAAGAAACTGAGCCTAGAAGATTTGAAAAAAATAAAACAAAGCTAAGGCCAAAGAGAAGAGATGAGAATGGAAAGAAACGAGAAGATAAAGATGCTTTCGAAACTAAAATTATTGATGTTAGAAGAGTAACAAAAATGTATAAAGGTGGAAGGAGAATGAAGATTAGTGTATTTGTTGTTGTTGGAGATAAGAAAGGAAAGGTTGGTTTAGGATTAGGGAAAGGAGATGATGTTAGAAGTGCACAAGAAAAAGCAGTTCTAAAAGCAAAAAAAAGCATGATCTTTATCAAATTAAAGGGTAATACAATTCCTCATGAGATTTTACATAAATTCAAGTCTGCTAGAGTGCTACTAAAACCAGCTTCTCCAGGAACTGGAATTATTGCTGGATCTTCAATGAGACTTGTAGCTGAAGTAGCAGGGATAAATGACGTCCTAGGAAAAATAATGGGCGCAGACAATAAGATTACAAATGCTTATGCAACAGTACAGGCACTTGGTTTATTAAGACAAACAAGACTATAAATTTAATTTAAAGATTCATTTTAAAGATGTTAAATAATTTACCTTCACCAAAAACAATACAAGCTAAAAAGAAAATCGGAAGAGGGATAGGTAGTGGGGTAGGTGGACATACAAGTGGAAGAGGTGGAAAAGGTCAGACTGCAAGAGGTGGTCACAAGCAACCAAGACCAGGATTTGAAGGGGGACAAAATCCAATCAACAGAAGATTACCAATTTACAAAGGAACTCCATCTAAAGGAAAAGGTTTTACTGGTAGAGGAACTTTCATGTCTATGCAAAGAAATTCTCCTGTAAAATTAAGCTTACTTGCAGATGCAGTCAAGGAATCAAAAAATCCAGAAGTTAGTATTGTAAATTTAGTTGAATATGGTTTAATAAGTCCCAAATTTCATAAAGAATTAGTGGTAAAAGTTCTTTTTGATAAAGAAATTGATATAAAAATAAATCTAAAAGGAGTTGCAACTTCAAAAACTGCAAAATCTGCAATAGAAAAAGCAGGAGGAACTGTAGAGTAAAATAATAATCCTTCGATTTTAAAAGTCTCCAAAAGAGACTTTTTTTATCCAATTTCTTGTCTCTAAAAAAGTGTAATAAAATTTAGTCCTAAAACTTCACATCCCCTTATTCTTCTGATAAACTGAGTATTGTGCACTTAATGTTTTTACCTAAAATTTAATGAGGTGGACTAACTGTCTAAAACTCAATACTATAAAGACTTCTACGGCTATAGCTTTCATTTTTATATTTATCACTTTTTTTGTGGGAAATTTTAAAGTTAGCGCCGCCATAAAAAACACTATAAATTTCCAAACAAAATTAACATTGAAATCAAGTGGGATAAATCCACAGAACGCAATGCCAGCTTGTGTAATTACTGGGTCAGCAGATACTTGTGATTTCAGAATCAGAATCTGGAATCAACAAACTGGTGGAACCGCCACAGCCGGAAATAATTTGATGTATGAAGAATTATTCACAAATATAGAACTGGGAGATACTAATGGAATTTTAAATCTAACAATAAATTCTGTTTGTGGGGCTACTACAAGCGCTACTCATCAATGGGGTACTACAGGTGCATCTGCAACAGTATGTAATCTCTTTGATGATAATGGAGATGCGGATTCAACAACGGGTATTAACTTTGCAAGATCTGATCTTTGGTTAGAATTAACATGGGATGTAGATGGTACATGGACAAGTTTAACAGGGTCTTCGGGAAATGCTGAAACATTTGGAAGAATTAATTTGCGAACAGCCCCAAGCGCGTTTGTGGCTCAAACCTTAAATGGATTCTCTTCATCAGACTTTGTACAGTTAAATCCATCGGCAATTCAAAATACAACAAGCACAAATGGAGCAATTAGAGTTAATCAGACAGGAACAGGAACTCTTCTGCAATTACAAACTGCAGGGGCCAATGTACTTACTGTAAATAATACTGGTCAATTAGGTTTATCTGATTCACTTCCAGGGTACGGTTTCTCTAGAGTAGTAGGGGGATCGGGCACAGATATAGGTCAATCTGTATATGTATCACCAGATGGAACTGGAGTGTATCAGGTTGGAACTTTTACTGGTACGAGTATCGACTTAGATGGAACAGGAGGTACAGATCCTTTTACAAGTTCCGGAACTGGTTTATATCTTACTAAATACAACGCAAGTGGTGCTTATCAATGGTCAAGAGTAATATCAACAACTAGTGGTACACAACAAGTATTGAGTGTTGCCGCAACTGATACAGACGTATATTACTGTGGAGCTTTTAGTGGAACACAAGATTTTAATGGAAACGCAGGTACAGATAGTCATGTAAGTGCAGGAGGAACCGACAATTTCATTATTAAATATAATTCCAGTGGAACTTATCAATGGGGAAAACATTTTGGGGGTTCAACAGCGGCAACCACAGAACAGTGTTCTGCAATTGCTGTAGACTCAAGTGGTAACTCTTACATTACTGGTAGATATAATGGTACAACCGTGGATTTTAATCCTGGTGCAGGAACAGATAATCATACAAGTAGTGGGGATGATGCTTATTTTGCTAAATATGATACAACTGGTGCGTACCTATTTGGAGGAGCATTTGGAGGTTCAGGAAATACAGATATTGGGAAAGGTATTGCAGTAACAACAGATGGGTTCTTTTATTTTGGTGGTGGGTTTGTAGGTGCAAGTATAGATTTTGACACTACTGCAGGAACAGATAGTCAATCAAGTTTTAGTAGTGGAACTGCCAACAGTGCATATATCTCAAAATATACAACAGCTGGTGTCTACGCATGGACAAGAGTTTTTGCTGGGCATACTACTGGTGGAGTTGGGGACCAAGTCAATGCTTTAGTTGCTAGCACTACTTCAGTTTACGCTGCAGGATCATTTGGAAATACAACAGATTTTGATGGCACAGCAGGAACAGATACAAAATCAGTAATAGGTGGAAGTGCAGATGGATTTTTAGTGAAGTACAATTCCGATGCAAGCTATGGCTGGGCGAGGACTTTTGGAAGTGAAGCGTCAGACTCTACAAATTCTTTAAGTATTGATTCAGGCGGTAGTTTATATATAGGTACTGGTGCTTCTGGTGTAGGAGCCGCTACAGATTTTGATGGTACTTCAACGGGTTTTGATAACAAGGTAAGCGTAGGTAGTAATGATGTATATTTTTCAAAATATTATCCTAACGGTAACTATGCTTGGACTGTTTCAATAGGAGCTGCTGGACTGGATAATCCTGCAGGTATCTATGCTAATGGAACCGATATCTATGCTGTAGGAGCATTTCAAAGTTCTAACCTGGACTTTGACTTTACCTCAGGGACAGATGTTAAATCTACGGCAGGTTCAAACGATTCGTTTCTTGTTAAATTCACCCAGACGGTTAGTGGTGGTATTTCAATCGGCGGCGGACTTATTTATCGTAGTGCCAGTGGGGTTCTAACTTCAAATTATTCTTTAGAAATAGCATTGGATAGTACATTTAATGGTCTTTCTAACTTCGCAGGAAATATGAGGTCATTAGTTACAATAGCAAATGGTTCAACAACCGCAACGGGAACAGGTTCATCAACTAGAAACCTTGTTGTGGCCTCAACAACTAATTTTGACATTGGGAATCTAGTATTTCTTAATGGAACGACCTATGCAAGAATAGATAGCATAGACTCAGCAACTCAAATGACAGTAACTCCAGCTCTTTCTTGGTCCAATGGTCAAACAGTAGTAGAGTATACAGCTCCAACTGTAGGTGGAGATGGACAAACAGCAAATCTAAATCAACAATTCGATTCAGCAAATATCTATAATTATTTAAGAGCAGGAGGGGATGCTAATGGCACTAGCTTTGGAGATAGAAATATCGTTGCGCCAAGAGGACTGAGAATTGAAGGATCAACAATAACTTCTACTGGAGATCAGTTAAATATCACTACAACTAACGGATTAATAATCAATACAACTGATGCAGTAAATGTAACAGCTTCTTGGTCTACTGGTAAAGCAGGAGGAACTGCTAGGTCTAGGCACACTTCCATTTTATATAATGGAAAAATATATAGTTGGGGTGGGACAACAGGTTCTGTAATAAATACTTTAGATATTTACGATATTGCAACTAACACATGGTCTACTGGAACAGCAGGGGGAACTGCAAGACAGCAGCATACTTCGGTTGTATACAATGGAAAAATTTATAGCTGGGGAGGGTTAAACTCTGGAGGAACAGCTTTAAATACAGTAGACATTTATGATATTGCAACAGATGCATGGACAACTGGAACAGCAGGAGGTACTGCTAGAAGTCAGCATTCAGCAATAGTTTACAGTGGAAAGATGTATAGCTGGGGAGGATTGAACTCAGGAGGAACAGCAATAAATACATTAGATATTTATGATTTTGTAGCAAATAGTTGGACAACAGGAACAGCAGGAGGTACGGCTAGATATCAAAGTACATCAAATTTATATAATGTGAAAATTTATAATTGGGCTGGCTTAAATTCAGGAGGAACAGCAATAAATACATTAGATATATATAATATTGCTACAGATACCTGGAGTACAGGAACAGCAGGAGGAACTGCTAGAGCTTTACATACTTCAGCTGTTTATGGTGGGAAAATATATAGTTGGGCAGGAACAACAGGATCGCTTATAAACACAGTAGATATTTACTCTTTTGCTACAGATGCTTGGACAACAGGCGTTACGGGAGGGACAGCAAGGAGTCAACATTCTGCTGTATTATACGATGGGAAAATTTACAATTGGGCAGGAAATACTGGTTCCCACATAAATACAATGGATATTTATGATTTAGGCGATAACAGTACTGTTCTTCAAGTAAATGTAGGAAGCCAAGAAAAACTAAAATTGGATACAAATAATATTTTAACAGTAACAGGGCAGGCTCTTGGCTTAGTTTATCCATTAAAAGAGGCGGCACAATATACTTCACAAGCTTGGACTACAGGTGCTACAGGAGGAACAGCTAGAACTGGAGCAGCAGGAGCCCAATATAACAACAAATGGTATCTATGGGGAGGATCTTCCAGTTCAGCTTTAACAACTAAATTGAATACAATGGATATTTATGATTTCCTAACAAATACATGGACAACAGGAACCGCAGGGGGAACAGCAAGGGATTTTCACCAAGCACAGGTTTATAATGGGAAAATTTACTTTGTAACGGGTTGTACAAACAATTTGTTAACAGCAAACACAACTGTAGTTGATATATATGACATAGTTACAGATAGTTGGAGTACAGGAACCTCTGGAGGTACGGGTCGTTGCGCTGCTTCTTCTGTCTTATATAATGGGAAAATATATATTTGGGCTGGTTATACAGGATCAAATCTTAACTCTTTAGATATCTATGACATAAATGCAAATAGCTGGAGTACAGGAGCAGCAGGAGGAACTGCTAGAAGGTTTCAAACAGCAGTTCTTTATAATGGGAAAATGTATAATTTTGGAGGTTTTATCGCTGCAGTAACTAACACTGTTGATATTTATGATTTCCAAACAAATACATGGGCAGTTGGAACTTCAGCATCTACTGTTAGAGAATTACATGGATTTGTACCCTACAATGGTAAATTCTATGCTGTCTATGGATTTACAAGTGCAGCAGTAAATACTGTGGAGATATTTGATACAGAGAGAGCAGTTTGGAGTATAGGCCTAGCAGGAGGAACAGCCCGTTATGAGCATGTATCAACAGTTTATAGTGGAAAGATTTACAATTGGAGTGGATTAAATTCTGCAGGAACTACAGTTCTGAATACATTAGATATTTTTGATATAGGGGCTTCTAAATCAGAAGATGTATTTTATATAACTAATCAACAAAATGGTGGACCAGATAATGGAAAACTATTTAGATTTGATGCTGCGGGAAGAGCGTATACAAGCAAACAAGGAGGTTGGTTTAGCGTAGGTGCTGACTATGCAGAATATATGCATGTAAAAGATGCAACTATTGAACCAGGAGATATTGTAAAACTAGATAGTGTCGATGCAAAAAGCCTTATAAAAACTTCTAAAGCAAATGACAATGATGTTATAGGTGTGATTAGTACTGATCCAGGATTTGTTGGAAACATAACGAATATAGAAGATATTAATAATAATCGAACTGATATGAAATTACTTAGCATGGTAGGACAAGTACCTGTGAAAGTAAGTACTGAAAATGGAGAAATCAAGATTGGAGATCCAATAACATCTTCATCCGTACCTGGAGTGGGAATGAAAGCGGACCCTGGAGATAGCAATATCGGTTTAGCCCAAGAAAATTATTCAGGAAATATTATAGGAAAAATAAGTGTGTTAATAACTAGAAATAATGAGGGAATTAATAATAAAGTTCAAATTAGCCTTGGAGAAAACGGGGAAGCAGGATTTAGATTAAATAATTCTGGAAATTTACAATTTAAGGATACATCAGGAAACTGGAAAGATATCGCACAAAGTGTTGAGGTCGATAATAGTATGATTTGGGAAAAAATAGGGGACAATATTTTTAATAATAGTTCGGGGGTAACAAGTATTGGTGTAGATGAAGAAAATTTAAGTGGAAGTAAACTCCAGATATCTCAAGGAATAGATGTAATGGATGGTTTAAAGTTTGTGAAAATAACTGCTAATGGTGTAATTAAAATAGGAGAATCAACCAGTCCTTTGAGTATAAGACTAAACGAAACTACGGGAGGAATTGAATACAGTGATGCTGGTGCAAATGATTGGAGAAGTTTATCTGGAATGGTTATAAGTAGGATGCAAGTAAATAATGAAAATGTGCTGCAAGTACAAAATAGTTATCAGATAAGTGGATGGGGTTTTCTAAAAGGAGATGGCTCAACAACAAGCTTGTCTAAAGAAATAACTATTCCAGGTACAGTTAGAGAAAAGATTGCAGTACTTTCTAATATTATTGGTTATTCAGAAAATGAACCAAATAATCCGACTCAATGTGATAGCGTGTTGGATCAAAATATTGTAAGTAAAGTAAATATTAAGTCAGATAATAAGTTTGATATGTCTATTACAACAAATGAAGCAGATATTCCAAATAAATACATCTGTTTTAACTGGATAGCTATAGCAAATTAAGAAATGAAAGAATTAAGAAATGAAAGAATAAAAAATAAGTCACAGATTGCAGATAATAGATTGATAAGGTCTGTCATCTGTCATCTGTTATCTATGATCTTTGTGTTGTTAACAATCATAACTCTAAACTTAATCTCAACAAATCAGATCCATGCGGCAATTAATAATGTAATTAATTTCCAAACAAAGATGATTGTGAAATCAACACTTTTAAATATTACTTCTGGTACCCCACCTACTTGTGTAGTTTCTGGTGCAGATACTTGTGATTTTAGAGTGAGGATTTGGAACTTAGTAAGTGGAGGAACAGCAACTGCGGGTAACAACTTAATGTATGAAGAATTATTTAATAATGTTGAATTAGGTGATGGAAATGGAATCTTTACTTTATCTATAAACTCAGTGTGTGGAGCTACTTCCAGCTCAACACATCAGTGGGGGACTACAGGTGCATCTGCAACTGTTTGCAATTTATTTGATGATAATGCAGATACCGATACAACTACAGGGATTGATTTTGCAAGGACCGATCTATATTTGGAAGTAACTTTTGATCCTAGCGGTGCATGGACTACTCTAGCTTCTCCACCAGGAGGAATAGAAATATTTACAAGGACTAATTTAACTTCCGTTCCTTCAGCTTATGCAACTAAAACAATTAATGGACTCGATGAAACAGGATTTGTTCAACTTAATCCTAGTGCAGTTCAAAGCACTTCCAGCTCTTCAGGAGCAATCAGAGTTAATCAAACAGGAAGTGGCAACGTTATTCAATTACAACAAGCGGGTTCCGATAAATTCGTTTTGAGTAATGCAGGCCAATTGGCTCTTGCTCAAACTGGGGCTACAGGAGGTTTAGTAATTGGTGGAGATGTGAATTTATATAATTCAACAACTAATGTATTAAAAACTGATGATAACTTAATTGTAGATGGGACTAATAGTACAGAATTCTCAGTGCTAGGTTATTCAGAATTTAAAGGAAACCTAAAAGCAATTACGACTGTTTCAAATGGAAGCACAACTGCAACTGGAACGGGTAGCAGTGTAACTACTCTAGTAGTTTCAAGTACAACTAATTTTGATGTAGGCAATCTAGTTCTTATAAATGGTTCTACTTATGCAATTATAACTAAAGTAGAAAGTAGTACAGCACTCACAGTGAACCCAGCGGTTAGCTGGTCTAATGGTCAAACAGTAGTTGAATATACAGCTCCAGACATAGGAGGAAATGGAACAAATGTAGCTTTACTTTACGACAGAATGTTTACAAACAATGGATTGCGAGTAGGTTCTAGTACAAATTCTACCACCTATGGAGACCAATCTATTGGTGGAGGAAAAACAAATCCTTTTGCTATTGATACTGGAACAAATAGTTTAAATATGGGGAGTTCGGCCACTGTAGGTTTAAATACAACCAAAGGTTTAATTATAAATAAAGCAGAGTATTCTAATGTAGCTGGAAGCTGGAGTACAGGAACAACTGGCGGTGTAGCAAGGCACTCACATACAGCAGTTACCTATAACGGAAATCTTTATGTATGGGGAGGTTCTACAGGATCCGTGATCAATTCTTTAGATATTTATAACTTCTCATCAAAAATTTGGACAACAGGAACAGCAGGAGGTACTGCTAGAAGATACCATGTAGCAACAGTTTTTAACGATAAAATGTATGCATGGGGTGGTTTTAATAGTGGAGGAACGAGAATAAATACTGTGGATATTTATGATTTAAAACTTGGTACCTGGAGTACAGGGGCAACAGGAGGTACTGCGAAAGATGCAGCTAGTGGAGTTGTTTATAATAATAAATGGTATATCTGGGGTGGATCTACCGGCAGTGTTTCAAACACAATGGATATTTATGATTTCGCAGCTAATTCATGGACAACAGGGACAACGGGTGGAATTGCAAGGTTTCAACATACAGCTATTGTCTATAATGACAAAATGTATGTCTGGGCAGGAAATAATGGTGGTGTAGTAAATTCAATGGATATTTATGATTTCTCAGCTAATTCATGGGCAACAGGAACAGCTGGAGGTGCCGCAAGACAAGATCATGTAGCTACGGTATTTGATAATAAAATGTATGGATGGGGAGGAACTAATGGTTCTGCACTAAATTCATTAAGTATTTATGATTTTGCATTAGATAGTTGGAGTACAGGAACAGCAGGTGGTACGGCGAGAATACATCCAGCAAGTGCTGTGTTTAATAACCAGTGGTATAACTGGGGAGGAGACGCATCAGGAGCAATAAATACAATGGATATTTATGACTTTGGAATTAAAGATACAGTTTTGCAAGTGAATGTAGGCGATCAGCAAAGGTTAAATATTGACCAAAATAATGTAATAACTCTCTCTTCAAAATCATTAGGCTTACAGTATATATCAAAAGAAGGAAGTCAATATACTGCTCCTGGATGGACAACAGGAACAACGGGAGGAACAGCTAGAAACTATGGAGTAACGGTAGAGTACAATGACAAGATGTATATTTGGGGAGGTTGTACAACCACGGGCTGTACAGCTTATTATAATACTTTAGATATTTTTGACCTTAAAACTAGTACCTGGAGCACAGGAACAGCTGGAGGCACTGGAAGGTGGGCTGCATCTGCAACTATATACGATGGGAAAATATATATTATTATGGGAACACTAAACATAGCATCTTCATCTGTAACTAATGCTGTAGATATTTACGATATAGCAACAGATACATGGAGTACAGGGACAGGAGGGGGAACCGCAAGAGGTGGGGCATCTGCTGTACTCTGGAATGCCAAAATTTATATATGGGGAGGAATTAATGGTACTGTAAATATAAATACAGTAGATATTTATGATCCAGTTGCAAATAGCTGGAGTACAGGAACGGCAGGGGGAACAGCTAGAAGATGGCATAGTGCAGTCTTATATAAAAACAGAATGTATAATTTTGGAGGTTTTATTGCAGCCGCAACAAATACAGTGGATATTTATGATCTGGTAACAAACTCATGGACAACAGGAACAGCAGGAGGGAATGCAAGATACCTAGGACAACTTGTCGAATATAATGGGAAATTGATTTCTTGGGCTGGATTTACAACTGCAGCATCGACAGCAATGGATGTTTATGACATAGAAAGAAATGTTTGGAGTGTTGGAACAGCAGGGGGTACTGCGAGGTATGGTCAATTTACAATAATGTGGAATGCTAAGCTTTATGGATGGGGGGGACTGAATACAGGTGGTGGAACACAACTTAATACAATGGATATTTATGACTTTGGAATCTCAAAAACAGAAGATATCTTTTACATTGCAAATCAACAAGGAGTTGGAGGTGGAGATTCTAAATTGTTTAGATTTGATGCGACTGGAAGAGCTTATACAAGTTCTCAGGGAGGTTGGTTTAGCGTTGGAGCTGACTATGCTGAGTATATGCACACTTCGGACACAAATATACAAGCAGGTGATATTGTTAAATTAGATTTGTCGGACGGAAAAAGTATATCAAAAGCAAGCAAAGGAGATGAGGTAATAGGTGTGATAAGTACAGATCCTGGTTTTGTAGGAAACATAACCTCAGTGGAAGATATAAACAGACAAAGAGCCGATATGAAGTTATTAAGCATGGTAGGACAAGTTCCAGTGAAAGTAAGCAGGGAAAATGGTCCTATAAAAGTAGGAGATAGAATTGGAATCAGTAGCCAGGCAGGGATTGGTATGAGAGTAGAGGAGGGAGAAGATAATATTGGAATAGCTCAAGAATCATTTGATGGAGAAAGTATAGGAGGAATAAGTGTATTAATAACTAGAAATAATTCGGGAATAAATAATAAAGTTCAAATAAACTTAGGAACAGAAGGTGAGGCTGGTTTCAGACTAAGCAATGAAGGTAAATTGCAATATAAAGATAAAGAAGAAGATTGGAAAAATATTGATCAGCAGATTAGTGTGGATACTAGTGTAATTTGGAAAAAAATTGGAGATAATATATATGATAATAACAATGGAGTAACAAGTATTGGAGTACCAGAAGAGAATCTGGATGGAAGTAAGTTACAGATAGCAGGAGATATTGAAATTAAAGATGGTTTAAAATATGTAAAAATATCTGCAAGCGAGGGAAGTATAACTTTCAATTCTTCAGATATTGGATTTAGATTAAATTCTAATGATAATTCCTTAGAATTTAAAGACTCTATAACTCAAGAATGGAAAAAGTTATCTGGATTAGTTATATCTAATTCTAAAGTTAATCCTGATGGGTCTAATACTGAAATTAAAAACGTTGAACAAGTGAGCGGTTGGGGATATATTAAAGGAGATAATACTACATCCTTAGTGAAATCAATAGGGTTTGGAAAGAACTATGGAAGTATTCCTGTTGTAATTACAGATATTTCTGGATCTTCAACAACAGAGCCAGCAAATTTGAGTAGTTGTATATTTGATGAGTCTATTGTCACAATAACACCTTATTCTATAGACACAACTAAATTTAATTTAAATATAAGAACCGATCAGCCCTCCTTGGGGAGTAAGTATTACTGTTACACTTGGAGAGCTCTAGGTAATTAGAAATTATGAATTATAAATTAATAGAAAACAGAATACGGAAGACAGATCACAGAAGAATAATATCTGTCGTCTGTCGTCTGTTATCTGTGGTTTTTATAATGTTTATCTTTAGCTCAACTCATCAGGTTCATGCAACTATAAATAATACTATTAACTTTCAAAGTAGAATCACAAACAAGACTACGGGACTCGCACCTGCAACTGGAAGTCCAGCATGTGTGTCGGCTGGAGCAGATACTTGCGATTTTAGAGTTAGAATTTGGAATGTTGTAAGCGGTGGAACAGCAACTGCAGGAAATAATCTTTTATTTGAAGAGTTATTTACAAATGTAGAAATAGGCACAGGTGCAGGAAGGTTCGACTTAAGAATTAATTCTGTTTGTGTTGCATCTGCATCTGGAACCCATTCCTGGGCTTCAACAGTTACTTCTTCTACTCTTTGTCAATTATTTGATGATAATGGAGATGCCGATTCCGTTACAGGAGTAAATTTTGATAGAACAGATCTATTTTTAGAAATTACTTTTGATCCGAGTGGTGCATGGACAACTTTAGCATCACCACCAGGGGGAATAGAAACTTTCACACGTACTGGGTTAATGAGCGTCCCAACGGTTTTCAGCGCTCAAACTTTGAGTGGTGCATCAACAGATGGATTTGTTCAATTGAGCCCAACCACAATACAAAGTACGCCAAGCTCTACAGGTGCAATTAGAGTAAATCAACAAGGTTCAGGGAATATTCTTCAATTACAAAGTTCGGGTACAGATAAATTTGTATTGAATAATGCGGGTCAGCTTGCTTTAAGCCAAACAGGCGCTACAGGAGGTTTACTATTAGGAGATGCGACTTTATATAGGTCTGCTGCTAATACTTTAAAAACTGACGGAGGATTAACAATTGCTTTAAATCTTACTGCGGATGGACTTAGTAATTTTAAAGGAGATGTTAGAAGTCTTTTGACGGTGGGCAATGGATCAACAACAACCTCAGGAACTGGGACAACGACAAAAAACCTAGTAGTATCTTCAACAACAAATTTTGATGTAGGTAATTTAGTTTTAGTAAATGGTACAACTTACGCACGTATTGATGGAGTTCCTACTTCAACTCAACTTTCTGTTTCTCCGGCAGTAAGCTGGACTACAGGCCAGACCGTTGTAGAGCAAATCGCCAGTAAGATAGGAGGTGATGGTGCAACTATTGCTCAGCAATTTGATAAAATCTTTATTAACAATGCTTTAAGAGTAGGGATTGATAGCAATGGAACTTATTATGGCAATGGCAATATCACTAGCTCTCAAGGTCTCAGTATAAATTCAATCACAGGTAGTCAAATAGATGCCTATGGCTATAATAATATAAATATACTTAGAGGATTGAATATTAATAAAAATCTCTCTTCAAATGTTGCTGCAAGTTGGAGCATAGGTGCTGGAGGAGGGACCGGAAGAGCGTACTCTATCGGTTTAGTTTACAATTCTAAATTATACATTTGGGGTGGTGCGACAAATACGGCATTATCAACCATTGTTAATACAATGAATGTTTATGATTTATTAACAAACACTTGGGCTACTGCAACAGCAGGAGGTACAGCTAGACTGGCACATACAGGTCAAACTTATAACGGGAAAATGTACTATGTTACTGGCTGCACAAACTCAGCCTTAACATCTACAACCACAGTAGTAGATATTTACGATGTTGCAAATAATAGTTGGAGTACGGGCGCATCTGGAGGTACTGCAAGGTGTCAAGCGAGTTCTGTTATTTACAATGGAAAGATTTATATATGGGGTGGTTCTGCTAATAACTCAACTAACTTAAACTCTGTAGATATTTACGATATAGGAGCAAATAGTTGGACTACTGGAACTACAGGAGGAACTGCTAGAAGGTCTCAAACGTCGGTGATATACAATGGAAAAATGTATAACTACGGGGGTTTTATTGCTGCAGTAACAAATACTTTAGACATTTACGATATTCCAACAGCCACATGGAGCACTGGCACGGCAGGAGGTACAGCAAGAAGAAATGGTTCCTTGTTTATAAGTAATGGAAATATGTTGAGTGTACATGGTTTTACCTCATCAGGAGTTAATACTGTAGATATATATAGTTTGGCATTAGGCACATGGAGTACAGGGACAGCAGGAGGTACTGCTAGATACGCTCAGGTAGCAGCTTTATATAATGGAAAAATATTTGAAGTAGATGGATTGGATAGTGCTGGAAGTAATATCTTAAGCACAACTGATATTTATGATCTAGGCATCAGAGATACTGTACTAAGCATTAATGTTGGTTCAGAGGAGCGTTTAAAATTGGATACTAGTAATGTCTTGACTATAACAGGAAAACCTTTAGGATTAGTTTATTTAACAAATGAGAATACTCAATACACAACAAGAGCATGGACTGTGGGAGCAACACAAACGTCTACTTTAAATGCACCAACTGGTGAGATATATCAAGGTAAATTCTATGTTTATGGAGGAGATGCAACTGGAGGAGACAAGACTATGTATATTTATAATATTGCAAGTAATACTTGGTCTACAGGAGCTAGTAGCAGCGTAACACACTATGAACATATGTCTGCATTGTATAATGCCCAAATTTATATTTGGGGAGGATGTGATGTAGCAGCATGCGCAAGTATTTTAAATACAATGGAAATTTACAATATAGCAACTAATACATGGTCAGCAGGAACAACTGGAGGAACTGCTCGATCTGGATCTTCATCAGTTGTTTATAATGGTAAGTGGTACTTATGGGGAGGATGTAATAGTGCTGGAGCCTGTCCTACAGTAACTAATACAATGAGTATATTTGATTTCGGAGCAAATACATGGACAACTGGAACAACTGGAGGCACTGCAAGATATGGAATGGGGTCTACCATATTGAATGGTAAAATGTACGTTCTTGGAGGGACAATCCCAGGCTCAGGGTTTTCAGCACTTTTCGAAATATATGATATCCAGGCTGCTACTTGGAGTGCTGGTCCTTCAACAGGTGTTGTTGCAGGACCCACTTTGTTTGCATATCAGGATAAGGTTTATTTATGGGGAGGATATGCAGGAGCGGGAGTTTTATTAAATGCATCATATTATTACAATATACAAACAGCTAGTTGGATTCAAGCTTTACCAGCAGGAGGAACTGGTCGTCAAGGGCCAGCTTATGGTATATACAATGGTAAATTTTATACATATGGAGGTCAGGTTGCACCATATTCCTCAACAAGGACAGACATAGATATTTTGGACTTAGGTCAAACAAAAGCTGAGGATATATTTTATATTGCGAACCAAACAGGTACAGGTCCAGCAACGGCAAGTCAACCAGATGGAAAATTATTTAGATTCGATGCTACGGGTAGAGCATATACAAGTCAACAAGGAGGATGGTTTAGCGTAGGTGCTGATTACGCAGAGTATATGCATACAAACGATACTTCAATTGAAGCGGGAGATATTGTTAAGTTAGATGAAACAGAATCTAAAAGTATTCTAAAAGCAAAAGAAGGAGATAAAGCAATCGTTGGAGTAATAAGTACTTCGCCTGGTTTTGTAGGAAATATTACAAGCGTTGAAGATGTAAACAATAACGATCCTAATTGGAAATTAATGAGTATGGTGGGGCAAGTTCCCGTAAAAGTTAAAGGCGATATTTCAATTGGAGATAAAATAACTGCAAGTGATATTGAAGGAGTTGGTAAAAAAGCTGAAGATGGAGAAACCAATATAGGAATAGCCCAAGAGCCACATACTGGTGAGGGAATATCTTTCATAAGCGTAATGATAACTAGAAACAACGATGGAATAAATAATAAAGTACAAATAAATCTTGGTGAAAATGGAGAGGCAGGATTTAAATTAAACGAAGCAGGAAAAGTTCAATTTAAAAATAAGGAAGGAGAGTGGACAAATCTGGCGGATAGTAATCAAATTACACAATCACTTTTATGGGAACAAAAAGGCGATAATGTATTTAGTTTAGCTGATACAAAAGTTGGTATCGGTGTTGATCAAGTAGATGAAAATGGAGCTAATTTACAAGTCAATAAAGATATTGAAAGTAAAAATGGATTAAATTACATAAAAGTTTCATCTGAAGGGAAAATCCTTTTTGGATCTACAACTGATGAAATTGGTTTTAGAATAAATGATATTTCTAAAACCTTGGAATTCCGAGATTCTGTATCACAAGAATGGAGAAGTTTAAATGGTTTGGTTATATCTAGAATACGTTTTGATAAAGATAATCAAGTGGACCAACCAAACCAGTTCCAAATAAGTGGATGGGGTTATATGCAATCCGATGGAACTTACCCTCTTTTGTCCAAAACAATTAGTTTTCCTATACAATATCCATATCAACCTTTCGTAAGTGTAGGAATCATAGGTCAGTCTGATACAGCACCTACTAAGACTTCAGATTGTTCAGATCTTAGTTCTGTAGAAAAGATAAACGTATCTGAAATTAGTTCTAGTTCATTTAAAATTAACCTCACAACACCTGTTGAGATAGGAAAGTACTACTGCTATACTTGGTTAGCAGATTAATTATTTTAACATTTAATATTATGAATACGCTTCAAGATCCCTTTAAACAGAAGAGAATAGAGAAAAAAAACGATTTACTATATAAATTTATAATACTAATTTTAATAGTAGTTATTGTAGGTGGTGGTGTGTATCTTTTTGTAATAAAACCTAGAATGGAACCACTTGCATCAACTTCAGGTACTGATCAGACAGCGCAAGACACAGCAAAATATAATGCATTAACAGATAAAATCAAGAAAATTATTCTTGTTCCAAACGAAAGTCCAACAATAGCGACTATTGCTAATCTTGAGGAAGTTAAATCTCAAAATGCTACTTTCTATGCAGATGCACAAGAAGGAGATACTGTGATTATTTTCTCAACAAAAGCTCTAATATATAGAGAAAGTGAAGATAAGATTATAAACGTTGCTCCAGTAACAAAAGAAGCAAATTAAGAATTTTAATTAGTGGGAAGGTTAAAATGTTGTAAGGTTGGAATGTTTTCATTCAACTTTTAAACCATGTAACTTTCTACCTTTAAACTTCAATTCCCAATTAATCTCCAATTATCAACTAAGAATTAGCTTTTTTGTTGTATAATTAATGCAGTCTGTTTAACAGATTTCAACTTAGCTAATTTAGTCTAAAATATGCCAAAACTTTCAAATATTAAATCACTTCCTAAAAGAAGTCTCTCTAAAGTTAAAACAAGCCTGAAAAATTTCAATCTATTCAAGTCAATTAAGAAAGTAGCTACAAATAAAGAAATATTACAAAGAATAGGAATAACACTTCTTATTGTTGTAATCTACAGAGGTTTAGCACAAATTCCTCTTCCAGGAGTAGACATGACTGCTTATAAATCACTTTTTGAGAATAAGAGCATCAGCGAAGTAAACTATTTATTCACAGTATTTACAGGAGGAAGATTAGAAACCCCAAGTATTGTGGGTTTAGGATTAGCAGCTTACATTAATGCATCCATTATTATGCAAATTCTTCCGTACGCAATTCAAAGATTAAAAAACCTTCAACAAGAAGGAGAAAGAGGCCAACAAGCAATAAACCAGATTACAAGATTTATAACTTTTCCATTAGCATTTATTTACTCTCTTGCATATGTTGGATTGATTTCCCAAACAGATTTTAACCAAGGGAAAGAAACACCATTGTATCTTATTGCTCGAATTAATGGTGAAACATGGCCAACATTAAGTAAAGTTTTCTTTATGGCATTAATTTTAGCGGCGGGAACAGTTTTCCTAATGTGGCTTTCCGAAATAGTTACAGAAAAGGGAATGGGTAATGGATCTTCAGTAGTTATTTCGATTGGAATTTTATCCAGTTTACCAGCATTAATCAAAATAGATTTCGATAGACTAGATGTTGGGAATATTCTTAACCAACTTGTAAAAGGTAATTCCATTGCTTTAACTAATCCATCAACTCTGGCCATAATAGGAACAATCATAGGCTTTATTTTCGTTGTTTGTGCAATTGTATTTATAAATGAATCCCAACGAAGGCTTCCAATTCAATACGCACGAAGAGTTAGAGGAGCGGATATTGGCAGAGGATCGAATCTTCCAATTAAATTTACAGTTACAGGAGTTATGCCAGTGATCTTTGCTTATGCATTATTATCATTACCACAATTAATAATCCCTCTAATTGAGAAGAGTGTTGGAACAACCGATTTCATTGCATCTCTTAAAGATAGTTTCTTATTCGCCAATCAGTCGCAGGTTATAACAGACAAAACTATACTATATGATGTAGTTTATTTCTCTTTAATAGTTATATTTGGTTTATTCTATGCATTTATAGTTTTAAATCCAAAAGAAACTTCGGAAAACTTGCAAAAATCTGGAGCTTTCATTCCAGGAGTAAGGCCAGGGAAATCAACTGAGAATTATTTAACAACAGTATTAATTAGAGTAGGCTTTATCGGATCATTCTTGCTAGCAATTATTGCAATTATTCCAGTAATTGGAAGATACCTTGTCCTTTCATCAACTCAACAAAGCTTAGCATTACTTTCAGGAATTGGAGGAACGAGTGTTTTGATTTTAGTTGGAGTGCTATTAGATACTAAGAGACAATACGATTCACTTCGAGCAACAAAGAACTATCAGAAATTTGTAAGCTAATATTCTGACGTTACTATTAGAAATCTAGAAGAGCTTGCGAGACTTAAATTTCTATTGGCTTTAGCCCACCGTTAATTAACTCTTGGCAGTCTTATCTACATGGGTTGGATTATCTTTTGGAGTAGCAGCCCTCTGTAATCATACCAGTGCTAAAATTATTTATGAGGTTAACGCAATCCTACAAAGGTATAATTTACAGAGTATTTAATTCCGGTTCACAGGATAAAGTTGCATACATAATTCTAGAAGATGGAAGCAAATTAGCAAGCTTTGCTAAAAGTGTTAAAAAAGCAGGAAGTAGAAAGGCCCATGGGTTAGAAATCGGAAATCTCGTCAATATAAAAGCAATTACTGGCTCAACACTCGCAACTCTCATCGAAATTTCCGTAATAAACGATTTTTCTCCATGGAAAAAAGATCTTAAGTCCATAGCTCTTTTGCAATTAATTTGCGAAGTAGTAGATGACTTTTGTTATGAGGAAAATAAAGATGTGGAACTATATAAAATCTTATATAATACTTTATTAGAAAGTAGAGAAAAAAAAGTCTTAGCTTGCGCAATATTCTTAATAAAGTTATTAAATCATTCAGGAGTTTTGCCAGAACTAGATAAAAGTTTAGCTACTGACGAACAGTTGAATTCGGAGAATGTATACAGTATGCCAGGAGAAGTAGGCTATGTTTCTGACAGTACAGTAAAGGAAAATAGCTACTATTCTAATTCAGATAAAGTATCTTCCAGAATATACAAGGCACAAAGGTATATTTTAGAAAATGATTTCAAGATGGGCATAAAGCTCAAATTGGATCCAGAAGAAGAAATAAAATTATTAAGAACTCATTTAGAGTGGCTAGAAAACACAATGTCGGTTAAAATCAATTCTAGAGAAATTTTAAATTCCGTTTTATAACTAAATAATATGAAAGTTCTTTACTCTCAGCTAAAAAAGTACTTACCAGACCTAAAATCTGATCCAAAAGAAACTGCAAAAGCCTTTACGATAATAGGATATATGCTGGATAAATTTTTTGAAGTAGAGTATCTAGGTAAAAAAGACTATTTGCTGGATCTAGAAGTTCGACAGAATAGAGCAGATTGCTTCGGAGTAATGGGTTTGGTGAGAGAACTTTCGGCATACTACAATATTGAAGTTAGACTTCCAGAAGAATTCATAACAGAATTTTCTAGTAATTCTTCAGAAAAAGTTAATATAGAAGTAAGAGCTACAGATTCAGTAAAAAGGTTAATGGGCGTAAGGATCTCTGATGTACAAATTAACGAATCTCCGGATTGGCTAAAGCAATATCTTGCATTTTACGATATTAATCCCGTTAACAGTCTTGTAGACCTTACAAACTATGTAATGCTCGAAACAGGACACCCATCACATGCATTTGATTGGGATTTGATAGAAGGTGGAAAGCTTTTCTGGGAAATTAATCCAATATTTAAAAAAATGACCTCCCTTGATGGTAATGATGTTGAGTTAACTAAAGATACTTTACTAGTTACAAATGAAGTAGAACCAATGGCCATAGCTGGAGTAGTGGGCGGTAAAAATAGCGCTATCAACCCTAAAACGAACAATATTCTTGTAGAAATGGCTGTTTACGATGGTGGATTAATTAGAAGAAACTCTAGAGGAATGCGAGTTATGACAGAAGCCTCACAAAGATTAGAAAAATTCATGGATCCCGAAAGTATTCCAGAAGCTTTTAATATTTTAGTAAATTTAATCCTTAAATATACATCTGGCAAAGTTGTAAGCGAGGTTTACGATAACTATTTACATCCAACTCCAAAGTTAGATATCAAATTAGAACTTGCAAAAGTATCACAAATTGCGGGATTAGACATTACATCAGAAGAATGCAAAATATATCTTGCACGCTTAGGTTTTAAAGTTATTTCTGAAGAAAATGGCTTTTTAGTAGTTCAAAACGCTCTAAATCGCCTTGATGTCAGCTTCCCTGAGGATCTTATCGAGGAAATAGTCAGACTCAAAGGCTACGACTTAATACCAATGGATAAACTATTAGTTGAATCTACAAAAGATATTACGCCAAGTAGAGTGAAGCTCAATGGTCAAGTACAAAATATGCTTGCTTCCAGAGGATTTGACGAAGTAAGAAGCTGGGTATTGGTTGATACAGAAAAAAATAGGCTTGCAAATTATTCAGATACCGAAGCTGTCAATGTTACGAATTCTATAAACGAAGAAGTTCCAACCTTAAGACAAAGCATCTCAGTTAGTCTTTTTAGCCAGCTCGAAAATTATAAGAAAAATAACATTCCAAATATAAATATTTTTGAAATTGGGAAGGTATTTGGAAAATTAAAAAATGAAGGACCAGCCAGCCATTCATTAAATTCAGAAATCTTAAACCCGGCAGGTGGGGTGGGATTATCTAAATACGAGGAGCATTATTCTCTAGGAATGTTATCTGATAACAAGGATTTGGAAAGCCTAAAACTCAACGTAGACTACGTTTTAAGAACTTTAGGCTTAACAGAAATTTATTATATAAAATCTCAGAATTATCCTGAAACAGCCCATCCAGCAACATGTTTGGATATCCAATATAAAGACATGAAACTTGGTGTTATTTACGTATCTAACAAAATAAATTCATTAGAGTGCATAGTGGCAGAAGTTAATCTAACCGCAGTTGATGAAATAATGAGTAGAGTAAATGCAAATGGAGGAATTGAGGTTGAATCGAAATTAGTAGCATTAGACGTTAATATTAACTTAGAAAATAATCAAAATATAGAAATCTTTGTAAATGATAAATTAAAATCGAATGTGGATAAGTTATGGAAAACAGAAATTGTGGATAAGTTTAGTAAAGATTCTATGGAGACTAAATATACAGTAAGAATTTATTACTTTGGATTAAGCGATACAGAAGCAAAAGATTTACATCAAAAGATATTTGAAAATTAATTCTCCGATATCTCTACTGTAAATTCAGGGTATTTATTTTTTGCTATAACTTCTCGTACTTTTGTAACTATTTTTAAAACTATATCTTTTGGCGCAAGTTCATTATCTGGTAATAGTTTTGCTAGATGTCCCCAATTCTCATCCTTGAAAACAAAACCTTCGAGTTCTCTTTGTGAAGAATATCTTGGCTGTACGTTTATATGTAAGGTACCATCATGGTTACCGGCTTGTAAATAATTGAACCATTCTGCATTAAAGAGTTCTTTCTGTAAATTCTCTACAATGATACAAATCCTCTTTAATTCTACAAGTTCTTGATCTGTTAGTAAGGTGAATGGTCCTGTTATCTTGCGTGGTGGGAATATCATCATCCATCCTAATAAATGCTGATCGCCTTGTAAAGTTAAAGTCCAGTTACTGAACTTTGCTATGTGAAGTTTACCCCATTCGCTTTTATTGAAAATTGACATAAATTTTAAATAAAAATACCCCTCTCCACTTCTTGTTTTAAAAAAATGCTGAGAGGAGCTCTATTTAATTTAATCTTCTATATTTATGCTTATAACCTGAGTTAAATTATCTACTGTTTTTTGAGTCCAAAGTTTAAAGTCAGCTTTATCCTTCAGTTCGAATCTATACTTTGCTACTCCACCTGTAAATGAAAGTAGATCTATTCGAACAAGATTAGCTCCCGTCGTATTAGCTCCAGTTTTATTTTGAATATCCCCAGCGCTTAATCCAGTAACTCCGTTAGCTGACATAATCTCTCCAGATAAATTAGAAATTTCTACTATCAAGTAGGTTTTTCCACTTGGTGCAGAAGTATCGTAATATGCAGTTGCATTAGGTACATAATTATCACCTACGGAATTCTTTTGTCCCCAACTAAACTCAAAAGATGTATTCAAATCATCAAAGTAGTAAATATTGTGAGAAATTGTATCTCCTGTGAGGCTACTCACTACATATTGTTTATCTTGCGAAAAATCATTAGTAAAGTGTGGTGAAGCAGGTCTTGCAGGATCAGTAGTTGTAGGGGGCACAATGGCTGGTGTTGGAGTTGGTGTAACTGGTGGTGGTGTAGTAGCAGTTACTGGTTTAGCCAATTCTTTCACTGTTTTGAAATCAATTGTTAAATTTGTAGTATTTGGAACTACTCTGTATTTTGTATCTTCAACAAAAGTGATTTTAAAGTTCTTTGTTGCCGAATCAAATGTGATATTTTTAATAATATTGTTTATATCGATTTGTTTTTGTAAATCTGTACTTACACTTTTAAGCTCAGGAATGTTTACTGTTAAAGATTTTTCAGCTGCGGAGTAAGTTAAATTGGTTGTTGGAAGCTTCCCATTATTTCCTGTTAATCCAAACTCTAGTCTAGCAAAAGTAGTATATTTACTAAAATCTAATGTATCAACTGTTGTATTTACTCCGGTAGTTGCTGGATCCCCCGCTTTAGTGATTCCAGAATCTGTATAATCTTCATTTGCTGCTAAGCTTGTTGCGGTACTATCAGCTTTAGTAACTGTACCTATAGTAACTTTACTAGAATTAGCTGCAGGTGGTGTACCAGTATTTGTAGTTGGCTGATTGTTTGTAATAAGGCTTCTAAGTAGTAAAGCTGCCCCTACACCAACAACTATAACTATAACTATATAAATAATTATTTTAACTGGACTAGTGCTAGGACCATCATCTACAATCTCTGTAAATCTTGCTTGATCAAATTTATTTACATTAATTGTACTCTGCCCTGGCTTCCTGCTTAATAAAGGAGATTCCTCAAGGCTACTAAAGGAGGTTGTTTTTGTTCTTGCCATAAGAATATTATAAGTGTAATTAAAAGTGCTAAATAATAGTATATACAGGATTTGAGTTCAAGTCCAGAAAATTGTTGTCATTGCGAGGAATGAAATGACGAAGCAATCCCGTGACCTGGTATCTTAATGAGATTGCTTCGTCTCCGCTCGAGCGGATCCTCGCAATGACAAATAATTCTTAATTTATAATTAGCTTCCCCTTCTCCATTTCATGAACAAAATCTGGAGTTAAATACTCTTGAACCTTGTCATAGTGAGTAATTATAATAAAACAAGTATTTGAAAATTCTTTCTTGAAGTTAACTAAACCTTCAAAAACTTCTTTAACTGAATGTTTATCTAGTCCAGAGTCTATTTCATCCAACATTACATAGCGTGGTTCTAAAATCAGCATTTGTAAAATTTCTGTTTTTTTCTTTTCTCCTCCAGAAAACCCTTCATTAAGATTTCTCAATAGTAATGCTTCTGGGTATTTTATTATCTCTGCCCTCTCTTTTAAAAATTGTTTAAATTTATATACATTTAACTGTTCTTCTTTAGGCCTTCGTGAATTATATATAAGCCTTAAATAACTACTCAAACTTACCCCAGGGATTTCCATTGGGTATTGGTTAGCTAAGAATACTCCAGCCAAAGATCTTTCATTTGGTTCCATCAAAGAAAGTTTTAAGTCATAAGTTTCCTGCCGTCCGTCAGGCACGGTAAGTTTTAAGTTTCTTTGAACAGACTCCCCATCTATTTTGGAGATTGTGAAGTCGGAATATTCTTCATTTTCAATAGAAATAGATCCGGAGGTGATTGTATAAATTGGATTACCCATTAATGAATTTACCAATGTACTTTTCCCCGAACCGTTCTTTCCATTTAGTAAATGAACCTCTCCTGGTTTAAATTCCAAGCTTACTCCAGAAACAATTTCTTTATTTTCTTCAGTTAATTTTATAAATAGTTTTTCTAGCTTTAGCATAGTAATGTTCTTAATCTGCTGATTATATCAGAGTTAATCCCTTTTCTTGATAATTAAAAACCAAATTAATAAAATGATTCCTAAACCTGCTATTCCTCCCAAAATTAGAACTAGGGGAGTGAAAACATTAGAGCTTCGGGCAGGGTCATCAGGAACCTTAACTGGTGGTGCTGGAATTTTAAAAACATTCTCACTGTCAGAATCTATTCTTACAAAGGAATCGATAAAAATATCAGTCGATTTATCAGTTGTTCTCAGTACAACATATATAGGTATTTTTGCAGTTTCAAAATTATATTCTACTCTATCGCCTTCTTTAATTTGACTAGTACCTAAATCCCATTGATAATTATATTTATTATTCTCTGGATTTATAACTTCAAAGACTAAATTAAAGTCATTGTTCAATAAAAAGGTGGGTGCCGCAGAGGTAATATCAATTTCAGTTCCGTTTACTTTAAACTTAGACTGCTCTATTTTATTCCCGACTATAAACATTACACTCTCTAGGATTAACTCTTCACCAGTATTCTTACTCACTTTAACATCTAAAAAGTAATTCCCGGTTGAACTCAAGCTCTCTGAAAAATTATCTTTAAAAGTCTTAACAGAGTTATCTGGAAGTGTTAGATCAAAATGTTCAATAATACTAGATTCCTTTACTTCTAAATCTCTTACAATCACATTTTTATCGACTTGCACTTCTAAAGTATCACCTGGATTAAATTGTTGAGTTAAATAATGCTCTCCCCATTTTAGTTTAGATGGGTTTGGTGTTGGATTCTCATCATCTTCAGTAATTGCTTGTGAGTTTATATATAGCCAAGGTGAGCTAGTTGCGTTATGAGCAGAAATTTTATAAAAAGGTGAAAATACTAGAAGTGCTAGAATAATAATGAATATTTTTGTGTATAATCTTAAGGAATTTTCACGCATAAATTTATGGTTATAAAAGTTAATAAAAAACAACTAACATTTATTTCTCTAATGGCCTTTGCCATTCTAGCAATAGGTTTTGCTATTGTCACAATATTATCAGCAAATAGTCTTTCACCTACTAGTAATCAGATAATACCACAAAATATCAAAACTTCTGGCACTATGGATATGACTAAAGTAGAAGAATGTTTTTCCAAATCAGAAGATGAGCAGCAAAAATGTTTGGATGATTTTATGGTGAGTTATTTCCAAGGGACAGGTGAAACAACAAAACAAGTTCTAGCAGATTTGGAAGCAGCAAGGTCCACAAGCACAACTATCGAAAATGATTGCCATCCAATTGTTCACGCTATTGGAAGATTGACATACAAATTGAAAGGTAATATTGGGGACGCATTCGAAGCCTGCGATCAAACATGTCACTCGGGTTGTTATCATGGAGTAATGGAAAGACTTTTCTATAGTGATACTGAGTTAAGTTCAGACTATAAGCATTTGACCTATGATGATATGAAAGAAAAAATTCCAGGAATTTGCGATAAAGATAAATTTAAAAACCCAAGCAATGCGGTTATTTTTCAGTGCCTACATGGAGTTGGACATGCACTTATGTATACATTAGATTACGACCTGGATGCATCCTTAAAATCTTGTGATCTTCTACCTACAAATTATGATCGATCATCTTGCTATGGGGGAGTAATTATGGAAAATGTAACTGCTTTTGATAAAAAGAAAAGAGATTTAAAAGCAGACGATCCACTCTATCCATGTTCTCGTTTAGATAATAAATACAAAGCAGATTGTTACCTAATGCAAACTAGTGTTATGTCAGAATATGGATTAAATAATCAGCAAGTAGTCGATGAATGTAAAAAAACTGGTGACTATATGCCGCAATGTTTTGTTTCAATGGGTAGAGACTTAAGTAATTACGTTCGAACAGGCAATGTGTCCTATGTTGTAACTGCATGTGAAGATACCGCAAAGGAAAACGTAAGGCCATGTATGGACGGAGCTATTTATGCCTTGATAGATAATACGTGGGATTTAAGTTTTGCCTATAAACTATGCGACTCTTTAAACATTCAAAAAAATATAGAAGACTGTTTTAGTGATGCTAATAATTACTACAAATCTACATATGTAGGAACAGCTGAAAGTATGAAAGGTGCTTGTACTAGTTATGTGAATGGGAAGCGGAGCACTTGCTTAAGTATTGCGAGTAGCCAGTAAATCAATTAAAAATTAAGATCCTGCCTTCGGCAGATAAACCGACCGACAGGTTAAAAGAGGAATCCCAACCTTGGTGCTATTATTCAAATACTCTTCAGATTTGGCGCCTCACACTATCTAATGTATAATTCACCCATATCAAATTGAAGGATATTCTGTACCGAATCTTTTAATTTCTCATCTTTTAATTTTTAATTGATATAAATGACCATTCGAACACGAATTGCTCCAAGTCCAACAGGTTATGGTCATTTAGGTTTACTAAGGACAGCCTTATATTGTTACGCTTTAGCAAAAAAGAATAACGGTCAATTCATATGGAGAAATGAAGATACAGATCAAGAAAGATTTGTCCCCGGTACTCTAGAATTTAATATGAAGTGGATAAAAGAATTTGGATTAAATTGGGATGAAGGACCAGATGTCGGAGGGCCATACGCTCCATATACTCAAACAGAAAGAACAGATATCTATAAGGAAGCTTACGAAAAACTAATTTCAAATGGATCTGCATATAGATGTTTTTGTACAAAAGAACGACTAGACGAACTTAGACAAATACAAACAATGTCTAAACAACAAACTAGATACGATGGTTTATGCAGAAATTTAACTCAAGAAGAAATTGATAAAAATCTTGCTGAAAACAAACCATTTACAGTAAGAATTAAAGTTCCAAAAGATACAAAAATAGAATTTGACGATATTATTACTCATAACCACATTGTTTGGAATTCGAACGAAGTGGATGATTATATTATTGTTAAGTCAAATGGAATTCCAACTTACCACCTTGCTGCAATGTACGATGATATTATAATGAAGATTACTTATATATTCAGAGGAACTGAATGGTTATCTTCTACACCTGTCCATATACTAATATTTGATGGTTTGGGAATTAAACCTGAAGATAGACCTTTAATAGGGCATTTCCCAGTTATTTTAGATCCTGCAACTCCAGGGAAAAAATTTAGTAAAAGAAATAATAGTTTCAGAATAAATGGGTTAGTTATTCGTGGTTACTTAAAATCTGCAATCTTAAACTATATAATGTTATTAGGATGGGCTCCAAAAGATAATAGAGAATTATTTACATTGGAAGAGTTTATTCAAATATTTGATTTAGCTGGAACTCAGAAATCAAATCCAAATTGGGATGCAAAGAAAATGGATTGGTTCAACGGTCATTACTCAAGATCCTTAACTTTAGATCAATACACAGAAGAATTTATAAATTGGATTGAGAAATACTTAACCACTACTTCAACTGAGGAAATAAATGAAGTTCTTATAAGCGAAAATATAGATGCTGATAAAGTTAAGAAACTGATTAATCTTTCAAAAAAAGTAATAGCTGATAAGTCTATTCTGAAATCACAATTAGCTTTAGTACAGGAAAGGGCAATTAGTTTCTGGGAAGCATTACAGCAAATTGAATTCTTTTACAATAAACCTGACAATATTGACTGGAGTATTAAACAATTGAAGAGTGTTCAAGAACAATTACAAATAATAAAATCTAAAATATCGGAATTAATGTCTTCTATGGATTCCGACACTTCAAAATGGACTCATGAAGAATGGGAAGCTGGAATGAGAAAAATTGCCGAGGAAACAAATTCTAAAGCAGGTGATATTTTTATGGTTTTAAGAGTAGCAGTTGTAGGAGGACCATTTTCACCACCATTGTTCGAATCACTTCAAATTCTAGGTAAAGAAGAAGTTTTAAGTAGAATATGAGTGGAATTGAAGGTGAATTAGACGAAATAGTTTTGACTGATGAAGAAAAACTTTACTCCCTTATCACAACTCATCAAGGTATCGAAAAAGTTAGATTACTGATATTAGCAGTGAAAGAGTTCGGATGGAATGAACGTAAATTTAATAAAATTCTAAAGGAATTGATATCAAGAGGAAGCGTGCACTTAGAACTTTAATTACTTAATGTTTTTGTCAATTCTGCTACAAATTCTGCTTCTGTTTCCTCTGGTGTTGAATCACTAATCACACCACCGCCAGCATTTCTGTGTCCACCACCAAAAAAATTCATTTTCTCTAAAACATCTTTTAGGGCAATAGTATTATAATTTGCGGATCGCCAACTAATTTTTGTACCTTTTGAACTCACCTTAAACGTAACACAATAGTCAAAACCGGTTATCTTCGCAGCAACGTTGTCATTGAAATAGTGAAAATATTCCTTATCCATCCAGTCATCTCCAAGTTTACCATCAAGTTCGCTAATTAATTTTTCACTGATGATCAGCGTCATTAATTTTATTTCTGGATAATATCTTATATGATTTAATACACTAGTTAAATAATCAATACTACCTTTCTCAACTCGAGTTAACATGTTTAAGATTTTGTAATGATCAATTCCTGTGTTTAATAATATCTGACCAAAACTCAAGGTATCTTCTTTTATTCCAAATCTGAAAAACTGACTGTCGGAAACAAGTCCAACATATAGCATTTCGGCAATATTTTTATCCAGTTCTATCCCAGAAGGTTCAATAATAAGGTCGTAAAGAACTTTTGTTGTAGAGGGTTCTCCAATCTCCACAACCACAGTTTCAGGATTTGTTTGATAAATAGTCGCATATTCATGGTGATCTATATTTATAAATTTCTCCATTGGAACCTTGTCTAAAACTGTTTGGTAATCATCACTCAGTACTCGATCCCATTGAGGAGCATCGAGAAGAAATATTAAGTCATAGCTATTAAAATCAACATCAGCAATATGATTTGTTACAATTTCATTTTCTGTAACAAACTCTTTCATATAATTCGGAACGCTTCCAAAAATGCAAATCATTGGTTCTGCTTTCCCTAATTTAATTAGAAATAGTTTAAGAGCAACTGCAGAAGATATGCAGTCATGGTCTACTCTTTTTCCATCGGGAACTATTAGAATTTTTTCTGCTGATTTTATTTTTTTTAAAGTCTCATCGGAAGTTTTTTTGTTTTCTTTATTCATGAATTGATTTTAGCATAACATGTCATAGTGAGGTTCTGGAACTGTGACATTACCCCCCCTATAACTTTGCAGTGTTAGAGATCAAAAGTGGAGTTATACAATCTAAAGTTTGTTTCTTAATCTTTTTCACTTTTTTATAACTAAAAAAGTAACCAAAAAAGTTTTGGAGAAACGAATGGCTGCTAACCAAGGACCTGGAAGTTAGCCAGTTCGGTTTCCCAAAACCCCAGCTGACGACAAATTAAAATATAATTGTCAGTTAATTAATAATGAGAATGAAAGCCATTGAGTTTACTAACAATTTAAAATAATCTATACTGAGTTCAATATCATTCAAACAATATGAATACAAAATTATTAAGAACAAGGCTGGAGATTGTATTAGCAGTACTACTAGTGGTTATCGTCATTATTGGCATAGCATTCTTTATATTTAAAGCTGTTCCAGTAAACGATTCCTTAAATACAGATACTACTGGAAATCCTCCAGGGCTTCCCGTTGAGAATATTAATTATTTGGATGTGAGTGGAAAAATTGAGCTTACTTTAAATAATAAAACTCTATCGTTACCTTTAGGTTCTGTTGTAATCAGTGGTTATAATAATACTTCCGCGAGTGATTTCTCCTGCATTGGGGATAATGGAGCTGGTTGCACAATCTACGATATCGATGTTTCCGGAACTACTTCCTATATTTCAACACCTTATGGAATAAAATTAAAAAGTCCTGTTGCAACTTTAACGGATTTTAAGAAGCTATTAGTAGCAGGAGAACAGGTAAATTTTAGTTATGGTCAAAGAAAATTTCTAACAACAATTCAGGATTCTGATGGAAATATAAAAGATGTAAAAGAAGATCCAACACTGACAGCCATAGAAGAAGTTTACGGATGTACTGCATCAAATATTTGTTTTGAAAGTGGTAGACTTTCGGAAGATAAAACAGTGAGTGATCAGCAAGTAGCTCAATTCGAGAATTTTGTACAAAGCCTAACTATCAATTAAAATTTAGAAGGGAATCTCATATTTCTGATTATTTTTTTAATTGTTAACTGTTATTTCCCCAATTAATTTTCTTTTTTCCATGTTCTTTTAAATAGGAGTTTGCCTTGCTAAAAGGCTTACTTCCAAAAAAACCTCTATCTGCAGAAAAAGGTGATGGATGTGCGGATTTTATTACTAAATGTTTAGTCTCATCAATAATCGAACCTTTTTGCTGAGCATATGCGCCCCAAAGGAAAAATACTATATGTTCTTTTTTATCCGAAATTAATTTTATAACAGCATCTGTGAAAGTTTCCCAACCCTTTTTCGCATGTGATCCTGGTTTCCCTCCTTGCACAGTAAGCACTGCGTTTAAAAGTAAAACTCCTTGTTTTGCCCAAACCGTTAGATCGCCATTTACAGGAGGTTCAACTCCTAAATCACTTTTGAGTTCTTTATAAATATTTTGCAACGAAGGCGGGAGTCTATTTTGAGGATTTACGGAAAAAGAAAGTCCATTGGCTGTTTTAGGAGAATGATATGGATCTTGACCTAAGATTACTACCCTACAATCTTCAAAAGAACATTCCTGGAATGCTTTAAAAATAGTAGGACCAGGTGGGTGAATCTTAACTTTTTTATATTCTTCTTTTACAAACCCAACAAGCTCGATGAAATAAGGTTTTTCAAATTCTTCTTTTAAATACTTTTTCCAAGATTCTGGGAAATTCACTTCCATAAAGATATGATAATTTATTTGAATTATATCAAATCTAATATTTAAATCCTAAGCAGTGAATTCTAAATCCCAAACAAATTCAAATTCCAATCAACAAATTGTAGTTTTAAATATTTAGAAGTTGAGACTTGATTATTGGTTAGTATTTAGAAATTTCCTTGATATGTCTAAATATAAACCTTAAACTATCTCGTAATACCCCTTTGTATTACGTTTATATTTTAAATTGTTAGTCATGGCTACAATTTTAGCTTCTCCAGTCTACACTTTTGATGATGTTTTATTAAGACCACAATACTCTGAAGTCAATTCCAGAGAAGAGGTTGATGTTAGCGTAGAAATTGTTCCTGGCTTGAAAATAAGTGCTCCTATTATGTCTGCAAACATGCAAAGTGTGAACTCGATCGAATTAGGTGTGAAGCTTTCGAAAGCAGGAGGCATGGCTACTGTTGATCAGTTTATGAGCATTGAAGAAGAAGTTAAAATGATCAAAGCAATCAAGTCAAAAGGTGGGCAAATTGCTGGAGCAATTGGAAGTTCAAGGGATTATATGGAGAGAGCGGAGGCAATCATTGATGCCGGTGTTGACGTCGTTATTATGGATTCACCGCATGCACATAATCTACTTGCAAAGAATGCAATAAAAGATTTCCGACAAAAATTTGGGGATTCTCCTTTAATAGTTGGAAATGTAGCAACTAAGGAAGCTGCATTATTTCTTGTTCACCATGGGGTAGATGGAATAAAGGTTGGAGTTGGCCCTGGAGCTGCGTGCACAACGAGAATTACCACAGGATCGGGAGCAGCACAAATAACTGCAATTATGGAATGCTTTGACGTAGCTCGTAATCATGGAGTAAGCATTATCGCGGATGGAGGTGTCAAAACACCTGGTGGTTTTGCTAAAGCGATAGCAGCCGGAGGAACTGCAGTATATATGGGCAGTATTTTTGCAGGTACAGATGAGGCTCCAAGCAAATTAGTAGAAATTAATGGTGTTAAGTATAAAGAATATTATGGGTCTAGTTCAGTCACTGCTAAATTAAAAAGAGCAGAATCTGATAAAAGTTTTAGAGAAAAAGCAAATAGATTTGTAGAAGGTGATTCTGGTTATACAAAGTATCAAGGAAGTGTTGCAGATCTAGTTGAGAAGTATATAATGGGTTTGAAATCTGCCTTAAGTTATACAGGTGCATTTAATATTAAAGATTTTCAAACTAAATCCGTATTCACAATTGTTACTCAAAATGGCCTTGCAGAAAATGGGGCACACGGACTTATCAATTAACAATTAAAAAATTAAAAGAGATTTTGAGTTTTTAATTAATTATTGATCTCTAGACTTGAGTTTGAATTGTGTATATACTGGTTATTAATTAGTTATTTTTAAACATGCAAGATACACAACTTCTTTTAACACAATATCCAGCTTTTGCAGCATTATTTGCAGTGGTAATAATTACTGTCTTAATTCTCATTGGTTTAGTAATAACTCAAAATAGACAAATACAAGAAATGCAAAGACCAAAATATGGATTTTTAGGTAAGCCATTAGCAGCTTTTGCTTTTGCTGCATTCTTAGTCGGTGGAACAGGTTTTGTTTTGTTTGTTAATAATCAACAACAAGATGTATCCGTTGCAAATGCAGATTTTGTTATAGATCTAAACATTATTTCTACACAAACTAATCCTGTTACAAATGAATATAGATTTAACGCTATTCCACTAGTTGATGGTAAAGAATGGGGAAGTTCTGCAGCGTACAAATTCGATATTTACTGGACTGTAAGTAATTCAACAACTCAAACAGATGTAGAGTTAGGTTTGAACTTAAATAATAAAGGTGGAATTACTCAAACGTTAACACAAGGAACTAATCGAATTAAGGCCAGTGTATTTAGTGGTAGTAAAAGTTTTGACAAAGAGATTGATGTATATGTAGATTAAATATATTTCAGAGAGTATTCAACATTATTCCATTCAGGTCTCATATCGTTTACAAGTTTGTAACTTCTCAACTTGGAATGCCTATAATTTAAAAGCTTCTTGTCCTATTGTAATGTTCTCTGGAAATCCTCTAAACTGTAAATTATCTACGTATTTAAAGTAGAAATTCCCATTGGTTGTAATTATAGAAGTATATTCTGAAGTCAACAAAGTACTCACTGCTTCGATAGGTTCATGAATTATCAATTTATTTGATAAACTTACACATGTTGTGTCGCATCTAAAACTAAGAGTATCCCCATTGTTTATATCTGTAATTTCAAAGCTATAAAGTTTACCAGTATTACTCTTGTAATAACCCTCTACTATTTCTGGGAGAGGTCTTTTTATATACTGCGGTGTAATAATAATCAATTTTTCTACATTTGGCTCTCTATCATCTACTCTTAAAACACCATTCGAAGTACCAGTAAGAATTGCTAGAATCCCACTACCACCATTTACATTTTTATAAAGTAAATTTACATAATCACTAAGTGTTGATGAATTCCTGATTAGGTTTATATTAGACTCATAAATTTCAAAAGGTGTATATCTATCAGCTGAATACATACCATCAATAGTTCCAGCATAGGGTTTTGCCAGTTTTGATGTAATTGTTACTCTATAAAGTGCAACTAACCCTAATGAATAGAAGAATGATATTAATACAAATGTCAAAACTGTATTTTTAATAAATGTTTTTCGCTCCTCAGCTTCACTAGGAACTAACTTTGCAATACTTCCGGGTTTTCCTGCAGTTTCTGCTGTAACTAAACCTAATATATATGCAAGTCCAATAGCACCAAACGGTACAGCAAAAATCATAAATCTATTACCAAAACTTCCACCTCCCCACCAGGAAGGCCAAAATCCATAAATTACAATTGCAGAAAAAATCGAAACAAGTGAACTAATTACTAAAAATCGATTTTTCTTAAACATCATCACCAACCCAGCAATACTAAATATAAATATTGGAGAATAAACTAACCAACCTCTATATTGAGAAAAGAGCATATTCAATCCATTAAATTGTGTTAAATCGAAATTCTCTGAACGCACTACACTATATCCTGAGGCAAAAAATGCACCATAGGAAATATAATTATAAAGAAGCCAGATAATCAAAATTGGAAGACCACCTAATAGAAAATATAATAAATGTTTCCATCTTTTTTTGTAAACGAAATATAATCCAACTAATAAACCAAGAGGAGCGAGAGTAGGTCTTATCAATATTGAAAGTCCAGTTAATAATCCTAATAGGAAAGGGATTCTCGCTGTATCAAAATTCTCAATTAAATTTTTCTGATATTTAACAACGAAGTAGATAATTGCACTTACTGCAAAAAGTTCATAAATGTGTGTAAAAGCAGAATTTAGAAATATATACCAAACTGCATAACTTGAAATAAAAACAAATGTTGTAGACAAAATTGAAATCTTTTCACCAAACTTTAAGTTGCGCAATGTTTTATAAATTAATATTAACGCGAATAGACCAAAGAACATCGCAGTCAATAAACTTGCAATTCCTTCGTATATTGTATGGCCGTTATATGCCATAAAATAATCGTTATAAATTGTCTTATCACCTTTAAAGAAATTGGCAATAACTAATCCCGGAAGTTGTAGTATTGATGTTCCAGGAGAACATACAGAAATATAATTTCCATTATAAGTTTCCTTAACATGCTCCATGTAGTCAAAATACTCAGGACGATCTGCACTTACAAAACTATTTTTATCGATTATGCTCTTCGAAATAGTGTAATAACACCAGGCGTCTGAACGATAGAAAGGTTCACCGTTAGTAATAAACAAAAATGCGAATGCAATAATTGCAAATATTAATGCTTTTTGTGGAGTAATTAAAGATTTTAGAAAATTCATTACCAAATTGTATCACTTCTTTTTTGAATTGTCTTATTTTCTCTACAATATGAATTTTATGTTGTGAAAATAATCTCAACATCGTAAAATTCAATATTTAAATATATTCTGTGTATCAAATCAGAAAAGGAGAGCTTAAAGATTTTACTTCAGTAAAAAATCTAATGTTAGAAGGACTTAAAGAAGATCCTACTGCTTTTTCAGTCTCTTCTGAAGAATATGCTCCACATTCAGAGTATTGGTGGATGGGTTACATAAATCCTTTCTTAACTAATAATTTGCAAGAGATGTTATTAGCTTTTGAAGAAGAAAAACTTTTTGGAATGATCGGCCTAACTTATGATAGCAAGCAAAGGAAGAAACATATTGGTTCCATAGTTTGGTTTTATGTTACAAAAGCAAAAAGAGGCAAAGGAATTGGGAAAGATCTTATTAATAAGGCTTTAAAAATTTTGGAAGATAACTCAGAAATCGCTAAAATATCACTTCTGGTTGTGGCTACTCAACTTAAAGCCATTGAAATTTATAAAAGACTTGGATTTGAAATTAATGGAACTTTAAAGAAGGAACTTAAAATAGATAATGATTATCTTGATGTACTTTTAATGGAGAAGGAAATTTAAAATTATTCCTCAAAAGCTCCTTCTATAGATTTTGGCTTTCGTTTGAACATTGTTCTCAAGGATTTCTTCACATTATTTATCCTCGATGCACCTGATGGAATTTCTACCATATCAACATTTTCTTTTTCTCCATTGAAAATCTTTGCCAATGGTCTTCGCATTTTTGTAACTCTAGGTTCTACAATCTCCTCTTCTTGGGTTTCGTCAAATTGTTCTCTGTAGCCAGGGACTTTATTTTCTTTTAGGACAACAAAAATAAATAATAATAGAAAAATGATTCCATTAACTAAGAAAGATCCACATGTCAAAATTACTAAATTAATTAGGAAACCTGAATTGTTTATATCTACTTGCTCGGGTTGCTGATTTATTGTTAAGTAATATCCTTTACAATTATCTTTATTCCAAGATGTTGCTGGGTTAGTAGTGCTAGTTTCGCAAGGAATTATTTTGAGCGGTGAAAAAAATACGATAATTATTGATAAGAAAAAGGCTATTAAAGGAATAATAAATAGAAGCCTTAAATTTTTATTCATAAGTTCAAATAACTTTTGTTAGTGTACAACAGGAAATGACAAATATCAAATGTTGTCATTGCGAGGAGTGAAACGACGAAGCAATCCCATTAGAAATGTCACGAGACTGCCATCATTAGACCTGCCTGCCGTCCGTGTCTGCGCCGACAGGTAAGGCAAGCAGGACAGGCTATCCTCGTAATAACATTATCTAACTCTATCTTCAATTGCTTTCATTGCCTCTATAACCCAAGGAGAAAGTGTGTCGGAGAAAACAATTTGCCCCGTAAATTGCATTCTTGCAACCTCATCAAACTTATTTCGAATCTGATTTTTCTTTTGAAAAAGAATAACGAATCCACCCTCATCAATATAATCAATAGAATAACCATCTTTTTGCCAAATTAAAGGTTTATCCTGCTCTTCATCTATATAAATAACCTCTGTAGAGGACTTATTGATTGCAGAACTATCACTTTGTAGTCTGTAAATTCCAGATTTTAATTCTTCTTTAATAACAAAACCCTCTTTTTTAGATCTTAAGAAAACTTGAGAACCTTCTAAAGGTAAAATCTCTTTATTAGGCTCAAATGGAATATCTAATTCTAACCACTCAGCTAGGTTTATTAAAGACAAAGGGACTTGATCTTGTTGTAATTCTAATTTTGTTTGCAATGGAATATTTGCCGTTTGTCTTGCATTAATTTCAATGACAAAAATATCTTTATCTTTCACAACTAAGTCAACTCCATAGAGTCCTTTATATCCATCTTTCTGCATTACTTCGCCTAATTTTTTTGTAACATCATAAATCTTTTTTCTTAAATCTTCATTCAAACTTTTAAATCCATGGCTCCAATCGTTTCCAATTGTGGACCCTTTGCCAGGTGTAAGTTCGGCAATTCCTGTAATTTGATATTGCAAACCTGCTATAAAAACTCCTTTCTTAGTAACACATCCATTGATTGTATATGATTGGCCGTCTATCATCTCTGAAACTCTAACCATATTCCCGTCCAAATCTTTTTTAATTTGCTCAAATTCTTCTTGATTTGTAACAAAAAAAGTCCCACTTCCTGTATGTGCACGATCTGTCTGAATAACAAGTTTTGAGTTTTGAGTTTCCTGTCTGCCGTCAGGCACGGTGAGTTTTAAGTTTGAATCTCTAAATGAAAGTTCAGATATATTTGCAATGAAGCTATTTGCTATTGGAATATGATTTTCCTCAAATATTTTTAGTTGATTAAGTTTTCCTTCAAATTTCCTATTTAGTTCGGCTGAATTATTAAATACTTTTCCTCCTAAATCTTCAACTACTTTTACAGCAGGTTGATTAAAATGGAAAAACTGAGAATAAAACCCCTTTGGAGTATTCTCTTTAATCCACTCAGAAATTTTAAAATTCTTGACTAACTCCAATGTGGAGTCACTTTGTAGGCTTTCTCCTTCATCTTCCAAGGAAAGAATATGTTCTTTCCCTACAGAATTCTTTAAACTATCTGTTAAGTAACTTGATTCAATTGAACCGGTAAAATAATTTTCTAGAATACTTTCTAAACCCAGTGCTCTTTCCACGTCTCTAGAGAAATAGAATAATGGCTTCTCGTTTAATTTTTTATTTATACTTTCTAAGAGTTTTTCTGTAATAGGGTTCATAGAATTAATTTAATGTTAATTTTCAATTATTATAACTTGGTTTTATAAAAGTTTCTTTATATCTTCGATATTGTTTCAAGCTTTCGCTATACTGAGTTATAAATATTAATAAATGTATTATGATTTATTCTAATATCTTTAACTTAATTAAAGGCAGGGGAAATGTGAATAAAGTAGTTATCTTCCTTATTTATTCCGACTTCTTTATTCAAATGGGTTGGGGTTTAATTAATCCGATAATTGCAGTGTTTATAACAGATCAAATTCAAGGTGGTGATTTGACAGTCGTTGGGATTGCCGCCTCAATAGTCTTAATAAGTCAGGCGATTGTTCAATTCCCGGTAGCAAAATGGGTAGATTCAAAAAAAGGAGAATTAGATGATTTTAGAATTATGGTTTTAGGAAATATTTTAATTGCATTGTCGACATTATTATTTTTATTTGCCAACTCACCATTAGACATTTATATTATTCAATTATTTTACGGATTAGGTTGTGGACTTGTTTTCCCAGGTTATGTTGCAATATTTACAAGGCATATTGATAAAAATCGAGAAGGATTTGAATGGACATTATATTCAACATTTATAAATTTAGGTACAGCCTTTTCTGCAACTGTAGGAGGAGTTTTGGCAGAGAAATATGGGTTCCACTATATTTTTGTCATTGCCTTTGTACTATCAATTTTAGGAATTATCTTCTCACTTGGAATACATGCAAATTTAAGAAAGAAATGAAGCGAATAGTGTTGTCTAATGCTATAATCACAATAGCATTTCAAACAACATTAACTATATGAATCAAAGTCCGGAAGTACCTGTAGAATTTAAAAGCTTAGTTTATTCAGCATTAAATAATGCTTTTGACGAAGTAGGCAACAAAGTGGAAAATTCAAATCAGAAATTTGAAGCCGCAGCAGAAATTCAAAATAATAATGCAAATCCTCAAGGGCCTATTGCTGTTCAAACTGGAGTTCAAAATCTTTTAATCACATTGCTTATTCAACTTGCAAGACAGCTTGGTTTAAAGGAAGATGAATTAGAAAAAGTTTTTGACGAAGTTCTCAAACTAATTCACACATATAAAAATAAAAAAGGAGAGAGCTAAATCGTTTTACGTCATACGTTATTCGTAGTACGTAGAACATATAACGTAAAACTATATGGAAAAATCTGAGTACGATTTAATTATCATCGGTGGTGGTGCAGCAGGACAAATGGCTGCAATTTCTGCAAAACGAAAAAATCCTAATTTAAATGTTGCCATTTTAGATAGAACTTTTGCTTTAGGAAGAAAAATTCTAGTTTGTGGCGCTGGTAGATGCAATATCACAAATATTAATTTGGATAAAAGTATCGATGACCATTATTATTCTTCTAATCCAACTTTCCCAAAACAAATTTTAAGTCAATTTGGATATAAAAATATTGTAAGCTTCTTTGAAGATTTAGGAATTGAACTTTATGTTGAGCGAAAAACAAATATTGGAAAACTCTTCCCAGTTACTGATTCTGCAAAAACAGTAACTGTACTTTTAGAAGATGAGTTGGAGAGATTAGGTATTGAAGTATTTCTGAATACAGAAGTCACTAAAATCATCAGTAATCAGTCTTCAGATCATGAACAAACAAAATTCATCGTGAGAACAAAATCTTTAAATGAGCAGAAGGTATCTGAAAACTCTGAACTGAAAACTGAAAACTTAATTATCTCTGCTGGTGGTAAAACTTATCCAGCTCTTGGTTCTAATGGATCAGGTTACACTCTTATCGAATCTTTCGGTCATAAAATTATTGCTCCAGTTCCATCCGCTTTGCCTTTAGTTTCTAAAAATCCTTTAAGCCAAGAACTGCAGGGAGTAAAAATGGAAATTGAAGTAACTTCAATTATTGAAGGTAAAGAAATTAAAACTCGAACTGATGATGTAATGTTTACTCAGTATGGATTTTCTGGACCAGCGATTCTAAATATTAGTAGAGAAATTTCTATTCATATAAATAGAGAGAATAAGAGGAACGTTGAGATTAAATTAAATTTCTTTCCAGGTAAATCAACTTCAGAAGTTCATCAACTTTTAATTTCAAGATGGCAAAGGAGACCTGGCCAGACTTTAGAAAAAAGTCTTTTTGGAATTTTCCCTAATAAAGTCCCAGCTTCTTTATTAAAAGTTCTTGGATTTGATAAAGATAAAAATGTAGAAAATTTAACAGAAACAGAAAAAAGCATTTTAGCTGATAAATTAACTTCGTTCACAGTAACAGTTGATTCGACTAGAGGTTGGAACGAAGCAGAGTTTACTGCTGGTGGAATTGATACAACAGAAATTAATCCTGAAACTTTAGAATCTAAAAAAGTACCTGGACTTTATTTCTGTGGTGAAATATTAGATGTTGACGGTGATGTTGGAGGCTTCAACTTAAGTTGGGCCTGGGCAAGTGGTTATGTAGCGGGACAGTTGAGTTAAAATGTTAGAAAGTTATAAGGTTCAAAAGTTGAATAACATTGCAACGTTTAAACTTTTAAACTTTTTAACTTATGAGCAAAATGTTAATATTAGTCCTACATAGTAAATATTAAAATTCTATAAATGAGAGAGCTTAAAATTCCTGAAATCGGCTATAAAACAATAGATTCTTACATAAATCTGGATCTTGGTGGTAAAAAGATTGTTACACCTTACTATATTAATTCTAAAAAAGGTAAGGATTTAAGAGCGATGGTAGGAAAAGGAACGCCAGAAGAAATTGTAATGGAGGCTAGAATTTTGGAAAAGATTAAAGGAGTAAGTTTTGATCAAATGTCTGAAAAAGAAGTAAAACAATTTTTAATAGATAGAGGAATTGGAATTGATTGTTCTGGTTTTGTAGTGCAAGTTTTAGATTCTATTTATTTAGAAACAAAGCGCAAGCACGTCTGGAGAGCTTTAAAAATCCCAGATAAGAGTATTTATGCAAAAATCAGATATCTTTTAAGACCAGTAGAAAATTTAGGTGCAGATACTATTACAGGTCATGAAAATACGATTGAGATTAAAGTATCTGATGTAAGGCCAGGAGATTTAATAAGATCTAAATGGAAAAAAGTTGGAACTCATCATGTTCAATTAATTACGAGAGTTGAATATAACGAAGATACTGGGATGCCAGTACTAATTGAATATACCCACTCAACTCCATATTATGGAGAAGAAAATGGAGTTAGAGTAGGTCAAATCAGAGTTATTGATCCGAATCATGCTTTATACGAACAAGAATGGTTAGAAAAAGATGAGCATGGAGTAAACTTTTCATTTGAAGGATTTATGAAAGAAGTTCAAGATAATGGGTTGAGGAGGTTGAAAGTTTTAAGTTAAATAACCTTAATTTATTCTACTCTTTAATATGAATAATGATTTGGATACGTATAAAAGTCCAGAGCAAGTATTGATGATCCAGCTGACGGATGAACTATCCGAAGAACTTGTATTAGATGCAATTGATAATTTATCTGAGGATGACACTGCTTATTTTGAACAGATGCTTTCTGAAGGTAGCTTTACAAACTTTGAGGTATATGGGTGGATTATAGATAAATTGAATATTGAAGATCCACTTAATAATTACAATATAACAACTCCAAAAGAAGAAGTTCAGAAGAATATTATTGGTAGAGTACGAAAATATTTTCTGACTGCTACTCAAATCGAGGAAAGAAATATGTATACTCCTGAAGAAATAGAGCTATTGCAAGAAATGATGGAAGATTCGGATTTCTATAAAGAAAACCGATATGGTGGGCTTAGTAGAGATTATGAATCAATGTTGGAGTTGTTGGATGTGGATGGGAAAAAAGGAATTACTATAATCGCTTTGGCAGAGTTAGTAAAAAAACTTATAAGGCTAGGCGTAATTGTTGTACCAGAAGAACTACATCCCTATAAGAAGTATACAGAGCACGATAGAGAAATCATACAGAGTGTAATAAACATTCCAGAAGTTAGGAACCCTGTAAGTAAAGGGCTGATTTATGAAAAAATTATCCCCGAGATTGATCCAAATGGATTGAGACGCATAACACGTGCAAGTATTATGCAATATATACTACAACTTAAGTCGAAGAAATTAATTGAAGTGATAGAACCCAGAAAAAAATATGCTGGATTTTCAGATGAGGATCTAGATAATATTGAACAAATGCTAAATAATCCAGATTATAGAATGCAATTTAATTTAAGAAACTACAACTTAATGATTGATGTTTTAGATCCAAATAAAACCAGAAATCTAACAGAGGAAAAATTAAGAAGGGTGATCAAATGGATGCTTGATAAAGGTTATGAGGAAAATATTAAAATTGATTCTGTTGGAATATTTAATAATATAAGAAAACCTCCGGAAAGATTTACAGGGAAAATGTTAGAAAGTGATATAGATTTAATAAACAAAATTATAAATTTACCTGAATATAGGGACCCTAGAACTCAAGCTAGAAATATGAAAGCCATACTTGAGGCACTTAATCCTGAAGGAGTAAGAGATCTAAATGAAGGTCTGGTAAGAAATTTTATAGCAGAAATGAAAGCAGAAAAAAAAATCTTTGAAAATGTTGAGTTTCTAAATATAGGAAGAGAATCAGTTCTGGAAGGGAAGCAAGACTTAGTAAGGGAGCTTCTTAATAGTAGAAAGAATAGATCACCAAATGAAGGGGTACTCTATGACGAGATCATAAAGAAATTAGGTGTGAAAGTTAGTAAAGTTACACTAAGGCGTTTTATAATTAATAATAACATAGTAAATGAGATTCCATATAGACCAGAAGGTAGAAAATCACCATTAGCTCAGTATAAAGATGATATACAGAGAATGTTAAATGATAGAAGCTATAGAATAGAGCCAACAATGGCTAGAAACTATAATATGATGGCAGGCGAATTAGGTGTAGATTCTGAAGTTCTAAAGAGTTACGTTGAGAAACAGATTGCAAAAAGTGCGAATGGATTAACAGAAGCTTTTAAGTATGATCCTTCAAAGAGATAACATTAAATAAATTTTATTCATATAAAATGATAGACATTGACAATCTAAGAAAAAATCCAGAATTGTATAAGAAACAACTTGCAAGTGGAAGAGGTGATTCTTCTAAAATAGATATTGATAAATGGTTAAAATTAGACGAAGAGAGAAGAGGCTTGATAAAAGAAAGTGATGATTTAAAGTCGGAGTTGAACATCATCAACCGATCTCTTAAAGGTAAGCCAGATGAAGCTACGCTTTCTAAAATTCAATCATTAAAATTAGAAATCGAAAATCGAAAATCGAAAATCGAAAATATTTCAGAAAAATGGCAGGAAATCCTGGACTGGATGCCAAATTTGTACCTAGAAGAGGTTCCTCAAGGTAAAGGAAGTGAGGATAATATAGAAATCAAAACATGGGATCCAAAAGATGGATACTTATCTGCCGATAAATTAGGAAAAGAAAATCACAGTGGACAGTATATGAAGCAAAGAGAATTTGCTGTTAAACCACATTGGGAAATTGGAAAGAAGTTAGACATTATTGATATTGAGGCTGGGGCAAAAGTTAGTGGAAGCAGATTTTATTATATTAAGAATGAAGGAGCATTGTTAATCTACGCTGTATTTAATCTATTAATGAGAAGATTAATTCACGAAGGATTCTCTCCAATGATTGTCCCAATGTTAGTCAAAGAGAAGGCTTTGTATGGCTCAAGCCATTTCCCAGGTGAAGTTGATCAAGTGTATAAAATAGAATCAAAATATTTAGAAGGTGGAGAAGGTCTTTATTTACCTGGATCCTCGGAACCAAGCAATTTTGCTTACTTTATGGACAATGTATTAGATAAAAAGGAAATACCTGTAAAAATTATGGCTCAAACTCCATGTTTTAGAACAGAAGTGGGAAGTTGGGGAAAAGATGTGAGAGGAATAAAAAGAACGCATCAATTCGATAAATTAGAAATGAATATGATAATCGAAGCTGATTTAGATAAGGCTCGGGAAATGCAAGAGTATTTATTATCTTTAAATGAATGGTTATTACAGGAGCTTAAAATTCCATATCATGTAATAAACATGTGCGTAGGAGATTTAGGATACAATGCAGCTGCAAAAAAATATGATATTGAAGTTTGGTTACCCAGCGAAAAATCTTACATGGAAGTTATGTCTAATAGTATTACCACAGATTTCCAAACGCGAAGACTTAATATTAAATATAAAGATAAGGAAGGTAATTTAAAGTTTGCCTATACATTAAACGATACAGGCGCAACGCACAGGCTTTTAATTGCGATAATAGAACATTATCAAAATGAAGACGGATCGTTAACTGTTCCAGAGGCATTAAGAGATTACGTGGGGAAAGAATCGATACAATTAAAAGAAAACAACCTCGCCTGACAGCGCAGTCGGGCAGGTTAAAAATTAAAGAATGTTTCTTCTTTTAATCTATTACTTTTAATTTTTTAGTTATTTATATGTCTTGGCAATTATTAACATTTATAAGTATTGTTAGTTTATCTTTCTCAAGATTACTACAGAAAATTTTACTATCAGAAGACAAAAGCGATCCTATTGCATATTCAATAATTTTTCAATTTATAGTTGGGATTATTGTATTTATATTTGCGTTACTAAGAGGATTCAACTTATCTGGTTACGAACCCTATATTGGGAACTTTATTATAATGGGTTTTTTATATGCAGCATTTGGATATTGTTTATTTTTTGCATTTAAGTTATCAGATGCCTCTAGCGTTGCTCTTTATTTTTCTACAAATGTTATCTGGACAAGTATAGCTTCAGTAGTTATTCTTGGAGAAAATTTAACTGTAAACGAATTAGTAGGAATTGTTATTATTTTTGCTGCTCTGATTATTTTAAATTTTAACAAGAAGTTGCAAAAACCAAGTAAAGGAGAAATATATGCACTTTTAGCAGCTATCTTTCTAGGAATCGCATTCGCTAATGATGCCTATATTATTGGTAGTAATAGAGATGTTCCCTCTTATCTAACAATCTCTTTTTTACTTCCAACTCTAATTACAGCACTAGTTTTCCCAAAAAATGCATTAAATATAAAAAGTTTTCTTAATAGGAATGTTCTTCCAAAAATTATCCTATTAGGCGCACTGTACTCCATTGCAGCGGTGGCAATATTTTCTGCCTATCAGTATGGAGGCGATGCATCTATAATTTCACCACTTAACCAGACTTCAATTATACTTACAGTAATAATGGCAATATTTATACTTAAGGAAAAACAAAATTTGAATAAAAAGATTATTGCCTCTATTTTAGCCGTAATTGGTGCAATTATTATCGGAATATAAATGGAAAAGATTGTAAATATTAAAGCAGGTAATTTCTATACAATTGGAATTGCATTATCAATAATCGCAATTGTCTTCTCTTTCTTACGAATAGGAGAAATTTACGAAGTAATTAGTGAATTTGGCGCAGATACGAGAACAGCATTGATTTATAATATTCTAATATTTTTTTCGGGAATATTCATTACATTAGGTTCAGTTTTCCTTTGTAGAAAACACTTCAAAGTATTTGGCGTTATTCCATCCATACTTCTTCTCGCAACGTCAACAAGCTTAATATTCCTAGGACTTTTCCCTTTGGGAATTAGTCAGCAAATAAGAGTTGTCCATTGGACTTTTGCAGCAATCTTCTTCTTCGGATTCGCAATATGCATGGTTGCCTTCGCATTAATCTTTAGAAGAATTAGAAGCAATATTGCACTAATACTATTAATTTTTGGAATTGCAGATGTTCTTCAATTACTTTTACTTTATCCCAACCAAATGAAGTTAATTTCCCAAACAATTTCAATTATATTATCCATTGCTTTCTTATATATACTGGTAATATTCTCACCGCAACTACCGCAGATTTCATCAGAATACTAGAAGCCCCTTACTTTACACATAACGTTCACTTGGTCTAAACTTGTATTGGTGTTAAAATCAATGCAGAATTATGCAATATAAGAATATAATTACAACAGAACAAGATTACAAAACTTTAAAAGAGGCAACAGAGATATCTACAAAAATTCTCAAAGAACTTCGAGATACTGTAAAAATTGGTATTTCCGCAAAAGATATTGATGATTTAGCCTTAGAGCTTTGTGAAAAAAATAAAGTAAAACCAGCATTCAATGGAGTGAAAGGTCCATTAACATCGTTCCCGGGAAATATTTGCTTATGTACAAACGACGAAGTCCTTCATGCAATTCCTAAACAAGAAAGAATTTTCAAAAGTGGTGATATAGTTAAGCTTGATTTTGGAGTTGTTCATAATGGCTTCTATACGGATCATTGTGTAACAATTGGCCTAGGAGAACTAACAAAAGATGAAGATGCTTTAATAAAAACAGCAGAACTTTGCATAAATACCTCGTTGAAGAATGCAATTGTGGGGAAATCAATCGGAGATATATCCAGCGTAATGCAAAAAATCTGCGAAATTAGTGATTTTGATTTTGTAACAACATATTGTGGCCATGGAATTGGGAAAAGCTTACATTTGGCTCCAGAAGTTCCATCCTGGGGATACCCAGGTGGTGGAGAAAAACTTATAGAAGGAATGGTTCTATGCATTGAAAATCAAATTACATTAGGAAGCGCAGATTTAAAACTAGCTCAAGATGGTTGGACTCTTAAAACTAAAGATGGGAGTAAAGGCGCAATGTTTGAACATATGGTCATTGTGAGGAAAGGCCAGCCCGAAGTACTTACAAGAATGGACTAATCGAATCAACGGACTATTGACTTTTCGATTAATAATCGCAATAATGTACACATAATATAAGCTATTTAGATTCTAAGTAATAATTTTTACATCAAGCCCATGCAAAGCAGTCTGCAAAACCAAGGTCAGATGAATGCAAGCCAAGTTACGGCGCCTGGCACTACATCCTCTTATCAAATAGATCCAAAGGCACCACTTAAAAAATATAAAATCCTTATCGTTGAGGACGAAAATGATGCTCGAGAAGTTTTCGTTCAATTACTTCAAACTAACTTAGCATATGAAGTTTCGTCTGCAGCTGATGGACAAGACGCACTTGCAAGAATAGAAGCAGAAGGTGGAAAATTTGATCTAATCCTATTAGACATTGTTATGCCCCGATTAGATGGAGTAGACACGCTTAGGAAAATTAGAGCAGAGAAAGAAAAATATGGAGATCCAATTGTAGTAATGCTTACTAACCTAGGAGGTGAAGTTGCAATCGATACAGCAATGAAGCTAGGAGCACAAGGTTACTTAATGAAAATTGAAGTAGAACCAGTTCAACTATTAGAAAAAATAGAAGAATTCCTAAAGAAAAAAGAAGAGACACCAGCAGCTCCAGTAACTGAAGCAAAACCAGTTGAAGACGCATCTAAAAAAATTATTCAATTTAATCCTGGACAAGTAAATCCTATTGTCCCAGAGACTAAGCCTGAGACACCAGTTGAGCCGACTGCACTGCCGAAAGCAGCTTAAGCAAAACAAATAAGGTTTTTTAAAGGCAGAAGAAATTCTGCCTTTTCTAATTTATAAGCCATTTATATAAACCTTAACAAATCAATATAATAGAGATATAATCCTATCATGGATAATAAATATATTCTTGGAAATAGAATAAGAGCATTTCGAAAACGCGCAGGCATAAGTCAATTTGATTTAGAGCTAGGTATTGGTACATCTCCAGGTGGGTTGAGTAGGATTGAGAATGGAGAGGTGAATCCGACTAAGGAGACTGTTATCAAAATCGCAGATTTTCTAAAATTAACAAATCAGGAAAGTCAATATCTCTACGGGAATTGGTTTTATCCTGCTACTAAAGAAGAAGTGGTGCATGCTACTGAGGATACAAATGAATATTTTAGCAAGAAAGGAGTCCTGGCTTACATTTTAGATGAGAGGTTCAGATGCATAGCGATCTCTAGAAGCTTTCAAAAATTACTGAATCTTACTGATTCTCAGGTTGAAGAAGCGTTCCTGCAACCACTTATTTCTATCCTTATTGACGATAAATTTAATATAAAATCGTTTATTCCTGTACAAGCTTTCGAAGAGGTGTTAAAAAATTTATTAGCATCTTTCTATGCAGATTGTGGATATATGGAAGATGATGAAGTCTATAATCAGCAAATAAGGTCAATTAATTCAGATCCTTTGGCGAGGAGGTTATGGAAAGTCATCACGAATCAGTCGCTAAGAAAATACAATGATGTAAATACAAGGCGAGTCATTCTTAGGATTGGTGGTGTGAATGTAACTATGAACTTTATTCGTGATCCATTATATAGAAATAGGAGGTTTGAGATAATTGAATATAGGCCATCTCATCCTTTTTTAAAATTAGTAACAAAATTAGTGACCTAATTATCTGTGGTACCATGTTGCAGTAGAATTTTTGAGGAGATTTGAAATGCAAATAAATAAGGGGCATACGGAGAGTAAGATTGTCAGTTATAGTTGACACATATGACTAAAAGTGCTAAACTATTATATTATTTTTACGAAAAAATATGATTCAAAATTTACAAACACGGTTAACACATACTGAGGTCCCGCGTGATGATTTTGGTAAAATTAGATTAGTACTTCAGGCATTAAATCACCCTGATAGTATGACGGTTGAGGAAATTGCAGCGTTAGCTTATTTTGCAAAAATGGGATTAAGAGCAGTAGTTGAGGATAAGGCTGTTAATAGTTCACCCGAGATAAAGGAATCTGTGGCATATGATTCAGAACCAGGATTCTCTAATGACTTGGTACCAGAATTGTTACAAGTTATTATTCTCCAAAAATTACGTGAGAGCAATATTAATGGTAGATATGATGAATTAGAGAATCATCTAAAAAACAATTGGGAAGAAGTGCTTCGTGCTGCTGCATTAAAAGATCCGATGAAAGTGTTAATAGCTATTGATAAGATTGCAAACGGATATCCAGACATTAAGATTATTTTAGTTGATGTAATAATAGGTTATTTAGGCAAGAGTGAAAGATTCAGAGAAATACAATCGGTACTCGAGAAATTTAGTAATGTTAATGGGTACATCAGCGATCAATTAATGAATCAAGAGGCAGTATTCAACCCTAATCTTTCCGAAAGAGAAGAACTAGCTAAGAATTTTATGTTAAGTAGAGGTAAAGGTGTTTTTGTTGCGGAAAATGTAACTCCTTTAAACATAGGATCATCAAGCACTGAATCAATGCCAAATGTAATCCCAACAAATATATTACATGTTGATGGAACTTTGGTGAGAGAAGTCGCCAGATTATTGGGATATTACAGGGGAGATTTTTTTACCTTAATACAGGACATGAAAGCGAGTTGGAACAATGTTTTTGATGAAGCACGATCACCGGAAATCTTAGTGGTAATAGTTTCGATCCTTAAATACATATATTTATTGGGTAATAATTATGTTGAACATGATTATACAAATGCCTCAAGCGTAGAAGTTGCAAAGTTAAAGCAAGCCGATCATTCAAGAATAAAATTTATTGAAGGTGTTGTCTTGTGCCAAGCAATATTCCCTGGAGATATTATTTCATTGCCTATTGACATTGATATTTCTAAACTACAATCTAATTACTCATCTACTGAAATGATGATAGATCAATACGCGGGTGACATTATGGTGGCTGGAGGTATAAGGTACACATTTGATGAACAAAATACTTTAAGGAGTCAATCAGTAAGTTTAGATGCTTTACATGATTCATATGAGACACTTTCAAATACATCATCAAAATCTACGCAGTCCTTATTAAAATTTGCACTTAAAGGCATTGAATTCTTAGAGGAAGCTGATGTTAATAATCTAAGAGAAGTGTGGGGAGTTAATATTCTTGAGTTCAAGGATGGAAAGGTAATTGCAAAAGATGAAAAGAAATTATCTAAATTGAGAAAATTTTTTGAGAAATGTTTTTTTGATCAGAACGCTCTAAATGTATATGTAAATGGAGAGTATTCAGAAACTCAAGTTAATACAGTTTTAGATCCTAGATATTTGCTAGTTTTGGAATTTTTGGAGGAAAGACCTATAAGTGGTGAAATAGGAAGGTATGTTAAGTTAGAGGATTTCCAAGCCAGAGATGGTAGATTCCCAGGAATGAGCACAAGTGGTTCATTTCTAGAGTTAGAGCTAGTCAACTTTATTCGTACTGTGAATAAATTAATAAATCGTGGTGAGAAAGAAATCCCTATGACTTCGGCTTTTATTCAACCAGACTCATCTTTACTTGCACAAGTTACAAGAACATTCCCTATACTAGTTGACGAGACCCAAGAAGGAATATTTGTTCAATCTGTAATTAAACCACAGGCTAAAGACAATAAAGTTGCAGCAGCCATGGGAGGTTATTTCGGATCAGCTGTAGGCGATGTGCTATATATAAATAAGAAATGGTTAATAAAGAAAACTTTGGAATCTAAGGATTTAAATGAAGGAATTGCCACTCTTATTGCAAAGATTGCTAAGAATAATAATCTCGATCTATCTCGTGATCGTGAAGAAGTTGTAACAATATTATGGTCAACGAAGAAAACGGATTTGTTAGATCTTATGAAAACTGTTGAAGCTTAGTATGTAACAGTGTAATATTTAGTTATGCTTTTACTAAGTGGTTTTTTAGAAATATCTAGTATCTTGATTATTGCCCTATTTGTGGGCTTTATTTCCCTTTCACTTAGAGATTATTTTTTGCATAAAAAATTAAGTAGTCTTTTCTTTGGATTCCTAATCACTGCAAGCTGTTTGTGGGTATTTAGTCTTTACCTATTTACAACGACAAGTTCACAAGAGATTTTAGATATGGCAGCTAAATTAATATGGTTTGCTGCACCACAACTTATTAGTAGTTTATATCTTTTCACTTACTTTTATAGAATAGAGAATATCTCTACTTTTAAAAGCAATACTTTTGTTACAGTGGGTACATCTTTAGTGGGTTGGATTTTAAGTTTATCCAGCGTATTTACTAACTTAGTAGTAAAAAGCACTGACATAGAAATAAGGAAAATGAATTATACCTATATTTATTACGTCACAGTAATATTTATAGCTTTATATGCATTTCAAACGATCAGAACAATAAGTAATCACAAGAATCTAACTACAGGTAATAATAAACAGGCAGTAAAAGTTATTTATTATGGTGTGCTTTTAACTTTAAGTTTCGCTTTATTCTCCAATATCCTTATTCCGACAGTAGTAGGATCATCAAAGTATTCATTTCTTGGTATATTTGCGACTATTCCTATAAATATAGCTATTGCATATTCTATAATTAAATATAGGTTATTTGATGTTAGAATTTTTTTAGGTAGGTTAACATATTATGGAGTTCTCAGCCTTATTGTCCTCATCACCTACAGAATCGTCTTAATTACAAACACACTTATCTGGGGGGATCCACTGGACTTAAGAGGTTTAATAAGTGGAGCAGTATTCGCATTCATTTTCGTAATTTTCTACGATGGATTCAAGAAATTTATTCAATCCAACATCACATCGAGACTTATTAACCCAGGCTTTGAACCCAACGAGATTATCGTGAGTTTTAACAAACAAATCAGTACACTTTTAGATTATGAAGAGATTGCTGGTTTACTAGACGATACTGTCGAAAAAACTATTCGTCCAAATCTTATCTCCGTCTTCGTCAAGCTTGAAGAAAAGAATCAAATCATTCTAAAAACACAATCTGAGGAAAATAAAGTTTCTCTAGATTACGATAATATTTACAAACTCTGGAATAACTCAACTTACATGCCAATATTTCTGGATCAAATCGAGTTGGAAGTTCCTCGTCAATTTTCAGCAAGTTTCCACGAATTAAGTATGGTTGTAGAGGAAATGAAAGCGAAAAAAATAAGGTTAATTTTACCAATTGGTATAAAAGAAAATTCAAATGGAATTATGGTTTTAGGGGCTAAAGAAGGAGATTCCTCTTACAATAGCGTACAGATTAAATATCTAGAATCACTTTGCGAAATCACATCACTTGCTTTAATCAGAGCAAAGCTTTACGAGGAAGTTCAAGAATTTAATCAAACATTACAACAAAAGGTAAAAGACGCGACTCTAGAAATTCAGAGCCAAAATAGTAAATTAAGCGAAGCCTTAAGGGTCGAGAGAGATATGTTGGATGTCTTAGGGCACGAACTGCGTACTCCACTGGGAACAATCCGAAATTCAATGGGAGTTTTAGAATTAAAATATAAAGCAAATCAATTCCAAAATGCTGATCTTGAAAGTTTCCTAAAAATTGGAACAGAAAATATTCGAAGAGAAATTCAGCTTTTAGAAACAATATTAGCTTCAGCAAAAATTGATAATGATAAATTAGATATGAACTTCGAAAAAGTTGATAGTAACGATGTAGTAGGAGATTCGTTCGAAGCCTATAAATACGATGCGGAAAAGAAAGGATTAAAACTTGTTAAGACAATCCCAGCTGAGATAATTTATGGCTATGCAGATAGGATTAGGATTCAGCAAGTTATGGATAATCTTGTAAGTAACGCTGTTAAGTATACTCAAACTGGCCAAATTGAATTGAAACTTGAAGACGAAGGTAAATACGTAAAATTCTCTGTAATTGATAGTGGGGAAGGAATTCCAGAAGCAGATATTTCAAAACTAGGAACTAAATTCTTTAGAGCAAATATGTATTTAAAATCTGAAGGGAAATTAGGCGATAGAAAAATTGTAAGACCCGGTGGAACTGGAATTGGGCTTTACGTAGTTTTCCAAATTGTTAAGTACATGTATGGCGAAGTTAAAGTTACAAGTACATTAGGGCATGGAAGTACATTTAGTTTTACCGTTTTGAAGTACACTCAAGAGTTGGAAGACCGAAACTCATTTATAGTTACGGGGAAAGATAGTGTAAGAATTTACAATCAGGAAGACAAGACCAATTAACAATTAAGAAGGATAAATTAATAGAAAAATCTCAACCTCCGGTGTTGTTGCGAGAATCCACCCAGCGGCGGAGACAAAGCAATCACAATCATGAATAGGGTGCGATGACCTCATCTATTCCTCGTTTAAACCTAAATCATCAAGAAGCGATTCATCGAATAAATCATCACTTTCTCCAAAGTAAGAATCTGCATCTTTTTCTTCCTCTTTCTTTACATCTTCTGCCATAGTGTTTAATTTAATATATTTTAAGAGATTACCTGTTTGTGTAGAGAATATCAAGTGGATTTCACATATGTGGGTTCAGCTTTGCAATCTGATCCCGCTTCGTAGATTTAATCAATATTTTCCAAAACGGAAGATATATTACCTTCGAATAGCATAATTTACTCGATTGGTAAGGAGAATTATTGCCCCTAAAGCTTTCATAAATGCCTTTATTACTTTTAATTGAGTAATAAGTTTTATAAGTCTATTCCAGTTTGCTTGAATTAATCGGATGAATTTCTAAAGTTTGAGTAATCTGCCCATTATCAAATAATGTTTCTTTACTTTCACCGCAAATACCTTCTGTTGGGAAAGGATTCTTATATATTGGTTGAATTCTGAATTTATCATTGTCTTCTAAAAAAATAGTACAATAACTTCCTTCTTTCCCTTCAATTTTTGATTCGTAATAAAATAGAAATCTTCCATCCTTGAGTTTGTCAATATCACCTTGGAATAACATTCCTCCTGGGTAGGCTATATAGAAAACCATATTCATTTCAAAACCTGTTATGAATTTCCCCTCTGTATCCCAAATACAAATTCTTGTTGGAACATCGGATGCTCCGACTTCAAGAATATTAATAGAGGCAAAGGTATCATTATCTATCCATTTATACGCATTATTTATACAATTATTATTAGGTAAAATGGTAACTTTATCTAAACTGAAATCATAAATAAAACTTTCTCTATGGTAGTTACTGGATTTTTCATCTTTGACACCAGTAAAGACAATTTTCTTATGGTCAGGGCTTTGGTTTATTGTACTTCGCCTCCCAAATAAATCTGTAAATTCTCTAATTATTTTTCCGTTCCTCTCGATTTTTATATTATAAATAGCGTCTGCATATCCACAATCATTAGATTTTATGTAAATATCTAGGTTATCTGGTATTTCTATATCTTTTATCAAGCCAAATCCACCACTATCTCTAGAGAATTTAACATATTCCATTTCACCTTCCTTTAACGGATGACCTGCTGCATCTTTATAATTACACTCAATCCAATAATCATATGTTGTGTTGTCAACGGTAAGATTATTTTCAGATATTGGCTTAATTTTATCAGTGAGAGGTAGCTCCGAAGGATTGTAAGAGAAACTAATTGTAGAGCTATTTATTCTATGGTTTTCAGGAATTATATTTACTGTTTGGTCTCGGGTAGATTTGTCTTGCTTAATATCTTCAGAGAAAGAGGAATTATTAGAGACTATATAGATCCCTGTTATTACAAAAACTAATAATGTCAAAACTGTTAGCAAAATGAATGCTTTTTGCTTTTTACTCAATTTACTATTAAAAAATTTGGTAGCTATTAGATTATTTATTCTCATTTATGAATAGACTTATTTGTTCAAGTTCCTGTTCAAATGAATAAAGCTTAGGATCTATGTTTTCAGGTAATGATATTTGAATTTTAGAATATAAAATTCTTTGAAAATGAAATTTTTCTCAAAAAGTTTATTCGAAAAATCAAAACCTTTTACAGAATCATCTGAAAAATTATTATTATAGAATCTGCATAAGATTCCCTTCTTACTTAATTCCTCACAAACTATACTTATATCTTCACCTATTATATCCTTATAGTTATTTAATTCTTTAACTTCTATAATCATATTGGGTTAGCCAATTAACTTCAGCCAAGGACAATTTTTCGTCAGAAAGACTTACGGATAAGGTTGATTGATTTTTAATACTATTTAGAACCAATCCACCATTTTTATAAAGAACCTGAGGATCTTTGGTTGGAAGTAATTTGATTTCAGAATAATTTTTCAAACTCCATTCATTTAAATCAACGGTAAAAGAACTCTTTTCAAAATTATATGTCTTTTTATTGTTATTTTTTTGTAGAAATACGAAGGCTGAAATTGAAAGTATTACGACTGCCACTATACTGAATATTATGATAAATTTGTTTTTTTTCTTCATATTAATTCTTAAACTGGGTCAGTATTACCAAATGGATTCAAATCATCAATAATTTCCTCTAGAATACTTCGTCTCCAGTCAAATCTAATTACTTCTCCATTCTTATTTAGCGGGATTATTAGGCCATTTGTAAAATGGATATATCTCTTTACCTTTATTCTGTTATAAGTTTATTATCGATAATACTGTATGAATAGCCTAAGTTATTTGTTGTGTCTTTAAACTTCAACATATTCTCTACAAATTCTGGTTCAACTAAACCTAACTTTTTGTTAGCTTGAGAAGGCTTGAATTCTTTGACTTGCTCTCCGGAAGATTTAAACAAATAGATATTTCCTTGTATGCTTAATCCCACTGCTGAAGCGTCACAGAATGTAAAGTATTTGAAGTCATTGTTGAAGTTTGTTTTTGAACAGAATGGGCCTCCACTTCCCATGTCTAATACGTCCCATTTCATCAATTGTTTAAGGTTGGTATTATTAAGTAAATATAGTGTATCTTTGGTAGCAAATATTAAATCATGATTTGTTTTATTCCACGCGATTGAATCTGTATTAATATACTTGACTGTATCAAATTTAAAGTAAGTAGTTGTTTGACTATTCTCCAAGTTAAATTTAACAATCTCACATTTATTGTTATCGCCAATGCTAACTGAATCTGTACATTTAAAAAAATAAACATCAACACTAAATATCTCGGGATAACCATACTTAATACCTTTATTTACAGATGCATCAAAAGTGATCTGTTTAGCGTTAGATTTGCTTTCATTTGAAATGTAGATATTTCCATTATCTATATAAGCTGTATTATATTTACGACTGTTTAGATAAATCATCAAAACCAATGTAATTATGCTAATTATGAATACTATTAATAATACTGAAAAAAAGATTTTCTTCCTCATGTTCATTTTTTAACAAATACTTTAATATGTTGAAATTGTCTCCCAGCGTCATTATAACTTATATAATCATTAGTTCCAAAGCTTGGATTATTTACATAGTATCCGTCATTGTCATATCCAACTATTACAACCCAATGTCTTTCAATAAATGACCCTCCGCCTGGAATTTCAATTCTAAACTGATCCGCTCCAAGTATTACAGGGATACCTCTTTCAATGTAATTTTTTGTTAATTCTTTCAAGTAGTCTGCACTTTGATATGCCAGCGTTGTATCTAACTTTAGGTCATCAATCCCAAGCAATGGTAGCATTGATCCCCAATCTGCATAACAACTATATCCTTGAGCGTTGTAAATATCTTCCGGTGAAGTTGGATGTCCGAAAAATGTAAATACCATTGCAGCACTGGTTATCGCACAACCAGAAGCTGCTATGTCTCCACCGAAACTAGATTGTGAGATAAGAGGCACTCCATCAATAAATACCTTACCTGGTTTTATGCACTTTACACCATTCCAAACTTCATCAACAGGGCATGTCGGTATAGGATCTACACAACTGTTTTTAATTTCATCCCAAACTTGTGGTGCTATACATACAGGAGGTTCAGGTTCTTGTGGTTCCTCTCCTGGACAGTATGTAGTATCAGTTGTTTGACCGACACCACCTGGCCAGATTAACTCTAATCGTGTGATTGCAAAATCCTGCCAATAATATGTCCCATTTTGAGATTCATCATTCATAGGTAAGCCAAACTTGGTATCTGCTCCATTTTGGTAGAAATAATTACCAATAGGGCTATCACCGTAAACTAGATGGTAATTTGATCCGTTCCTATATATTCTTCCATTATCAACTTCCCAATAACTTCCAGTAGAATTACATCTCCCAGCAGCAGTTAAGGGAGCGTTATATGAGCTATGAATAAATCCCAATCTTGATAAACCGCCTTTATTTTCGTATTTATTCTTTAGATCACCTTCCAATATTGTCACAGAAGAACCATCTTTCTGATAGAAATCAAATTGAAGTTGGTTTTTATTAAACCTTTGTTGATAACCCGAAATTCCATTAAATCCAGATACTCTTGTCGTATCATTCTCAGGTAATCCATAAGTATTACATTCTCCTCCATTCTTCCATTGTGCATATATTGCTCCAGTAATTACTCTTACATTTCTATAATTTGAATCATAATATACGACTCCTTCATTGTTAGGTAAGTTTATTGCTGTGTATAAGTTATTGTTACATAAATTAAATTTGTTTATATAATCAAATGATTTTCCTAATTGCACGAATTTTGCTTGAAGCTGAAGATACCACTCCGGATATGTATTCTGACAAATCCTTCCTTTCTCTGTATCCATACACAACCCTGCTAAACCTTCAGGATCACTATACCCATAGGATTTAGGAAATCCTGTTTCACCGAGTCCGTTAGCAGATTCATAAAGATTTCTTGTAGGTCCTTCTAAAATAAATAATCCATATCCAGAGGTATAAAAATCGTAAATATTAGGTCTGTTTAGATTAAATCTCTGCGCTTGCCCTGTTACCGTGCTTACTCCAGAATTTACATTTGAAGTATCATTTTCTGGGAATCCATAAGTACTACACTTTGCTAACCAGCTAGTGTAAATTACTCCTGATATTATTCGTACTTCTTGTATAGAACTATTGTAGATTGCTACTCCATTGTTCACTTCAACAGAATCGTAGTTACAAGTTTTAGTAATTTGTGATAATTGGAAAAGAATTCCAAGCTTGTTCTTAAATGCTTTTTTTATTCATACTTAGTTTTTAAGTAGGGTCAGGATCTCCATATGGATTTATATTATCAACAAATTCTTCGAAAATGCTTCTTCTCCAGTCGAATCTAACTAACTTATTGCCCTCTTTATCAATACTTGCATAGCTAGTCCATTTTGTTCCAGGATTATCGCTAGTATATATGTATAACTCACCTGTAGAACCTTCTATTTGATTTAGCGCTACGATTGTTTCTGATAACATTCTAAACTTTGCATCATATGTAAATGTATTCCAATCATTGATATTGATACATAAAAATAATCTATACTTATTAACAGCACCATCTTTTGAATTATGATAAGACCCTACAACCCACTTGTTTGATATACCCAGTATTTGTTTAATTTTATTCCAAAAAACTGAATCACTTTCTATATTCTTTAATGCTATATCTCTAGAAATATAAGGCGGATCAATCATGGCATAAGAACTCTCTGTCTTTTCTGCATATGAATAACTAGCGCAACCCCCATCCAAGTATTCAGGGAATTTTAAAGTTCCAATCAGTTCTGGCATTGGATGTTGATTATATTCTCCTGATGGCTTATTAAATAAAACTATACCTGATACCGAACAAAGTATTAATACTAAGATAACTACAATTAATACTTTTATTTTTCTACTTAAATTTTTCATAAATGGATTTTAATAATCTTGGGTAGGGTTACTATTACTGTTATAATATCCATTAATTCTACTACTGTCTACAAGATCACAAGATATATTCCAAGTGAATAGTGTAAAATTAGCTGGATATTCTGATAATATTGTACAGTAATTTTCTTGAGATCCTAATGCTATAAAATAGTCTGCGAGAGAACTTCTCGAAATAGCACCCATTCTTAAACCATAACCAATATTCAATCCTTTTCTGCTAAGCAAGAGATCATCCCAACTACTTCCGTACTCTCCAATCGGACTTGGAGAAACTAAGTTCATCTGCACAGTTTCGTGCCAAATCATCCAATCGTCAGAAGTTTGACATACAGTATAATAACAATGTGAGTTACCTGCATATGCAAAATTAACCCCCCCTCCTACTAGGTGATACACCTGGTTAGACTGCATATATTTCGGGTCATACTGAAAATATTTACTATCTCTGTAGATATTTGCAAAACCAGTATCCCCTAATTGACCAATATAGAATGTCTCTCTTTCATCTGCGGACAAATTACCACTTTGGTCTACTACAGTTTGCTTTCCTCTTCTTGATGAAAATGCAATTGCAATATCTTCTTCAAAATCATCCAGGCTACTGTTAGCTGACGTTTTTGCAATAAATCTAGTACCGTCTGCGAGTACATCCAAGCCAGTATAGACTTGGGGGTAAAGATATCTATTAGCTCTCAGCACACTTATATAGATTGCATTAATGAACTGTCTTTTCTGCTTATTATTTACTACAGAATAAGTACTATCTAAATAACTTCTAATTTGATTTAATTCACTTTCACCTACATTTGTATAGCTTTCAAAACGATCATAATAAATTCCAACAAGTCCTATCCTTTCGTTTAGAAGATCATTAATAGACATGTTCTGTAATTTATTATCTATTGTAATTAACATTGAAATAAACTTAGTTGAAGGATCATTATTTGTTTGTAAGTTAGAAGGTGTGCATATAGTTCCATCTTCAAAGTCTTGACATGTAATAACTGAACCATTTATATTTTGAGTTTCGACTTCTTTAATAGGCCATCCATAGCTAGACCAAGTTCCACCAGGATTTAAAGACTCACACTTATTCGAAATTACTCCATAAGTAAATTTACCTGTATATTTCCAACTCCAATAAATTCTTCCTTTTTGAAAATCTTGATAAGCTCCAGGTGTATTAAATTTACCTGGACCTCCATCATGAGGATCGTCAGTTGGAACTCCAAATCTCTGACATTTATCCCCATAGTAATTAAATGTATCCATGTACCACCAAAGCTGTAAATTGCCCTGCCATTAACAAAGATAATTGCTCCTGGCCCATTTCCACCTGAACTCATTGCGGAGTTAATGTTAGTGTATGTTTTTGCTGGGTATCCACAAATATTCGTAATTGAACTTGCTCCAGTAGCATTTAGTAAGCTTGCACGATAATCAATCCATTTTTCTTCATTAGATCGAAGATCAGCATAAAACTCTGGAACACTTAGAGAACCACTTCCTCCACTTCCAAAGTAAGGATAACCTGTATATTTAGGATCTCTTAAGTTAAAGTTTCTAGATTCTGTAGTGTTACTCCACCAGTGAAGATTATTAAAAGTGTAATCTGCTTCAATTTGAACTTCTGCGAATACTCTATCTCCAGTATTAATTGTGCCTTTAGGTAGATTTAAACTAAACCTCCCACTAGGGGTATCGTTCCAAACTTCTCCAATATATTGCCAATTATTTTTAAAGAAAACTATCTTTACATTTTGTGCAGTTCCTTGCTGATAAGAATATTCCCATGCACTTCCACATGCCCAACAATACCTAAATTCATTCCAAACTCTAATGTTCATTGGAAAGTTTTTAGGTATTCCTACTCCATAAATTGTAGCAGAATTACCGTCATTGCTTGTAATAATGCTGGTAAGTTGCGGTGCTGTTGGTCTCTGAGTCTCACTCCATTTAATACCATCATCTTTCCAAGAACCATCCCATGCTATCCATCTATCAAATGTTACTTGTGGCCAACCTGTCCATGTACCTAAGAGTCCAGCATATGGATCTGCTACAGTTGCTCCTCTATCAGTATTAATATTAACTACAGGAGTTAGAACAGGAGGAATACCAGGAGGAGCTGGTGGTACAACTCCGCCTCTGTCAGGAATCTCTAATACCCATCCAACCTCTATATAGTTCCAAGGTTGAGATGTGTATGGAGCTGGTGCTCCATAAGTGTCCCAAATCCATTTATTTTGAATATATATTGGCCACCAGCATTTTGTACCTAGGATATTAGTATCTGTAGTATTTGGTGCATCATTCGGAATGCCATTCGCAGAACAGTGATAATAATCCTCGGCAATGCCTGTTAAGCAATCATATCCTCCACAATGCCAATAAGGGTTACCGGAATACGCTTGAACGGTATGGGTAGCTAGTGCTGCTGTTGTTCTTAATTCGGAGGATAGTGATGAAATTTGTTGTGTGTTGTGAGTGGAATCTGTACTGATGGAAGGGAAAGGAGGTTGTTGATTGTCTGTATTTTGTGGACTGACATCCGATAATTGATTACTGCCAACTGTTAACTCTTTAATATATGTATTAGCTCCAGCTGCGGAAAACCAAGTTATACCTTCATGGACCAAATCAATTATCAATTGATAATTTCCAGGAGCATTCGGAGCATTTACAGTTAGTGCAATATTACTATCATTCAATGTGTACTCGATATCATGATTTAATGGGGCTTTGTTTCCGTTATAAATACTTAAAGAATCATCATCTAAATTTTTCCAGTGATAGGAAACATTTACAGGATTTAGTGCTGTTCCATCAATTGATGATAACCAATGTAGAGTTCCCATGTTTGTTACAGAAAGTTTTAGATTTAATGTGGAGTTTGGTTCTATGTGTGAAGGGATTGTGCTTAAGGTGTACTCATTAGTTCCTACAATTGTATCTGCAAAGCTAACAGCATAAGTTGGCAGGTTTTGATCAAGTTGAGAAACTACAACAACAGTTCTATCCTCTCTATCAGAACTCATTGTAATGTGACCATCAGAATTTGTATTTCTTTGAGATTCATTCCCTGCAATAGAATCAAACCATTCTCCAGAATAAGGAAATGCAATGTCCGGATGAACGTAATTAATACTGATTTCATCGTTGTATCTAATTGGAAGCCAATCTTTATTGGATGCAATTGAAGCCTCTGTGTAAGTATATTCGTGATTAGTATCGTTTGTAAAATTATTCTTAACACAATATCCATTGTTTACCCCACTGCCTGTTAAATCTGTATTTGCAATAGACCCAGATGTCTGGCTAATTGGAATATTTTGTGTTCCGTAACTATTAACCTGACCTTCCACTAAATGTCCCGGATTTGTATATAAACTAATATTTATCGAAGTTCCTTGAGGTAAAGATGCTAATATATTTCCCGAGTTATCCAAAGTGACAAAGCAAACATTTATTGATTGCGAACTTTGTTGTTGTGCAGAAATAATTGGAGCGAATGGCGAAAATATAGTACTGATAACTATTATAAAGGTTATCGCCGTTTTGAATAATCTCATATTAGTAAAATAATATGAGTGATAATAACAGCTTCTTGAAATAAAGACATTGTACCGCAATACAAATTTGGAGAGAAAATGAAAAAATCTAGACTTTTTTGAAGAGTATCAAGGTAATTTTTATAATCACAGATTATTTTTTCTATAACTGTCTAATCTCCGCATCAATAAAAATCTGAATATCACCATCAAGAACTGCATCAGTATTTGAAGTCTCCATACTAGTCCTAGTATCTTTTACTAATTTGTATGGTTGCAAAACATAATTTCTAATTTGAGTTCCCCAACCTGCAATTTGGTAGTCACCTTTTATTAATCCTAGCTCCTTCTTTTGTTTTTGTTCTTCAATCTCGTACAATTTTGCTTTTAACATTCTCATTGCAGTTTCTCTATTTTGCGCTTGTGATCTTTGTGCCGAAGACTCAGTTACAATTCCGCTCGGTTTATGTACAATTCTTGCTTTTGTTGCGACTTTGTTTACATTTTGTCCTCCTGCGCCACTACTTCTCATTGCGGTAAATTCAATATCATTCGGATTAATTTCAATATCAATATCTTCTTCTACAACAGGCATAACTTCAACTCCTACAAATGAAGTTTGTCGTAAACCCTGTGAGTTGAAAGGAGAGTTCCTAACTAATCTATGTGTTCCATGTTCTTTTTTCAAATACCCGTACGCATATTTCCCAGAAATTTGAAAAGTCACTGTGGAAATTCCAGCTTCGGTTCCTCTTAATTCATCCAATACACTTACTTTCCAACATTTAGAGTTGGCATATCTTAAATACATTCTGAATACCATTTCTGCCCAATCACATGCTTCTGTTCCACCTTGTCCCGCAACTATTTTCATAATTGCATCGCATGTATCAAATTTACCTGACAAATAAGTTGTAAGTTCAGACGCTTCGATTAATTTTTCTAATTTAATAATTTCCTCTTCGCTAAATTTCAGCATATCAACGTCATTCGAATCTATCTCAGAAAACAATGATTTAATATCAAGCAGCGTTTTATCTAAAAGTTCCAGTTCTTCAATTTCAGATTTTGTATCACCAATTTTTCGCATTATTTTCTGCGCTTCCTCATTATCGCTCCAAAAATCTGCAACAGAAGTTTTTTGTTCCAGTTCTTTTAAACCAATAAAAAGTTGATCGAATTTTCTTTTCTTTTTTATAAATTCTATCCTTTCGGATAGTTCTTGAATTTTGTTTGTATCAGTCATGGTATGAATTATATCATAGGCAGTTGTACGTTTTGCGATATGTAATACGTTTCATTTGAACAAATTTTTAATTCTCAATTTATAAACGATTTTGGAATTTAAAAATTATTAAATTTAGTTTATCGTTAGAAAATTGTAAATTGTAAATTTTCTCATTTAGAATATATAATCAATACTTTAAAAATTAATTTTCAAACAGTTATTAAAGAAGTTTAAAGTGAGTTTATGAATATCTCCAATATATATTCTCTACATCTTGGCAAGAGTGAACTCTAGTTAGATTTGCATTGAAGGGTAAGTTTAGAATTGCTAACATTACGAAGATTCTTTTAAGGGGTTTCAAGGTAAGTTGTTCCGATATTGTAACTAGTATTGGAATATGTACGCGAACCATTGTCCAAATTCCCCGAGAAAGAATCTATTTTATTCTCACTAATATTCCAACTGTATCGAAACAACAAACCTATCGCACAGCTTACACGAGTTAAATTTCTTTGTAAAGCAATTTCGCCAAATTCTAATGACTATCTCGGAATTCTAAATATAATATTAAACATTTCTTTTTATTTGAGCTAGAATAATAGTGTACTTATTAGTTATTTTTATACTATGCCAAAATTTCATTGTCGATTTATTTTGTTCATGATTATAGTTATCTTATTAATAACTTGTTCGATAGGAATGGCAGTTTGGTATTTCATAATTTATCCTTCGAGTTTAACAAGAGGTAATGGAAATTTAACTACAGAGAAAAGAAACTTAACTCAGTTTGTAAAATTAAATGTAGGCGACAGAATCAAAGTAAATATTACGCAAGGAACAGAAGATGAGAATTTAGAAATCAAAGCAGAAGATAATATTATTAAAAATATTAAAACAGAAGTAAAAGGAGACACACTTTATATCAATTTTGAAAAATATGGATTATTTGCTCTCGATACAATTTCACCTACAAAAGATGTAAATATAAATTTGAAATATAAAGATTTACAGAATATTGATTTAAGTGGAGAAATAACTTTAATGACTACAAATAAAATAAGAACAGAAAATCTTATTATGAATTTATCCGGAGTATCTACAGTAACATCAGAACTTTTTGTAAATTCACTAAATCTAAATTCAAGTGGATCGGGAACTATTCAACTAACTGGTTCTGCCGCAAAAGTAGATTTAAAAATCACAGGATCAGGTAATTTAGACTCAAAAGACTTAGATAGTAAAGATGTTAAAGTAGACATTTCTGGCGTAGGAAATGCAAAACTGCGAGCCGATGACTCACTGGATGTAAATGTCACTGGAGCTGGATCGTTAGAGTATGTAGGAAATCCAAAAAAAATAACACAGAATATTACTGGTACGGGAACAGTCAAACAATCGGATAATTAAAATCTATTGATTTTTATAATAATTGTGATATATAATCTGTCAACGTAAATAAATAACAAATGAAAAATTTCTTTAACACAATTTTAGCCCTCGTCATTATTCTCTTTATTGGGAGGATATCACACAGGGAGTTAAATAGAGTTTAAGAACCATACTAAACAGAATTTACAAACTCCCAAAAGGGAGTTTTTTTATATTTTATAATTTTTTTATGAATCTAGTTAGCAATATTATTCCTGATCCTAATTCAGAATCAGTATTCTACCCTGAAACCAGCGGCGAATTAGTGGATAGAATTATGCACCTGAGAGAAAGATTGGGTAATGGATTGCAAGAATTATTATCTAATGATTTAGGTTTTGATACTGATTGGATAAATGCACAATTTCAAAGGCCTATGTACATTGGCCCAGCTGAACAGGTTGGTTATTGGCCAACCATATTTTCTCATTATGGAGAGTTTGGCAGCCCTCAAGATTTACTAGATTCTATAAATCAGTTACTAGAATTAGCTAAATCATTCAGAGAAAAAGGTATTGCTACAAATTTTGGACATGTTACTTTGAATCATGACCAATCACCAAATGGCGGGGCAAAGGATTCAACCTATTTCGTAATAGAAAACAATATTAGATTAAATCTTCTAACTGGTTCAGATAAAAAATTATATGCCGGAGAGCCTTATGCAAACGTAATGGTAAGAAAGAAACAAGTAGAAGAAATTATTAATGCATTAAATGGAAGAAAAAAGAATAGTGGTTTGAAACTTCTATTGGATGATATTACAGTATGTTTTGACCAATGTAATAAAAATCCAGAGGGAGATGTAAAATATATAGAGTTTATGGATTTATTGAATAAAAAATTTATGACGAGGTTTGCAGGGATTGAAATGGACATGATCCCTGCAGATGATTTAGCATTGGCTAATGCATTGGTTTATGGAATTAAGGATTGGCAAAAGGCTTTAAAAAAATTATTGGAATTAGGAATTCTTAATTGTGAGACTAGTCCAACAGTATTCAGATTCCTAGAAAATAATCCAAAGGTTGGCAGAGAGAAATTTATTAGATTAGGAGTTACTGGAAGTTACCCTAATTTCTATTTAGTTAATATGGATTATGCCAGATACGGTTTTGGCAAGGAATACTACACGATTGCAGAAGTGGTTGAGAAAAGTAGAGTTAGCTTGGAATCGGGAGGAAACCCTAAATTACTTCCTACAAGTGATCTAGAGTATTTTCTTTTTGTTTCGGGTCTTTTAAATATAGTTATGTGTGACGACGGAGTATTATTAGAGAATTTTAAGAAAGTGCAAAAAGGATTAAATGAGATAGGTTTACAACCCGTTGTATACGGATATAATAGAAGAATGTTAACATCAGGAAGGGGTGGTTATCAGTCTTACTCGACTCAATCTGAATTTTCGATAGAATCTTTTATGCGAGATGAAAGTCAGGAACAATAAATATTAATTAGTAATCATGAAAATCTTTTCTGAGAGAAAAAAGCAACTCAGAGAAATATTAAAAGATAAAAATTTGGATGCTATTTTAATATTTTCTTCTAATCATGATGCTCGTTATACAATGTGGATCGCAGGCCTAATACCAGGACTGTATAACTATTACTTTATAGATAAGAAAAAAAGTGGATTTCTAGAAATTGATTATTTTATAGAGGAGATTAAGCCTAGTATAAAAGATGAGCAAATCTTCCCAGTATTAGAAGAGGATTTATTTGGCATAACAATAAAGTCTTTATGTAAAGGTTTGAAAAGAGTAGGTATTGTTGGACTTGCGCCTGCAAGAGATTTCCTGGATATTAAAATAGAATTAATAAACGTTTCAAATGAGGTTAATAATTTATTAGTTGAGAAAAATGTTGATGAAATAGAAAAGATAAAAAAGGCTGCACAAGTAAATAATGAGGCATTCGAATATATAAAGAAACTTATAAAACCAGGTATAACTGAAAAAGAAATAGGGCGAAAGATGCAAAATTTCTTATTATCGCAGGCAGAAAGCTTATCTTTCCCGGTGTGTGTTACTTCTGGAGATCAAATTGAACTAACCACAGCGTCCTTTCCAAGAAGTAGAAAGCTAGGTAAGAAAGACATAATCTGCATAGACATTGGTGTGGTAAGAGATGGTTTTAATTCTGATTCAACAAGAATGTTTTTTATAAATAATAAAGAAGCAGAAAAAAGCTATAGTAATTTAAGAGAGGCTCACTTTGCTGTCATAAAGAGAATCAATAAGGAAACAAAGATCAAAAATATAGTTGAGCTTTATAAAGAAGAGCTTATGGCAAGAAATCTTAGTACCAATCTATATGTGAAAGATTTGGGTCACTCTGTCGGCTTCGGACTTCACGAGCCACCCATGATTTCGAGAGAGGATTGCGAAGACTTTAAAATGCGAGAAAATATGGTTTTCACTTTAGAACCCGAAATAGATTGTGAGGGTTATAAAATAAGAGTAGAAGATATGATCTTATTTAAAAATGGTAAAGCTCGAATAATAACTAACTAACTATGGATGAAAATGTTTCTAAAAATCCAAAAGTTAAAATTAGAGTAGAAGACAGGATTTATGTATACGCTGGAAGAATAAAAATATGGGGATATGGGGAAAGTGATAAGGTAAAGGACGAGGAAGTAAATTCGTTCGATAATTTTTTAGGAGGTGAAGTAACAGAAGTTATTGATGAAATAAATAGATTCGGATTGGTTATTCTTCAAGGTGATTTAGGCGTAGGTAAATCAGAAATCTCAGCCAAAATTGCCCAAGTCAGGTCTTATAGTGGTGATAAAACTATAAGAATAGAAGGACATGATACAAAAGTGCCATACGAGAAGATTAATAGTCTATTTGTCTGGGCTTTAAGAAATAACGCTGTTCTTATGTATGATTCTTTTGATTATCTATTAGTAGGATCAAAAAAATTTGGTAGAGGACTTAAGAAAGAAATTCATGAACAAAGAACAAAAGATTTATTAAATCTAATATTAAGATATAAAAAAGTAGGTTTGAAAATTGTACTAACAATCCATAATGGTGATTGGTTAGATAGAAGAGGAGACCCAGAACTTTTGAAATATTTAAATGAACTGTTTTGTGATGAAAAAGTCCATTCTGTAAAAGGCATTTTCAGTAACTCTTTATCCATAGTTGAATACTATAAAGGTATGATGTTTAAATTTAAAGAAGAAATCGGGAATGATAGAATTCTAGATATTTTAAATTTAATCAACAAAGTTGCTAATTTACCGTGGGATGATGATTTTATTAGTTGGTTATTTAGTAATCTAAGCCCAAAAAGACAAAATGAGAAATTGATTGAAAAATTTGGAAGTGAGAGATTAAAAGATCTTAAATCAAAGTTAGAAACAATGAGGGAATATGAATTAATTAATTATCCCAATAGTAATTCTGTGGTTGAGGAGCACAAGAGTTTTCGATTTCATAAATTAATGATACTTCAGTTATTAAGTAAGGATCCAGGAGCAATTAAAGAAATACTAGAAAATAATAACAAAATTGTGTTGTTTACTATGCTATATGATTTCTATATAGACCAGTTAGTATCTAGATTGTATAAAGTATTAGTTGGTGGTGATTAAATAATAACTTTACTAATGGAATTAGTTAATGGTCAAGTATTACTCAGTGGAAATTGACTAAGAATTCAGTTATGATTCCTTCGTTTATATATTTAAATGGAAATTTATGGATACCGTAACTTTAGTAATGCAAAATAGGGGAAGAGGTAGTAGTAATATATTGAAGCATCATATACAAACCTTTCTTAAAAATGGATACAAAGTAAATCTTGTATGTCCACATGATTGCGAAATTCACGATCCTAACTTTCAATGGGTTCAAGTCGACTTAGGTGATTTACCTGTACCTGTGCACGAACATTTGCCTTCTGCAAGCGAACAAAAACCAGCCTCAGAAATGACATACGATGAGGCAATGAACTATATAGAAAGATATAAGCAAGCTATCGCAAAAGTAGGTGAAGAAACAGATATTTTTATAGGGCATCATGGAAATATTTCATCAATTGCTCTCTATCATTATTGCAAGGAAAACAATCGTGATTATCAAATATTGGAGTATGGAACTGGAATAGAAGGGTATATTAGAAATAAAAATAGAGACGGGAGACTTTTTGATGAAATTAAACAAATGCTAGAACACTCCGAAACACTTTATGTAATTACACCATACGTAAGAGAGCATTTAGTTGGTCCATACATTAGCGAGGCTAAAAAGAATAAAGTAAAGATTATTCCATTGGCCGTAGATGAATGGTTAAAAGGTATGAAAGATAACGAGGTAATGGATAAGTATGATTTAAAACCTAAGAAATTTATTTTATATGTAGGCGCTTTAATTGAAACCAAAGGAGCAGATGCTCTGGCACAAGCAAGTAAAATTTACGGAGATCAAATGGAGACTGTGTTCGTGGGAAGGGGACCTCTAACGGATCAACTCGAGGAGATGGGCGTGAGCTGTAAAATACTAGGATTTCAAAGTGATGCTGCGAAAGCCACTTTAATGAAGAATGCATATTTAGTCGTAGTTCCTACTCTTTTAAAAGCAGAGCACTTTGGATTAACAGCAATAGAGCCTTGGTTATTCGGAACTCCAACAGTTGCTTTTAACCATGGTGGCCCAGCAGATATTATTCAAGAAGGAGTGAATGGATTCCTTGTAGAGGATTTATCAGTAAAAGGATTAGGAAATAAACTCAAGGCAATCATTGATAATCCGGAAAGAGTCGAAGCAATAGATACTGATGCAATGTACAGATACCTAATTGCTAATTATGGACAAAAGTACGTGGAAAAATATTTAATTAACGAAATTCAAAGTTTATTAACACATGAATCAGCAAGAGAATTTAAACCAAAAGTTTCTTAGTGAATTATCAAGCGATATTTCAATGAACTTTGGACAGATTACGGGTGGAACTAAACCTAATGTTGTACCAGCAGAATCCTAGGCCACAGTAGATTTTAGATTCAATGATAAAAAATCAGAATTACAGATTATGAAAGTAATTAAAAATTTAACTAAAGGCTTAGGTTATGAAATAATTATTTACATGCGCCTATGGTTTCTGATAGTAGACAAGAAAAATTTCTGAATCTTTTTGATGAAATTGCAAAGAGAATGAATCTTGGTGTTCTTCCAAAAGAATATAGAGGGGAGGATCGGATGGAGGTCATATGGCTGTATTCAACATTCCAGTAATTGATGGCTTAGGAGCAGTGGGAACAGGTTCACATACCGGTGAAGAATATATTAGTTTTAAAAGATCCATAGAAAGAGTCGAACTAGTTAAAAATTTTTTTCATAAACTAGCTTTGTAAAATTCTTCGAATCGATTACAATGAGTGAGTTATTAAATTCAACTAATTATGAGATTAATCACGTTCCAACCACATAGGAAGCTTACATTAATTACACCGTTTGCCTTGTTTTTGGCAGCAGGTTTCCTTGTTCTATTTGCGGATTCAATAATGTCATATTACTTTCCGTTAGTTGTAGAAAATACTTCCGGTTCAAATACCCTAGTGGGAGTTATTATGGCGGCTTCTTCTATTATGGGGCTTGCTTGTGACTTAATATTTCCACAACTATTTCAAAAAAGAAGCTGGAAATTTCTATTAGTTTCCGGAATAATAATTTCGATTACATTTCCTATTACAACTAATTTAGGCATTGCTTTTTCCTCAGTCATGATATTTTTATTAGCCTCTATACTTTGGGGAATTTACTATGAATTTTTATCTTTCTCGCAACAAAGTTTTGTAGTTAGTACAGAGAATAGGTCAGATTATTCAAAAGATTGGGGAATAATTTCGGTATTATGGGGAATAGGTTCTTTACTTGGCCCTATTCTTGGATCTATGCTTGTTCACGATACTCTTCTAAACTCCGCAACTATTATTGTTGCTATACAATTACTTTCCTTAATTTTTGCAATTCTATTACTTTACACAGTCAAACACGAAAAGGAAACCAGTATTGAAAGCCAGGCAATTAAAATGAGCATTAGTAAGGAATTGATTTATTGGTTTGTTCTCTTCAGGCGTCTTTGGCCACCAATTATGGTCGGATTAGCAATGTTCTTTATAAATTCAACCTTTTGGACTTTAGGTGGTGTTTTTGGAGAGAAAATTCTAGGAGATCAGGGTTTAGATTGGTTAATAATGATAATGTTTGTTTTACCTTCAATTCCGGGAGCGATAATACTTGCTCGTTTAAAAGTTAATCACCATAAAAAGTTATTATCGGAAATTACATTATTGCTTGCAGGGCTATCAATGGGATGTATATTTCTTGTCCAAAATGATATCCTCCTAGTATTATTTCTAATTCTATTAATTAGCTTCTTTCTATCTTTCACTTGGCCATTAAACGAATCTGTTTACAGCGATTTAAGTGATAGAGCTGGGGACAGTAAATTACATATAACTGCAATAACTAGAGCTAACACATCAATTGGTTACATAATAGGGCCACTTTTAGCTGGAGCACTTGCAGATGGATTAGGCTATTACGCTGCTTTCTCAATAATTGGGCTTGGAGTATTTTTTATTGCTGGAATTTTAATAGTATTTACACCTAAGAAATTAAAAGTACCCCAGAGTAAATTAGAAGAGCTTAATAGAATGTAGCGCTAATCATGCTTGCAGCGCATATAATCTTCTAACTCGTTCTTCAGTTGATGGATGCGTAGAAAAAAGTCCCATAACTCCTTTGAGATGAAGTGGATTTATAACATACAGTGATGCAAATCCTGGATTAACTGACATGGGAAAATTCTCTGCAGATGATTCTATGTTAAGCAAAGCATCTGCTAAATCCCTTGGTCTTCCTGTTATTCGGGCGCTTGCATTATCCGCCGAGAATTCTCTTTGTCTCGAAATTGCTAGTTGCAAAAGTAATGCAGCAATAGGAGCAAAAATAATTAAAAGTAAGGAAACAATAGGGTTATTTTCTTCTTCCTCTGAATTTAAAAGTCCTCCAAATTGAGCAATAGATGCAATACTACTTGAAAGCAAAGCAGCAACAGTTCCAATTAAAACATCATGACTTCGAATATGTGAAAGTTCATGTGCCATTACTGCTCGAATTTGATCTCTATTTAATTGTTTTAAAATACCTTCTGTTAAGCAAATTGTACTATGTCCTAAATCTCTACCAGTAGCAAAGGCATTGGCCTGCTGAGATGGTGAAATATACAATTTAGGAGTTGGAATAGAAAATTTTGCAGATAGTTCTTTTAAATCTGCAAAAATATCATGAGCTTCTTGTTCATAAATTTCTTTTGCTTTTGCAGAATACAGTGCAATTTTATCGCTGAACCAATACGAAATAATATCTATAAATAAAGAAAAAGTCAGAAAAATTAAAGCTCCAGTCCAACCACTAATAAAAAATCCTAATACAACAAGAATAAAAGTCAGTACGCTCAGAAGAATTATCGTTTTAGTATTAGGGTTCATACCCAATTGTACATTAGTAATATAGTGAGAACAATTGAAAAAAAACATTATGCAATATATAATCCAATTAGTTTATTTTTCAGATTTAAGACTTATGATTTAGGTATATTTGTAACTCATAATTCTCAAATCCTAATTCTTAAATCTTTTAAAATGCTTCATCCAAAATTACAGCCTATTCTAGATAAAGAAATTCAAAGACAACTAGAAACTCTAGATCTTATTCCATCCGAAAATTTTACTTCAAGAGCCGTTCGTGAAGCTGTGGGTTCTGTCTTCATGCATAAATATTCTGAAGGCTATCCCGGAGCACGATATTATGAAGGTAACGAATTCATTGATGAATTAGAATTACTAACAATCGACATGGTTAAAAAAGTATTTACCTTGCCAATTGATTGGAGTGCAAATGTACAACCACTAGCAGGCTCTAATGCAAACCTAGGAGTCTACAACGCTTTGCTAAATCCAGGAGATAAAATTCTAAGCATGTATTTACCTGATGGAGGGCACCTTTCTCATGGCTGGAGTTATACAGCAACAAAGGATCGTACAGAGGAAGACATGAAAGACATGCAAAGTGAAACAGCTTATCGGGGAGGGAAAACTAAGGTTAGTATTGTTTCTAAAATTTACAATGTTACTCAATATAAAGTGAATAAAGAAACTAACTTATTTGATTACGATGCAATAGAAAAATTAGCTCTTGAAATTAAACCAAAATTGATCGTGACAGGTGGGACTGCTTATACAAGGGAAATTGATTATAAACGAATGAAATCCATTGCAGAAAAAATTGGTGCATATTACATGGCAGATGTTGCCCATGAGGCAGGGCTAATTGCTGCTGGTGTATTAACAACTCCAATTGGCATTGCCGATGTAGTTACGTTTACAACACATAAAACTTTAAGAGGTCCAAAAGGTGCCGTGATAGTTGCTAAAAACGAAATTATTAATGTAATAAACAAGGCAATAATGCCTGGAATGCAAGGTGGCCCACACAACGGGACAATTGCAGGGATTTGCCAAGCGCTATTTGAGGCAGATACTCCAGAGTTCAAAGAATATGCAGGCCAAATAGTAAAAAATGCAAAAGCTTTGGAAGTAGAACTAAAGAAACTCGGATTCAATTTAGTTTCTGGAGGAACAGATAAGCATTTATTACTTATAGACTTAAGAAATAAAAACATAAGTGGCAAAGATGCAGCAAAAACCTTAGCTAAAACTGGAATTATTTCAAACATGAATACTATTCCCTACGAGAGTGGCTCTCCATTAAATCCTTCTGGATTAAGAATAGGAACACCAACATTAACTACAAGAGGAATGAAAGAAGCGCAAATGAAAGAAGTAGCAAATCTTATAAACGAAGTTTTGTTGTCAGTTGATGACAACATGAAGAAACTTTCTTTTGAAGAATTTAATTCTATTTTAAATTCACTTTCAGATGATAAAAACTCTATCATATATCAAGTTAGGTTAAAGGTATCGGAGTTGTGTAAAAAATACCCTTTAACCATTTAAGTTTGCGTATTTTTTTAGTATCATTTAGCTAGCACTTAACTTCTTGCCTAACTCAATTTCTTAAACAATAAAGAATGTTCGAACCTAAATTTACGTATACAGATAGGCTAGTTTCCCAGTTGATTAAATTGGAAGCTAATAAGACTTCTATATTAGGTTTGGATTTAAACTATAACGTTAAATATAAACTAACGCTGAATGCAAAGGCGTTGGATATTTTCCACGTTGCTAGAATGATTGAAAATGAGATCTCCTTAAAAGATGCTGAAAAAATTGCAACAGGAATAAAACCAGAAGGAATGGATGAGTCTAAGTTCATTGTTCTTCAAAACTTCCGAAATGTAGTAGAATTCAATAGATCCCAAATGGTAGATAGTTATGCAGAAATCGACTTCGCTATCTTACTTCACCTAAATAAATTAATAACAGCCAATTGGCAGGAAGCTTGGAATGCTAAATTTAGAGCAGCTGGCGATGAGCTTAACGAAACTTACGACGATTGGGCAGAGCTTAGAGATAAAAGATTAGAAGCAGGAGAAGTTACTTCAGAAATGGGAAGTTTAGTGCAGTGGTATAAGGATATTACTCCAACTTTAACACCACTAATTCGCTTTGCGATATTTTTTTATGGATTAATAGAAATTTATCCTTTTATTGCCGGAAACAAATTAACAATACTTGCCATTGCAGATTATCTACTTCTAAAAAGCCAATTAGCAAGTAAATCCTATGTTTCTATCGTTAGAAACTTCGATGTAAATATAGATAAATATGTAGAAGCAATTCAATTATCCCGAAAGAATTACGATCTAGCATATTGGTTAGAAGCTTTTGTTGAAAGTGTAAATAAAGATTTAATCGAGATTAAAGAGGGGATTAATGACTATATAATGGAAGATGAGAGAGCAAAAAAACAGCCTTTCCTAGATTTAAATCCAAGGCAATTAAAAGTTCTTAGATATCTTCAAAATGTTCCTTATATTAAAAGAGAGGATTATTGCCATATGATGGACGTTTCCACTATGACTGCATTTAGAGATGTAAATGATCTTGTTCGTAAAAAACTACTTAAAGTTGAAGGGCAGGGCAGAGGAACGAAATATCGATTAGCAACTATGTAACAAGCATTAAAAATTAAAAGGAGAATCTCACTTGGTTTCATTGCGAGGTGTGCCACTCCCTTTAAAGCAGGTGTCCTAATTTGTTGAGTTTGAGATGTTAAAAAAAGTCGTCTTTTCACTAAACGTTGAGGAACATCTTCTTCCTGATAATTCATGAAAATATGATAGGTGGTAAAGTCATTATTTAATATCCTACAGTATCATTATTCAACTGCTTTATACGTTTATCGAGTTTCTTAGATAAATAGTCAATAAGGTCTTTCATTCCTTTTTTACTCTCGTAATCAAGGTCTAGCTTATTGATTCCCTGTTCAAAATTGATCAGGGACTGTTTCGCAATAAAGTAGTCAGTTTCCCCAGCATTCTCGTTACTAATTTGAACAAGTGCCGTTCCTACCGCTGCCAGGTTTCTAATTCTATTTTTTGTTTCTTCATCAGGCTGCATTTTTATATGATTAACTCAAATTTATATTTATTTAAGTATATTCCATAAGGCATCTTTGTCAAGAAATACATACTAGATATCTAGAAAAAGTATCTCAGATATGTTATTATAAACGGGCAACAATTAACCAGCTTAGCATATACTGATTTATAAAGTATGGAGGAAGTTAAACATGGTAAAAAGCTGGGGCAATTTTTTTCTACAGCTTTAAGTGGTAACGATATTTTAAGTTCTTCGTTATATGTATCCGGCATCGCGGCAATTTTTTCAGGGGTTTATGCACCTCTTGTTTTACTAATTGTAGGGCTTGTATTATTCTTTTATAAAAATGTTTATAGAGAGGTAGTAGAAGCATTGCCAATAAATGGCGGTGCTTATAATGTACTTTTAAACGGTACCGCCAAACCACTGGCAGCTCTCGCTGGTGTTATGACAATCTTATCTTACGTTGCTACAGCGGTAATCTCATCAAAAACAGCCGTAGAATATTTATTTAAATTTCTAGAAAAGATATTTGCGAATGGTGAAAGTGGCCCACAGCTTGGAGTATTAATTATTCCATTTATAATATTAATTTTATTAGGATTTGCAATTCTTGTAATTTCTGGTGTTAAAGATTCTGCGAAGGTTGCTTCGGCAATCTTTATTTTTCATATAATTACTTTAGCAAGTTTTATAATCTTTGGATTGATCTTCTTATTCACTAACTCACAAGTTTTAAATTTAAATATATTAGATACTGCACCATTAGTTCAAAATAATGGAGGTCTTTTTCCTACAATTGTTCTTGCATTTTCTGCATCCTTACTTGGTGTTTCCGGATTTGAAAGTTCAGCAAACTTTGTAGAAGAACAAAAAAAAGGAGTATTTAAAAAAACTCTAAGGAATATGCTTATTGGAGTAATGATTTTCAATCCACTGATAGCAATGGTTGTATTAAATATATTGCCAATTGGTTCTATAATAGTTGCGAAAGATTTTCTACTTGCAGAAGCAGCATTTAAATTAGGTGGAATAGTTCTTCTAGGTTGGATTGCAATTGACGCCTTTCTTGTACTTTGCGGAGCTGTACTTACAAGCTATGTTGGTGTTTCCGGACTTATGAATAGAATGGCTTTAGATGATTGTCTACCAAACTTCTTATCCAAAGAAAATTCTCGAGGTTCCCATCCAAGAATAATTATATTATTCTTTCTGCTTTGTACCTCAATTCTTTTAGTAACTCGTGGAGATTTATTATCTTTAGCAGGTGTTTATACAATTAGTTTCCTTGGAGTTATGACATTATTTGCGCTTGGAAATTTGATATTAAGAAGAACCCGAAGTGAATTAAAGAGACCATACAAGGCACCATTATTTTTTGTAATAGCGGCCTTCATATCTACAACCATTGGACTTATAGGCAACTCAGTAATTGATTTAAAAAATGATGCATACTTCTTATTCTATTTTATCCCAGCAATAACAATTGTATTTTCTATCATATATAGAAAGGAACTATTAAAAGTGGTCCTTCCCTTATTTAAGAATAATAGAACGATTTATAATTGGATTTCCGATCGATATTTTGAGTCTATAAGAACTAGTTATTACGTTTTTGTTCATAATACTTCAAGGTTGTATAGTATATTGGAGTATATCAATAGAAACGAGAATGGTTCGCATGTTCTAATTATTGCGTGTAAGGATAAAGATAATAGTGCTGAAATGTCTAAAGTAAAAAAAATCTTACCTTGTCTTAAAGAAGCTGGGGTTTTACCTCATCTTAACATTGAGTACACTTATATAGACAAAGAGTTTGGTCCGGATGTAGTAGACGAGGTTGCTAAAACATACAAGATTAATAAAAATAAAATTTTCATTGGTGCACTACATCATCATAATGACTTCAATTACGATGAACTTGGAGGAGTTAGAATAGTATTCTAAAATGTGCAATAATTCTTTTGGTAATAATAAAGAATTGTTAAATTTTAATAATATATCATGAGCGATGCTAATGTTCCACCAGTCTATGATTTGAATGTCCATGATAATCCGTCCAGTTCTCAATTTACTTTTGGCGATGATCCAATTCCTACCCCAGAACCGTTTACACCTGGAGTAGTCCCAGTTTCGGATGCAGCTCTTTCAACGCTATGGTTTGAGCAATTCCCCGGCGATAATACTAATCCTATTGATGTTGTTGATGGTACAGTCCTTTTGCAAAATGGTGAGATAGTGAATGCTTTTAGCAGCAATTTCCAATTTTTAAATCAAACTGACTTATCAGTTATTGATTTAAATAATACTAACATTCTCATCTCTAATATATATTGGAATGCAAATGGAAGACAAGATATTGGATTTATAGGTTTACACAGGGAGAGTTTAGATTCGCCATTATTTATAATGCTATCTCATCCTGGTTTAGGAACACAACCACTTGTGTTTGCTCCGGGTGCTAGTTTTACAGAAATATCCAGCATCAGCATTCTGAATAATAATTTAATAATTAACGGCATTGGTATAGATGGGTTATCCTACGTTGTGATTATAAACTTGAATCATCCTACTAATTTAAATCTGGCACATCAAATACAAGATGGAAGCTATCGATCAATGTTTACATCAGGGCAACAATTTGCAACTTTCCCAATTACTCATAATGGTCAGGAGTACTATGCCACAATATCTTACACTGGTGAAACAGTAGGTGAACAAATGGCAAGCCTTATGTTTATTCTACAAGATAGTAATTTTCAGTTTATTAGATCGGAGGATAATTTATGGAACCAAGTCAGCAATGAGAATATAAACTCCAGTATAGGGGGAATATTTGGCTTTGATATTAATTCCGATGGTAATTTAACTTTCAACTTATTAAGGGCAGATGGTGAATCTCAGTATACAAGTGAAAGCCTTCCCTACCACGTATCATTTGAACCAGATGCGACTGCCACCCCAATAGTAACTGAAGCACCACCATTGTCAACACCCTCATCAACGGAGCCACCACCAGAACCTACTTTAACAGCGGCACCAACATTAACTCCTATATTTGAACCAACTGTTGAGGCAACAACTGCACCTACACCGGAGTTTAACTATGATAATCCAGTTTTTCCTACTAATATAGATGATGCAAATCTAATATGGAATCATTTTTTTAATATAGAACCTAGCGATCTTCAATTTAATGATATAACTGCTATTAATAACCCTGGAAATCAATTCGATACTGAAATTGATTTCAATGCTAACGATCAAGTTTATACAGGAGTATTTAATATAAATGGAGTTGTAGGTAATGGATATATAGCATTCCATAGAGATCCTACAACTTCACATGAGTTTGTGTTAATTAATCATTCGTCATTGCCAAACGGAGCAAGACTTATAGACGCTAGGGCAAGCTACAGTAGGATTGATAATATCTATATTTCTGCTGGTCAAGAGATTTTAATTTTAGGTAAAGGAATTGGCACAGGTGAAGATTCTTCATATCTATCAGTTTTAACTTTTGATACAGATACTGTGGAGCCATATACATTGCCGTTAGGAGAAGGTTTATCTGATAATTTATCAGCAATGGGTATCGAACATAATGGTGCACAATACTTCGTAGTAGTGTTCTCAGAAGGTGTAAGTCCAGCAGAGAATATAAGATACCACATTTTGGATTCTCGGGGAAGTTATCTGACATCTAATTCTGTGGGCATTCCTTACTCAGGCACCACTGAGCAGTTGAACTTTAAAGGGTTTAGGATAGAAAGTAGTGGAACTCCAGGTAATCCATATAACTTGATTTTTAATTTTTCCTTAGGAGGTGAAGATATTATTCCAACTGTTATTCAGTTGGGGGACTACTTAAGTGTGTTTGTTCCACCACAACCAACTCCATTGCCAACCGAACCTCCAGAAGTACGGGAGGAGGCACCAACTTGTCAGAGTCAAATTGACTCAATGATGTGGAATATGCCAAGAGGTTTGTTTGAAAACTATCCGGATGTAATGGCTGCAGGCATGTATGAAAATTTTAATGATACAGCAAGAGTGAATATGTTTGACGATACAATAGATTTAGTTAGAGATGTTTTCCATCATAGAGACCACCTATCTAATGGTTACTATTCAATAAGATTTAATATTGGAATACAAGAAGGCGATACTACACTTAGGTCTGGTTTTAGAGTTCTAATTTTAAAGAATAGAGGAGGAGTTTCTTTTGGAATGGAATTTATACCTGAAAACCCAGACGATGATACTTTTCAGCCAGATGATAGTTGGACTGCAGATGATATAATCGCTTATTTAACCCAAGTAGCTACATTTGGAACTCACTTAAGATCTATTACAATAGGTGGAAGTCTTGGTAGCAACTTACAATTTATTGGTCAAGCTGACAGGCCTGATGGAGATTACCAGGTAGGAATTGCCCGAAATCAAGCAGGAAGGGTATTTATATATAATGGTTTTAACGAAACAATGAGCTATGTTTATAATCCCACAAATGATGGTGGAGGACTTTCAATTACCCTTACAAATATAGATGATCCAGAAGACTATATAGGAACGCAGACAGGAGTCTTAACTGAATTGAGTAATGCAACAGTTGTTGAGTGTCAATAGTTTTACCTAATTATTGATATATTAATTCTGATTGATCTTCTACGTTTTTTTTGTATAATCAGTCCATATGAATTGGAAAAATTTTAAATTCACAATAGCAATAATCTTATTAATTGTTTTAACAGCTTTAGCTTTACCGCAGTTTAAATTTAGCATTGGACAAACAGAAATATCGTATCCAAATGTTGATTTTTCACTTATTGAAAGCGGCTCACATACAGGTAATTTCCTACGAGGTAGAGGACTCTTCCCCACTAAAGAAGTAAGCTCGACATTAAACTTCACAAATTCAGAATTATCAGATGCCGACAAAAGGAATACGCTTGATAATTACCTAAAAGTAATTCGGAACAGAGTTCTTGCCGCAGGACTTGCTGGTGTTGAAGTTAGGTCCGAAATAGTTGAAGGAACCTACAACCTAATAATAAACTACCCAGATTATTATTCAAATCCTCTAAAATATACACAATGGCTAACAGGTAAAGGAGTCATTTCATTTGCTACTTTCGATCAAACCGGACAAACGGGTTTTATTGATTTAACAGATAAAGATATTCGCGGAAACATTTCGATAAATTTTATTAGTCAGTTAGGATCGCATTTACAGTTTCAATTTGATTCATCCAAAGCATCAGTTTTAACTTCAACTTTAGGAACTGCTACAGCACAAAGTCAGGTTGGTTTCTTTCTAATGGACATCGATCAATCAGAACAATTCTTTGTTAGACAATACGAAACAAACGATGCCACAAGTTATACTGTAAGAGCAATTCCAGTTACATATTCAGCTGATGAAAGTGTTGATAAAAATATTATGCTATCTATTTTTAGAACATACTTCTTAGACAGTAAGCCCTTAGAAGATTTATTTACTACTGAGCAATCGGTGCAAATAGTTCCGAGCACTTTCACACAGGATACAACGCAATTTATTGCAGTAATGAGCCTTGTATCTCTAGTCTTGCTTATAATTCTTTCATTTATAAAATTCAAGTTTGAGGCGGGAGTAAAATTTATTTTAATGATAGGAAGTTTTGTAACACTAACAATAGTAATTCTTAAATATTCAAATGCTGTACTATCCATTGGCACTCTTATAGGATTCTTACTAACAACTGGAGTAGCAACATTAATGGTGTGGAGAATTATCTCGGAAAATGACGAAGATAACAACGAATTGAGATTTCAGAGATTTTTAAATTTCAGCATTGCATTAGTTGTTTTAACTATTTTCTTGTCTTCAGTGGTGAAAGGCTTATCAATGCTTTATGATCTAGCGGGGGTGATTTTAGTTTCAGGATTGAGCCTTGCAATAATGAATTTCTTTGCATTTAAAGCAATAAATTACTTAAAGATATATTTACCAAAGAGATTCAATAAATAACATGCTCAGAAGATTAAACTTAAAAACAAATTTGCTATTATTATCAATTCCCGCATTTGTTCTAATATCCTTTGGTTTATTTATTGGTAACAATATATTTTATTTCTCTGATTTTAAACCTTCTATAGAAGTTAAATATTCTTCTGAAAACTCAGGTAAATTAAAAGAATTATTAGATAAAACTGTAATACTGCTAAATGTAGCGAAAGTTGATAGATCAGAAAATATAGTAGAATTCCAAACTATAGATTTTAGCGAAGTAAAAAATAACATTGATAATTTAATTAAAGATTATCCTGAAGTTACAGTCAAATTGAAAGAAGTCTCTGAACTTAAAAGAAATAATCTAACCTTACTGATAGGAGCATTCTACTTACTATTCCTATCTGCCGCTGCAATACATTTTTATTTTATATCTGGTAAAGGTGGGGATTTAAAATATATTCTAGGATCTTATTTAGTACTATTTTTTGGAATAACGTTTAGTGCAATTATAGACCTGGGAATACTAAGTTTAATCTCCAGGTATTATAAAGTAACATCTTTAGCTCTAACCTTAACTCTGCTCGGAAGTCTCAGCTTATTTTTCATATACTATTTAAGCTCAGATAAAGTAAACGAAGTAAATACCTTTTCTTACTTAGGAAGTATTTATAGAAAATTTGTGGATAAATACAATCGAGAGATTCTTTCAATAAGTGCTATTCTTATTGCTATAACTACCATTGGATTAGGATCAAATTTTGTTATTCCAGCAGCATTAATTTTAGTATTTATTTTAGTCTCCTTATTCACAATTCACTGGATTGGTTATATTCTCGAAAATAATACTAATCTTAAAATATCTTTTATAGAAAGATTTAATAAATTGAAATCTTTAAGAAAAAAGAAATCTCAACCGCAGCCTCAAAAAACTTCAAAGAAGAAAGAGAAGAAAAAGAAAGGGAAGAAGAAATAATTATTTAGTATATTTCTTATTTTTCAATTGATCAGGCAAATGTTCTTGATCCACTTTCGCATCTTTATAATCATGGGCATATTTATAACCTTTCCCATAGTTTAATTCTTTCATCAGTTTAGTAGGTGCGTTCCTAATATGCAAGGGCACAGGAAGCGAACCATATTCTTGCACATCTTGCTTTGCTAAATTACTTGCAAAATAAGCTTCGTTGCTTTTTGGAGCTCTGGCTAAATAAATTGCTAGTTGAATTAATGCCACATCACATTCTGGTCTTCCTAATTTTTGACAAGTTTCAAAAATTGTATTTGCTAAAATCACAGCTTGTGGATCAGCATTTCCAATATCTTCGGATGCGAACCTCAAAAGTCTTCGTGCGATATAAAGTGGATCATCTCCAGCTTCCAGCATTCTAGTAACCCAATAAACTCCTGCATCTGGATCAGAATCCCTTAAAGATTTATGTACTGCAGAAATTATATTGTAATGGTCCTCACCTCTACTTTCGTATTGTAAGAAATTTTCTACCGTCTTCTTCAAAATTTCTTTATTAATTTCCCCTTCCCCTGCAAATAGAGTAGATTCTAAAATATTTGCTGATGTTCTTAAATCTCCATCTGATGCTTTCGCAATAAATTCAATAGATTCTTTATCAATATCAACTCCCCCCTTCCCCCTCTTTGATAAAGAAGGGATGACGAAGTCGGGGGTGTTATTTAGTTTTTCAACGAGTAAATTCACATATTTTTCCACATCCGTAGTCTCATGCTTTTGAAATGTAAACACTCTACACCTTGAAAGCAGAGCAGGGATTAAACTAAAGGATGGGTTTTCAGTCGTCGCTCCAATTAAAATTATTACACCTTTTTCAACATAAGGAAGTAATGCATCCTGTTGAGATTTATTCCATCGATGAATTTCATCCAGAAATAAGATTGTCTTATCGCCACCTGTTAAAGTAGGGGATTGGCTTTGCTTCATGGCTTTTTTAATAATATCCATAAGTTGTGCTTTCCCACTCATTACCGCAGAAAGTTTGTAAAAATCTGCATGAACAGTTTTAGAAATAATATAAGCTAATGTAGTTTTCCCAGTTCCAGGAGGTCCCCAAAAAATCATTGAAGGAATATTTCCAGTTTCTATAAATTTTCGTATAGGTTTACCTTCACCAACAAGATGTTCTTGTCCAATAAATTCATTAAGATTTTGTGGTCGAAATTTTGAAGCTAAAGGTTCCAAATTAATTAAAAATTAAAAGATATCAATTAAAAAGATTTTAACACAGTGCTTATTTCAGGAATTTTTGTGAAATCTTTGCATTCTTGGTAATATTGATCTATGAATAAAAAACAACAAGATAAAAATGTTATTTATTTTATTGTTGCAGGGTTGGTTCTTCTAGTAATTGTTGCTTTTGGAGTAGGTTTGTTAGGTTTTGTGATAGCTACTCAGCTTCAAAATCAAAATAATATTAAAGATGTAAGTATAGTAGATGTGTCTTCTCAATGTATAACTTCTGGAGGAACCTGGATTAGTTCTTCCAAAGAATGTGAAAATATAAGCGAACCACAATGCAGAGATCTTTCAGGTGCATATAATGCGTGTGCTTCTGTATGCAGAAATCTTTCAGGCGAATCTATTTGCACGCAAAACTGCGTTCAAGTGTGTACTTTCAAATGAATTATAAAATTTTCTCCGAATGAATCCCGTTGTCAGTTAGTTCAATTGCTAAATCGGTATTTATATCCTCTTGATAAATGGACCTTATTTGAATAAAATAAACACTGCACTACATTTTTACAGAATTTTTTATTTTAATTAACATATACTTATGGCAAAAGAAACACCTGCACTTATTGAAGAGAAATCACAAACGGTCACAATTAATGTAGAAAAACTTTTTGTACCAGGGGCTATTTTACTTTCCGGTTTATTAATAGCTTCTACTTTGTTATTTAGCTTGAATAATATTGCAACAGCAGTAAAAGGTATTACAATCACAACTACAGCAGCCACTACTACCACTCCACCTGCAGTTGCTGGAACTACCGCAGTAACAATAGATCAAGTTAAGGCTTTGTTTAGCATCCCAAATGTTATTAAATACGGAGATTCGAATGCTAAGGTAACCTTTGTTGAATTCTCAGATCCATCATGTCCATATTGCCATATTGCTGGAGGGTTGGATGGTCCACTTAATACAAGTGCTGGAGATCAGTTTAAACTAGTTGCAGACGGGGGAACTTATCTTGCACCAGTGCCTGAGTTTAAAAAATTAGTAGATGAAGGGAAAGCTTCTTATCTGTGGGTTTATACAAATGGACATGGAAATGGAGAGATGGGTACAAGAGCAATTTACTGTGGAAATGACCAAGGAAAATTCTGGGAAGTACATGATTTTTTCTATAGTGATGCCGGATATACTTTACAAAATGATACAATTAAAAATGATACATCCAAAACTGCGGATCTTATCAATGCTATGAAAGGTAAAGTCAATGGAGTTAATTTAGATACACTAAAATCTTGTATTGATAGTAAAAAATTCGATTCAAAATTAACTGAAGATCAAGCAAAAGGAGTTGAGTTTGGAGTTCAAGGAACACCAGGATTCTTTGTAAATACAACTAACTATGCTGGTGCATATAGTTATAACGATATGAAGGCAACTGTTGATGCAGCATTGAACTCATAAGCCAAGAACTCACCTGCTTGTAAGAGTAGGTGAGTATATTTTTTAATAATTTTTATATGGGTTCTGATAATGGGAAATATATAATACCTTTTGGAGTATTTGTACTTGTTTTGAATATACTATTAGTCTTAGTATTAATTTTCCAGAATTTTATCGCACCTGCCCCAGCGATTGTGAGTGAGAATAACGAACCAGTAGTTTCGATTCCATCTAGTTTTCCCGTGAGTTTTAACGAGTAACTCCTACTTGAACGTATTTTGAGCCATCAGAGAGTGTGATATTATTTATACTGCCAATCTTCTTTTTCTCATTAATAATTTTAGCAATTATATCTGGTAAAGATTTTGCTGGCATTAAACCTGTCCAAACAAAAGTGATTGGAGGGTTAAACATACTTAATGTAATTACTATATTTCTACCTTTTTTTGTAATAGTTACGCCTTTTAGTGATGAGTTCGTTGGAGTTGTTGGATTTGCCATGCCCATACTAGACATTAAGCTTACTAGTGTAGAGGTAGCTTCTTCTATGGACATACATTCTACCTGACCAATATTCTTAGTAGATTCAGTTTTATTTATAAATTCGAGTAAATTCATTCTTTAATTATACTCTTTTTAATCCTGAGATTCAATAACTGTTACTATTAATCGGTAGCAGAAGAGTTGACCAAACTCTTTAATTTTTCAATGTCATTTTCCCATAACTTTGTCTCAGTATTGAACCATTCTAGTCCAGAAAATTGAAGTTTATATAGAGATTTTTTTTCTACAATAGAGCCTAAATATATATATTTCTGCCCATTTTCTTTTGCATAAAGTATTGCCTTTAGCATCATAGCCATACCGAGATTATTTTCTTTGGCACTTTTTAGATTATAGAAAGGGTAGGCGTAATGTATTATATATTGGTTATAGTAACAAAGAGCGTAGCCTTCTCCAATCGGCTGATCTGTCTCGCTATTCTTGTACCTATACACAAATACGGCATTCATGTTACTTTTACCAGAATCTGTAAACATCTCTTTTATCTTCGATGCACTCATAGTTCCATCTCCAAAACGTTCTGTGTAGAATGTTTTCCCAAGATTATGAATTTCCCATGTGTAATCTGAAAGCGGAAGGGTGTGAAACTCTATTTGTAAATCAATATTTTTATTTAAAATTCTTCTATTCTCAGAGCTCGGAACAAATTGTGATAGATCTATCCTCAGAGATCTTGTTTGAATAAAATCACCTTTGTCTTTTCGAGTTAATACAAAGCCTTTGTTGTATTGGCTAGTAATCTCTTCTTCGTTTGGATTTGAAAGGCTGATGCTATCTGTTTGAAAGTAATTCATAAATAAATTCTACCATGAAATATTATGAAAAGGTTGGAAATAGACTAGAATTAAACTCTACTAAAAATGTAGTTGATTTAAAAATGTCATTTATTTATAACAATTCCAGAATGGCATAAAATAATTTTCTTGTAACTTGTGAAATTTTTAGATAAGCTGAAATGTAAATATTAACAATTAGAATACATTATTTATCTATAAAGTAAGTATTTTAGTAAAGTTAATCTTTATTTATTACTGAAGACAATTTATGGCAACAACAGAAGATGAACTTCTTGCAGAGTTGAGAGAATTAAAATTTATAGATCCCCCAATAGAAGATACTCTCTCTCCTGAAGAACAAGCTCAACAATTATTTGAAAAATATCTGTCTGAAGGTGGAAGAAGTACAACACAAAGATTACCTGATGGCACAAGAACTATTCCTGTTGAAGAAGATGAGATAGGTGAAATAACTGCTTTACGCATTCTTGAGATTAGGAAGGAAATTGTATTCCATATTCTGCATAATTCTTATTTAGCTATTCAACAAGGATCATATGTTTATTTTAGTATAAATGACACTTCTCCAGAAGATATAATCGCACAGGAAAATTATATTCGACAAAGAATGCTTTTAGTTATACTTCAACATTTATTTATTCATCCACAACTGGGTCCTCTAGCTTTAAAACTGATGAAGGAGATTTATTGGAAATCAGATAAACAAATTACTTTTGAAGCGCTGGCTAATTCTTACATTGATAGTAAATTAAATGAAGATAGAGAAGCAGCAAGACAAACACCAATAAAAAATCTCCATAGAGAAGTGGATAACATGGTTCTCGTCATTAGAGGGATTGAATGAAATGGTAACGTAACTCAGGCTTTTAGATATTTCTATAAATGTGTATTGAATTACATTTTTATACCTGAAGGAGGGAGAGCTGCTATTGACGATGCTGCAAGAGGGGAGATACTCGGATATTTAAGAGACAAATATTCTCCTAGGCACGTAGCTGGAAATACCAATCCAAAAGACAATTATCCTCAAGGATTTTTAAAGTCTTTAAGTGATGAGGATCTTATTGTTAAATTTTGCCTAGAAAATTTTCCTCTGGATTTGGTAGGCGAAATGTAGGTATAAGTACGATTAGTTAATATTTGCTTCGCTCAGCCCTAAATTTACACAACTATTTGAACTTTATAAGTCTCACAAGTGATTTGTGCTAACTCCACTGTTTTCTTGTTCATATGTAATTTTAGTAAATTACACAGAAATTATACATGAAAAATAGCTTCACAACATAGATATTGCATGATTTAATTCTCATATTCAGTTATAATTTCCACAGTAAATTTTATTAATTATTTATGTCGAGTACAGTAGTAGAGTCGTCCGACCTTGCAGGTCAAAGAAATTTAAGAATAGAGAAATTAAACAAGTTAAGGGAACTTGGAATAAACCCATTCCCATCTAAGTCTGCTAAGCAATATTCGAATAAAGAGATAGTAGAGAAATTTGAAGAATTTAATGGTAAAGAAATTATTTTAGCTGGAAGAATCACAAGCCTTCGTCTTCACGGGAAGCTTGTATTTGCAGATATAACAGATGCAAGCGGGAAAATTCAACTTTACGTAAAAAGTGACGAATTACAAAAAGAAGATTCAAATACCCTAAGTTTCGATGAATTAAATCTTTTAGACACAGGAGATTTTATAGAAGTAAAAGGCGAAATTACAAAAACTCAAAGAGGTGAAATTTCTATACTTGCTAAAAATATACGATTGCTTACAAAAGCCATTAGGCCAATGCCAACAGAAATGGAGGAGAAAGAAGAAAGATATAGAAGAAGATACTTAGATATGAACATTCATCCAGAAGTCAGAGCAAGATTTGAAAGAAGAGCAATATTCTGGGAAAAAACTCGAGAGTTTTTAACAAAAAAAGGATTTTACGAAGTTAATATTCCAGTTCTAGAACACACAACAGGTGGAGCAGATGCAAAACCATTTGTTACTCATTTTGATGCACTAGGAGAAGATTTCTATTTACGTATCTCACACGAACTTCCATTAAAAAGATTGATTGGTGGAGGTTTTGAAAAAGTATTTGATTTAGGGCCAAGGTTTAGAAATGAAGGTTTGAGCGAAGAACATCTTCCTGAGCACGTTGCAATGGAATTTTATTGGGCATACGCGGATTATAAAGACGGAATGAAATTAATCATGGATTTATATAGGTATGTAATGCAAGAAGTTTGGCGAACTCAACAATTTAAAATTAAAGGTTTTGATGTAGATTTATCTAAAGAATGGGAAATTCTAGATTATCTTCCACTATTAAATTCGACTTTTAATGTAGATGTAATTAACGATCCAGTTGTTAAGCTAAATAAAGTTCTAGAAGAAAAAGGTGTAAACCTAGAGGGAGATATCAATAGAAATAGAGTAGTGGATAACTTATGGAAAGTAATTAGAAAAACCATCGCTGGCCCTGCATTTTTAACTGGAGTGCCAAAATTTATGTCTCCGTTGGCGAAATCTAATCTTGAGAATGATCAGATTACTGATAGATTTCAGCCAATAATAGCGGGTAGCGAACTAGGAAATGGTTATTCTGAGCTAAATGATCCATTGGATCAATTAGAGAGATTTACAGAGCAACAAGGACTAAGAGATGCTGGAGATGACGAAGCACAAATGTTAGATATCGATTTTGTGGAAATGCTTGAATATGGAATGCCACCAACAGTGGGATGGGGTCATTCAGAAAGAGTATTCTGGTTTTTCGAAGGAGTGACTGCAAAAGAAGGAGTTCCTTTCCCACAATTAAAATTCACCATCGATGAAGCTACAAGGAAACTTTATCCAGAATTGAAGGATGAATTTGATCGTCAGGAAAAGGCGAAGCACGGAGAGTCACAAAATTAACAAATAAAAAAATTGAGGATTACGACCTGCCTGCCGTCGCGCCAGGCAGGTCCTTAAAAGGAGTGGAAATTTCTTAATTTTTCATTAAATTAGGTCTTCAATCTGTCCGGATCTTATCAACTTCGCCAAGTACTTCCCTGCAGAGTGATATGGCATAATAACGTAATTTGCACCAGCTTCCATTAATTCAGTTTTGTCATTTTCTAAATGAGATGTAACTATAATAATTGGCTTAAACTCTTTGTTTTTCATTTGCAATTTCAAAAAGTTCAGAAGAATAATATTATCTTCAAAATCAGAAATTGTGGACAAAATAATTTTTGCTTTATCAAGGCCAGCTTTATTAAGTATATCTTCATCTGCGATATCTCCAAAAATGACATTATAGCCATCATCTTTTAAATTCTTTGTAATGTCTGGGTTAAAGTCCATAACTAAAATATCTTCTTTCTGATCTTTCAAAGTTTTAAGCATACTTCGTCCCATTCGATCAGCGCCAAGTAAAACTATATGATTATTAAGATCTTTTGTGGCAGTATAGATTTCCAGATTTTTCCCTTTACGTTCAAAAATCTTTAAGTAAGGTGAAAGTAGATCGTAAACTTTATCTCCATTTGTTATCAAATAGGTTGATAAAGTAAATGTTATTATTGCTACAATTGTTACAACCCCAACGGCTTTCTCACTAACTTGACCCAATTGCTGTCCTAGTATTATTAAACTTAAGCTGAACTCAGATATTTGCGCTACGGATAGTCCGACTAAAAAACTAGTTCTACTCTTGTATCCTAATAAACCTAAAATAATCATCACTGTCACAGGTGTTCCAATAAGTACAAATACCGAGAGAATAAGAGCTGGCACAATTACAATATCAAGATCACTAAAATTTAATTGAGTCCCTAAAACTACAAAAAACAAAACAATGAAAAAATCTCGTAAAGATTTAACCTTCGAGATAATTTGTGTACTTTCTTCGGAGTTTGCTAAAGCTAGTCCAGCTAAAAACCCACCAATTTCAATCGAGAATCCAATGGGAGAAGAACTAACTAAACTTGCCATTCCAAATGCCCAAGCTAAACTTGCTACAAATAAAATCTCACTAGACCTCGAAAGAGAATGTATCAACTTTGGAAAAACATACTGACTAAAAATAATTGTGATTGTAATTAGAAAAAGAGCTTTGACTAAAGAAATCATTAAAATATCTAACCCGGGTGCTTGTCCATCGTGAAATCCTGCGAGAAATATTAAGGATAATATTGCACAAAAATCCTGGACTAATAAATAACCCACAGCAATTTTTCCATGTAAACTGGTCAGATCCTTCTTATCAGATAAAAGTTTTACAATAATAATTGTACTCGAGAAAGTTAAGGCAAATGCTAGAAATAATGCCTCAACTGGACTAAACCCTAGTACAGAGCAAATTATAAACCCAACAACAGTCGCTATCGCTATATGACTAATTGCCGTAATAAATGAGACTTTCCCAACAGACCTTAATTCTAAAACTTTGAATTCTAAACCAAGGACAAAAAGTAATAGAGTAATGCCAATCCGTGATAGCATTTCCAAGGAAATTTTACTTTCATTACTAAAAAAAGTGAGTTGAGCAACAAGAATACCTGTTAAAATATAAGCCATTATAGGTGGTTGCTTTAAGTACCTAAAAAGTATCGAAATAACAGAGGCGATTATTAAAATTACGGTCAGTTCTAAAAAGAAATTCTCCACTTAAAACATTTAAAAATTAAATAGAATCTTATGGATTCACTCAACATAAATTCTAAAATAATATACACAAATGCAAAGCACTTTGGAATAGATCTTGCTTCTCTCTATAAAGTCTCAGCAGAGAAAATTGCTTCTCTCCTTATAGAAAAATATGGAGTAAATAAAAGTTATTCTGTTATATGCGGATTAGGTGGAAATGGTGGAGATGGTTTTGCAGTAGCATATGAATTAGTAAAAAAGGTCAAAAAGATAGGAATATACTTAGTGGGTCGTCCAAATTCGATAGAAGATCCTGTTGCAAGAGAACTTTGGGATAAACTTAAAAAATTATCTCAAGCAAATCTCACAATCAAACAAGATTGCTATGCTAAAGATATTACGCAAGGAGATGTAACATTGGAATGTCTTATAGGAACAGGGCTTGTTGGAGAGAAATTGAATAAACGATTTGGTGATGTAATAAAAAGAGTCTCTCATTTCAAAAAAAGTATCGTGGCCTTGGATGTGCCTATTCCTTCCTACTCACCAGATTTAACTATTTCTTTACTTTATCCTAAAACAAAAAGTGCCGAAGTAATTGAAATCTCTCTTCCTAAAGAATTACAAATTTATCCCGGTCCGGGTGAGTTTGAAGCTTTATTTAGACCCAAAACCCACAGTTATAAAGTTCAGAATGGAAGATTACTATATGTTTTTAATTCCGAACATTCAGAAGAATTAGAATCTATTATAAATTTTGCTGAAGATTATCACGTGCAGATTTATGTATACTCTCCCAATGAAGTTAAACCTAATAAGAAAATCGTAGTTGTAAAAGAAGAAGAGCTAGATGAGGCTATTGCTCTGGCTGATAGTATATATCTTGGAGAATTTGATAAGACATCGTTATTAAATCGTGCACTTGTATTAGAAATACTTTCATATAAATTTAGAAAATATATATTCAATAAATCCGCCTTACGATTTATTTCGCCAGAAGTGTTATCTAAAATCCCTGAAAAACTTTTCATTCTAGAAAAAGATATTGCATGTAAGATAGATCCAAAAAGCGTCAAAGGTTCTAAAAGAATAGCAATAGAATTCAAAGCAAGCTTGATTGTCCCGTCTATACAATCATATCTATATTCAGATACAGGTGAATTCCGTTTAGATTTAACTGGAAAACTATTTGAGAAGAAACTTCAGCAGGAACTTCTAAATTTAGCAGCCGTGCTTTCTACTAAAAACGATATATGGCTGGCACTAAGAGCTGCAGACTTTATGTTGGTGAATTTGTGAATTAGTAACTTCCTACAGGAATATAAGTGATTGTTTCCGTATAACTACCAGTTGACCTTGTAATCAAAGGTTTTGCTTTTACTCTATATCCGCTCACTCCCGTGTGTAAGGGTAATGAATTAGAAGTAAATAAAGGTACGAAAGCAGTTGTAGGGGAGCCTACTTTGTTTGTAGCTCCTGCATCTGTGAAATCTGATGGAGTTGAGCTTACCGTAATAATTCCAATAAAAGAGGAGAAGCTGGAGGAATTTGTAGTTGAATCATTTCTTAAACCATAACCCTCCGTGCTAACAGCTAGGTCCGCATTCACATTCGCAATTAAATTAACGCCATTTAAAAGTCCACCATTAGTTCCAGTAATATACATAGTAATTCCGCTAATTGCATTGGTTGTTAATCTTGTAATTATATAATTAGTGCTTGTAGTAATGGATCCTGCCACCATAGTCCCTAAAGAGATAATGTAAGGTGGAGTGCTACTTCCTGCTGTAGAAGTTGCAATATCAATATCAACGGAGAGACTCGTATTTTGAGTTGTCGTGTTAGCCGAAGAGCTCCATGCTGATTGTGTAAAGGAGCCATCTGTTGAACTACCGTGAAGCGCCGCAATACGAATGTAATAAGTAACATTAGGCGATAATCCTAGAATATTATACTTTTGCCAAGTAGTATTTGAAGATCCACAAAAACCTGCCAAAGTTGTACCTTCCCAGTCACATTTGTAAACAAAATCCGAAACTGTTAAGGCACTTTTTATTAACCGCGTTACTGGTTCGACATAAAATACATTTGATGTGAATGCAGACGAAGTACTTATCTGCACAGCATAACGAGTATCGTCGGGATTATTTTGAGCATTAATTAAAAATTTTGCTCTATCGTAACAACCGGGACTTGAGCATACTTCTTGCATTCCGTTTGTACCAATCGAACAAGTTCCGCTACTAGTACTAGTTTCAAAGCAAGTAATGGAAGGCACATTTGCCTCGGAAAATTTTGCAGTTCCACCAGTGAGGGAATAGTTTGTACTCGTAGTTGTGAAGTCATCCACAGGAGAAGAGTCATTTAAGGATGTGAAATTTTGTGAGGTGGTTATTCCGTTTTCACTTTCACCAATGCTTGGTGCAACTAATCTATAGGTTGTAGAATCAACGTCTTGTGCAAATATTTTATTTGGTACAAGTGTAGTTATTATTAATATTGATAGAAAAAGAAGTGCAACCTTCCTCATATTTATAAACTAAGATACCGTAAATAGTACAGGAATTTGGGTTTTTACTCAATTGAAAAATACTTGTGCTCAGGTGATATGAGATTTGTCCTGCCATTACTCATTAGAGTAAGTTAATTAATATATACTTTTTATAACCAAAAAGGTCCGAGTACCCTGTTCGAGATAATAAATGGAATTCTTGTCAATGTTTGTTCTTCTAGCACTATGTTCGTTCCGTGTTTTCTTAATTCCAGCTTACCGATTCACGGGCAAAATACATACAAATATGCTATAATAGATATATATGAAAACCATAAATAAATCATTTATAATCAAAATTTTTACAACATCAATCCTAGTTTTAGTAGGAGTAATACTTATTAATGTTTCCTTAAATTCATCGGGGAACTCTTTAGTACAAACTTCTGGTGATAAACCAATTTACGGTCCAGTAAAGTTATCAAGTATAGAGAATAGTAATACCTCCGAACCTCCATGTGATGGTCAATGGATAGACTCATCTGCGACTGGGAAGATAGATTTAAACTCACTTCTCTTAAGCGATTGGGGCAGTAAAAGTGTACCTTCTTTAATTTTAGATACTTATTACGACTCTTCAAAGAATTTCTTAATTATTGGTCACAATATTTGTGTTTATGGATTGTGCGATCAGCCTAGAAGCCAATTCGCCAATATTATGAATTTACAGGCTGGAGATAAAATGACTTCATGCTTAGGTGGTATTTTATACTCAGGTTATATATTCACTTCAGGTCCTATTCCAGATACAAGGATTGAAGTTATGGGTAATTGGACTGGGTTTGATACAATCACAATGTTCACTTCTTACGGAAAATGTAAAGATTCTGTGTGTTCATCAACTGAACAAAGATGGATGGTTGCATTTGAAAGAGACAAGTAAAATGAAGGAATGAAAAAATGAAGAAATGAATTGAATCTCAGAATAGGTCGCCATGCCTGCGTGCGCAGTCAGGCAGGTAACACAGTCTGTATAAATGCTGACTAAAGAGTAATGTAACAATAATATAAAATCTCTGTAAATAATTAATAGATCAACTTTTTCAAGTGTTAAAATTAAATTATGGAAATACTTCTTTCAATTTTAAAATTTCTAGCTAAAGCTATCATGACATTTGGTTATGGAATTTTATGGCTATTGGAAGGTTTTGATATTTTTGGAATAGGGAAATTTTTTAATGGAAGTGGAAAGGAATCGCTTTCTAAAATTGCAACGGAACATTTACCTTCGAATAGTGATTTACCTAGATAATGATCAATTAAGAATTAAGAGTTTGTAACCTCACCCCAAGCCCCTCTCCATCTTTGCTGGAGAGGGTGGCTCGAACGAAGTGAGAGACGGGTGAGGCGTGATATAATTCCTATATGTCCAAATTTAAACTTCCAGAAAATTACGAAGGTATTGTTTACCAAATTATCCGTCCTACAGGGTTATTAGATCCTAATATTGAAGTTCGTCCAACTTTACCAGATGCTTTTTTACAACTTAAAAAAAGTTTAGAAGATCGTGGATTGAAAGATATGCCAATTCTGGCAGAAGCTTACTGGGAACGAACACAGGTTCAGGATTTAATGCTAGAAATAGATAAAACTATTAAAAAAGGCCAAAGAGTTTTAGTAACAACTTTAACAAAAAGAATGTCGGAAGAGCTTTCGGATTTCTTAGTCGAACGAAATGTAAAAAGTAAATATATTCATTCCGATATCGATACAATCGAAAGAGTTCAGATTTTAAAGAGTTTAAGACTTGGAGAATACGATGTCTTGGTTGGAATTAATTTACTAAGAGAAGGTTTAGATTTGCCAGAAGTTTCGTTAGTCGCAATACTAGATGCGGATAAAGAAGGTTTTTTACGGTCACAAACGAGCTTGATTCAAACAATTGGTAGAGCAGCAAGGCATTCCGAAGGCCGAGTGTTAATGTACGCGGATAAAATTACGGATTCGATGTATGCAGCAATATCTGAAACTAGAAGACGAAGAGCAGTTCAGGAAAAATATAATACTGAACATGGAATTACTCCAACAACTATTAAAAAAGCAATTACGGACCAACTAAATAAATTTGCAAAGGAAGAGGAAAAAGATGTGAAAGGAAAGGATTTGTTAAAACTTGCGGAAAGCTATAAAGCAATGCCAAAAAAGGAACGAGGGAAGTTTGTTAAGGAATTAAAAATGCAAATGCAAATTTTTGCGGATATGCTTGAATTCGAAAAAGCCGCGGAGTTGAGGGATATCGTGGACGACCTTGAAAAGTAATTAAGAATTATAAATTAATAATTAAGAGAAGAATCCCCGAATAACCTTTCGTTGTCATTGCGACCTGCCTGACTGCGTACGCAGGCATGGGGAGCACAGCGACGAAGCAATCTCACTCTAAAGAAAGCCTTCCACTTCCACTTAAGCTTATCCTCCCACTAATAAAAGCCTGTGTTTTGTGTAAATTCAACATTTTGGTCAGGCTGTGTTACAGCCTATTTAGTTTCTTTGTGTCATCTCGAGCGAAGTCGAGAGATCTTTAACCTCCGTGGTCGAAGATGTCTCCATTCGTCGTTACACTCCCCGTGCCTGCGTACGCAGTCAGGCAGGTCAGTCGAAATGACACAATAAAGACAATAGTCTATTTATTGTTCTACTGGTTCAGAGGGCAAGCTTACAAACTTGCCCTTTCCCATTTCTAATATCTTGGACAAGGCATGCTTTGACTCTACAAATATTATTCATTTTCCAGTATCATATAGGCATGAATGAACTTTTAGCAATTGTAATTATCGCTGTTGCAATCCTCGGGGGGATTTTTGTTTACATGCTTTTAACTCCTCAGCATGCGGATGCGGAGTGGAAAATAAAGGCTAAAACTAATTTAAATAAAATTAGAGGACTAACTACTGCGAAAGAAGAAATGATTTTAAAGAATGCTGTATTTGAAGCAGATAAGCTTTTAGACTTTGTACTGAAATCTAAAAAAGTAAAAGGAGAGACTTTAGGTGAAAGACTTAAAAATGCAAAACATTTATTTCGAAATAATACTTCTTACAATACAATTTGGGAAGTTCATAAACTTCGAAACAAGCTAGCACACGAAATGGATTATTCCCCAAATTCTAACTTCCTTCGGAACTCTGCCAATAGCTTGCTTTCGGAAATATCAGACATTATTTAATGATTAATGTCATTTCGACTGACCTGCCTACCGTCAGGCAAGGGAAATCTTAACCACTTGTCGTATCATGTCAGGAAGCTGGTTGAGATCTCTCGACTTCGCTCGAGATGACACAATGTCAGTGAGGAAATCAGGTATTATTTGAAAATCCTAAGCACTAACTCTAAATCCTAAACAAATTCTAAAAAATAAATCACCAAAAATAGTTTTGTAATTTGAATTTTGGTAATTGTTTAGAATTTAGAACTTAGTATTTAGAGCTTAAATTTTGTTCTCTTCCTTGCGAAAAACCTTTAATAACTATACAATTAATCCAGATACTAAATCTTTAAAATAACATCTGTGGACTTCGATTTTATAATACAACTTTCAATTTTTCTTGCTGCAATATTTACTGTCTCTTATTTAATAATTTTAAGATACTTAAATCTTCGCACAAAAGTCAGTGAAGCTATTTTAGACCAAACAATTTTAAAAATTTCTGTTCCAGTTAAGAACGATAAAAAGCCTGCATCTGCAGAGCAGTTCTTCCAAGCATTGCATGGAGTAATTCAAGGAGAGGTAAAATCTAAGGATCACTTCAGTTTTGAAATTTATGCAAATCCAATTGGAATATTTTTTATAGTAGTTTGTAATAAGAGATATAAAACTTTTATAGAAAATCAAATCTATGCACAATATCCAGAAGCACAGATAGAAACTGTTCACGATTATGCGGAAGTTGGCATAAAAAAGAATGTTCATAGAATAGGAATAGAACTAAAACTTTCTAAAGAATTTTTCTTACCTATAAAAACGTTTCAAAGTTTTGAAGTGGACCCGTTAGCATCTATAACTTCGTCAGTTTCAAAATTAAACCAAGGTAACGAAGTATTTATTCAATTACTAGCACGTCCAATAGATAATTCTTGGCAGCAAATTGGTAAAAAATATATAGATACAAATCGAAATAAAAAAGATGCTGAAGGAAATAAAATCCAATTAGAAGAAGGCAAAACTGCAGAATTTTCAGAAATTGAAAAGAAAAATAATAAAGTAGGATTTCAATTTAAAATTAGGATTTTAGTTCAAGGGCCAGAGCCTTCGTCCTTAAAAACTTTAATTCAAGATATAGAAGCATCTTTCAAGCAATTCCAAACAGCCCAATTAAATAGCTTAATAAAACCCAAAGATAAAAAGAAAACTTTTGTTGGCGAATTAAATAAAAAATTTAATAAATCTGTCAGTAAAGCCATTCAGGGAACACGATTGGGAGATAATTTAAATTTCCCTCAAAAATACGAAACTCGATATTTGGATGAGCGAGAAACAGACATTCTAAATATCGAGGAGCTTGCTTCTATTTTTCATTTACCAAATGAATCCGTAAAAACTCCAAATATTGCATGGGCAAAATCTAAAAAATTAGAATTCCCATTAAATCTCCCATTAATCTCTGAACAAGAATTAGCCGATAATATCCCACCAAAAGGAATGCGTCTAATTGGACTTACAGATTACAGGAATATTCACATTCCTTTCGGAATAAAAGATGAAGATCGAAGAAGACATATGTACCTTCTCGGTAAAACTGGAACAGGTAAATCTACATTCATGAAAAACATGATAGTTGGAGATATTATTGATGGGAAAGGGTTAGCGGTGTTGGATCCTCACGGAGAATTAGTAGAGGAAGTTTTGGAATTAATTCCAGAAAATAGAATTAAAGATATTATTTACTTAGATCCATCTGATATTGAAAACCCAATCGGATTAAACATGTTGGATATTCATCCAGAAGAAACTATCGATTTACTTGCAGACGGAATTGTAAATGTGTTTAAAAAATACTTTGGAGATTCCTGGGGACCAAGATTACAATATATACTTGCAAATGCAGTTTTGACTTTATTACACTGCCAAAATGTTTCCCTACTTGCAGTCCAAAGGATTCTAACAGATAAAAATTATAGAAAATTTTTATTAAAACAAGTTAAGGATCCATTTTTATTAAAATTCTGGCAGGAAGAATATGAACAACTTGGACAAAATCCAAGATTACTAGCAGAAGCTCTTGCTCCAATTCAAAACAAAGTTGGTCGATTCCTAAGTTCCCCAATGGTAAGAAATATGATCGGACAAATAAAATCTTCGATTGATTTACAAGATATTATGAATTCAGAAAAGATCTTGTTAGTAAACTTATCTCAAGGAAAGATTGGAGAAGAAAATTCTTCATTATTAGGAGGAATGATAGTAACAAGGCTTTACTCAAATGCAATGCAAAGAGCACGAATTGCAAAAGAAGAAAGAAAAGATTTCTATCTATACGTTGATGAATTTCAAAATTTTGCTACAGATTCATTTGTAAAAATTCTATCAGAAGCTAGAAAATACGCATTAAATTTAATAGTCACCCATCAATACATCGACCAGATAGACCCAACAATTCAAGATGCAATTTTTGGAAATGTAGGAACATTAATGAACTATGTTGTCGGACAAAAAGATGGCTTGAGATTAGAAAAAGAATACACTCCATATTTATCCTCTGAAGATTTGGTGAACTTAGATAAGTACAGACTCGCAATGAAAATGACTGTAGACGGAGCTCAAACACCTCCATTTACTGCAATTGCACTAAAACCACAATACAAAGACACAGGTCTAAAAGAGAAAGTTAAAGAAGCTTCTAGAGAGAAATTCTCAAAACCACGAGATCAAGTTGAAAGTAAAATTAATAAGTGGGCGAGTCAGCAGTACGATAATAAGGGAAATTTGATTCAGCCTGGTCAGTTTACTCCAGAGTCTAAACCTTCAAAAGATCCTCAAGAAAAGGAAGGTAAGAAAGATGATAGTCCTAAGAAAAATTAGATGTCATTGCGATCCGCTAAAAGCGACGAAGCAATCTCTTTCGAATCTATTACAATACAGCTATAAATCTTAGCGAATTTATGAGCTTTAGATTTATGTTGGCTTTAGCCCACCTCATACACTCTTCGGGCAGTTAATATTTTGTGGGGTTACGACACTCGATTGCTTGGCAGTCTTATCTTTTTGACCTCACCCTAACCCTCTCCTTAAAAGGAGAGGGGACTATTACAATATTGTGTCATTTCGAGCGAACGAAGTGAGTCGAGAAATCTGTACCACCCTTCTGACATTATGGGGCAGTGGTAAAGATTTCTCCATTCGTCGCTTAAGCTCCTCAGTCGAAATGACACAAAAAGTGTGGAAGTGCGCCAATTGTTCTCGCTGTATACCCGTGATATAATCCCAATAATTGTAAAAATCCCTTAATAGTAATATTAGTGATTTACAATTTATTAGATTCTGGGAATAAAAAGAGTGGTCGAAAGATTCTCAATCTCAGTTTTAACAACCGAAGACACAGAAATAATTGGACAGAAACATATAGATTATAAATTTGTAATTTGCATGTTTCTGTTCAATATTGTGGAGGACTTCTAATGAAGTTCAAAGTACTGCTTCTGACCTTACTTGTTATCGTGATATTGGCGATTCTGCCTACAGTGTCAGCATCCACACAGACTCAGGCATTTTCCTGTTCACAACCCGTTGTTGCGGGTGTGAGTGGCGCAATCACATGCGCTGGCTACGTTGCTGCCAATTGGGATGTATGCGTTGATTCTGGGTTAACTTTCGTTGGCACTACCGTTGGGGGCAACCCTCAAGACGGCACCATAACGTTTACCAAAACATGCACGCGAGTTTTACCTGATGCACCAGCGGGACCACCTCAATATGAGGTTCCAGGGGACGTTTTACAAGCCCTGCATGATGGCACCTTTAACAACGGAATGGTAAGCGGAGACATGACTTGGTTAGTTTCAGGTGGCGCAAACGGAGAGCGTTTCTTGAACGCAATTGAGAACTCAGTCAAAGGCAAAGCTTGGCTGATCGATGAAGATGGGAACGTTCTATGCTCACCCCGTTATTGGGACGAGCAGGGATTGCACGAAGATCCTGCAAACTGTCCCTAACGACTGATTAAAGGGTATGCCGAAGCAAAATCGAAAGGAGAAATCTGTGTCTTCGGCTACCAAATGGGAATTTACAAAAGTTTCTATTTGGTAGCTGTTTGTAACGAGCGAGCCGAAGGCGAGCGTCGTCTGTGCTTTAAAAACACTGTGATAAATTTTGGCAAACTCCAGTTCTTTCTGTAGGATTCCTAAAATCTATATCTGCTTTATTAAAATCGTAATTTGCTGGATCCACAAAACTGAATGTACCTCTTGGAATAAATGTAACTGCATTAGCTGGCCAAATTCTTAAAAATACTTTACCCTTAATCCATTCTCGTTTAATTAATCCAATTTCCTCAAATCTCGAGTCATTACTTTCTGGTCTATTATCTCCAATTGCAATTAAATACCCAGTTGGAACTTCGATTGGTGCTCCACCTTCTTGCAAGAAATCTCCCCCATTTGTATAAAGCTTTTCAGGTAAATAATTTTCAACCATTACTTGTCCATTTATAAATATTCTTCCTTTATCTATATTAATTTTTTCTCCCTCTTTTGCTATTACTCTTTTTACGAATTCGTTAAATCCAGGTTTATGTAAAACTATCATGTCTCCTCTTTCGTAATCAATACCGATTGTTTTGGAGAATCCTTCTCCAAATAATGCTGGGAATCTATTTACTAGCAAAAAATCCCCAGTGTATAGGTTAGCTCGCATGGAAGGTCCATCAACTAAATTTTGTCCCAGAATAGTAAACCAAGAAATTAAAAGTGCAATTGCAATAATTGCTAAAGCTGTAATTATATTGCCAAGAATCTTTCTTTTTTTTGGCTTTGCATCTTCTTTGTAAAATGGATTTGATTGGAAATTGTTCATGCTATATTAAAAAAATTACTATATAGCATAACTGATTTTTGTAAAAGCCTCAATTACATTTCAAATTTACCTGGACGAATATTTATTTTTTCTTGAACAACTCTAATAGCTTCTTTTATATTAGTTAGATCAAAGTCAGGTACCCAAGAAAGAAATTGTTCAGCAACATTCAAGTAAAAAAATAAATAATTAGGATCACTAAGTCCTGAGTTTATTAAATTAAAAATTCCCACAGTCAGCCTTGCATGGTAAATGTCCTCTTCTCGTTTTGTTTTTGCAATAAAGTTTAAAGGTAGTCCATTGATTTTTAAAAAATTAAGCAGACAGTTTATTTCCCAAACTCTCACAATCTCATCTAGAGGGATATTGGAGCTTTCATCTTGTGGCAATTCTATGGGAATTCCATGTTTCCAAAAAAAAGTTTCTATAAATCGATCGAATGCCCTATGATTTCCGTCCTTAAATGGATGAATGAATTTATTACCGATTGTATAAAAGAAGGCCACGATAAGAGCAATATATTCTGGAGTTTGTAATCTTTGTTCTAATTGATCAAAGGCTTGCCCTAAAGCGCTCATTAAAACATCTACTTCCATGGAAGGAGCGACATACATACTCGATTCTGTGCTTCCTTTTCTTAATATCGCTATGGCTCTCTCTAGCCATACTTTCTTAACCTCTTCTCCATCCTTATATACAGTTCCCAAAAGTCTATAGTGACCTCTCCCATGATTTGGTGCTAATTTTACTTTAATTGAGCTATGCTTATCGGATAGTGCCCTATGAGCGATTTTTTCATCAGGCTTAGCAATTAAGCCGGACGCTTGCAGAATTTGCATTGTTCTGGTTATTTTTCTCTCACCTTTTGGGTTACTACCTGCAGTGGCTAATCTATGAAGAAGAAGTAAAGTACTTTCTGAATCTTTATCTCTTCCAATAATTTCTGGAACAATTTCCATTCTTATATAATCTTGGATATCTGCTTTAGTGTCATTAGCTAAAGATAAATCACCAACTTGCTGAAACGTTCCTGCCATACTCTTATTTGAAAATATGCAGGATTATACAGTTATTATATATTGGGATCAATTGGAAGTTTCCAAATGGATTCTTACAGCACTCACTTCTTAGTTTGTGCGGTCCTTTTAATTCTCAATCTGCATCAACTCTACATCGAATATTAAATCCGCATTGGCGGGGATTACTGGTGGGCTTCCAGCTTCTCCATAACCTAGGACGGATGGAACCTTTATTCTTCTAATTTCTCCTACTTTCATTCCCACAACTCCTTGACTCCAACCATCGATCACTCCTGCACCAACAGTAAACTCATAACCAGAATCTCCTCTATCAAAAGATTGGTCAAAGATAGCTCCTGTAGTAGCAAGCCATCCTTTATAATTTACTCTAATTTTATCTCCAGTTTTTACTGCTGTTGAATTAGAATCTGTAGGTTGTGTTTTTGTCTCGGTTTTTAGTTCTGTAAGTGTATCTGTTAATTTCTCTAAATCATTTGTAGGTTGGTCTTTTAACTGACTTGTAAATGGGGGATTGATAACAGTTCGATTGTTTGTAATAGCTGAATTGCCTAACACTACAACGCAAGCTAATAATGCAATCATTATAAATGCTCCTATAACTGATCTCTGATTCATAAATATGTATTAAAATTTTAATCTAGAAATTATATCCAATCACTTGACTAACTGCCAGGATAATTTTATCATAAGGGCAAATTATATATTTTATCTTATGAATAGTATGAAAGATCTTCTTTCAAAAGCAAATATGAAACTCGGAGCAACTTTTGGCGTTCCAGCAGCAGTATTAACCCTCTTATCATTTATTCCTTGTTTAGGTTGGATCTTTAGTGTAGTGTCTTGGGTTGTATTATTAGTAGGTGGTTATGTAACAGTTATGGTTAGAGGTGGTAGCAAAGAACAAATGTCTACAGCAATTAAAAATTCACTATTTGCATCTATTCCAGCAGCAATATTAGTTGGAGTTGCAAGTGCAATTTCAAGTGTATTAAGTACTTTATTCTTCTTCCCAAGAATAGCTTATTTTGATATCGGACCATCAATTACTGACTTTATTGTGCCAGCAGTAATAGGACTTGTATTCTCTGGATTATGGGTTGTTGTTATGTTCTTAGTGGGATCAGCAATTTCAGTTTACTATCCAGAAACTAATCTCCCATCAAATATAAGAGATATGTTAAATAAATTTAAAGGTTTCGCTACTGCGTAAGAAAAGAGAATCGAGAAAAGAGAGGTCCGCCAATTGGCGGACCTTTTTATTTGGGTCATTTCGTCCTGCCTGCGCACGCAGGGGAAAGCCCTATTTGTGGATGATGAAGCAATGGCATTTTTATCTAAAATTTCGTATTTGCATTCGTTAAAATAATTTAGTAATATTCTGTAATAGTATATTACTAAATTGGTATGAAGTATATTTTCATAATTCTTTTATTTCTTTTAATTCCTTTAAAAACAATCGTTTCTGCAAATGAGTCAGGAATTTTTATAAGTGAAATTTTCCCTGATGCGATAGGTGCCGATTCTGGCAAAGAATGGATTGAGCTATATAATAATTCGATATCTGCTATTGATATTAAGGATTATTACTTCATTAATAAATCTGCAACGGGAACAGAAAGAAGAATTAATATAACACAAAGTGTAATTATTCCACCTCACGAATATTTTATTATAGCTGAAGCATCCGTAAGTATTCCTTCTGAGAATATCACTTTACTAGGTGCAGGCAGAATAAATATGTTTAACGATGAAGCTGATTTAGTTATTTACAGACCGGATGGCACTGCAATGGATAATATTCATTATCCAAAGCCCACAGAAGGTAAAAGTTTAGAAAGAAAAGGCCCAATCGATACAAGTGATTGCAGCATATTAGTCCCACACCCAACTGCAAATACAATATTCACGGATAATGCTGCAAGAAGTCCACTTTGCTTTGGAGAAACCTCACCAATATCATTCCCAGTAGTGCCTACTACCGATAGCTGTATCGCTTTAGAGCAAGTGGTAAGAGTGGCTGTCGAATCACAAATTTGTACAAGGGGTTACGTAACTGTAGAAGAGAATATTTTAGGTGATAAAGTATTCTACATACAGGATGGAAATACGGGATTAAAGATTAAAATGAAGTCTGATCAAACAATAGTTCTTCATATTGGAGACAAGCTAGAGATAAATGGAACACTTAAAAGTATCAGAGATGGGATCTACGTATATACTGACACAGTAACTGTTATCCCAGAAAATAGAGTAGTTTATCCAAATACTCTGATTAATAATTTTGAAATCGAAAAATCTTCACTTGTAACTTATAAAGGTGAAATCCAGAAGAATTATTCTAAAAGCTTTGATTTAAAATTTGAGGGTAGCACAATCAGAGTTAGTGTATTAGCTTCTACTAATATAGATATTCCTACGAAAAGTGTTGGAGATACGGCAGAGGTAACAGGTATTCTAGTGGAAGATGCAGGGATATTTAAAATCTTGCCTAGATACTCAGAAGACATTGTAATAACAGAAGAAGAAGAAAATCCTGTCGAAGCAATAGTCAGTACAGTTCCCACGACTAAACCGCAATCAGGTATCGATAATAAATCAGTCGTCAGCTCTTCAATTATTAGTACTAAAAGCAAATCTATAATAAATCAGCAACCTTCGTTAAGCATTATTAGGCTTGAGTTTATACCTGTTGAGAAGGTGGTAAAGTACAAAGTCAGCAAAGCCATATACCTTCTTGGAGGAATAATTTTTATTTTATTAATTATTATATTTCTTAAGCGAAAATGGATAAGAGAACGAATTATGAAACTATTAAAATCACGGAAAGCTCATATAGATAAAGATATCGCAAACCAAAAAGCTCTGTTTTCTCAAGACAAATATGAATTAATGTTTGGGGAATAATTTCCCATTTTCCTCTTCCAAAGTCCCCCCCTCTGTATGCTAAAATTGCCAAATGGTCAAATTAGCACATCAATCAAAAATTAAATTCCTAGGAGAAGAGCTGAATGTTGAATTCTCCGAGAGAGTGTTTTTAAAGGCAAGGGTTGTAAGGACTAAAACCAAGGTGGTGGTTTTTAGAGGTGAGGATAAAAAGAACTTCAAAAAAATCCTAAATGAATGGCTAGTAGAGGAATCCAGAGCTCACATCGAGAAAAGAGCAAAACATTTTGCAAAAAAGTATGATTTCCAATTCAAGAGAGTCGCAATTAAAGACACCGTAAGCAGATGGGGAAGTTGTTCTAGTCAAAAGAACCTGAATTTCAACTGGAGGCTGAGTTTTGCCCCACTTAAAGCGTTAGATTACGTTATCCTTCATGAACTTTGTCACACAAGACAAATGAATCACTCTCAATCCTTCTGGAAAGAAGTATCTAAAGTAATGCCAGAATATCGAGTTGCAGAGGCTTGGCTTAAGGATAATGGAGGTGAGCTTTCTGTAAGATAATTTTATTGACAGGTTACGCTTCCTAAATTAGTCTTCTCAATATTAAATTTCTGAAAATCTGGTAAAGTTCTGTCGAGCATATAAAACATATCGATAGAAACTAGCTTATCTTGCTTGTTCGGGTCATGATTCCACTCATCACACATGTAGTTTAAAAGATCAGTTCTTTTGCTTGTATATCTGTCATACCAAAGATTAGTCATAAGTTTTCTCCACCTTTCGTTTTTAAAGTCTTGAGAATAGTTATCTGGGAATTTATCAAAATTAGTTTTTTCGTTAGCCCCAAAAAGTGATTCTATTTCCCCGGATTTTTTATGACCTAATATTACATACCAGCCGTCTTCTGTGAAGGGGTAGGGAGCAAACATTGCCCAGTCTTGATCCATTCTTATGAAATTAAAGACACTTCTTACTTGTGTAGGCAAAGTAATATTTGCTCCATTATTATTCTCATTCCAGATATAGCTGACAAATGTAATAGCAAAAGTAAAAACTGAAAGTATTAATGTGCTCAAAATAAATACATTTTCTTTATATTTTGAGAAAATGTATTTATTTTCTCTTTTCAGACTTCTATTTTCTTTTGGCAAGTATTTTAGAAGTGTTAGCCACAAATGATTAGATCCTAACTTTGCAATGAGTTTATTTATTCTCTTGTCATTTCTTAAAAGATTAATACCAAAATCAATAGCCTGTGTTGGTAGTAGTGCTAAAGCTCCGCACATTGCAATCCACGGAAATGGGCCAACATCCAAAGTACTACCTATTCCAAAATGAAGTCCTAATATAAGAATAATTCCAAGAGTTCTAGTAACCCAATTATAAATTGGTTGTACTAGCAATAGCCCAACATAATATTCTAAATAGTACACAAATGCCGTAAGCGGCCGTAATAAATCTCTGAATGTTAAAAGAATTCTCCCAAACCAAGTTACAAAGATATCAAGGCTCAATGCGTAGTAAATGGCTGTAAAATCTTTATTCCAAATAGGATCGTTTTTTGAAAGAGCAGAAAAGTAATATAAGAAAATAACTTGAAAAATCAACCCTATATTTACTGGGGAAATATATTTATTCTCTAGTTTCTTAAATCTTGTTTTATTTCGAAAATAATCATAAGAAAATCTGCATCCAATAGGCAAAAACATTGCCCATAAAAGCAGAACTCTCATGTAATCATCGCCACCTTGAAGTATAAGAAAGTTCCTATTCTGAATTGAAACTACTACAATCCAGAGTAGTATTGTGGTAAATCTCGTTTTAAATCCTATAATAAACAAAACTGAAAGCAAAACTCCAGTAAGTAAAATTGCAATCTGGAATTTAACATCCCCATTTAGATTGTTTAAAGAGAAAGAAATATCCGTGAACAAACTATTACTATTTCCATTTACTCCAACTCCATTGATTGCGTAGAAAATATTTGCATCTTTTAGTCTATCGATCATGTCAATTAAAAGTATTAGTCCCAAAGTGATTCGGAAAACCGCAAGAGCGCGTAAATCTAGAGAGACAATGTCCTCGATGTTTTTTGAAAGGAATGAGGTGATTTTATTCATGAGATTAGTGTAGCAGAAAGTGTAGGGTCCACAGATCTGTAGACCCTACATGTATTTATTCTTTCTTTCTTCTTTTTTCCATTTTTCTTTCAATTCTGTCTTCAAATGGCATTAATTTTTCAACGCCACCTTCTGCAGTATTCAAAGCTCCAGAAATTAATTTTTCGGAAATTGTTTTACCAATTTGATATCTATAAGCTACAAATCCTAAGAATATAAATACTAATCCAAACAAGAGCAATTTACCATCATCAAATATTCCAGTAATTGGAATACCATTTATAGTACAACTTAACATTGTTCTTAAATTAAAGCTGGAAGTATTGTTAGATGTTGTATTTGTATCGTATTGGACAGCAGCTAAGTTTTGTACACCAGCACTTGCAAAGTTAAGAACTTGATTAGACGGAATAGTAACAGTATAAGTATAAGTCTTAGATTGCCCAGCAGTGAATGTTCTCTCTCCTACTGTACCAGTCCACGTAATTACACCTGCAGAATAATTCCCAGATGCGGGATTAATACTAGTTGGTGTTATTCCCAAGCTAACTATTAGTGGATCTAGTGTATCTGTAACAAAGTCCACTACTCCAGATACTGGTCCCACATTAGTTACTGTTACAGTATAATTGATTACAGCATTTGTACCTTCACCGCAAGTTTCCACAGCAGTTTTAATAATATTAAATAATGGCTCTTGTACCTGTGCAGCTGATGTAGTTATGCTCTCTGTACATTCTGCTGGTGTTGTAACTATAGATCCGTCAGTCCCATTTGTTAATCCTCTTACAGTGTAACTCGCATCTGGAACAGGAACTCCACCTGTACTTACAGATTCCCATCTGAAGGTATAGGTATGCCTTGATGTTACAGAGTCATATGTGTAACCTCCAGTTGGAATTGGTGCTACTAGCGCACTAGATACATTATTCGCATCTCTTCCTACTGCTGTTGCAACTGTGTTTGATGTTGAAACTAATAATCTAATATTAGGGAATGGGTTACTTGTTGAACTATTCTGGAATACTAATACATAGTCTATAAAGTTAGAAGTACCAGATCGTACTGGATCAACTCCATTTTCTGTCATACTTATACAAACATTAGCAACAGGATTTAAAGTACAAGATGCACTACATTGTGCAGGATTATTGCCACCAGTTGCTGGTGCAGATGCATCACATTGTTCTGTTCCTGGAGTGTAAGTTCCATCTCCACAATATTTACAGGTACTTGATTGTACTGGTTGACTAAATCCTACTCCATAACATAAAGAAACATCGGATCCTGTTGGAGCTACTCCGCTTGCGCTTGTGCATGCTTTGTAAGTAGTTGCATTTGGTGCAGTCCTTTCGCAAAGTTCATTAGTTGCACAAAGAGAATCTCCACAATAAGGTGTGCCAGGAGGAGGAGGTGGTGGTGGTGGAGGTGGTGGCGGAGGTGTAACGGTTGTTCCACCTGTGGATGTGCCACCGCCGGAACATTGATTATATACCGTAAATCCACCGCATAAAGTTCTATTACATGGACCTCCAACCCAAACTTGATCTACTTGACCGCAGACACCTGCTTTACTAGTAGCATCTGCCTCGCTAGAGGCATCTTGAGGGTTACTTAAACATTGTCCATTTGTTAATTGATTACAAGTGAAAGCTAGGTATCCGCTACAAACTGCACCTCCAGTATTACAATTACATTGGCTAGGATTACTTGCGTTACAATTGCTTGCAACTTGGCAAACTTTACTTCCATTAGTACCTTGGCAAACTAAACCAGTTCCGCAATTGGCATTTGATATACAAGAAGCACCAGCAGCAGCCCCGCCAGTTGTTCCACCGCCACTTGTAGCAGGAGGAGGTTGTGCAGTGGCGACGCAAAAGTTATTTGAACAACTTCCACTTAAACACATATTATTACTAGAACAGCCTTGAACTCCATTTGCAAGCTTAGCACCACACACTCCGTTGCTTGTACTACAAAACTGACCTGCATTGCAAGAACTATCTGAAGTACAACCTGTTGGAGGTGCTGGAGGGACATTTGCTGTAACATGGCAAGCACAATTTAAGCTACCATTTGTAACTCCCGTTGATTGACAATAACCAGTTCCATTATTCCCAGCCGAACATGAAGCTCCTACTCCTTTAGAGGCACAATTTGTTCCTGTAACATCAGCAATACATGTTGTTCCATTACTTGGCACACAGGAGCATAAAGTACCTGTAGTTCTTGCACAAGTACATGAAGTTACAATATTGTTGGAATCTGCATATGGAACTACTTGACCAGGATTACTACAGGCATTAGCATTTCCTGATCCATAGCATGTAGGTGCTGGAGGTGGAGGAGTATTAGGTGGTGCATTAGGAGGCGGTGGCGGTGGCGGTGGCTGAACTGGTGGCGGTGGATTACAAGTTATACTTTGGCACCAATCAGCAACTGGGCTGCAACCATTCGCATTAGTATTACAAGTGGCACTTGCATAGTTTGAACCACAATAACAACCACTACCTGTACATGCTAAGCTTCTTTGAAAACATCCTAAAGCTGCGGCATCACCAGGGGCTTGGTTATTTGTTGCTTGGATTGCAAAATAAATTCCAACTCCAATTAAAAGCACAAAAAAGATTCCAGTTAATACGGTTAATATATTTTTTCTAGTCATAATACTTCTTTATAATTTTTAAAATTTCTTATTAACCCTAGTCATTCCATCGTTGATTACTCCAGAAATAGACTTAGTTATTGCTTTATTATCTTTTATTAGAGCACTACAATCGCTAAAGCCCTTGTAAATTACCTCTGCATATTCAAAATCATTCTGTGCATCATATAAATTTGCTCTACAAGCACCAGTTGTAACATTATCAGTACCATAAAACATCTTGATAGAGGAGCCTGAAACTGTAATTGTTTGTGAATCTAATTGTGATTTTATATTTACATTTATTCTTGCATACAAAGCTTCTGCTGAAGGGTCAATATACGACTGGGTATCGTAAGAATAAAGTCTGAAATCTATGGATTTACTACTTGCTAATTTATAAGTACAGTTTAGAGGTAAATATGGAATAGCGCCGGAAAAATCTAAATTATTTACTATAGAATCTATTTTTGTAATTAATAATCCTGACTCCGTAGACAATCTATTCGTGTCTAATATATTACTACATGGATATTTTGCAAATTCTTCAAATACGCTACTAAACTTATTTGTTGTTGCGGTACTTCCAAATCCACTTGCGTTTGCATCTGTAGCTGCATTATTTTGTTGAATTCTAATTGTAATAAAAACACTTGCACCTGCAAGTAGAACTGTCATTACGAATAATATGGCTAGAGTTACCTTTCTTCTTGAGTCCATTGTATATATTATAATTTTTAAGCATATCGTAGAGGTAGAATTCCGTCTACAATACATTAGTATTACAAAATTATTAATGAGTGTAAAGTATTTATCAATTAAAAATTAAAAAGCATGCAATTTAAAAAATATAAAAGAAAGAAGAAAAAATAGAGAAAAAATTGAGTATCTCCTTATAAGTAGTAAAAATAAAGATACTATGACTGGATTATTAGAGCACACTAGTGTACACTTTTTGTAGAATTATATTTTATTAATTTTATTATGATGAAGTTTATTACGAGAGTGTTCTTAACTCTGTTAATCATTATTCTGGTTATAAGCACAACTGCACTAGGAGTTTTATTTGTAATAAGAAATAACGACCTTACTAATGCTCAAAACGATCTTTCTAAAACAAAAGATGATTTAAAAACATCGCAAGATAAAGTAGCATCGCTACTAGGTACATCATCAACTTCTTCAAAGTTAAAGTTTGTAGATTCTGGACTTGGAATAACTGTAGAATACCCAGCTAGTTGGACTCCAGTTGCAAATAGTAAAGTAGAAACTGTAACAGATACAACTACAACAACTTTAAAAAGTTACGAATTAAAATTTACAAAAAGTGGATCGACAGTAACATTCAGCAGGCTTTTTGGTCCAGTTGGAGATATGGCCGTCGGATATCCTTCTAGTACGTACGATGTAAAAACGCTAGGAACTAAATTAATAAGAGTAGCAAATAAAGGCACTAACGAATGGAGTTATAAATCCAAAGTGGATTGTGCAGATGCAGTAGATGTCGAAGCAGGTACAGAAACTTGTGGAAGCGGAAGTTTTTTTCCTGGTTTTGGAACAGCAACAGGATCTGCGGGATTTGCATCCGCAGAAGTTAGTGATAGTAATTTTCTAGCAGAGGTTGATGCTATTGTGCTTTCAGCAGCAAATTAATATTTAAATTTTATTAAGTTATTATGATAGATAAAAAATATCTACTTGCAGGCGGTGCAGTTCTGGCTGTTTGTCTGACAGCAATTGTATGTACATTATTAATTTCTAATGGAAGTTTTTATATTAAAAACCTAGGAACATCTTTAGAGCAAAATGGACAAATTGTGAATTCACTAACAGTTTCAGGTGATGGTAAAGTTTTTGCAACACCAGATATTGTAGAACTTTCTGTATCCTCCTCTGAAGTAGCAGGAACCAGCAAGGAAGCATTGGACATTGTTGGTGCAAAAGTAAAACAAGCAGTTGAAGTTGCCTTAGCAAATGGAGTAGATGCTAAAGATATTCAAACAAGTAACTTAAGTGTTAGCGCAGAATATGATTACAATGGGAATACCCCAGTATTTAAGGGTCAAAGGGCAACAATGAGCGTTGATATTAAAATCAAAGGAGTTGGCCCAGATTCTTCTAAAGCGACTACGATAATAGATCAAATTTCTGCAATAGATAAAATACAAATGGGTTCCATAAGTTTTGATATTGAAGATAAGACAGCATTGTTCACACAGGCTAGAGAACTAGCATTTAATAAAGCAAAACAAAAAGCAGATGAACTTTCAAAATTAGGTGGACTAAAATTATTAAAACCAGTTTCTATAACAGACACTGCCACAGATATTACACCTCCTCAATCACGTAACTTAGCTTTTGATCAAGCTCCTACAATCGCATCTGGAGTTGATGGATCACTTTCAAGTGGACAATTGCAAGTAAGTATTAGTTTGAATGTGGTTTGGGGAATCGAATAATTCAATTAAAAATTAAAAGGAGTTCAATTAAAAGAGAAATCTCATGAGTAGTTATTATGGAATGAAGAGAATCCCCAGATTATTAAGCTCCCTTCTTGTTAAGACGGGTTGAGGGAGTTAATAGATGACTTTACCACCTATCATACTTTCATGATAAGTCAGCAAGGTGGTGTTACTCGTTGCGACTCTGTGAAGCAAGGTCATGGTTCAACTAGGCCCACCATGACACCGTGTCACTCTGAGCGGAGTCGAAGGGTAGAATTATTCTCCCTAGACAATATATACTTTAAAAGCTATTATTTAGCCCTAATAATTATTAATCATCTAAAGATGTCTACTAAAAAATTAAAAAAGAAAGTTGTACTTTTAATTATGGATGGCTGGGGCTTAGCTCCTGCAGATAAATTTAACGCCATTGATAATGCAAAAACTCCTAACTTTGATATGTTAGTACGAGAATATCCAAATACAAGATTAAAATCTGATGGTATTGCAGTTGGTCTACCAGAAGGGCAATTTGGTACTTCTGAAGTTAATCACATGACAATCGGTGCAGGAAGAGTTATTTATCAAGATTTACCTAAAATCAATCACGCAATTGAAACTGGAGAATTCTATAATAATGCTACTTTTCAAAAATCAATTGACCATGCAGCTGATAATAAATCCAATGTTCATTTAATCGGAATTTTGAGTGATGGTGGCATTCATTCTACTACAGAACATGTGTTCGCAATTTTAGAAATGCTTCACAGAAATAAATTTAAACAAAATATTTATTTACATGTGTTCACAGACGGTCGAGATACACCTCCAAAATCTGCAGAAAGATTTTTTGCTGCCTTAGATAAAACGATTGCTAAATATCCTGATTTAAAAATTTCCGTTGCAACAATGCAAGGTAGGTTTTATTTAGATAGGGATAGAGATTGGGCAAAAACTGAAAAAGCTTTTGAGTTGATATATAAAGGTAAAGGTGCAAAATTTTCTGATTGGCAGAGTGTTTTAAACATGGAATACAATCAAAACACTACAGATGAATTTATTGGCCATTATGTAATAAATGAGGATGGAAAGATTGGAGCAAATGACAGTGTGATTTTCTTTCATTATAGAACAGATAGACTTTATCAGATTGTAAAAAGACTTTTACAAGAGGAAATTAAAAATTTAAATGTGACAACATTCATAAGTGTTAGCGAAGAATTTGAGAGTGTGCAGCTAGCTTTTCCAAGGGATAAAATTTCTGACACATTGGCCGAGGTAATTTCAAATGCTGGACTTGCACAATTTCATGTAACTGAGACAGAAAAATATCCTCATCTAACTTTCTTTTTAAATGGTGAGAAGGAAAAAGAAATGCCTCATGAGGAGTGGAAAATGATTCAATCTAATAGATATGTAAAACCATATTATAATTTTGAACCAAGCATGAGAAATTATGATATCACTCAAGATATTGTCGACGCTGTTAATTCCGATAAATATAGTTTTATAATTGCGAATTTAAGTAGTCCGGATATGGTTGGACATAGTGGTAATTATGAGGCTGCTATCATTTCCGCAGAATCTGTAGATTATTGTTTAGGAAAAATTTACGAAACAATTAAAGAAAAGTTCAAGGATTATGTTCTAATGGTTACAGCGGACCATGGGAATTCCGATATCATGTGGGATTATGTAAATAATCAACCGCATACTCAACATACAACATCTCCCGTACCTTTTATTTTAATTTCAGATATTAGATGTAAACTAGATAAAAGAGAAAGTTTGGAGGACATTGCACCAACTATTCTAGACTTAATGGGACTGGAAAAACCAGGTGTGATGACAGGAACTAGTTTAGTAATTGTTGAATAATTAAGCTCTAAATACTAATCTCTAAAATCTTTGAAATTGTTTGGGATTTAGTATTTTAGAGCTTAGTATTTTTATTCCTCTTGCATATCTTCTGTCTCCATAATAAAATATCACAATTACTTCATAGCTCTTAGCTACGCTCAGAACCATAAGTTGCCATTAATAATATTTTAATACTTTATTTACATGAAAAAAATCGGAATTGTGAATTCAGGTGGAGATACCCAAGCTATAAATGCTGTAATTGCCTCAATAGTAAAATATGGTCTTTCTAAAGATTATAAATTTGTAGGTTTTATAAAAGGTTGGGAAGGTATTCTCGACATGGAGTGCATAGATTTAGGAATAGAACAAATCCGAGGAATCAGCCATTTAGGAGGGACGATATTACATTCAGTTAATAAGGGACGATTTGCTGGCAAAGGTGGTAGCGAAGGTGATTTTAATAAAATTCCCGATGACATTTTAAACTTAGCAAAGAAAAATTTAGAAACTTTAAAAATAGATTCTTTAATAGTAATTGGTGGAGATGGAACTTTGAGTGGAGCATTACAATTAGTTGATTTAGGTATTGATATTGTTGGAGTACCAAAAACAATCGATAATGATTTAGATTTAGTTGACATGACTTTTGGCTTTAGTTCTGCTGTAGAAATTGGAGTAGAGGCCTTGGATAGAGTTCATACAACTGCTGTGAGCCACGATAGAGTAATGTTTGTTGAAACAATGGGAAGGCATGTAGGCTGGATTCCATTATATGCTGGCCTTGCCGGAGGAGCAGATGTAATTTTAATTCCAGAAATTGAATTCGATTACGAAGGATTAATTAGATATTTAGCTTGGAGAAAAAAAATTGGTAGAAATTATTCAGTAGTAGTTGTCAGCGAAGGTGCAAAAGCTAAGAATGAAAAGATCGCAACTTTAGAGAATAAAGAAGGTAGACCAGAAGTTAGATTAGGTGGAATTAGTGATCAAATTATGAGAAGAATAGAGGAATTAGCTCCTGGAGAATTCGAAATGAGAAACGTTGTTTTAGGACATACTCAAAGAGGTGGTTCTCCAAATGCTGAGGATAGAATTTTGGCAAAAAGTTATGGGGTTGCAGCAATGGATGCAGTTATTCATAAAAAATTTGGAGAATTAGTGTGTTATAGAAATGGGAAAATGGAGACTGTAAAAATAGAAAAGGCAGTAGAACATCTAAAAAAAATTACTAAAGATAACTTAGTATTTGATACTGCAAAGAAGTTAGGAGTTTATTTTGGAGAGTAATTATTGTTCTGAAGATTCTAAATTCTTTCGGAATTCATACATTGCGTATTCGCGAATTACAAGCATAACGTCTTTTTGTAATATTTCCCACGATTTATTATTAGCACGTTCCTCAATAGGGAGATCTGGATTAATAAAAAAAACTTTACTATAAATTCGTTCAACAAGTGGTCTTACTGCTTCGTTATTTTTTACATACCCCATGAAATGTTTGATAAAATAATAAAGTTGCATTCCCCTTACAGTTCCAATTCTTGCTTGGACTGTAATCCCAGACTCGTGGCCCTCAAAGTCTCCACCATTTGTTGAAAAATAGTTGACTAACGCTTTAACTGAATCTTTCTCTGGAATATTCAAAGCATCTAAGAATTCATTTATACTATCTATTGTCAAAGTTGTTCTAGACTCATCAAAATCTAACTTTCCATTATCAGCCATTATTTATTCAAAATAACATCTAAAGTAGGGAATTTATCATATGCCAAAAATGCTAACATCGCGCCTCCACCTGTAGATACATGGTCAAAACCTCTTAAATTAAATTTATTTATTGCAGCAATTGAATCTCCTCCTCCTGCTAATGAGTATGCTGAAGTATTCTCAGCAATTGCACTTCCAATCTCTTTTGTTCCAACGCTAGAATGTATCCACTCAAATACTCCCATTGGACCATTCCATAAAATAGATTTTGAATTAGAAATTTCTGTTTTGAATTTTCTGATAGAGTTCCAGCCAATGTCTATTGCAACCATATCAGCAGGAACCACTTCTGTCTCTGTGTATTCATAAGGGGATTTTAATTTAAATTCTTGCGCAACCAAATGGTCTACAGGTAAGAGGATCTTCTCAGAATATTTATTCATTATTTCTGTAGCAATCTCTAATTTATCTTTTTCAATCAATGAATTTCCAGTTTCAACTCCGATTGCCTTCATTATCGTATAGGCCATGGCTCCTCCGATTATTACTTTATCTGCAATTTGAACTAATGCATTGAGTGCATCCAATTTTTCTGACAATTTTGCTCCTCCTAAAACTGCAACAAATGGGCTTTCTGGTTGTGAAAATTTCGAAAGTGCTGCAACTTCTTTCATAAATACTGGGCCTAAATAACTAGGTAGTAATGTTGCAATATCATAAGTAGAGGCTGATTCTCGATAATCTGCGAAAGCATCGTTAACAAAAACATCTGCGAGGCTCGCTAATTCTTTTGCAAATGCCATTCGAACATCTTTATTTTTACTCTCTTCTCCTGGGAAAAATCGGATATTATCGATTAATATTATTTTTTTTCTTTGTGCCTTTACAGACGCATAATTATGCGTCTCAAGATTATGCGTATCAAGATTATGCGTATCAAGATTATGCGTCTCTGGATTATGCGTCTCTTTCTTACCTATTTTTCCCAGGGAATCTACTAATTCAACTTCAACTCTTTGCTCTTCTAACTCCGTTGTTAAAACTTCTGCGATATTCCAAAAACTTAGCGATTTATCTCTTCTTTCTGGTCTTCCCAAATGTCCCATTACAATTACTTTTTTTGCTTTTTCAGCAAGTTCTTTTATTAGCGGAAGTGATTCATAAAATCTTGTAGAATCTTCCATTCTTCCTTCTTTGTCTACAGCAACATTTAGACAAGATCTAACAATTATAGTTTTGTTTTCAATATCTTGGATATTTAAGTATGAATATTTATCTAAGTCTTTTTTTAGATTGTACATATTAGCTAATTTAAAATTAAGAATTTGTGTGTAGCAAATAAATTATCGCAGATTTTTGGAAAGAGATGTGTGAAGTTTTTATGAAATTAGAATTCCATTATCGGCCGGATAGGTTCAGGGTAAACTAATTGAATGTATTTCATCGTACCATCTTCAGTACTTCCATCTACACAAAACAAGAATGGAGGCTCATCTAAATTCAAAAGATTTTTGCTAGGTCTTTGTCCTGCTAGAATGTGCACTAGACCAAGACCATTACTATTTCCTCTCAAGGCATGGAAAGGATATAGATGACCTGCAAAATAATAGTCTTCGTATTTTTTTAATATATGTGGCGGCCAAATAAGTTTACCTTCAAAACAAGCATCATCGTGAATTGTTATTATACGAGATCCATGTAGCTCTTCTATTGTAACTACTCCTTTTGTAGCATTAGTATCTATTAGATTTAGTAAAAGGGTGTTAACTGTAAAAAACTCTTCAACACCTAATGAAGCTTCCATACTTGCATAGAAATGTAAAAGTAGTTCTTCCTCTCGTATAATACTAAACAAGTTTGAATGTTCGGAAGGAGATAAATTTAGCAAATCTACTAACAAATTTAAAGTCAGAGTTACAGGTATTTCCTTACTATTAGATCTATTTATATTATCCATTATCCTAATTGCACTTTTCATATACTTAAAAGATTTTACAAGTCCTCCTAAATTATTCCTAAGAATAGTATGGAACTCATGTTCAAACCCCGGCATAAATGCGAGATCAGTGAATTGTTGAATAATATTCACAGGTTTTCTCAAATCGTGGTTTATTAGACCATTTAATCTATAGAGGTCGGGATCAAAATCAAAAGACCCCAATTTCATTTGATTAAATAAGCTAGTGTAAAAAATCATCAAGGTATTTATATGCGTTAAGAATACATGGGAATCGATTTCAGCTGTTTGTGATATCTCTAAATTTAAGATAACAGCGTTTATTAAATCATCTATAATTTTAATTCTTTTAGCTAGAGTTGTTGTTGTCTCAACAGGTCTTCTTCTATCGCCCTCAGCTAAATCTCCCATTGATGAGTTCATATTATTACTTCCAATTGCTTACAAATTAAGTATTTGTTATTTGAAATTATATAAAAATCCGTTAATAAAGTTAAATAAGTTTAGAATAGAAAAGGAGCTGAGTAAACAGCTCCTTCAAATTTATTATATATAAGATTAACCCATCTTCTCTACAACAACTTTTAACAAATCAGCCATTCTATTTGAATAACCCCATTCATTGTCGTACCAAGCAATTAATTTAAAGAATTTACTATTTAATTCAATACTTGCACCTGAATCGTAAGTACTTGATGCAGGGTCATGAATAAAGTCACTAGAAACTACGGGTTCTTCAGTATAGTTCAAAATACCTTTTAGATAAGTTTCGCTGGCTTTTTTCATCGCTGCATTAATTTCAGCTAAGCTAGTCTCCTTTATTGGTTTGAATGTTAAATCCACAACAGAAACATCAGATACGGGAACTCTAAAAGACATTCCTGTCAACTTTCCCTTAACTTCAGGTAGGACTAATCCAATTGCTTTTGCTGCTCCAGTAGATGCTGGGATAACGTTCATTGCTGCAGCCCTTCCATCTCTAAATGCCTTTTTAGATGGACCGTCCATTACTGCTTGTGATGCAGTATATGCATGTGCAGTTGTCATTAAACCTTCTTCAAATCCGATTCCTTCTTTTAGTAAGACATATACAACAGGTGCTAAGCAGTTTGTTGTACAGCTTGCATTTGAAATCAAATCTTCACCTTGGTATTCCTCGTGATTTACTCCCATTAAAATTGTTTTTACATCTTCGTCACTTGGTGCTGAAATAATTACTTTCTTTGCTCCAGCTGTTAAATGTCCGGATGCATCAGCTTTCTTTGTAAAGAATCCTGTAGATTCAATCACAATATCAATATTTAAATCTTTCCAAGGTAGTTCAGATGGATTTGCTTTTAAAGCAAGAGTTTTAATCTTGTAATCTCCAACTTGAATCGTACTATCATCAATGGCTTTTACATCCATATCTAATTTCCCATGAGTAGTATCGTACTTTAGTAGATAAGCTAAATTTTCTGCTGGAACTAAATCGTTAACAGCAACTACTTCAACTTCACCATCTAACATGTTTCTTTCTAGAAGAGCTCTGAATACAAGTCTTCCAATTCTTCCGAATCCATTTATTGCAATTCTTTTTGCCATATTTTTTTTATTAATAATTAATAGTTAATAATTAAGAAGAATCTCACAAATCGGAGCAATCTTAACTATTAAATATTAACTTTTTAACTGTTCAGACTTTGTATTTTAAGATGTGAGTATTATAACGTCAAGTGAAATTGTTTCCTAGAATTGTTGACTTATAATTTTTATGAGATTACAATAAAAAAGTTAATTTTTAAAAAAATACAATGAGTAACTTAGATAAGGGAAATTTATTAGATAATACAGGATATTCTTTAGAAGAGACCTTTTCAATGGATTTCAATTCTGTTTTAGAAGATTACAAAATTAATCATGATTTACCTACATTTAACAACGCGTTTTTCGATATTTTTAATAAATTGGTAAGTATAGATATTGATGGCAGCAAGCAGAGATTTCTATTTGATTTAAGGGAGATCCTAAAAAGATCTTATCTTATATATCTTCTTCCAGATAATGAAGATGGAATTAGCATGACTATTAGGCTTCAAGGATTAAAAGAACTCATAGTAAATATTGAAGCAATAGAAAACCCTGAGCTAGACTCTGCGATAACAAAGATATTAGACAATCTTTTGCAAGAAGCGACAAATCAAATTGCAACATTGCAGTAAAATTTTATCTACTACTCAACAACAATAGTTGCAACCATATTGGGATGGAAATTGCAGTGATAAGTAAAACTTCCAGCATCATCAAATTTGTGGTCATATGTTCCACCTGGAGTTATTGTTCCTGAGTTTGCATTAATATCGTTGAAAGTGACAGTGTGAACAAGTCCATCGTCATTTGTCCATTTAACAATTTGTCCTTTTTTAATTGTTGTTACAACTGGAAAAGACATATCTTTTATTGAAACTACCACAATTGTATCTGAATTTATTGTTCCTAAGTCATCAGAATTAGATGTTGGTGCGGGAACAGGTGTGGGCTGTGCATTTGTAACAACATTATTCGATGTCGCAGGAGTATTGTTATTTAAAACCACAAAACCTATCACTCCAATAACGCCTAGAAATAATATAACTGCTACGATTGCGACTAAATTCTTCATAAAAAGAATGTAAAAAGTACTATTAATATTATATACTCATTTTCTTAATAGACAAATATAGATTAAAAATTTTATAAATCTTATAATTAAATATTTATTACTTAACAATTATGATTACAGTAGATTTAAAAAACATGTTTTTTGACAAGTTGGGAATAGGTGTAGATGCGAAAGAACTAAATGATATAGAGAGTAAGCTTCTAGATGCTAAGAAAAAATTCTTAGATGAAAACCTTGGATTTAAACGTTTACCTTATGATTTTGAAGTATTAAAAAAAGATTTAGTAAAAGTTAAAAAAATAACTGAACAGATGGACACAATTGTAGTAGTTGGTATTGGTGGTTCTGATTTAGGAACGAGAGCAATACAAAGAGCTGTAAATGGGCTTTACTATAATCAAAAAACTACAGAAGACGATAAACATTCAAAAAATATTTATTTTTCTGGAGACACAACAGACCCAGAAGCAATTTCAGAATTATTAGAAATAATAGATTTAAAGAAAACAATGTTTTTTGTAGTTTCAAAATCAGGAAATACAGTAGAGCAGGCTTCAACATTTGCATATTTTAGAAATCTGTATATCGAAATGAATTCGGAAGAGCACCCGCCGCAAAAGCATTTTATATTCTTAACAGATGCAATAACAGGAACATTAAGAGAACTCGCAATAAAAGAAAATTACGAGGCTTTCGAAGTTCCAAGCGATGTTGGAGGAAGATTTTCTGTACTTTCAACAGTCGGTCTAATCCCTGCGTATCTTGTAGGAGTTAATGTTGAGGAATTATTAAGAGGAGCACAAGAGCTAAATGAGAAGATTAAAGAATCAAAAAATGAAAATGATGATATCCTAAAATATGTTGGGTTAAAATATTTATATTACAAAGGTGGAAAAAATATTTCTGTAATGATGCCTTATCAATACGGACTTTATGAATTCGCAAAATGGTATCAACAACTTTGGGCAGAAAGCCTTGGGAAGAAATTAGATTTAGAAGGGAATGAGGTTCACGAAGGCATGACGCCAACTGCATCAGTTGGGCCAGTAGATCAACATTCTCAGCTACAACTTTATAATGAAGGTCCAAACGATAAAGTTGTAACTTTTATTAGAGCAGAGGGAAGCAGGAAAAGCCTAAATCTTCCAGCTGATTATAAAGGTGCAGAAGCTTTTGATTATTTAAAAGGACATAATTTCCATGAATTACTAAATTACGAACAGGAAACAACTGCATTCTCTTTAACAAAAAATGGAAGACCAAATGCAACTCTATCAATTCCAAAGTTAGATGAATATCACTTAGGTCAACTATTTTATTTCTTCGAGGTCGCAGTTAGTTACTTTGGATATCTTCTAAATATAAATACATTCGATCAACCTGGTGTTGAACTTTCTAAAAATGCAATGTATGGAGTTTTGAATAAGAAAGGATATGAAGAGGTTAAGGAAGAGTTTGAGAAATACAAGTCGGAATGAAGTAATTAGAGAGCTAAAGAATGAAGGGAATCCAACATTAGGGTGAAGAAGGCGACGATTATAATCGTCGCTTTCTTTAGTGAAGCAATAACCCTCAATTCCTTCAGAATACCTTCTTATAAATTAAACGAAAACATAATTTCTCCTTGCATAAAATCCCAATTCAGGATATTATCTTTGAATGAAAATTGCAGATTTACCACGCATAGAACGACCAAGAGAAAAATTAATAAAATATGGACCGGAAAAACTTTCTGACGAGGAGTTATTCGCGATATTAGTCCGAACTGGCCGTGCTGGTAAAAACGTGCTCGAGCTTTCCAAGGAGTTAGTAAAAATCGTAAATCAGGACATAAATAATTTAAGTATTCAGAAAATTTCTAAAATTAAAGGTATTGGTCCAACCAAGTCTGTAGAAATTATTGCGTGTTTTGAAATTGGGAAAAGATTTTTGAAAGATAAAAAACGAAATATTATTTTAAGTCCCGAAGATGTATGGAAAGAACTTACGGAAATCCGTAGAAGTAAAAGAGAGCATTTTGTAGTTTTATTTTTAGATTCACGAAATCAAGCTGTGAAGAAAGAAGTAATTTCGATTGGAACTATAAACTCAAGTTTAGTGCATCCGCGAGAAGTATTCGAATCTGCGATAAAAAATTCTGCAGCAAGTATAATAATTGCACATAATCATCCATCGAATCTCCCAGACCCATCTGAGAACGATATTGATGTAACCAAAACTTTGATAGCTGCTGGGGAATTATTAGATATAAAAGTACTAGATCATGTAATTGTAACTGAAGATAGTTGGTTTAGTTTTAAGGAAAATAAGGTGTTGTTTTAGGATTCAGTATGTATTGATTGAATTGTTACCTTATATGAGTTATATGCCTTTTCAATCATGCTTTCTTTCAATTGTTCACTTAGCCTACCAGTATGTTGAAAAAAATAATTAGAGGAAAGTATAAGATCGATTAATTTTAGAGATCTATCATAGACTTTTCGCATACTTGAAGGAGACATCATTAAAGTCCTAGAGATATCTTCTATAGTTGATAATCTATCTTTCTCTATAACAAATTTCTTAATATAATCTTCGAATTGACTCGGCATAGGTCCATTATCATAATATTTGTCCCAGTCTATGGGAATTATAGCAACTCCATTTTTAACTATAAATAACCTTGTAAATCTCAACTGTACACTTTCAGAGTATCTATTTATAGGTATGAAAATTCGATTACTAGAAAATCTCCTATTTTTCATCATTTTTCTAATTGGAAACAATTCTTTTATTTCCTCGTCTTCTCTATTCAGATCTAAAAACCCCTCATTAAATTCTTTAAGAAAAAGATATTTGAAAAAAAGTGAAGTTTCTCTAATGTGTGCATTTTCTTTAGTCACTTCTTGATCCATAGCCCACTTCCCAATATTTCCATAAATGATTGTGAGTTCATGGTCATAAAGATTATTTATTTTTATATCTCTGCATAACCACTTTGCATACAAAACGCGCCTTAGAAGGGTTAAATTACCACCTCTTAGATCGCCACTTACTATAAATCTGTAGAAACTATTATCAACATTAACTGAATTCTCATAAGTAAGGTTAATGCTTTTAAGAAAAGGTCGTATAGTTCCTCTATCAACTAATTCTTTTACAAGGTCACTTAAAGGAATGCAGCGATTTACTATACTCCTAATATCTTTATTTCTTACTATATTTTCAACTCTTTTCTTTTGTTTGAGATGTCTTTCAAATATGGATAAGTCATTTAACGATTCTTTATTGAGAAGGTACTTGGGAAAAACATTCTCATCTGATATTAGAAAATAAAAGGCTGCAATAACATTATCAAGAGTCTTGATAAAGCTCCCGTAATTAATACCATTAAGTTTAGCGACTTCCTCAATATCATAATCTAAACATAACCGTAACATCACAATAATTTGGGAAATATCTAGGGAATATCCTGTGGTATCATACTCGTGATCTATTAGTAATCTCATTAAATCCTCCCATATATTTCGATAGTCCGGTGCAATTGATTTAATTAAGTTTAAACATTGATGGATCGGTTCATGTCGAGATTTTCTTTCTCGAAGTAAATTAGGATTGTTATCCAAATGCTGCTCGTTCATTTTAACCCTCTTTTAAAACTCCTAGTGCCTGAAATTTCTGCACAGCTACTTTGCCTTGCAGCTCACTTAGTTTGGTATACATAAGTATAAACTCCTCTTCGTCTTTATAGAGTGTGTTTTGCCAGAGTAATTGTCCATAGACTCTTAGAGATTCTATATTAAACCTCCAATCGTCCACTTCTTTAAAAGACCTCAGTAAGAAAGACATTCCGCATAATCTTTCAAGTATCTCAATTTCATTATGCATGACGATTAATACATTTTTATCCTTGTCGTCAATTCTACCAGAATGAAAAGCATCTATAACTTCGTTCTCTCCAAATTTCCCGCTATTCATTCCAAAACCTGAGGTAACCCATGCATCTTCGTAAGTATAAAGGGGGACGTTTCTTTGTTTAAAATCGGTTGCCTTCTTTGTACTAAATACAAATACTTTAAAGCAATCACTGGGAATGCCTGCTATCCTTTGTATCATTTGACTGCTTGTACCTTCATCAAAAATATCATCCAAAACAAATGTATTTCCTTTAAGGTCGCTTTGAGAAAGTACGTAAGTATTTTTTGTACTTGGAGTATGAAATTTTGAAGCGAAAATAATGTTAATCTCATCTGTATTAATGAGAAGTTTTTGTAATTCATGATAAATTAAATAGCCACCTTCTAAGGGAAATACTAAATTAAGTTTTCCACCAGGAGGTAAAGTCATGAGTGCCCTTTCTATATAGCCAAGTATTCCTAGCACTGTTTTATCTATTTGTTTTCGCATAGATTCGGGATTTAATTGAGGATCTTTTTCTAGTCCCGGTAATTTTTGTAAGAGGAGCTCGTTTTTTATAGGGAGATCTAAAGTAGGGTTGTCATTAGAAGTTTGATCTGCCAAGTTTATTAAAGTAAAATCTAAACATTGGATTTTAAGTAAGAATTTTAAAAATTACAATCAAGAAATGAAAAAATACACCAAAGATCAAATCATAAAAGATTTCGCAGCTTTTAAGTATTCTCATCTATTGGAATTGAGAACATTTTTTTTTGGCTTAGGTATTGATTTTCTACCTTTGTTTCTCTTTGCCGGGTTAGGAATTCTATCTTTATTAAAAGTAGATCAGTCAGTTCTAATAACAATTGGCTTTCTGATATTTTTCTACTCAGTCTTTCACTTCTATAAAATATTTATCGACTCTCAAAAAATAATTTTAAATAAGTACCAAATAGAGATTCCAAATTTAGCTAAGAGTTTAAAATTTATATTTGTAGCAGACATTCATTTTGGACCAGAATATTATGGTGCGGGGGAGAAAAAGGTTCAAAACATAGTTGAAATAATTAACTCTTCGGATTGTGATCTAGTAATTTTTGGAGGAGATTTCCTTTGTGACGAACTCGACGCGCGAATTGTACTATTACTCGAACAGATTAGAACAAAGAACAAAATAGGAGTTTACGGTAATCACGATACATTGTATTTAAAAGAAGATCAGCCAAATAAATCCCCAGATCAATTTTTAAGAATGATGTCCAAGTCCGGAATAAAATTTTTAAATAACAATGGATTTAGCTATGGCGAGTTATATTTTGGTGGAATAACAGATCTTTTTTCTTTCAATTTCGATATTGAGAGAGCTTTTAAAGATTCTAATTTGAATCAATTAAGAGTTTTAATATCACATAATCCAGATATAATTGACTTCCTGGTGAAAGGAGATAATGTATCTCTGGTTCTTTCTGGGCATACCCATGCTGGACAAATCATTTTGCCAATCATAGGCAATGTTTTACCAATACCTTGTAAAAATACTTGGCTTGTTAGAGGTTTGTACAAACTTAAGGATGATGTCCAATTATTTATTACACAAGGTGCAGGTTTTTCTAAGACGAGAATGAGAATTGGTACCCAATGTGAAGTATGCGAGATCACTTTGACTCCAGAATAAATTCCTTCATTGAAAATTTTTATAATACTGCGATAATTAAATATCTTCTAAATTTTATCTTTAAGTATGGGGCCATCAATTTTCTCACGGAAAACTACAGGCACTGTTAAGCCTGAGCAAGTTAGCGTATCTGAAGTAATCTCACAAAATCCTGCTATAGAACTGAATAAAAAAACTCTTCAGACAATTGATGCAACATTAAAGAGAATACTCAGAATTGATTATGCAGGCACTATTTGGGAATTACTTCTGACCGATCTTCAAAATAGTAGACATGATGCTAAAGACCTTCTCTCAGGAAATAAAAATATAAAATTTCTATCTTCAGATGATTCGATTAGGATTACCGCACGATTGGAGAATGGAACAGCTTTAAACGTATTAGTTAATGACTTAGGAACTTTTAGCATTATTCTTGATAACGATAAAATTAAAGAAGGCGCTAATCTTGAAATAACTTTTATGCAAGAAGGAGAAACAGGTGAACCAATAATGACATTTTCACGAAAATTAGAGGGAAATAATTCCCAGAAGTATCGTTTTGATAGCCTAGGAATAAAGGAGTATAGGGCTATTGCTGAAGGAACAGTTAATGTGAATATTCCCTATGTTTACCGCAATTCAAAATTTACAGCTCAACCTGCAGATATATATTTAGCTCCAGTCAGTGATAATCCATTAAGTATGGGAAAGCCTGCAAAACAAATAGGAAGTGTTAATATTGCAGAACTAGTGGATCAATCTGCATACATAGGTAATAAAAGTTTGGTAGTAGAATTCAGAGAAGAGGATAGTTTATATAAGATTCAAACAAGTGGTGACGACGATATTGCAATTGGTTTAACTTTGGACATAGCGGAAGTGGAGGGTTTAATAGATATGCTTCTGATTAAGTATTTTTAGTACTCCTAAGTCTGTGTCGGTTCTAATTTGCTTCTGCATGGTATAATCAACGGTAAAATTTATTGAGAAGAGCTATGTTTTTCGAAATCTAATTTTACATGTCCCGCTTGCCTGCCTTGGGCATGCGAGCATGGAGCTTGTCGAAAGATCTATTCAAAAATTCAATGAATCAGATAAAAGGTAAAAAAGTATTTGTAGGTCTTTCCGGCGGAGTCGATTCTGCCGTTTCCGCATATCTTTTAAAGAAACAAGGTTACGATGTAACTGGAGTTTATATGAAAAATTGGTCTGGTGATGAATTTGGGATACAAGCTGATTGCCCCTGGGAAGAAGATCAAAAAGATGCAGAAGCAGTTTGCAAGCACATTGGAATTCCATTTAGATCCATGAATTTTGAAAAGCAATATAGAGATAAAGTTGTTGAATATTTTTTTAATGAATACGAAAAAGGGAGAACACCAAACCCTGATGTGATGTGTAACAAAGAAATCAAATTCAAGTTATTTTTAGAGAAAGCAATTTCAGAAGGTGCAGATTTCATTGCCACTGGACATTATGCACAGAAAATTATGAGTTATCAGTCATCAGATCTCAGAGGATCTCAAGGACCGTTTATGTTAAAGGGAAAAGATTCGAATAAAGATCAAACTTATTTCCTTTACAATCTAACTCACGATCAATTAGATAAAGTTTTATTCCCAATAGGTCATTTACAAAAACCAGAAGTTCGAAAGATTGCAGAAGAAGCTGAACTTCCAAACGCTAAAAAACCTGATAGCCAAGGGATTTGCTTTATAGGAGAGATTAATGTTCTACAATTTTTAATGAGTAAAATTCCAGTAAAAGAAGGTGAAATTAGAGATATTGATACGAATAAAGTTGTAGGAAAACATAAAGGAGTGTACTTTTATACAATTGGGCAAAGAGATGGTTTAGGAATTGGAGGAACTGTGGTTCCATATTTTGTTTGTAAAAAAGATATTGAGAAAAATATTGTCTATGTATGTTTGGGATCTGATCACAAAGCATTGTATTCTCAGGAAGTAGAATTAGAGAATTTACATTTGATAAATCCTGAACTCAGAGACCAAATCTCAGAAATAAAATTAGAAGCAAGTGTTAGATACAGACAAAAACCAGTAGCAGGAAAATTAATCAGAAAATCCCTCCTTGAGGAGGGTGGTCCGGCTTGCCTGCCGTCAGGCATGAAGAACCGGGAGGTGTTCATATTTGATGAACCCGTCAGAGCTGTAGCATCTGGACAAAGTTTAGTTATTTATTCTGGAGAAGTTTGTTTAGGAGGTGGAGTTATTAAATGATCAATATCAAATAATCAAATTCAAATTTTCAAATTGTTTGGGAATTGAGTATTGGTTATTTGAAATTTGTTATTAATTAAGATGTTTAGAATACAGGATCTAAAAGCACCAGTAATAGGACTATCCCCAATGGATGGGATTACTGATGCGCCTTTTAGATATATTACAAAAAAATACGGAAATCCTGATGTAACTTTTACTGAATTTACTCATGTAATGGGAATGTGCATGGCTGGAGATAATGTTCTACATCATTTTATTTATGATGAAAGTGAAAGGCCTGTTTTTGGCCAGATTTTCGGGAAAGAACCAGATTATTTTTACCATGCAGCAAAAATAATTTGCGAACTTGGTTTTACAGGAGTTGATATTAATATGGGATGCCCTGCAAAAACTGTTGCAAATAGCGGATCTGGTGCGGGTTTAATCCGAACTCCAGATTTAGCAAGGGAAATCATTGCAGCAGTTAGAGAAGGAGTAAAACATTGGGTAGAGAATGGAGAATTAACGGGATTAAAAGAAAGAAGTTACAATGCCGTAAAAAATCAGAGTCAGATCAATAGAGAAAGAAAGTCCCTCCTTGAGGAGGGTGGTTCGGAGAACCGGGAGGTGTTTCGGGAACTCATTCCAGTTTCAGTAAAAACACGAATTGGTTACGATGTTCCAGTCACTAAACAATGGATTGGAAATATTGATAAAGCGAATCCAGATTGGATTACTGTTCATGGAAGAACTCTAAAACAACTTTATGGTGGCGCTGCAGATTGGAATGAAATAAAAATTGCTGTTGAGTCTACATCCAAACCTGTTCTTGCTAATGGTGATATTAAATCCAGAGATGATGTTGAAAAAATTCTAGAATTAACAGGTGCGTACGGAGTCTTGGTTGGTAGAGCAACTTATGGAAATCCATGGATATTTAATGAACTTAGAGGTGAGGGTAAGGTCATGAAAACTAAGGAAGATAGAATCGCCACGCTATTAGAGCATGCAGAAAAGTTCATACAAATATTTCCAGATCCCCGAGCATTTGTAATGATGAGAAAACATTTTGGATGGTACTGTACAAATTTCGATAATGCTGTTGGATTAAGATCAAAACTAATGCAAACAAAGACAATTGAGGAAGTGAGACAGATATTGAGTGAAGCTATTAAAGTTCTTTAAAATATTTTTTTTATACTTACTTATGCCAGAAGTACCTATTGATTACGAAAGTTTGAAAATTGATTTTCTTAAGGAGATGGAGGCAATGATTGGTGGGAAAAAACAAGTAGTATTTGTATTAGACGATGAGACTAGCAATATTATAGATCTTGCAGTCAGTTTTAAAATACCATATGTAGCAAAAATTATTCTAACCCATGCTCAGGTTCAGAAATACGAAGCATACTTAGGAGATTTAATTGAAGAATGGGTACGAAGTATTCCTGATGATACTAAAGTATTATTAATGCTCGATAGAAACCTCGATTGCTTTACTAGAACTATAAAAGGAGATAAGATAGCTAACATCATATTGCAAAATCCAAGGGACAACATCATTGTCCAACTATGGTCATCACAATATAATGATTTAGATCCTCAATATACAAATATAAAAAGTGAAAATATACTTCGAAAACCTATAGATATGTTTGCATTTGCAGATTTTTTAACAAGGGAATTCCCAGTTTTAACAGAAGCATAAATTCTAAAATGTTTGAAGAGTGCTCAGATAGTCTTGTCGGTTGATGAACAAATAGAAAATTAAATTCCTTGTTTTAAACTTGCTAAAAATCCTATACAATAGAGTAGTTTACATAACTATATGGAAGGAAACACGCCTAAAAGAATAGTACTTATTTTTCTATTAATAACATTTATTCTAGCAACTATACTTGCTACATATGTTATTCAGAGAAATCAAAGTCCATCGGACGCGGAGGCACTTTACGGTGGTCGATTAGAAACTGGTTATCCATCCGCAGGATTTTTAATTAATGAAACTACTACAGGTTCATTAAAACTTTGTGGTTATTCTGCATTAAATGGAAGAGTTGCCATTACTGCCTCGCATTGCGTAGACGACGCACAGAATATTTACTTAGGAAGAGGAACATTTACACAAGATACGAATGATTTATTGAAAGTAGATAAGGCAATTCAAAAATCGGGTTGGGTAGAAACAAAAAATCGATCCAGTGATTTTTCTGTTTTGAATTTCTCAGATACTAAAGGATTCTTTTCAAGCTTTGCAGAAGTAGCTTCGGTAATTGAAGGTTGTAAATATAGAGTTGTAGCATATGGGAGAACAGAAAACGAAACTGAAGCTGGTAATCCTCCAAGAAAAAGCACTTCTTTATGTGCAAGCAGCATAACCCAAGATACTTTCTTAGTCCAAGGGAATAACTCTGGAATTTGTTTTGGAGATAGCGGAAGTCCTGTCTTCTTCGATGGTACTAATAAAGTAGTAGGTCTAATAACTTCTATTTTAAAACAAAATGGAGATACATCCGATTCGCCTTGTGCATTTGGGAATGTTGCTGTAGTTGTGAGAGCAGATGCGAATAAATCTATGATTGAAAATAGCCTTACAGCAATTAATCAAAATACCCAGGAATTAAATGTTGTAGATGGAACAACTGTCGAAGTAGTGTCAGACACATTATTGGCAAGAATAGGTTTAGGTAGGTTAGAAAATTTAACAGAAGATGATAGATATAAAGTTGCAATTATAGGAATTATAGGAGTAATGATAATCGTAATCTTGCTCCTGATTAAACTTCTAAGATCTCCTGAGAAAAAAAACTACGTTGAAGTGTAGTTGAAAAGTTCTAAAGTTTTAAGGTTAGAATGTTATCAACCTTTTAACATTGAAACTTTCTAACCCTTAACATTTAAATAAACTCAATAGCTCTTCCCAAAGCATATTCAAAAGAATTCCTTACAATCTCATTGTAAGTAGGATGTGCATGAATTGTATTTGCAATAGCTTCGATATTTATTTTATTTTGAACTATATTGCCATAAGCTTGAATAATCTCTCCAGCCATATGTCCAATCATTTGTGCTGCTATTAAAGTCAGGTCTTTTTCGTTTATCCATAGTTTAGCAAATCCTGTATTATGTTCTTCAATATTTGCTCTTAAGTTTGCAGAGAATGGAAATTTAACAACTTTAATTCCACTTAGATCTGCAGGAACGGTCCCAACTGTTGCCACCTCGGGAAGTGTGTAAACTACTGCTGGAATTACATCATAATTCATCTCACGAGTCTTGCCCATAATGTTTTCTGCGGCAATTATTCCTTGTTGAATTGCAACGTGAGCAAGAATACTCAAACCTGTAGCATCTCCAATTGCATAAATATTAGAAACATTCGTTTTCATAAAATTATCGACACTAATTCCTTTTGGTGTGAAAGCGATTCCTAATTTTTCTAACATTGGATTATTAATAATTGCTTTTCTTCCAATTGCTACTAAATTCATTTCAGAAATTATTTCTTTTTTTTCTCCAGTAGCTATTACTTCAACCGTAACTTTGCCACTAGTAATATCTAAAACCTTGTGTCCGGTTAAGATTTCAATTTCCTGTTCTCTTAAATCGTTTTCAATTTCTGTGGAAATCTCTGGATCCATCATGGAAACACATCTGTCCATAAATTCGATAACTCTAACTTTTGTCCCAAAGTGAGAGAATAGAGCAGAAAATTCTAATCCAATAATTCCACCACCAACAATAGTTAATTCTTTTGGTAAATCTTTAATCCAAATTAATTCATTACTATTTACAATGCTCGAATCTTCTTTTTGTAAAAAGGAAGGTACAAGTGGTTCAGATCCTGTCGCAAGAATTATATTCTCAGTTTCTAAAATAATTTCTTCTGTAACAGTTACATGATCTTTATACGGACTTTCTCCATTAGCTTGTACTAAGTCTTTGTAAGGATTATCGTAAGGAGAAACTTTTACATGATTATTATCAATAACTTCTCCACTTCCTTGAATAATTTCAACATTCCAATGATCTAATAAATACCTTACTTCTTCTCTGGTTCTAACCATTACAGCATCTCTTCTTTCTGCAACTGTTTGAAAATTAATTTTTGCATCGCCAATCTCCACTCCATATTTAATTGATTCTTTCGCATATTTTGCATATTTAGCAGAAGTAATCATTGCTTTGCTTGGAGTACAACCCCAGTTTGTGCAAATTCCACCAACTAAATCTCTTTCTACAATTGCAACCTTTGCACCTAATTGTGCAAGCCTAATTGCTGCTGTGTAACCACCGGGTCCGGATCCTATAACAGTAACTTTGTATTCCATAATTTTATAATTAAATATTTATAATTTATTTATCTAAGTAACTGTAAACAATTTGAGACAAATTTTTAAGATTTTCTTTCCCAGTATCCCAATCTATGTCTTTATCCATTATGATTATAATGTAATCGGTATTTTTACCATATACTATGGCAGAATCGCAAAAATTTATATCATTTTCTGTCCATAAATTCCCAATTTTATTTGCAAATTGTACATCCGCGGGAAGTCCTAAACCAATACCTTCTCTATTCCATGATTGCGCATTCTCAAGTAGATTTATTAAATAATCTCTGGATTTAGCAGAAACTGTTCTTGCGTTGTAAAGATCATCAAATAACTTTCCAAGCATATTTGCAGTTCCTTCATGGGGGTTTAAGAATAATGGATTAACTCCCAATTCATTCACAGTTCTTGGATTAACACTCTCGTAGGAACCACCTAAGAATTTATCCAAATGGTACCAAGCAGTATTATTACTATCTTCAAGTAACTTCTCCAAGTATGTAGACAAAGGAACTTCTGTCCCATCTGGCAGTACTCCAAGGTCATCCTCTGTAGAAAACTTCACACTATCTTGAATGGGGTAGGTGTCATCCAGAGTATATTCCCCAGCATCAACATCCCTCATCACTAACATTGCCATTGTCATTTTTGCCATACTTGCTGGTGGAAGCACAATATCTCCATTAATATTCATGCTTGTATTTCTATCAATATCTTTAATGTAAATACCATATTTATTTATATCTGTTCCAAGGTAGTCCATTAATTTTTGTTTCAACTCATTCAAATCTGTAGGTGCATTTAAAACTTTAATTGAATAAACAGTAGATATTGTAGGTGAATCAAACTTTATAAAGTACTCACCATTATCACCTTTCTGAGGACTGACAACTAAATTCCCCTCACCCTGCGTAATAAATTTAGGCAAATTATTGTCAGAACTAAAAGTTGATCCAGTAGGAAAAGAAATCGGTAGAGTAGAATTGATAAAAACCTGTCGCACAATAGTGTCTATTAATCCCACGCTAGGTATATCTTCGGAAATCTGATCAGGTAAATTTTTTTGATTAATAAACCAGAAACCAAAAAGGGAAATTACAAAGAATGTTAAAGCAAAAACAATAGATAGAATTCCAAATCGAAATTTATTTCTTTTTATAATTTGAAAAAATTTATTCAATTGCAATTTTAGGCTCTAATAATTAGACCATGACCTGACGGATTTAACATAAACAACTATTAAAAATTAAATTAAAATTTCTTACTAATATAACTTATAATCCTTTCTTTAATATTTTCTAAATCATTCTTTATTTCTGAATTCCAAAATCTCAATGTCGTAATTCCTAATGTTCGCAAAAATTCATCCCTTACTCTATCCTCAATTTCTTTACCTATATGTGTACTTCCATCAATCTCAATACACAATTGTAACTTAGAACTATAGAAATCTAAAATATATTTTCCTATAGGCTTTTGCCTTACAAATCTATATCCTAATTTTTTATCTCTTAAAACTTCGTACCAAATCTTCTTTTCCGCTTGTGTCATGGATTTTCTGTTGGCCCTCGAAAATGGTTTCAATCTTTTACTGTATGGAATATAGTCTGGTTTATCAAAATACTCAGGCTTAACAAATCCCCCCTGCCCCCCTTTAACAAGGGGGCTATTCGATATTCCCGTAGGCCTCCCTGTTAAGGGAGGGAAGGGTGGGTTATTATTCAAAAATGCGTCGGGATTTGTTAACTCAGAATTTGCTATTTCTTCACTCACGCTAAATCTACTTCCTTACATAAATACACATCCTGAACAGCGTTCAATAGTTTAACTCCCTCATCAAATGGTTTTTGGAAAGCTTTTCTTCCTAAAATTAATCCACTTCCACCAGCTCTTTTATTAATAACAGCCGTTTCAATTGCTTCTTGTAAATCATTATCCCCACTAGCTCCTCCAGAATTAATTAATGGAATTTTTCCCATGTAGCAATTTGCAACTTGGTATTTTGCTAAATCAATTGGATGATCAGTAGAAAGCTCACTATACATTCTGTCGTCAAGTTTTCCGTAACTAGAATTTCCAGAATTTAATGCTTTAAATCCACCATTTACAGTTGGAAGTTTTTGCTTAATAATATCTGCTTCAATTGTTACTCCTAAATGATTTGCTTGTCCTGTTAAGTCTGCAGATGTGTGGTAATCAATCACATCCTTTTTAAATGCACTATTTCTTGTGTAGCACCAAAGAATTGTGAACATTCCAAGTTCGTGAGCTTTTGCAAAAGCTTGGCTAACTTCTTGAATTTGTCTTGTAGATTCTTCAGATCCAAAATATATTGTTGCTCCAACTCCTGCCGCTCCCATATCAAAAGCTTGTTGAACAGAACTAAACATAACCTCATCAAATTTATTAGGATAAGTTAAAAGTTCGTTGTGGTTTAATTTAACAATAAAAGGAATCTTGCCTGCATATTTTTTACTAACTAAGCCTAAAGCTCCTAAAGTAGATGCAACGCCACTACTTTGAGCTTCTACAGCTAATTTAACAATGTTTTCAGGATCAAAATAAATTGGATTTTTTGCAAAAGATGCTCCAGCAGAGTGTTCAATTCCTTGATCAACTGGGAATATAGATAAGTATCCAGAATTTGCTAATCTACCAGCTCCGTAAAGTCTTTTTAAATTTTCTAAAACTTTTGGACTTCTATCAGAAAAAGCCATAACTTCATCAACCCAATTTCCATTTGGTTTATAAAATTGCTGATCTTTAAAAGTAGGAGATTTGTAGTTTAATAAATTCTCTGCCTTGTCTCCAAGAACAGATTGTATTTGACTGTAGTCCATATATCTAATGTTAAAAAGTTAAAATGTTTTAAAGTTGTAATGTTTTTAAATATTTAATTAATGCTTTTATTTTTGAACTTATAATTACTACCTCATTCTTGATTGTATTATATTCGTCTTCTGTAATATATTCTAGTTCTCTCGCAATATATAACTGACTCCTTACTTCTCCAGCAGAACCTTTGGCTATTACAAGATATCTTATAAATTCTTTATTATTATTCCTTTCAAAACCTTCAGCTATGTTAGAACTTACAGATACTGCAGCTCTTCTGATTTGATCTCTAAGACCAAAATCTCTACTAAATTTGGTTGATTAGTATACTTATATATTCTCAGAGCTAACTCTGAGGAAATCTTCCAGATCTCCAACTCTTCGAAAGATTTTATTTTCATAATAACTTTTTAACTTTACAACATTTAAACCTTTTAACTATTGAACGGCTTCACCAATTCCTCAATCTTAGCCAAATGATTGTCTGCTTTTACAAATGCAGATGCAAGTAGAACTCCTTCTGCTCCTAATTCCAAAGATTTCACAACATCCTCACCTGTAGAAACTCCAGCTCCAATAAATACCATAGTCTTTCCCTTAGTTACTTCAATAAATTCTTTTACAGCATCTGGTCTTGTTGTTACAGAAACTCCACTTCCAATTAAATCTTTTGGTTCGTATGCAATTCCAAAAGGTTCGGCTTCTAGAACTTTCTTAGCTTCTTCAACATTTTCGCAACAAACTACTAATTTGATTCCTTTAGCTTGGATTGCTTTAATATCTTCAACAATAGAATCACTCCAAACTCTATGTTCACTATGATTATATAAAGAAAAGTTAATTTCTTGTTCCAAGAGATTTTCTGGAGTTGTCCAACCTGTAGAACTTCCAGGATTTTTATTATCTACAAATTGACTCATTATATTAATGGTTCTATAAGTTTTTCGTACATAAACTAAATCTAATATAGATGGAGCGCAAGTAACTTTACTGGCCAATTCTGGATTAGTTTGTGAAAATTTTACAACTGCATCCAAAAGTTTTAATGCGTTTGAACCAGTGGATTCCGGGTAAGTTTTGAAGTTAAGAATAACCATAAAAAGAAATTAAGAATTAATAATTTAAGAGCTTACATTACTCATTAGCTCAGCATTTGTCCAGGCCGTGTTACAGCCTATTCAGAAAAATGAGTTACAAAAGAATCGTAAGAGTTTCTAAAAGATGATAACAGATCTTTTTATTAGTTCCAATTTTTCTAATTTTGAAAGTTGCTTAATTCTATATTCTTCTTGCATTGCTCCAACTTTATTCGCATAAACCTTTGAGTAAATAAGTTTGAAAGGGAGCCTAGCTCGAACGTATTTAGAACCTTTCCCAGATTTGTGCACTTCAAGCCTTTTTTCTAAATCTTTTGCAACACCAGTGTAAAAAGTCCCGTCAGAACATTGAAGAATATATACTGTAAATGGATTATTCGGAGAATTCTTTAAGCTCATCTGTAAAAACTTTTTTTAGTTTTTCTAATGAATCATTATCATAAGAAGATGCAGCAAATACTTCCTTATTCAACTTCTTTAATTCTCTAATCTTTTCATTCTTTACTTCCTCAGTCACTTGATCCACCTTCGTCAGAATAATTAACTCTTTTTTCTCATCTAATCCATCACCAATGTTTTTAATCTCACCTCTTATGATTTTATAATCTCTTGTAACATCATCAGATTCTGCAGAAATTAAATGTGCTAAGATTCTTGCAGATCTTGTATGTTTTACAAATTTAGTTCCAACTCCCTTACCTTCTGCTGTACCTTCAATTAAACCAGGTAAATCCATTAAAGTAATTTCGTTCATTCTTCCTTGTTGAGGGAGTAGAGTAGTAAAAGGATAAGCACCTATCTTCGCTTCGGCATTAGTTAATTCATTCAAAAGAGTTGACTTCCCAGCGTTCGGCAATCCAATAAAAATAATGTGGCTAAAAAGTTCTAGTTCTAAAGTTGGTTCAACTTCTTGTCCAATTTTACCTGTTTGAAATCTATATAAATCTCTTCCGTGAGCTTTTTTGTAAAATCTATTTCCTAAACCTCCAAGTCCACCTTCTAACAATAGTTCTCTCTGTTCAGGTTTGCTAATAGTGAAAAGAAGATTATGTTCTTCATCGTAAACTTTAGTAGTTAACGGAACTTTGATAATTAAATCATCTCCATTTTTCCCTGTTAGATTATTTCGTCCTCCGGGTTCTCCATTCTCCGCTTTAAATACTGAGTCTCTATTAATAAATCCCAGGTCATAAGTGTTAATTGAGCCTTCGAGGTAAACATTACCTCCATTTCCTCCAATTCCACCACTTGGTTTTTTATCCGCACCAAAAGAGACGTGACCGTCTCCTCCTTTTCCTGCTACAAATTTTGCTGTGATTAAATCTCGAAACATATTGTGTATTATAGCATACTAAGTGTCATTGCGAGCGAAGCGACCCCCGAATAGGCTGCCATGCCTGCGCAGTCAGGCAGGTAACACCGAGTAGGCGCAAATATACATCTATTCACTCGCAAGCGAGCTCATAGGTATATTTGGGCAGCCTGGTCATAATGCTGAGTTAATAAAACAAAAAAGAACCGCCCTAACCATTATCTGGTTTCGTGGCAGTATAACTCCTCCCCGCCTGCCTCTTTAAAATATCTCTAAAATTTGAAATCAGCGGGCAGGTTAAAAAGAGGAGGAGCATCGCACTTATTCAGCTTTCTTTCCGCCCAATAAACCTGATACCTTTGCTTTGATTTCTTCGATGTTTTTCTTTATTGTATCGTTATTCTCATTAGCTACTTGTGACTCTGTTGGTACAACAACCCATAGAATTAAATATATCCAAAAAAATGTTCCAACTCCAAAGAAAAGTCCTGCTAAAAAAACCACTCTAACAATATTCACATCGATACTAAGGTAGTCAGCTAAGCCACCGCAAACGCCTGCAATAACTCTGTTTTTCTCGGATCTAAATAGTCTTTTTGATTCCATAAAATTAAAATAATAAATATTAATATAAGTATTTTAGCATCAACTATTCAAATTCTCTCATTTTAATTCTTCTTGACATCCATTATATAATAATAAGTTATCTTTAAATTTCAATTTTATGCAGCAAATTCTTCAAATAGTTAAATTCACAAAGTCATTCTGGAAATATTACACTCTTATAGGTACATTTATAATTATTAATTCTTTACTAAATCTTGTTACTCCAGTTTTAAGTGGAAGTATTGTGGATTCTATAGTTAATAATATCAAAACTGGAAGTGGTGATTTTAGTTATATTACTGTACTTCTTGGATTAATGATTTCTTCCGATATTATCATTACACTTTTCTCAAATATTGCAGGACATTATGGAGATATTTTAGGTCAAGGCTTAAATACATTCTTAACTTCAAAATTTTATCGACACGTTTTGGATTTACAAATTGAATATTTCGATAACGAAGTAAGTGGAACGATCATTAATAAATTAGAAAGAGGTATTGGAAACATTACGGAATTTATTAATAATATGCTAAATAACTTCCTTCCATTTTTTCTAACAGCAATATTTACAGTTATTCTTTTAGGATTTTATAGTATAGAAATTGCTCTTCTTCTAGCTCTACTATTTCCTATTTACGTAATTATTAGCGAGAGATCTTCAAAAGCGTGGATTGCAAAACAAGATGGAATAAATAAAATTCAAGATACTCTTCAAGGAAGAATCTTTGAGTCTATCTCTTCAATTAGAGTTGTTAAATCATTTTTAAGACAAGATTTAGAATACTCAAAATACAATGGATTTAGAAGAGATGTAGAAAAACAAGCAAGAGCACAATCCAAAGAATGGCATATGTTTGATGTTTTAAGGGGTGCAATTTTAAATGTAATTCTTTTTGGAATTTTTGCTTACATCGTTTACTTTACTTTTACAGGTAGGTATACAGTTGGACAAATGACTTTACTTTTGGCGTTAGTAAATCAAGCAAGGTGGCCACTTTTTGCAATGTCATATATCCTTGGTCAAATTCAAAGAGCACAAGCTGGTTCTAAGGACTTTTTTGAGGTATTAAACGAGCCCATCAAAATTAAAGATAAAAAAGATGCAAAAGTTTTAAACAAAGCAAATGGGGTTTAGAATTTAAGAATGTTTCTTTTGCTTACAGTAATTCAAAAGATGTTTTAACAGACATTAATTTTAAGATTGATAAAGGTCAGAAATTAGCAATAGTTGGAGAAAGTGGAGAAGGAAAATCTACAATTACTAATTTAATCTTAAGATTTTACGAACCTAAAAGTGGAGAAATTTTAATAGATAAAACAAACATAAGTGACATTACACAAAAATCTTTACACGAAAATATTTCAGTTGTTTTACAAGATTCTATTTTATTCTCAGGTAGCGTTACTGAAAATATTAGATACGGTAAGGATGATGCAACAGTTGAGGATGTGATTGAAGCAGCTAAGAAAGCAAATGCACACGATTTCGTTTCAAAGTTTGAAAAAGGATACGATACAGAAATTGGCGAAAGAGGAATTAAATTATCTGGAGGACAGAAACAAAGAATTTCTATTGCAAGAGCTATTTTGAAAAATTCTCCAATTTTGATTTTAGACGAAGCAACTTCTTCACTTGATAGTAAAGCAGAAGCAGAAGTGCAAAAAGCATTAACTCAATTAATGGAAGGTAAAACCACAATTATTATCGCTCACAGACTTTCTACTATTAGAAATGTAGATCAAATTATTGTATTGAAATCTGGATCTATTGCAGAACATGGGACTCCTGCTGAACTGATTCAGAAAGATGGAATTTATGCTGAACTTGTTAAATTACAAACTAATTTAAACAACGTCGAGCCAAGTGCAAAAATGAAGGAATTTAAATTGGTGGGGTGATGTCATTGCGAGGAGTCCTTAAGGACGACGAAGCAATCCCAGAATAGGCTGTAACACAGCCTGGTCAGATGTTGAGTTTAGACAAAACTCAAGCCTTTGTTATTCATACCAACGCAATGACACCAACAGTTTTATGTTGTAAACTTTAATATATACATTAAAACCGTAAATATGGAAAAGTTGAATATTGTAGTTATAGAAGGAACTAAACGAAGCAATCGATTATCAATACAGGCTGCTAAATACGTTTACGAAATAGGAAAAACTTATGAAGAAGTTGATATTTCTTTTGTAGATCCTTTAGATATTCCACTCTCTCCTGATGGAAATAAAGCTGGTGATAAAAATCCAACGTTTACAGAAATCACTGCAAAAGCTGATGGATTTTTTATTGTTACACCAGAATATAATCACAGTTACCCAAGTTCTATAAAAAGACTTTTAGATAGCGAATACGAAAACTTTCATCATAAAGTTGTAGCTTTTGGTGGAGTTTCTGATGGACCATGGGGCGGAGTTAGGTGTATCGAAGCATTGAACGGAGTTGCAAAGGCTTTAGGTTTGGTGACATTAAGAAAAGATGTTCAATTCCCAATGGTGCAAAATATTTTTGACGAAAACGGACAACCAAAAGATGCAGAGTATGAAAAAAGAATTAGAGGTGTTTATCAAGAGTTGATTTGGATGGCAAAAACATTAAAATATGGAAGACAAAATTACAATTAAAAATTAAAAGCGTTCAATTAAAAAGAATGTCATTGTTATAAATTGTTATTCTTCTTTTAATTTTTAATTAATATCTTTTAATTGGAATTATGCTCGATCCTACAATCCTAATCATTTTTGGTGCCACTGGAGATTTAGTTAATAAAAAAATCCTTCCATCTATTTACAATTTATATAAAGAAAAGAAACTTCCAGAAAAATTCAAAGTTATTGCCTTTGCACGAAGAGATTTTACAGATGGAAAATATAACGAAATTGTAAAAGAAAGTTTGCATCATTACGGAAATTTAGAAGAAAACGAAGATCTTAGTGAGTTTATGAAGTTATTTCAGTATCATCAAGGAAATTTCGATGACCTTTCTGCATTACAAAGTTTAGGAGAAGAATTAAAAAAGATTGATAACGATTCTGGAGTCAGTAATAAATTATTTTATCTTGCAGTTCCTCCAACTTATTATCAAGAATTATTTAATAATATTCACGAATCTAAAGTTCATGAGCAAGGCGGCACATCTAGAATTATTGTAGAGAAACCTTTTGGAAGCAATTTGGAAACTGCTCAACAATTAGATGAACTACTTGGGAAATTATTTAAAGAAGAACAAATCTTTAGAATTGATCATTATTTAGGAAAAGAAGCACTGCAAAATATATTAACTTTCAGGTTTTCAAATTTAATTTTTGAACCTATTTGGAGTAATAAATATATTGAAAGAATAGAAATAAGAACATTGGAGAGTATGGGTGTTGAGACAAGAGGTGAATTTTATGATAAGGTTGGTGCTTTAAGGGATGTGGGACAGAACCATTTATTGCAAATGGTTGCACTTATTACAATGGAAAATCCAGAAGGTAAAGATATTAGAGAAACAAGAGCAAGCTTGTTAGAAAAACTAATACCTTTGACCGACGAAGATGTTAAAAATAAAACTTACAGAGCTCAATACGAAGGTTATAAAGAAATCGATAAAGTAGATCCTGGTTCTAAAACAGAAACTTATTTTAGATTAAGTTGTGGATTGAATTCGGAAAGATGGTCCGGAGTTGAGATTGTATTAGAAGCTGGAAAAAAATTAGCGTCTGCTAGTAAAGAAATCATTGTATTTTTCAAACCAGTTGGAAATAATATTAGAAATAAAATAATTTTTAGTATTGAACCAACAGAAGAAATTAAAATTAAATTTTTGTCTAATGAATCTGGAGATAAAAATATAAAATCTGAGCAATCTTTGGACTTTAACTTCAGAGCGAATACTGAGAAAAAACAATATGTTGAAGAATATGCACAATTGTTTTTAGATGCTATCAATGGCGATATGATGTCTTTTATTAGTTCTAAAGAAGTGAATGCTATGTGGAAGTTTATAGATTCAATAAAAGATGGATGGAATAAAGATTTAGTTCCACTAAATACTTATAAACCAGGCGAAACTGTTGTTATAGATGGAACTAATTATAAGTTGTAGAACAAAAATAATGGCCTGCGGTACTTTTGTTTCAAATGCGCAGGCTGGAATAAGTTTGTAACTTAAGTTTGTGTCATCCCGAGCGGAGTCGAGGGATCTTAAACCACTGTGGTAAAGATTTCTCGACTCGGCTAAAGCCTCACTCGAAATGACACAATATTACTAACTATTAAATAAATAATTATGAAAAAACAAATTGGACTTATCGGACTCGGCAAAATGGGTGGAGGTTTAGCCTTAAATTTTAAGGATCATGATTGGGAAGTTGTAGCGTTCAACAGAACAACAGAGACAACCGATGAATATGCAAAACAAGGGATTACACCATCATATTCTGTTCAAGAATTGGTCTCTAAGCTAGAAGCACCAAGGATAGTTTGGGTAATGCTGACAGCCGGAGAACCTACACAGAACATGCTTTTTGGAGAACAAGGATTGATTAACTATTTAGAACAAGGAGATATTGTTATCGAAGGTGGAAATTCTTTGTATAAACAGGATGCAGAAAATGCAGAGAAATTAAAAGCAAAAGGAATTAAATATATTGATGCTGGAGTTTCTGGAGGTCCAGATGGAGCACGAAACGGCGCATGCATTATGATTGGTGGAGAAAAAGAAATTTTTAATTATACAGAGGAAATTTTTAAAGATTTATCTTTAGAAAATGGATATAAATTTTTTGAAGGATATGGAGCAGGACATTTTGTAAAAATGGTTCACAATGGAATCGAGTATGGAATGATGCAAGCAATTGCAGAAGGATTTAATTTAATGAAGCAATCACCATATAAATTAGATTTAATAGAAGTTGCAGATATTTACAGCAATGGAAGTGTAATTGAATCTAGATTAGTGAGTTGGACGAAAGAAGGTTTAGAAAAATATGGATTAGAATTAGAAAGTGTAAAAGGAGAAGTTGATGCTCTTGGAGAAGGTTTATGGACTGCACAAGCTGCAAAAGAAATGGGACAACCAGCACCTATTATCCAAGGATCTGTGGACTTTAGAGATCAATCTCATGGAAATCCAAGTTACACTGGGAAATTATTATCTATGATGAGAAATATGTTTGGGAAACATAAGGTTTAATTAAGAATTTTTTGGTGTCATTGCGAGGATCCGCCTAAGCGGAGACGAAGCAATCCCGTTTCAAAATGGGATCGCCACGGTAAAGTAAACTTTACCTCGCGATGACAACATACATTTATAATTGTTTATATGAACTACGACAAACTTACAAAATTTCTAAAAGCTCTTTCTAACAACAATAACAAAGAATGGTTTGAAGCGCATAAAGAAGAATATTTAGGCTTACGAAAAGAGTTTGAAAACTTAGTTCGAGATGTAATTTTAGGTATTGGAGAATTTGATAATAAAATAAAATTAATCGAACCTAAAACTGCGATGTTTAGAATAAATCGAGATGTTCGGTTTTCTAAAGATAAATCTCCTTATAAAACACACTTTAGTGCAGCGATTTCAAATCGTCCAAAGCGTGAAGGAATGCCTGGTTATTACTTTGAAATTAATAAAGATGGACAATTGTTTATTGGTGGAGGAATGTGGATGCCTGAACCAGATAAATTAAAAAATATTCGAGACCATATTGTTCAACAACCTGAAGCTTTAGAAGATGTAGTTTACGACAAAGAGTTTGCTGATTATTTTGGAGATTTAAACGGAGAATCTTTAATTAGAGTGCCCCGAGGATACGACGAAACAAATCCTTTGATTAAATATATTAAAATGAAATCTTTTACAGTCGGAAAAGAATATAAGTTAAGCAGAACTCAGGAAAATTCTGCCGATAAAATTCTCAAAGTTTTTAAACAAATGCACCCATTTATTGAGTGGCTTAGAGAGGCAGCTATTTAGTATGAATGAAGACACCTTCCACCTAACAAGACATGGCGAAACAGTTAATAATCTTACAAAAGTATTGAACACACTTGAAGATCCTCTGACAGAATTTGGAAAACATCAAGCATTAGAGTTGGGAGTAAAACTTAAAGAAAGTGGTTTCATTTATGATGTAGTATTGGTTTCTCCACTACTAAGAGCACAAGATACTGCAAAGATAATAACTTCTGAATTGGGAATAGGTAGTTACGAAACTATTGCAGATTTAAGAGAACGAGAATTTGGGAATATGGCTGGAGTATCTTATGATGAAATATCAAAGATGGAAGATATTTTAGTAACTCCAGGTGGGATTACCTATTTCCTGTCTGGCGAAAATGCAGAAACTTTTCAAGAATTATTTGAACGTGCACAGAGAGTTTTAAAAGATATTCAAGAAAATTACCAAGGTAAGAAGGTATTAATTGTGGCTCATGGAGACATAGGAAAAATGTTGTACGCCGCATTTTACGAGAGAGATTGGAAGGAAGTACTACAATTATTTCACTTCAGGAATACTGATACTATAGTACTTTCAAAAAGCTTTAATTATAAAGACGTTTTCCTCTTTAGAGAGGCTTAATAAACAATTGCAAACTCCCAAATCTTCCTCTATTCTATAACTTTAATTATCTACTAGCCTTTATAATTAATTATTTGCTGAGCAATTGATTTAGCTTTTCGAAGCATTAAAATATGAAATACTATTGATCCAATAATTCCTAATACAAATGGTAAGGAGGCAAGTACCAAAGTCAGAATGGCTTGATTTTTATCTCCTTGAGTAATGCTTGTATCTATAAATGCAGATGGATATTCCAAATTTACAGGAGTTCCTTTACTTGTAGTTTCTTTCTTTATTAAGTCTACGCTTTCTTGAAGGTAAGATAAAACTTGATTCTTTCCTGAGAGTTTAGGTAGAGCCGATAAATTTCTAACCTCACCCATAATATCTTTTAAATCATATTCCTTTTTATTCTCTACTTTATCAACAAGATCTGAATTTGAAGAGTATTTAATAATAAATGTATTTGGTAGACTCTCTTTAGTGAATGCTAATGCATAAGTATCGGACTTTGATTGTGTTTTATTAGTTTGCACTACACCAACATTTTGTGTTGTTACAGAATCGAGTGGAATAAAATCAAGGATCTTTAAATCTGTCTTTACATATTCTCCTGCAGTAAGTTCAGATAATTTTGAAAAAGTATTAACTACTCCTGAATAATTCTTATTTTGGGTAGGTGCAAATCCAAATAAAATTACAAGTATTCCAACTCCTATGAAAGCTAGGGACAATTCTCTTAAATTCTTAAATAAGCTAACGTTTACAGATTTTTTATTGGGAAATAATGCAATTGCTCTTTTAAATATTTCTTCTCCATTTAAACCAGCCTTTCTGATTGGATTAAAGATCCTATTGTTAATTGTGATATTTTTATTCTCATTTGCTAGAACATATTCAACATCAACTTGTTTAGCTTTTTCTGGATTTTTATTCCATGCTGAAGTTATAAATAATCTCGCAATTTTTAAGCCTTTGTGATTATCAATATCAGTTATTTTTTCAAAATTTGAATTTAAATACTCCACCCATTTATTTGGTCCATACATTACAGTTCTTCCTGTTAACACTTTTACCGCTGTACCTGCTGCAATATACTTTGCGAATTCTGTTTTAGACATATAGTTTTTAAAAGTAAATAATTGTTGATTATTATACTAGAAATAATGAGATTTGGCATAAATTGAGCCATGCAAATAAGATCCTCAAGAACTTTAAACAAATGCATCCATTTATCCAGTGCTTAGAGAGGCCGCTATTTGATTGACTATAAATTCTCATATTGCTAATATCAGATAATAGTCATTACTAAAAACAAAATGAATTATCGGACCTTAGGAAAAACTAATTTAAAGATCTCAGAATTAGGATTTGGAACATGGCAACTGGCTAACGACCCAGGCTCTTGGGTTGGCAGTGATCCTAAAGAGAGTCTTGAGTGTTTGGAAAAGTTTGTAGATGAAGGGGGTAATTTTATCGATACAGCATGGATTTATGGATATGATGATCAGGCTCCAGACAGACATCCTTCGGAAGAACTTGTAGGTAAATTTCTCAAAAAAACTAATAAAGAAAATATTGTTGTAGCAACTAAGATTGCACCTTTAAATATGAAATGGCCAGCTTGGAAAGGAAGCACAATTCAAGAGGTATTTCCTAAAGATCATATTATAAAAAGCGTTGAAGACTCACTTCGAAGTTTAGGTGTAGATCAAATTGATTTAATGCAATTTCATGTTTGGCAAGATAACTGGGCAGATGAAAATGAATGGAAAGATGCTATTCAGGAAATTATGAAAAATGGAAAAGTAAAAAACTTTGGAATTTCTATTAATGATTATCAACCTAGTAATTGCCTGAAGACTTTAGATACTGGTTTGATTTCTACGATTCAGTTCATATTTAATATCTTCCATCAAAAACCTACAGAAAGACTTTTACCTTATGCAAAAGCAAATAATATTGGTTTAATTGCAAGGGTTCCTTTGGACGAAGGAGGACTTTCAGGTAAAAATACTTTGGAGACCACATTCCCAGAAGGTGATTTGAGACAAAATTATTTTGGAGGAGAAAGATTAGCAGAGTTAGTAAGACGAACAGACGATCTAAAGAAACTTTTAGGGAAAGATGTAAATTTACTTCCAGAAATGGCTTTGAGATATATTTTATCGTTCGACGAGATTTCGACAGTTATTCCAGGAATGAGAAGGCTTTATCAAGTAGATGGAAATATAAAAGCAGCAGATGCTGGGAAACTTTCAGACGAGATCATGGAAGAATTAAAAAAACATACATGGGAAAGAAATTTTTATCATGAACAAGATCCAGGAATAAAAGAGAACGGTTATATTGAAATCTAATCCGGGTATATTGTGGAACTAAACATCTTCCTCTAACCTATAGAAAGGGTGAGTTCAGAAAGTATATTAATATTCTCTCGAAACTATGGAAATTTTTGCAAAAATCCGTTAAAATCCTTTTGCACCAAAGTATTGGACATCAATGAATTTTGGGGTGGTAGCTCAACTGGTTAGAGCATTCGCCTGTCACGCGAAAGGTTGAGGGTTCGAGTCCCTTCCATCCCGTTCATTAAATTACTTCTACATTATCAATAATTTCATATGGAGAATGTCTTACTTAACTCATTAATTTGGAATACAGTAAAAAACCTCGAGACTGAAAATCCTACTTTATATGCAAAATTTATTGACTGCATCAGGAGTGGTGACACTAGAATATTGACAACCGATGATATTGCAGACTTGCTTAAGAGACAGTTGGTAACACCTGGTATACAGGTGAGGGCAGTTATTCACACTACAATTTATGAAATAACTAGAAAATCCCTTGAAGAGGGTAATGATGTTTTTTTTGGTGAAAATGGATTTTTAAATTCTGCTAAAAAAGAAATGCCTGAATTAGTAGAAATATTAGTGCAGGTTTTGAATTCAGATGAACCTCTAAGTGATCATCCTGAACTTTTACCACTGGAAAAATTTCATTTAATATTTCAGCGGGCTTCTGATGGCTTAATTGAAGTAAATATAATGGCAAGAACGCACTTAGCTTACTCCACTCTGACAAATATACTGGATAGAAAGCCCGAAGATTTTTAATCTCACTGTTCAGATTTGCTTTGTAAATATTCTTGATATAAATTCTCACCAAATTTTTTAGGATCTTCGGTGAATTCCCTGTATTCCGTGCTATTCATTACATCTAGGAATGCATCTGCTACTAACAAACAAATATCTCTATTTACGCTTGTTGGTTTAGAATCTTTAAAATGTTTAATAAAATGAAATCTTCTTAGCATCATTCCCTTTGAACTATTTTCTAAAAAACTCATTCTTTGGTAAAATTCAGTAATATTATATGTGCTTGAGTTGAAAAGGTGATCTACATTTGTATAATATTCAGCAACGTCTTTATTATTCTCATTAAGGCAAAAAGCCCTACCCCTCATTTCATTTATTATGTCAGAAAGCAATTCGATTATCCTTATCATTTCTGTAGACAAAGTATTTTCAATCAGTTCCTTTACTTCATCTCTTATCAATCTAAATTCATTTTTTATATCAAGCCTTTTAACAAAATGTTCAAGAATAAGATATTTCCAAGCTAAATGATTATTTAATTCGGGATAATATTTAAATACTCTTTCTATCATATCCATAATTACTTCATCTTGAAATCCCGATTTACTCCAAGCGGATAACCATAATTCCATCGCTTCAATATGTACAGGATTACCTTTTATACGAGGGAGATTATTAAAGTCTTTTATATATTTTAGGAGTACATCTTCAGCAAGAAAATAAATGTATTGGGAAAAATCTTGAATTTCAATGTCAATACTACCTTCGTTAAATATCGCAGTGAGCTGATTAAACAAGGTCAATCGTAATGGGTCATCATTTAGTATACCCAATTGGAGATTAGACATATTTTATTATTAATATTTAGAGATAATAACATAAATTAAATTTCCTTATAAATGATTGCATTCATTGATTTTCCTCCTCATAACTGTATAATAAAATTAGTTAGTACTAACCTCTCATGGAAAATAATAAAGAAAAGATTATCGTTGGTTTATCTACTTTTTTAGTACTTTTTTCCGCTGGATTGATTTCTTATTCTGGAATTATAGTTTTATCAAATAATGCAAAGGTTCCTCAAGCGAATGATGTATCTACAAATTCTAATTTTAATACACAGGTTTTAGGTGCTGCTGCTGTAAGTTCAAATCCTGTAAATCGTCCAATAAATCAAACTACAAATCCGCGAACAACTAGTCCCACTGGCCCTACTACTCAACAACCTCTTATAACTCAGAGTTCACAGTATATTAATGCAACTAGAACTCCTTTGGAGGAAATTAAACCTAAAAATTTTTATTTCACCTCAAGCACTAGCGATATTTCGCAATATAGATTCAGAGTTAAGTATTTTGATGGGACCTTTAGTGACTTTACAAAAATCGAAGCATTGGAAAATTTAAAAGGGGATTCTGCGATTTTAGTTAAAGTTTCGATTATTTATATTTTTGATCAAAACTACACGGATATAGAAATTGAAAATAATCCTGGAGATATAAGCGTTATATTTATTAATGATCCAAATAATACACTTACATCGTCAGCATATAATGTTGCTTATGATTATGAGAAAGAATATAAAAAAGCATTATTCGCAAATTTTGGAATAAATTTAGTAACTAGAGAAGAGTGGGGGGCTCCATCCTACAGTGAATGGATTCCAGAGTTTGCAAAAGTTAATCGAATTGTGATTCACCATACTGCTACTTCCGTAGATATGAATAATCCTGGAAATACTGTAAAAGCAATATATAATGACCATAAAATCCGATGTTCCGACAATTCTGGATATTATCCAGCAAATTGTTCAATAGAAAATACGTGGAGTGATATTGGATATAATTATTTAATTGACCCATACGGAAACATCTTCGAAGGACGATCAGGAGGGAATGGAGTTATTGGAGCACATGCAATTCCAAACTCTGGTTCGATAGGGATATCATTATTAGGAAATTATTCTACTAGTGCACCGTCACAAGCAATGCTAACTTCATTAACAAAATTAACAGGAGCTTTAAGCTTTCTAAACGATTTCCGAGTGGTTTGGCAAACAAGTTTGTTTGGACATAGAGATTATTTGAATACAGAATGTCCAGGAAATAATGTTTATAATCTCTTGCCACAATTAGCTATCAATGCGGAGAATATGCGTGAATCTTATGGTGTCGTAACACCTAATCGAAATCTAATTGGGAAACTTTCCTTTGGACAAGACTTTATAAGAGGAAATCCAAGCATAACAGCTGATGGTACTAGTTATATCTATTTAATTACAGATAATATTAGTCAATCCATGAAAGATAAACTAAAAAGCACGAGTAACTGGAGTGGAACTTATGGTACAGAAATTCACGGAGATAATGTTGTAGCATTTGTACCTGTTGATCTTGCACCAACATTTGTGGGTGAATTAGGTTTAGCAATCCCAAATCTTCAATTTAGTACGGATTTGCCCTAATTTCTCTAGATATTTATGCAACGTCTAGCATTCCTGGATTAGTGTCATCGAATATTTTCTTTAATTTCCAATTACTGCCACCTTCCACATCTTTCAATCGTTCAATACCTTCTTCTAATGTGTTAGCTTCAATAACATCTTCGTGCCTCCAAAAGACTGTACCGTCTTGTCTCCTAGGCAGTACTGTATGCATTAAATTTAGTGGATTGGCTGGAGAAGCAAGCATAAATTTATTACCATATTTTATTACAGCAACGGTGTGGTCAAAAAAATAATTTAAACCCTCATCACAATATAAAAGTTGTACACTACATCTGTCACCTAATTTTTCCTGAATTCTTAATGCCAATAATCTTGACGTTTCTGCACACTTGCCAGCTGTAGCCATTGTAATTAAAGACATTCTATTAATTTCTTCCTCATCAAATTTCTCAGTTACCTCTGGATTTTGTCTTAGTGCTTCCACAATCTCTTCTACTGGTGTATTATTTTCTCCAATAAATTCGTCCTCTATTTCTGCCATTGCTTTTTTCACTTCTTCTATTACTTCTGCACCAGTTAACATCAACTCTAGTTGTGAGGTATTTATCATAAAATTGATAATTAAATGTATTGGATTATTCTATCATTATTAATTTTTATAGGATAGAAATAACTGCATTTGTTATAATAAGCCTGATTTGCAGATGTGGTGAAATTGGTATACACGCTACCTTGAGGTGGTAGTGCCGCAAGGTGTGCAGGTTCGAGTCCTGTCATCTGCATTGGTTCTGGAAGTATCTGTCCTCCTTTGCCTGCCAAAGGCATGGTTCGCGACATTTATACGGGATTGAGGTAGGCTAAAGCCAATAGAAATCCAAAACTCGCATAGCTCGTGTCATTTCAGTAATCATGTAAAAACCTTTGATATAAAGTATACAAACAAGGCGAATATAATCCCAATAATAACATCTGCTATATTATGCTGCTTAGTAAAAAGAGTTGATAAAACAATTAAGCTAGCTACTATTAAAAATCCAAGATTATATTTTGGGTACAATTTCCTTAAGAATAAATAACAAAGTACTGTATAAAAAGTATGCCCACTCGGAGCTGCGTTATAGGCATTATCATTAGCATAAAGCCAGGAAACTAGATTAGAAAAGAAATTATTTGAATGAACTTCTACTCTAGATACAAACGTTGGTATAAAAATATATATTAATGACGATATAACTCCAGCTAAAATAAAGGAAATATTAATTCTTTTTATATTATTCCTCTCAAATTTAAAATTTGCATAAATAATAAACCCTATCCATAAGACTGGAGCAATTAAGTATGGAATTATAAAAACTGAGATTAGAGGTATTTGTTTATCAACTTGAGTTTCCAGGTTTATACCACCACTTACAAATTTATTAATCGGAAAATATAAAATCATTGATAGAAGGACTATTAGAATATTAATGATGTTGTATTTAGTTGAGTTCTTGCCCATAGATTTTATATAGAAAAGATCATAATTTATTTTCTCATTTTTTTAGGAAGAAGAGAATTTTATTGAGCAGAAGACAATGCAATCCATGAAAAATCTATGTCTGAAGTTGAAACATCAGAAAGTTTTATTTTGAATCCAGTTGAGGTTACATCGTATATTGCGTACGAAGGAATGTCGTTTGGTTGGATATCGCCCGTAAGGTTTGCATTGGCTGTCACATGTGGCGCTTGGGTATATGGATTTTCGAAAGTGACAACTACTTCAGTTTGCCCAGTAACTATAGTTGTATAACCTGCAGTATCTTTGTTGAAAGTCGTGTGGGATAAGAATGTAACGTCTTCGTGGAAAATTGCCTTCCCGTAGAATTCAATTACATTTTGCAACAAGCTCGAAATTGCATTAGTAATAATTTGTGTCGGGTCTGGGGCTGCTGAGCTAGATCCTAAAACGGTAGATCCATTATTCTTTATAAATACTATAACAGAACCTGTGTCCGGACCATTGAAATCCGTCATGGCCATACCAATAGTTGGACTACCCTCGCCGGCTTTCATCGCAACACCAGGTGTAGACGAACTTGTTAAATAGTCCCCTCCAATAATAGGACCGTTTTCAGTTGATACTCTAACGGGAACTCTTCCTGAAAGAGCAACTAAAATAGGTGTTGTTCCTTCTCCATTTGATGTATCTCCTACTACAAGTCCAGGCTTTGTAGATACAACTCCAATTAATTTTTTATCATTTGAGATCGAAGATGTTTTAACTCCAGCTGTAATACTAGTATCCAAAGAAACAACTGTTCCAGGAACTAACGATTCATGCCCATAATACACTTCTGCTAAGTCTGCTCCACCAACTTTATATGCTTGAACAAAACTACCTGCTTTTACAGTAATGCTTGTTGCTGCAGCTGCAGTATTTTCCGCAAATTGTAATTTTATAGTTCCAGCTGTTACTCCAGCTGTTACTGTTCCTTGTATTTCAGCGTTGAAAGGCACTCCCCCATCTGCAACTATTGTTGGGTCAACTAATGTGGCTGGAGTTGTACAATCAGTAGTTGTAGCTTGTGGAAATGCTGCCGAGGCTGGCTCAATTCCAGACAAAACTACACTACATGTAGAAGCTGCTGGAGCAGAGATTGCAGACTTCCAATCTGGTCCCGCACTATTTCCATTTGCTACTAGAAGTTTGAAGTCGAATACCCACGTTTCACCTGCTGCAATACTAAACTGTAGAGTAGTATCGTCTGTTAGCGTTGCACTATTAGTGACTGATTGATCGGCACTTTTAGGAATAAATACTTTATCTCCACCTATGCAATTTGCCCAAGCTCCATTTTGAAAACATCTAAATTTATTCGTATTCGAGTTGTAGTACATTTGCCCATTTGCACCTGTTGGATCTCCTGTTGTATTCTTAACATCTAAACCAAATACATCTGGAGTTGAAGATCCAGCACCTCCTGCTCCTACTTGTACAGTTCCTGTTGTCCCAGCTCCTGCTACCTGAAAATTTATATTTCCACTTCCAGATTGAATTGTTGTTAAAGAAGTTGTATTTGTAGAACCTATTGTTAAGGTTTTAACTGCAGCACCATTGCCTAAAGAAATTGATTCGTTACTTCCATCTCCACCAATTGTAATAGACCCTGTTGTGCCAGATTCAATTGTTAAAGCTCTGGTAGCAGCTGTCGTTATATCTGTTCCTATTGTTCCATTAAATATAAGTCCATTTGTAACAGTTCCTGCAGTTCTAGTTATATTTAAAGCACTCGTTAAAGTTCCTCCAGTTGTTTGGTTAATTAATACTCCATTTCCAGCTGTTGTGGTATTTGTTAAAACAAATGCATCGGCACTACCATTATTTGTTAACGTTAATGAGGTTGGTGTTCCTAAACCACTCGAAAGTGTAAGTCCAATATTGCTTGCAGATGTAGTTGCAATTGTGCTGCCTGCATTATACGCAGACTGTAGTGTACCGGTAGCAGTTACACAAGTTGAACAAGTTAAAGTTAGACTACCTCCAAGAGCTAGAGCCCCTCCTCCTCCCAATGGACCGGTTGTATTTATCGTAACTGCAGAATTTAATAACTGAGCATTAGTAATTCCAGCGGAACCTGAAAGATTTGTAGTAGTTAATCCAGAAATTGTTGTATTACTTGCTGCAGTCAATCTTCCCTGTGCATCAACTGTATATGTTGGAATTGTTGTTGAGTTTCCGTAACTTCCTGCTGTAACCGCCGTGTTTGCTAAATTTAAAGTTGTTGTACCTCCTAAAGATACTGCTCCTCCTCCAGAAAGACCGGTTCCAGGACTTACAGTAACACTTGAATTTGCTAATTGACCATTTGTTATTCCTGCCGTTGGTGATAGGCTTGTTGTAGTTAATCCAGAAATTGTAGTACTGCTTGCTGATGTTAGTCTGCCCTGCTGGTCTACTATAAAAGTTGCAACGTTAGTAGAGTTACCGTATGTTCCAGGTGTTACAGCAGTATCCGACAGATTCACAGTAATAGTTCCTGTTCCATTGTTTACAGTAGTTACTCCTGTCCCTTGAGCTAAAGTTAGATTTCCTCCTTGTGAAATTGAAGAATTTGCACCACTGCCTGCAATTACTGTAAATAAACTTCCACCGCTTGTTGAACAACTAGGACAAGATAGAGTTAATGTACCTCCAAGAGATACTGCTCCACCTCCGGATAACGGTCCGGTTGTATTTACTGTGAGAGCTGAGTTTGCCAATTGACCATTTGTTATTCCTGCTGTTGGTGATAGGTTTGTAGTTGTTAGTCCAGAAATTATTGTATTACTAGCTGAAGTTAATCTTCCCTGCTGGTCTACTGTGAAGGTAGCTACATTTGTAGCATTCCCGTAAGTACTTGGTGTAACAGCAGTATCTGCAAGATTTAGAGTTGATGTACCTCCAAGAGAGACTACGCCTCCTCCTGACAGACCTGTTCCAGGACTTATAGTTACACTTGAATTAACTAACTGAGTATTTAGTATTCCAGCCGTTGGTGATAGGTTTGTTGTGGTTAATCCAGAAATTGTTGTGTTGCTAGCCGAAGTTAATCTTCCCTGCTGATCCACAGTGAAAGTTGGAATCGTTGATGAATTTCCATAACTTCCTGCCGTAACTGCAGTATCTGCTAAACTCGTTGTTATTGTACCAGTTCCGTTATTCACGGTAGTAATTCCAGTGCCTTGTGCAAATGTTAGAGTTCCTCCTTGCAAAATAGTACTGTTACTTCCACTTCCTCCTACTGTGGTGAATAAAGATCCACCATTGGTAGTACATGTTGCGCATGTTAAGGTAAGTGCTCCTCCCAAATCGACCGATCCGCCACCTCCAAGAGGCCCAGTTGTATTAACTGTAATTGATGAATTTGCTAATTGAGTATTAGTAATTCCTGCTGTCGGCGAAAGATTTGTAGTTGTTAATCCTGCAATAGGAATAGAGCTAGCCGAGGTAAGTTTGCCGTAAATATCTACTGCGAAAGATCCAACATTTGTAGCATCCCCATAAGTGCCTGCAGTTACTCCTGATGGTACTGCTGCTGCACATGAAGGGCAATCGAGAGTTAAAGTTCCTCCCAAATCAACCAATCCACCACCAGTAATAGGCCCTGCAGTATTTATAGTTACTGATGAATTAGCTAGCTGAGCATTAGTAATTCCTGCTGTAGGTGATAAATTTGTTGTTGTTAGGTTTGCAATAGGAGTACTACTTGCAAAATTTAGCCTTCCTTGATCATCAACTGTAAAAGTAGGAACATTAGCACCATCGCCATAAGTCCCAGGTACTACAGCTGTATTTGCTAGGTCAAGAGTAACAGTACCTCCTAAAGCAACAGTACCTCCGTTTGCAAGTGCAGTTCCTGGATTAATAGTTATGTCAGAATTTGAAAGTTGATTATTTGCTATCCCTGCAATAGGAGATAAATTTGTAGAAGTTAAACCGGAAATAGGAATAGAGCTCGCTGATGTTATTCTGCCTTCTACATCTACAGTAAAAGATCCCACATCGGTTGCATTCCCGTAAGTTCCAGCAACCACTCCTGTTGGCACTAATGCTGAGCAGGTTGGACAATCTAAAATTAGGGAATCTCCTAAATTTAAAGTTCCTCCACCTGTTAATGGACCTTGTGTGGCTATTGTTAATCCGGAATTTAGCAAATTTGAATTGGATATTCCTGCATTTCCATTAAAGTTTGCATTAGTAAGACCAGTAATTGGACCCGTTGTTGGATTTGTAATTGAAGTAATAGTACCACCTCCTTCATCACCAACTATCGCAATATCCCCTATTTTTTTACCAGGTACTTTCCCTTGAAGAAATTGTGAATTTAAATTTGTGATTAAACCTGGATCACTAACCTGAAGGAGATTGCTTGATGATATTTTAATTGGTACATTAGGAATAATTGACCCTGTAGTATCTAAGCTCAAAATTTGATTCGGATCTAAGATAGTAATTTTTTGAACTTCACTGTATGCATTGGGATTAACTGCTTTTACAATATCTAATGAGACTTTACTTACTGGCTGTAGGATGCTCTGATAGAAAGGTGTACCTTCAGTACTAGCAGTCTGAATACCAAGAACTCTTCCTGTCGAATCACTAGTATTTACAGATTCAGATACAGCATTTTTTTGATTATATCCCAACCAAATTGCTGTCTGCAAAGGAAAGAATATGAATAATAATGCTATGGAAGATACTAACGTTGCATAACCTAGAATACCTCCTCCTATTATTGAAGTAGCTTTCTTAACAATTGAAAGTGAAGTTACAGTTTCTCTTTGAAGTGCTGCACCTAATTGAGCAGCTTGATCCGAAACAGACATTCCTTTATTAAACTTAATCCTATTAATTGCACTTCTAGAAGAGATATCAATTCCTTTTCTTTGTAATGTTTCTACATCTTTAGGATTTATACCTAAAATACTTGCAACTTCTTCCTTAGTAATATCCTCACCATAATTTGATTCCACGGATTTACTTAAGTTTTCAGGAATTATATCTAAATATGTTTTCTTTTGAACAGGATCAATCATATTCTTTTGTAAAATGTTACAACTTAGTAACTATTTTAGGGTATATGAATAAGAATTAAATGTCAATAAAACTTTAAACTAGAATTCTACAGATAAGAAGTAAATCTATGCAGCATTAAGCATTCCTTCAACTTCTTCCTTTTTACCTGCTTTCTTAGGATCAAAGTGAATAATTTTCTTTGATCCATCTTTCATTGATTCCGCACTTGTCACTGATGTTGAAGATCCAAGGTCTTTATTAATATTTGGATAAAGTAATTTTTTAATTTCAACTTTCAATTCATCTAAACTAATAACACTTTTTATCATGTAGTAAGTTGGCTGATCTTGAATAACTTTCTTTATAATTGGAGCATCTGGTTCTAAATTTGTAAGCATTATTACTTTTACTTTAGCACCGTAATCAGTTTTTCTTAATTCGCTAAGCATTGCATTACCATCCATTACAGGCATTCTTATATCGAGTAGAATTAAATCTGGTTCCTTTTCAATAGCAGTGTCTAAACCTTCCTTGCCATTTTTTGCAGTTAAAACTTTATATCCTTCTTTCTGAAGTTCAGTTTGAAGAAGTGATTGATAAGCTAATTCGTCTTCTACAACAAGAATAGTGTACATATAGTCATTTTAATAATTATTATTTAGTAGGTATTGTTAACGCAAAAATTGAACCTTTGTCTTCCACGCTTTCTACAGAAATTTTTCCTCCCCATGCTTCTGCATATGATTTTGCTAAATATAAACCCAACCCTGAGCCTTCAGGGTTATTAATCACAGCTTTTTCTGCCCGGTAGAATTTTGTAAATATTTTAGGCATATCTGAATCTGATATCCCAATACCAGTATCTTTTACTGAAATAATGATATCATTTTTTCGATTCTCTACTGCTATATCTACTTTCCCATTCTCAATATTATACTTTATTGCATTTATTACTAAATTCTCAATCACCTCTTCTGCCCTTGAAGGATCAATTAAAGTTAAAGGTATTTTCCCTTTTATTTTTAAATTAATATCTACTTTCTTATTGATTGCCATAATCTTCATTTCTTTCACAATATTTCTTATTAAATCTAGAATATTAATACGCTTAGGCTCGTTTCGAACATTACCTTGCTCTATTCTAGAAACTGACAACAAATCATTTACTAATGATAGTAGCCTTTTATTATTCTTACTTATTTCGTCTATATATGTTTTAGCATTAGAATTAGCGTTTTTAAGGTAACCATTTTCTTCTATAGCTTCTAAATACCATTTCTCTATTCCCAATGGTGTTCTTAGCTGATGAGAAGCTAGTGAAACAAATTCAGACTTTGCCTTATCGATTTCTTCTTCTTTTGTTATGTCTCTAAAAACATCTATTGCACCTATAATTTTACCTTCAACTATTATAGGAGTCACAATTAATGAGATGTGCACTCTACCTCCATCTTTTCTTACGATTACAAACTCTTTATTTTCTAACCCTTTGCCTGTAGTAATGGCTGTTTTAGTTGGTCTTTTGTCTCTAGAAATTGGTTCGCCATTTTTATCTTCTAATGGAATATCTCCTGGAGTTTTACCTGTACCTATTAAATCTTTTGCTTTTAGATCTAAAATTTCTTCTGCTTTTTTATTAAGTAAAATAAATTTATTATCTTTATCTACCGCGAATACTCCCTCACCAAGACTATCTAACATAGCTTCTGCTCTTAATTTTTCTAATTCGTTAGTCTCTTTAGAAACTTGCAAAGATTTATTAAGTTCTTCTAAATCATTATTTCTAGATTTAATTACATCGTCAGATTTTCTAACAGATGTTATGTCGTTCGAAAAGATAACTAAGCCTATTGGTATGGGAACAATTTTAAGTTTGAACCAACCCTTAGACTTATCTGGAAATACATATTCATTATCTAATTCCTTACTGGTTTTATTTTTTAAGCATATAGAAATTTCGTTTAGTAATTGAGATTTTTCTATACCTGGGAAAACTTCCGTTATTGTTTTTCCTATAAGATTATGAACTGTTGTTTGACCCTGTTCAGCTACTGCCTTGTTAGCAAATAGATATCTTAAATCTTTATCTAGTACTTGACATCCCTCTGGAAGGTTGTCGATTATATTCGCAAAATCATGAATACTAATTACATTTTCATTATTTTGAACCGTTTTATCCATACAGGTTTTCGTCAATCGTTACATTATTGTAACACTTTCAGTTTAATAATAATTTAAATAAAAGTCAACAACTGTTTATTTCAAAAACCTCAGATATATAATAAATCTATACGATTTTCGTGTATTATTGATCTTGACTTCCGGCAACACCGACCCTATAATGATGCGTTCGTTCACTTTAATTAAGCACTAAATTCTATGTTATTTGGAAAAAGGCTTTACGATGAAAGAAAAAAGAATAACTTATCTACAGAAGCGTTAGCTAAAAAATGTGGAGTATCTAGAAGTTACATAACTCTTATTGAAAATAATAAAAGACTTCCCGGAAAAAAACAAATTCCAAAAATTGCTGTTGCTTTAAAACTCAGAACAAATATTATAATCAACTGGTACCTTGAGGATATCAGAGAAAAATTAGAAAATGCTTCCGAAAAAGCTGTTTAATTTTGTACAGTCTGAATAGTTGTACTGTAATTACCTATTGTAATAAATTTCTGTTTATCTGACCTATAAATTGCTACTTTACCTTCCTGTGTAAAAAAGACAACAATGTCGTTTTTCATAATATCCGAATAAAAAGAGCCGTTTTCCGAGTTTTGTTTTTTAAGTTGCTCTGGGTCAGTTACAACGGATAATTGTGGAATTTCCTTCGAATCACCTCCTATTAACCCCGCAGTCTTTGCTAAAGCTTGAATATTATTCAAAAGTGTTTGCTGATTTTTTTGAGAAGTAACTGTTGGGTTATCTCCTTCGTAAATGATTGAACCTTCACTTGCTCTATAAATTATCAAACTATTTGTGAATACAAGTACAGAATCTCCATTTTTTGTATCCTTATATATTTCTGCATTAATTACATTATCTTGTTTTAATTTACCCACGTCAGTTACACTTGCTACTACTGGAGTTTCTGTATAAGTACCTTTTGCCTTTTGTAAAACCTGATTAATAAATTGTTGATTCTGAAAATTTTGAATTATAGTTATAGGATTATAAATTGAAAGAATAATAATTAATTGCAAGATTAGTATAAATATAATAATTGCTTTTATACTTCCTAAAGAAGTCAAAAAAGATTTTAATGAAATCTTTTTATATGCATTAACTCTACTCTGCAATCTTTCTCTTCCATTCACACCACCATTAAAAAGATTATTTGGATATTTATTTTTAACTTCAGGTACGTTTGATTGTGCAATATTCATATTAAATTATTTACAAATTAAATTTACTTGTCTTTTTTCTTGGAAACAACTTGAAAAATCATCTCATCTTGAGCCTTCTTTAAAATATCTGAGAACCCATAGTAGCCATATATAACTAGTAAATTAGCTACAAACCAAACTACAGCGATTAAATTGTAGGGCGAAATATCCTTAGCATATTCTTTAGAAAATATTGAAAATAAAATATCACCTATAAGAACAAGAAACTGTGCAAAGAAAATGGCAATCCATGGTCGAAAAATATCTCCTTTTTTATATTCAATAGCTGTACGCAAAATAAATAAAACCATCACAATTAGAACCAAATCGTTAATACCATAAGCAATTGTTATTGCTTTGTCTAGGAAAGGTCCACCTGTTTGGAGTATAGTAATAATTTCGAAATGAAAGACTAAGATTCCCATCGAAACAGCTACAAGTAGTGCTAATAATAATACCTCTAAATATCTCTTTTCCCAGTGAAGTTTTAAGGATCTTAACATCAAGATATAGCCTATGAAAATAAAAATATATGCTAACAAGTAGAAGATATCTGCTATTGAGGGGAAAGGATTTATATTTTCTATGTATCTAAGATAAAACCAAATTATTTGACCACTAGCTGCAGCAGTAAATCCTACGCATATAAAAGCAAATGATCTTCCTAATGGATGTTTTATTCCATATGCACTTATGGCTGAATATACTGCACTGACTTCAAAGATAAAAGTAGACAAATATAAAAACCCAATGAGCAATTTATTGTGTTCACTTGCTACATTAAAAATAGAAAGAGTCAGAAATAAAAGGAAATAAGCAATAAGCAATTTGTTTCTCATATTATTTTACTTTTAATTAATTCTTTAACTTTCTCAGCTCCGAGCACTCCTACGAGTAGTTCCAACATTCCCGTTCTTTGTTCTTGTGTAGATGATCCTTCGTAAAGTTCTTTGAAAAGTTCTGCACTTTTCTCACCCAAGTAGTTATATATAGTTTTAAAAATATTTTCATTTATAGTGTCCATTACAAAACTAATTTAGCTAGTTATTATTATTAAAATTATATTACAAATTTGTAACCAATGTAAACAATTTCGTAACAAAATAAAAATTTAGGCTAATATATAATACAATCAGCACCTAGACTCACAGTAGAATTCTTAAGTCTAGATTCTATAGAAGGGTTAGTTGAGGGAATATTCGGTGGATTTTTAAAATTATCTGTGTGTCAGATGAAACAACTTACAAAATTATTGATTTAGCAGACGAAGCCAAGCTTAAATAATTAATGCTATTCTAGTCCAATATCTTCTTATTTTATAAATTTCTTTACTTTCCTAATTGAAGATTTATTAAATCATAGATCCATTCTGAACTTCACCAGCACGTTCATAGTTCGCGAAAATTACTCCTTTTGAAGTAACTTTGCTATATGTTAATTTGAAAGCTGCAGGAATTGTACCTTCAACAAAGAGACGTTTTCCACTTCCTAGTGTGATTGGAAATGTTTTAAGCCAAAGCTCATCAACTAAATCATTTTTTAGAAGTGTTTGAACCAAGTTTGCACTACCCCAGACTTTTAAATCTGGACCATCTTGTTCTTTAAGTTTAGTTATTTCTTTAACTACATCTCCACTTACTAAAACTGAATTCTCCCACTCAAGTTTTAAATTTGAGTCATGGGAAACAATATATTTTGTAGATTCATTAACCCCTGGCCAGAGATCTCCATGTTTTGGCCAATAATTCACCCAAATATCATACGTTTTTTTACCTAGTAATAAACTAAATGGTTGTCTCATCTGCTCTTCCATTTCTTTACCCGATTCATCATCAAAGTATGGACTCTGCCAACCACCATAATGAAACCCCTCAGCTGCGTCCTCTTTAGAGCCACCTGGAGCTTGGATCACACCGTCTAATGTCATAAATTCGAGTACAATTAATTTTCTCATAGGTTTAATATAATAAATATTTCTATCCTATTATCTTTCGGTTGGAATTTCTTATACTTTCCTCTATTACTTTCTAAAATGTACTAATTTACTTGTATCTATAGTTTCAAACTTATCTACGAATGTTCTTAGCCACATTTCTACTGAAAATAATCTCCAAAAGAATAAAATATCTCCTCTTAGTTCTCCAGACAAAGCTTTCTGGAATCCAGCTAACACTTTATCTGCATCCCAGTATTTTCTAGACCTAAAGGAATCTGAATTAAATATTTCTATAAAATTCTCTTTCTTTCTTTCAATCCATTCCCATTCAGGATTTGTAAATCCGATTTTACTTCTTCTTAGTCTATTTTTTTCTGGCATTAAACCTTGCATTGCATTTCTATAAACAAATCTATTCCATCCATGTTTAATTTTTTGATCAATTGGTAAGTTAAATACAAACTCTGCCATTTCGTGATCGTAAAATGGAACTCTGGATTCTAATGAATTTGCCATTGAGTTTTTATCTTCATATCTTAATAAACATGGAGTGGTTGTAGAAGTTACATCTTGAAATAATCTCTCGTTCAAGTTTCTTTTATGTTTAAATTCTGGGACTTCAAAATCTCCTGGTTTATTTAAAAAATCAATCCCTCTGATCTGGTTTGATTTGTGTAACATTCCATCTAGTTTAGAAAGTACAAATTTTGTATAAATATCTTTCCCTGCGTAAAGTTCACTCAAAGCTTTTATTGGTTGTCCTTGGTCAAAGGCTGACTGCCAGTAACTCATGAAGTATGGAATATATCCTGCTAAGAGCTCATCCCCCCCTTGTCCGGAAAGAATAACTGTAACTTTTTTTCTTGCTTCTCGCATCACAACATAATATGCATAAGGAGCTCCGGAAATTACTGGTTCTTCTTGAAAGTATGTCCATGTGTCTAATTCCTCCCAGAATTTATCGATGCTTGGTTGAACTTTAATACTTTCAACTCCCGTGAATTCAACAACAGCATCAATATATTCTTCTTCATTTACAGTTTCACCTGGGTGAACAGCCGAGAATGAGTACATCTCATTTGGTAACTTAACCTCTTTCATATCCACGTTCATTAATGAACCGTGATATCTTTCTCTATAAAGTTTTGCAGCAACAGATGTAATTCCACTGGAATCTAAACCACCCGATAAAGTTGTACCGACAGGAACATCTCCGATTAAATGTAAATCAATAGTCTCTAAAAATTTGGCTCTAAATTCTTCCGCATATTCTTTATCTGATTTGGAAGGAGCAAAATTAGGATTAACAGTAGGATTCCAGAATTTTTCTGTTCTGTAATTATTCTGATTATCGATAATCATGTAGTGACCTGGCAAAACTCTCTTTACATTTGCAAAGAAAGTATTTTTATCAATATCGTGAATTCTGTAAGCCAAAAATTTATACACTGCATTATCGTCTGCTTCTCGATTAACATTTGATCCCGCTAAGATAGCTTTGATTTCTGAAGAAAACACTAATCTACCATCAACTTCTGCATAATAGAAAGGTTTAATTCCAATTCGATCTCTTGCAATCATCATTTGATCTTTATTGTGATCATAAAGAACGAAAACAAACATTCCTCTCAAATGATTTACAACATCTTCTCCCCATTCTTCATATCCATGAGCAATAATTTCTGTATCAGAATTAGTTCTGAATTTATGTTTTAATTCTATTAATTCTTCTTTGAGCTCTTTAAAGTTGTAGATTTCTCCATTACAAATAACTTGAATACTTCCATCTTCGTTTGTTAAAGGATAAAGATCGTTTGTCAAATCTATAATTGCTAGCCTTCTAAATCCAAAAGAAAAATTAGGTGTTTCTATAAAACCATCGTCGTCTGGACCTCTGTGAAATATACAATCAGACATTCGTTTGAGCTTATCTTTATCTGGCGTTCCAGTAAAACCAACAATTCCACACATGAGTATATAGTTAAGAGTTAATAGTGAATAGTTAAGAAAGACTTTCAAAACTATTAATTTTTAATTATATCGCATATAAATATTAGTTGCATGAGGTGTGCTGATTCTTTTGTTGTCATTGTGAGTATGGATGAAGTGAGGCAGTTGCAATAACAGAATAGTCCGCCGTGCCTGCGGTGCAGTCAGGCAGGTAACACGGCCTGGTCTGCTTGCTGAATAAAAGAGTCGCTGAGGCCTTTTTTTTATTTTACAACTCTCAATAAAAGGATTGGTGTATTCCCACTTTGTCCTTGAGGATTTCCATTTATAATTTCCAAAAGTTTTTCTTTTGTCATTTGAGATTTAAGGCTTTTGCTCATTCCTAAAACAATATTCTCTATATTGTTTCCATCAAGAATTGCAGCAGGGAAGTTATGTTTTGATTCAATTTCGTCCGCATCAGTATCTGCGTTTTCTGGAGTTAAGAATCCATAACCTCTCAATGGCACTGGATACATTTCTGGAACAAATCCATCAATACCACCAATATTATGTCCAGCTAATTTATAAAACCAACCTGGTTTTCCTAACACTTTCATAATTACTCCGCCAATCATGGCAAAGATGAACCTTGGCATTCCAACAATATCCATTGCTAATTGAATCTTTTGAGGAATTGCGAATCCAGGATCGTGTGGCCATTTTTTTACAAACCTAACTAAAAACCTTGCAAGCCAACCAACCTTTAAATCACTTTCCTTTACATAATATCCTTTGCAAATACTTACAACTTTAGAAGCTAAACAAAAAATATCTCCTTCTTTGTAAATTCCTTTTAAATGCTCATCTATAAATTTATCTAAATCTTCATCAATTAAAGCTAGTCTAGTCTTAACAGGAAATCTCGCATATTTAACTCCATCAACAACCATATATAGTTCTTGTCCTTCGTGAGGTTGTGATTGTAATCCTAAATTTGTATTGCTTTCTTCTACGTGCATAAAAAAGTTATAAGTTTTAAGTAATAAGTTGTAAGCGAATAACGAATTTTGGCAGAAAGGGTAAGGGATGTCAATTTAAGGTTCTTTTTGCCTTTTCAACTCAGCTAAGATGATTGGATAAAGTTTAATAAATTCATCTAATGGTTCTAATACTTCTTTCATAGTTTTTGTTATCTGTCCTTCCTTATCTGAGTGAACATTTAAAAACTTAGAAAAATAATCTCTTATAGAAATCAACATTATTATAGATTTGACGGCGGGTAGTTCTTTGCTTGAGTTCTGTGAATATAATTCAGCTAATCTTTTTACAAAGATTAAAAAACTTTTAGATTCAAATATAAATTCATAACATTTTTCATCATTACCTATAGCATATGGGTGGAAATCCCAGTCATCTAATATTTCATCTATAAATTTTTTATCAATATTTAAAAATAAAAAATCAAATAATATTGTACTAACCATAGCCTCAGCAGTTTCATCAATATATTTTAAGGGTAATTTATTTTTTTGATTTTTATAAAGTATTTCAATCTTAGAAGCTAAAGGAAGAAATTGAGAATTCTTCATAACTTTTAGGCTCGAGAGAATAGTAGGTGATCTTAGCAACACACCCATTAAGTCTTTCAAAGCTCTTTCTCTATTCTGAAAGACTAATTTTTCTTGACTTTGCATTGCTAGAGATAGATAATTAAGTATGTGTAAACACAGGATTATAGCAAAAATAAATCTAACTTCTACTACAACCCCGTAAGGGGACTTCAAAACACGCAAAAATAAATAACCATCTCAAATTTTCAATTTTATTCAGAAAAACAGTATAATCACATTAATTCGAATTATTAATTTTAAATTTTTTATATGTCAGACGATAACTTATATAAAATCAGGCATTCAGCCGAACATGTTTTTGCACAAGCAATAAGAGAGCTTTATGGAGATAAAGTACAGCTTGCTGTAGCTCATATTTCCGAAACTGGCTTTGCAAACGATGCAAAATGGGATGTAAAACTTTCGGAAGAAGATTTCCCAAAAATTGAGAAGAAAATGCAGGAAATAATAGACGCAGATTTACCAATTGTTAGAAAAGAAATTTCTAGAGAAGAAGCTAAAGAAATGTTTAAAACAAATCAATTTAAATTAGAATGGGTTGATCAATTCGATGCCCAAGAAAAGACTTTAACAGTTTACTGGACTGGAGATAAATATGTAGATTTCTGCAAAGGTCCTCACGTTAATAGTACAGGAGAAATTAAAGCATTCAAATTATTATCTGTAGCAGGAGCTTACTGGAGAGGAGATTCAAGTAAGGAAATGTTAACAAGAGTTTATGGAACTGCTTTTGAATCTAAAAAAGATTTAGAAGATCACCTAAACTTATTGGAAGAAGCTAAAAAAAGAGATCATAGAAAATTGGGAAAGGAACTGGATTTATTCACTTTCTCAGACTTAGTTGGTTCTGGATTACCTTTATTTACTCCGAAAGGAACATATTTATGGCAACAACTTGCTAATTTCTCCGAATCTCTACAAAGAGAAGCAGGTTTTGAACAAGTAAAAATTCCTCATATTACAAAAACAGAACTTTATAAAGTTTCTGGACACTGGGATAAATTTGGAGATGAATTGTTTATTGTAAAAAGCCAAGAAACAGATGATGTATTTGTAATGAAACCAATGAACTGCCCTCATCATACTCAAATTTATGCTTCTCAAAAAAGAAGTTATAGAGATTTACCAATCAGATATTTTGAGACAACAACTAATTATAGAGACGAAAAAGCAGGGGAATTGATGGGATTAACTAGAGTAAGAGCATTAACTCAAGATGATGCACATATTTTCTGTACTATGGATCAAATAGAGGAGGAGTTCTCAATAATAATGCAAATGATAAAAACACTTTATGCAGCATTAGGCTTAAATTTTAAGGCAAGACTATCTTTTAGAGACCCAAATCATCCAGAAAAATATCATGGTGATGATGCTTCTTGGGAAGATTCTCAGAAAACTATAGAGGCTATAGCTAAAAAGCTTGATATTGATTACTTCATCGCGATTGGGGAAGCAGCATTTTATGGACCTAAAATTGATATTATGGTTAAAGATTCATTAGGACGAGAGCATCAATGCGCAACAGAACAACTTGATTTTATTCAACCAAAAAGATTTGGATTAACTTATGTTGATAAAGATGGACAGGAAAAAATGCCAATTATGATCCATAAAGCTTTGTTAGGTTCGGTAGAACGATTTATGTCTGTATATATAGAGCATACAGCAGGAAATTTCCCAGCTTGGCTATGCTATACACAAGTTGCATTAATTCCTGTTTCTAACGAAAAACACATGGATTACATGGACAAACTAGCAGCAGAATTAAAAAAATCTGGAATAAGAGTAAAAGTTATGGATGAAAACGAAACAATGGGAAATAAGATCAGAAAAGCTCAAGGAGAGAAAATTCCATACATGATTGTTGCAGGGGATAAAGAAGTAGGAAGCGGAAGAGTAAGCGTAAGGTTAAGGGGAGGTGAGAATGCAGGAGAAATGACTGTTCAGGAATTAATTGATAGAGTTAAATCAAAAATATCTGAAAAAAGCATGGATCTTTAAGAAATTCTAAGCGCCAAGCTCTAATTTCTAAACAAATATTTTAAACATTTTAGATTCGAATATTGTTTGGAGCTTGCGATTTGTGGTTTAAGATTTTAAATCTCGTAAATATACCTTGAAACCTGCCTGCCGTCCCTGTCTGCCGACAGGCAGGGCGACAAGGCAAATTCCATGTCAAAAGCCAGGCAAACAGTGTGCCAAAAGTAAGGTAATACTACTTTCTGGAAATTTTTGTACATCCTATATTATTCTTAATATTGCACTAACTTTCCTCTAGATGTAAACTCCCAGCAATACTTTTTAGTCATAAAAAATGGCAGATTTCCCAGTAGAACAGCTAGGTAATGATGATAAACCTATACCTTTAGGTATATATAGTGCTGCAGAATGTATAGATAAACCAATCGAAATTATTGAAGCAAACTTTTTATTAACATTACTATTTCCTTTAGAAAATCTTCCAAAGGCAGGGGAATTGACAAGTTTACTAATTAGAGAAAGAATTTATAAAGCAGCTTTTGATTACTGCGAAAAAAATCAATTACCTTTGATAGGAATAAGGCACGGAGAGACTTTATTAGTCTATATTCACGATCTGGATTTGCATGCAGCATTAAGAAGGGAAGATTTTGGTCTATTAGAAAAAGATCCAGATGACGTTAGGGTGATTAGGCGAATAATTGGTGACAATGCTTCAATTGGAATGATTGCAGATAGAAAACAATGGACTATTGCATCCGAAATCATCCGACAAACAGCACAGATTACAGATCAAACTTATCCTGTGGTAGATAAAAATATTCAAAACGCTATTAAAGAAATTCTAAGCGTAGATAACTTAGGTGATAAGCCTAAAAATGGTTTTAGAAACATAGAAGATATTTATAAAAGAAACATTGGTAATATTATAGGAGATCTAGTTTTTGGCGATGAGTTGACACCAGAAGAGGCACAAACAATTGATGATTTTTCTGTATCTGTAGTTAATGCAATGCAAGAAGCACAACTTAATCCATCGGAAGATATTGATGAATGGAGTGGGATGGAGCAAGCAACTCTTAACAGGCAACAAATGAGGCAAATGTTTGATGATAAAATTACGGCACTATTTACAGAATATATTTTTGTAGATAAGTGGGTTTACGAAGGCGAGCTTACACCAAAAAGAAAATTCATTTTCCCAACTGGTTTTAAGTTTCCAGATACAGTATTAGGCAGACAAATTGCAAAACTTATAGAGGCAGGGATTACTGATTTTGACCATATAGTTGACCTTTTAGCTGATAATTTAACAGTAGCAATCCTTGCAGGAACGCATACAACTTACAGTGCCTTATGTTCTATGATGAAACACGTGGATGGGAATATTGATGCAGTTGCAGATGAATTGGAAGCATTAGGTTTTACCGGTGACCGTGTTCCTAGTTCAGAAGAGATTTATCAATTAATTAAGGATGGGAAAGCTCCTGAGTTATTTAATTTCACTCATGAGGGCTTAAGAAATAACGGCTCAGTGGTTGTTAGAACAATAAGGAAACTTAAAAAAGGTGTTAAAGTAGGAACCCCTTTTGGAACATTAAATGATGATATGAAACTAGTCTTGCCTATTGCAGACATGGGACAATCAGAAATTTATTGGGATAAACCTGAAGAATTTAATCCCCACAGGTTTGGAGATGACTTGAGTTCGCTTTTGTCGCGAGAAAATCAGGATGGTCTGGTAGCACACTTCCCGTTTGAAGCTGGAGGTAGTAGGGGTCCACGAGTTTGCCCAGGAGCTTTATTGGCTATGTTGGAAATGCTAACCGCAAATGCTCTGCTTGCAATTTTCTTAAAAAAGGCTAATGTGACATTAAAGAAATTCTTCGCTTTGGAAATGACTGCAGCAAATATTTCGAAACCAGTGTTTGAATGGTATAGAATTGTGCCTAAGAAAGTTGTAGAGGGTTAATTATTAATGGAAGTTATTATATAAAATCAAATGACACAAGGATCAAATCCCTTGCATTTATTATCTTTTTGTTATATCATTCACACGCTTGATTTTTAAGAAATACATATGGCAAAGTTTGCAATTATTCAGATAGAAGGAGCACAATACAACATAATTGAGGGAAAGACTTACGAAGTTCCTAAATTTATTGCTGAAGCTGGGAAAGCTTTTAGCGTAAAAGAAGTGCTTGCAGTTGGAGATGAAAAATCCTTTGAATTTGGTAAACCAATGTTAGATAAAGCAGTAGTTACTTTAGACATTGTTGAACAAGGTAAAGGAGAAAAAGTTAGCACTAATCAATTTAGAGCAAAATCAAGATATAGAAGAAGTATTGGTCACAGAAAAGAAGTTACAAAATTTGTTGTAAAATCAATAAAGTAAATTTCAATTAAAGGTTAAAAGTAATCCTTTTAATTTTTAATTCTTAATTGTTAATTGTTATAGATGGCACATTCAGCGTCCGTTGGATCAGTAAAAAGAACAGTAAATGTAGTTGGAAAAAGACTAGGTGTTAAAAAGTTCGGCGGAGAACATGTTAAACCTGGGGATATTATCCTAAGGCAAAGAGGTTCAAACTTTTACCCAGGTAAAAATGTTGGTGAAGGAAGAGATTTTACAATCTTTGCTGTTGCAGAAGGATTTGTTTCCTTTAGAAAAATGACAGGATACAAAAGAACAAAACAATTAGTTGATGTTGTAAGCTCAGTAACAGAAGTTAAGAATATTCTAAAAGTTCCAACAGTACTAAAAGAGGTTGTGAAGGCTGAAGAAGCAACTCCAAAGGCTACGAAAGCTGTTAAAAAAGCACCTGCAGCTCGAAAAACAACTAAGAAAGTTGCTTCTAAGTAATTAGAATTTCAATAAGAATTTAAAAGACCCTCTCGGGTCTTTTTTAATGTCATAAACATTCGACGTGTTTCAAGTACCTCTTAAAGATAACTCTATCAAGTAAACCAAGGGTACTTCATCTTATAATATTATATTTTGCAACTAAGCGTAACGATAATAATTGCTAACGGATAGACAAAATGAGAAGTCTACTTAACATTGACAATACTTTGTATATAAAAATTCTCGTTCGAAGTTACATAAATGTTATTTTAATTGTATTAATATTTTTAACTATCTTTTCGAACATTCATCGAAATACTCTTATCACAAACTACAATTTATAAAAATGCTTCATTGTAAGTAATATCTCCCATAACGCTTATTGATGCTGTAAACTTTAAGTTGTCGCCAATAAAAGTTTTTATAAATTGCTTCAATGTCTGATGTATTATTCAAACTTTTGTGTGTAAACAATTGAGCTTGTAAACGTAAACAACGATTTTGACTTCTCCACACTCAAATTATATTATCAAATCGGACATGGTTCGAAAGACCAACTTATCTTATTTATTATTTATTGTTTATGTTAAACGTGCCACAAGAATCAAGAGTTAATATAGATACTCATACAAATGCGCATCCAATGATTGACGAGTTAGAACAAACATTTCACAGACTTAAATTAGCCTTACAGGCAAAAGTAAGAACTGCATTTGTTGAAGGTGGGGATTATGGAACATTTGATTTTTTCAGAGAGGCTATATCTGCTGCTACAACAGTGCAAAATTTGAAAGATATTTCAAGACAGTTTCTTGGAAATGATACTTTAAGTACTGATGAAGTCATGGCTGTGATGATTGATGGGGATACAGGGACACAAGGACAATTAGAAGCTTAACTCTAAATCTTTATTCAAGAAAAACCTCCGTTCGGAGGTTTTTCTGTATTTGAGTAAAGCTCTTACAAATGATAGACTATTATTAGTTATTTTAATAAATATGAAAAATAAAATAATAACTTCAGTAGTAGGTTTTGCCATAGTTTCGATCTTAGCGTTACTAGCTTTCGTATACTTATATACAATGAAGAATTCACAAGTTAATCCGGATAACGGAACAGATACTAATGGTCCATCTTCTGGTTTTTTCGAAACAAAATGTTTAATTACAGTAAATGGGAGTGTTTATAACGTAACAGACTTGCAGAGTGGCTATCCACATGTTTTTGTATGCGGTACAGATATGTCAGAAAGCTTCAATGGTACTAACGGAATGGACTTTCAACTTATTGCTCCTTATAAAATAGATTAATAAATTGAAGATCATAAAATGGAATTTCTAGCTTCTTTAAAACTCTCCAACTATAACAAACACTTTATAATTGGAGCACTTTTCATCTTGATTTCAGTAATCATTTTCTATCCAGCATTTTACACAACTACCGATGAAAGAGACTACATTGAAAACTCATATCTAGTAGGTCAAGGCAATTTAGTAAAAAATGATGTGCAATGTTATGAAGGGGCAAGTTGCGGATACTTTAATGGAAATGGCTATATTTCAAAATATAATTTAGGGCTTTCGTTTCTTTTAATTCCAATTGTGTTTCTAGATTGGAGAATTACCTTTTTTATATCAATAATAGTATTTATTTCGGGATTATATATTTTTAAAAGATTCTTAGAGAAAAGAGGAATTAGAGCAGAATTTATTTATCTTTATGCATTCTTTCCAACTTTCGTTTACTATTCTCGCAAGACCATGACAGAAGTTTACACCATAACTTTCATAATGATTATCTTTTACCTCCTATTTGAAAAGAGTGAGGGAAAATCGAAGTTTAAGAAATTCCTATATGACTACAGATATTTAATTGTGGGTGCATTATCTGGAATTACAGTTTTATTAAAATATTCAAATGCTCTTTTTATAGTGCCAATTATTATTTACTGGTTATTTATTAATTTTAAATCAAAAGCAATTGGTAACGTTGGTGGAACAATATCATTAGGATTTGAAGAGAAAAAACCTAGATTAATACGATGGCTGAAAGATAATCTCGCTTTATTTATAGGAGCATTCCCTTTTCTGTTAATATTTCTTGCCATAAATTACATATTTTATGGATCCATATTTCATTCTGGATACTTTTTTTCGAAAGAAGAATTTCTAATTATTCCATCGTTAATACTTCCGCAAGCACTTAAGTATATAATCATTCTGCTTATTATCTATCCTGGATTGCCTATCCTAGGCTTATTCTCTAAATATAAACACAGGTTTCTGATCTTTGGAATTTTACTAATTTCCTTAATATTTTTTGTAGGATTCCCTGGTTATGCTTTCAATTCAGGACTCCTAGATTTTATTTTCGGTATTAGGTTTCTAATTCCAATCTTAGGTTTAGTAATCTTATGTTATTCAGAAACACTCAATAATTTACTTAATAAAATAAAAGTAAAGAATTTAGACAAAGTAATTATTTACACTGTGGCAGTAGTTCTAATTGTAAATATGTTCATAATGGCTTATATTTTAAAGGTAAGGTCTTATGAATTAGCAACAAAGTCAGAAGAAATCTATAATAAAGTAGAAGAGGGTGGTAATTACTATACTCAAGACATTGAAGAAAGAAAACTCTTAAATCAAGCGTTCAGAAAAGGAAAACGATGGCTATTTGTCAATTAAAAGATTGGTGTCATAGCGAAGCAATCCCGTTTCAAAAGGGATCGCCACGGTAAAGTAAACTTTACCTCGCGATGACACCAAGTCTCTTACTCTTAATTCTTAATTCTTAAAGTGGAACCGCATCCAGTACCACAAAATATATTAGATGTAGAATTCAAACTTTTTGGAGCATTTACGCTTAAGCAGTTCGGGAAAATACTTGTTGGCTGCCTTATTGGCGTAGGAATTTTCCTCATCAATATCAACGTTTTTATAAAGATCCCACTTGTAATTATTTCAGTTTTCACTGGAATTTTATTAGCAATAATTCCTAACTTCGGAGTTTGGTTAAGTGGTTTTATTAAAGCCTTATTCATTTCCCCACGATACGTTTGGATGAAAAAAACTGAGCTCCCTGAAATCCTAAAACCTCAAATTACTTTAGATCCAGAGAAAGATAGGAATGTGAGTTCAGCATTAAATAAGAAAAAATTAGATATTAATGAATTGCCCCTAGAAAGACTTTTCGGAACTCAAGCACAACAAAATCAGCCAGTAGTCCAAGACAAACTGGATGGGCCGGAAGGGGATAACTTGAATAGAGTTTATGGCGACATATTTGATATTAAAACGAAAGTAGTCAAAAAAGCTCCAGAACAGGCTCAAGCAGCTGCACCAATACAAACGAAGGCCAAAATGGCTATGGCTGTTCAACCGCAGAATACTCCAGAACCCAAAGTTGCTGTTAATCCACAATTTACGACGGTAGAGCAATATCAGGAAGAAATTAATAGGCTTAAATATCAACTTTCAATTTTGGCTAAAGATGCTAATTACAAAGAGAAAGAGGAAGAAATAATGAGTAAAATTAACGATTTATATAGAGAAATAAAACTTATAAATGGTGGAAAAGTAGAATCAAATCCAAGGGTTGGAGCCATGCCCAAAGTCCAAATAATGCAGTCAGGCACAGAAGGTAAAATTGTGCATGGAATTGTTGTTGACAAGGCTGATCAACCAGTAACTAATGCTACAATAAAGTTTACAAATCAAATAATCAAAAAGATCTTTACAACAAATTCAGGAAAGGATGGTAAATTCTCCAGTGTAAATCCTCTCCCACCTGGGGATTACTCAATATTTCTAGAATTCCCTGGAAAACAATTCCATGCATATAATATAAATGTATCGAATAAAGACCTACCAGCTTATAAACTGAGGGAAAAATAATAAAATTTCTCTCGAAATAACCTTGGATAATCAGCAGGTTTTACGATATAATTCACGGTAATTGGTAATTGGTAATTGGTAATTGGTAATTGGTAATTGGTAATTGGTAATTGGTATCTTAAACTTGAATTCTAATGAGAATTGAGGATAAGAATGAGGGTAAGTGGAAGATATAAATGCCGGAGTGGTGAAATGCATGGTGATTCTTATTGAGAGCGAACGAAGTGAAGCTCGAAATCAAGAAGAACCTAGTGTTAGAATTACAAAAGCCAGGTTGGGTAAGGTGTTGTGAAACTGAAAATGCCGGAGTGGTGAAATGGTATACACGGCGGACTTAAAATCCGCTCCCCGTTAAGGGGGTGAGGGTTCGAGTCCCTCCTCTGGTATAAATTTTGCTTTAGCAAAATTTCTTAATTCTTACTCTTCCCCTTAAGAATTAAGATAAAGAAAAAGGGAAAGATTAAGGTAACTAATTTATAATTCTTAATTTTTCAGAATGAGTATCACAGATATTTTGAAATATGTTCTCGCATTTGACGCTGTGGGTTTAGTTCTTTCAATTTTACTTCAAAATAGAAGTGGTGGATTGGGAACAGTGTTCGGAGGAATGAGTGGAGGAGAGTTTTATAGATCTAGAAGAGGTTTGGAAGCAGTTCTATACAATGCTACAATAATATTAGGCATTTTATTTGTGATAATAGCACTAGCTATTGCTGTAATTAATGTTTAATCCACTAAATAGTATCGAAAAAAAATTCTACGAAATTCGTGATTTCTTCTGGAATTATCCAGACTATATTTTTGGTCCGGGCTCTATCTCAGCAAAAGTAAATATATTATATAAATCCTCAATGCCATATTCACACTTTGCATTTGCAGGACTTTGTGTAATATTAATCTTCTTATCTTCATTTGTAGTTGATTTAAAAGCACTGGTAAAAATCGAAGATTCTACATTAGTTGAGGGAGTTGTAATGGGTGCGGATGATAGTGGAAGTATTCAAAAGCTTACAAAGGTTAATCCAATAATTCCCTCTAATGTACAAATAGAAAGAGATCTCTCAGAATTAATATACGAACCTTTGATTCGTTACGAATACGATCAATCAAGCTCGGCGCAATGGAATGTGAAGATAGAAGATGTTTTAGCAGAAAATGTAATAAAAATTAGAGAAGGAGCAGACTATCAATTTAACTTACGAAGAAACGTACTTTGGCATGATGGTAAACAGTTCACAGCTGATGATGTAATTAGAACTTTTGATATCGTTTCTGGAATTGAAAATCGAAGTGAGGCTTATATAACAGCTATTAAACAATTAAGATGGGAGAAATTGGACGACTTCACTGTTAGAGTTTGTACAAGAGGAACAAGTGATGCAAACAATTGTAATCAGACTAAAGATAATCCAATACTTTCTAACTTTCTTGAACTAATTAGCATTAAAATAATACCTGCGCATAAATCTCAAGATATAAACTCACAGAATATCGATACCACCATTCCTGAATTATTCAGATCGCCTGTTGGTACAGGGAAATATAAATTCTACAGAGCTGATGATCAATCTGTAAAAGTTGTTAGAAATGATAAATACTATGGAGAAAAACAAGTTCTTAAAGAACCAACTCTAGATCCAAGTGTAGCAAGTAATTACAATACAGTAAAAATACTTCCGAAAATACAAGCAATTGAGTTTAAATTTTTTAGAGATTTGAATGATGCTATAACTGGACTACAAAATGGTACTGTCCATACATTAGCAACTATTTCTACAGAGTCTAAACAAACTTTAGATGAATATCCTCAGATTAAAACACAGTTAAGCCCAGTATTAGTAAATCAATATTGGTCTATGTATTTCAATCTACGAAAGGATCCTAATGGGAAAACCTTAGGAGCTGATTTTTTTCAAGATGTAAAAGTTAGAACTGCAATATCTTACGCAATAAATAGGCAAGATTTAGTGTCTAATGCTCTACAAGGAATAGGAGAAGAAGCTTTCGGACCAATACCAACTGTTTCTGAATATTTTGATCCTAACGCACAATGGAAAACATATAATCCTGATCAAGCAAGAAAGTTATTAGACGAGGCAGGTTGGACAATAAAGAATGGATCGACATTTAGAACTAATTCAGAAGGTAGAGAAATGAGCTTTTCACTTTATTACGTAAATAGTTACGACAGAGTAAACGTTGCAAAATTTATTGAACGAGATTTGGAGCTGGTTGGAATTAAAGCTATAGTAAATAGGACAGAGCAACCAGGACAAGATTCCTCCCCAGATGCACCAAGTGGTTGGAGTTTACAGGATATAAATAATCAATTTCTATCCCCAAGACTTTTCGATGCAATACTTTATGGAATGAATACATTTATCGACCCAGACAGATACGAACTTTTCCATAGCTCACAGGAAAAAACTGGATTAAATATTTCTGGTTATGTAGGAACAGCCCCAACGGTAAGGCCAAAGCCAGCGAGTGAAAGAAGGGAGGGGGAGAGTTCATTAATAACACTTCCAAAAGTGGATGCACTCTTAGATGAAACTAGAAGATTAGATCCTGAAATCGAGAAAGACAAGAGAAACTCTAACTATGACACAATACAAGAGCTAATTGCAGAAGATGTTCCAGAAGTATTCTTATACCATCCACAATTCATTTACTACGCGAATTCTAGGGTAAAGAATGTGGATCTGCACAACGTTTCAAGTTTAGAAACAAGATTTACAAATATTGAGAATTTTGAAGTAGATTAAAAAAGACCCAACCTGTCTGGTGTTTGGCAGGTTTCTAAGGTCTTTTTAACCTTTTATTATCAAGCTTCTTTTAACTTATCTGCTGGCCATTCTATTGTTTTTACCTTATCTTTTAGTTCCACCACTACTTGTGGTTTAGTTTTTCCAGTCGTATCTATTATCGTATTTTTACCTCCTAAAGTGTCAATATTTGCAATAGTAGATTTTATTGTTGACTTACCTCTTGCATATCTTGAATTTTTGGAGAATCTTATTAAGCCGCTGGTTATTAAACTAGATAATCTATCTCTTAATAATTTTTCCGCACCACCAATCTTATTTCTTACATCAATAATAAGTTCTTTTGAAGCCCCTACACCTATCAATTCTTCTCTAATTGTATCCTTGCCCTTATAATCAACATCATTTATATCATCTGGTCTTATCCCATCTGGATTGAAATATAAATCTTCAGCCATCCTTTGTAAAACTCTCAACTCAGCTTCATTCTGTTCTACTAATAGAATTATATTTTCAAAATTAGGATAAGCAATTTGATTATTATCATCTAATAGAATAAAAGTTTGATCTATCCCTCTAGGCAATCCACTAAAGATTACTGGTGCATCAACCAAACCTTTCGCATCTAACTTCCCTCTTTGCTCAAGAATATCGATGAAATATAAAAGAATCATGAACTTGGTAGGGAACATTGGACCAGTACCTCTTGCTACATCGTTCAGTCCAATAACCTGTCTATATTCCTCAAATCTTGTTCCAGTTTTATTACCCAATACGCCATCTGTCCCAGTTTGAGTAATATCGTCATCATCGAATCCTAAATTCTTTAGAGCAGATCCTTTCCCAGCTAAATAATCTCCATTGACAGCAATTGCTGCAACATCCCTTTTTGTTCCATCCGACTTATTAAGCAATGCTTCATGTACCCAACTCCTCATCTCCTTTAATTTTTCATCGGAGATTAATTCCTCTAATTTCTCTACATAATATTGAATTGCCCAACCTAAACCCGTTAACATTTTCTTGTACTTCTCAGAATCTTTAGCCTTTTCCTTTAATTCTTCAATAACATCTAGGTTCCCAACAAAAAATCTATCAAAAGCAACTCCTTGAGAAGGTGTGAGTAATCTGTCTAAATATTCTAAAAATTCGGCAAAATCATTTCTATTATCTAGATGTGCTACTAAGTTAAACTCTTCAACTGATTTTTGTGAATTTCTATTTGAATTAGGTATTAGTAGTTTACCTCTTGCTTGTAAATATACTTCTGTTCGAATTCTTGCGAAATCCACCTTTGTAACATTTTTCTCAATTTCCTTAGAGTATTTAGCTCGTCCTTCTGCAGTGATCAAATAACTAAAAAATGCCTGGAAAGCACCTAATTTCTCTACTTGCTCTTGAGTCACCCCTTCCCAGAATTTTTCATCATCACTATTATCTTTCTCTCCTACTTTCCTATAAGGCTTCACAATGGTCCTGTCGGAATCAATCCCTTCTTCTTTATTTCGCATATCTTTAACTTTGACTGCTAAGATGTCCAAATAAACTTTGGTTGATCCTAAATCTTTTATATCAATGTTATTTTCTTCTAGAATTGTATTGAAATTTTCTACTATATATTCAAACAACCCAATGGCTTCTATATGAAAAGATTCTATATTATCAGAATTATAGTTTAATTGAGATTCATAAAGGTGATTTATGACTGAAAATATACTATTAGCTTCATAAAGGAACTGTTTTAAAGCGGACAATACCTTAGCCTTCCTTTCTATAGGAGAAGTATCGGTACCATTGTAACTCATCACTTCTTGAATATAGATTTTGGTTGTATCAAAACGCATTCCAAGTTCACTTAAATTGGTTTGGAAAGTATTGTTTCTGTATTCCAAAAGACCTAATTTCACATATGCCATATCTATAAGACTTTTTTTGATTTGCCCTAATAATGAAATCTGACCAGGGAATTCCACCAGTTTATTTAGTGACTGCTCTAAAATTTCGTCTAATTCACTGATAGCTTTAGGATCTTCTTCACCATTTCTAAGTAGAAAAGTATATCTACTTAACTTTGTTGAAATATTCTTAAGGATATATTCGTGGTTAAATAAAATTTTAACTGGATCTAATTGCTGTTCTAATATTTCTTTTATATCTGAGGTTGAAATTTCAGGTTGAAAATTATTGAAGGAACCTATTTCTGGTTGAGTATTACCATTAATCATGTACGGACTAATAAGATATATTTCAGGGATTTTACTACTTTCCCTCCATATCTACAATATATTGTTATTAGTTTTTGGCAGTTCTGATTTGAATCATTTTTGGGAACTTTTGGTCAAGATTCTAGTTGACTTTGATCACAAAAATTCATAAACTGGAGATAAGTGGTGAAAGGTGGTGAATTCTAAAAATACAATGCATTTTTAACTATTTTTACATTCCTTCGTTTCCTTAAATATCCACTATGTTAATCGGCGAATATTCGGTTCAAATTGGCGAAAAGAACAGAATAGCCATCCCTAAAAAGTTGAGAGAGAAACTTGATGGGAGGCTCTTTCTGACGAGAGGTTACGAGAACTGCTTAATACTAGTGGACGAAACTAGGTGGACTAAATTAATCGAAGAGATTAATAAAAAACCATTATTAAGCTTAAGTGTTAGGGATACTAAAAGATTTATTTTAGGAGGTTCCATCGAATTAGAACCTGACAGTCAGGGTAGGATAGTCCTCCCGGATTCTTTAAAAGAGTTTTCGGCTATAGATCAAAAAATAATATTTCTAGGAGTAGGAGAGTGGGCAGAGGTTTGGGCTGAAGAGAGATGGAAAGAGAAATTAAATATTTTAAAAGACAACGTGTCAGATTTAGCGGAAACCTTAGGTTAAAAAGTTGCAATGTTGAAACGTTAAAATGTTTGAATAACATTACAGCCTTACAACTTTTTAAACATTAAAACAATTTATGAAGCATATAACAGTATTAAAAAAAGAAACTATAGATTTGATTTCTCCAAGGAACGGAGGAGTATATGCAGACCTAACTTTAGGCGGCGGCGGTCATTTGAAAGAATTGCTAAGTAGAGCAGAAAATATGACAGTTCTCGCATTTGATGTAGATGCTAGCAACATAGATGCAATAAAAAAAGATTTAAGTACATTTACGATTTACGATTTACGAATTACGAATTATGAGAAAAAATCGAAAATCGAAAATCGAAAGTCTGAAATTATTTTAATTAATGATAACTTTTCTAAGATTGATTTTTATATTGAAAAGTTAGATTTAGGGGAATTAGATGGAGTAATAGCAGATTTAGGTTGGTCGACCGATCAACTAGATTCAGTTGAAGGTATGTCATACGAAGATAGGGATTCGGAGTTAGATATGAGAATGGATAAGAGTTTGGGAGTTAAAGCAAGCGATTTACTCAACGCTTTGGGTAAAAATGAGCTAAATGAAATGTTTAAAAAGTATGCAGATATTTTTGGTTCACAAAATTCAAAATTGGTTGAGGAAATTAAAGCACATAGGAAAAAGAGGTTAATTATTACAGTTGGAGACTTTCTCAAAATCATCGATAGATCATTTGGTCTAGATAGCGGCGATCAGAAACTAAAAAGTAGAAAATTCCAAACATATTCAAAAATATTTCAGGCATTGAGAATTGCTGTAAATAACGAATTTGGAAATCTTACTGAAATACTTTCAAAGTCATTCAACTCGCTTAAAGAAAATGGTGTTTTTGCAATCCTAACCTTCCATTCAGGTGAAGATAAAATTGTAAGTACATACTTTGATCAATTAGTTTCAAATAAATCTGCTGAATACTTAAACGAAAAAGATAAATATTTACGTCCAAGTGTCGATGAATTACTAGCGAATATAAGCTCAAGAAGCGCAAAACTTTGGGCAATAAAGAAGTTGTAAGGTTACAAAGTTTGAAGGTTGTAATGTTTATTCAACTTTCCAACTTTAAAACATTTAAACATTAAAACATGCAAAATCTATTAACAAACAAAAAATTAATATCTTTTAAAAAAATCAATAAAAAATTGATTACTCTGAACGTTTTTTTGATAATTGCATTTTTTGCCTCTCAAATTCTGATCACTTCTGTTCTTGGAACTAAAACTCAAGAAATTGATGAAATTAGACAGAGAAAAGAAGAACTCAGACTTCAAAATGAAATACTAACAGCACAAATAGATAAGTCTAAAACTATAAACGCATCTCAAGAGCTTGTTGATCGGTTAAAACTAACATCAAAAGACATTACTTTTCTAAATGATTCCTCAACAGATGATTTAGCAAGCTTATGACCAAACTACAGCAAAGTGAACACAACATAGCTG